>NZ_JBQCWT010000001.1:0-664543 GCF_051957115.1 Neisseria sp. P0019.S003 | reverse complement strand
GATGAAGAAATTTTTATTTGGTGCGTTTGCCGCCATCTGTGCGGCGTTCTCTTTAGCTGCCGTGAACATCAATACCGCGTCTTCTGCCGAACTGGAGGCATTGCCGGGTATCGGTCCGGCTAAGGCGAAGGCGATTGTGGAATACCGTCAGAAGAACGGTGCGTTCAAATCGGTGGAGGAACTGAAAAACGTGAAGGGCATCGGTGATGCGGTGCTGAATAAGTTGAAGGCGGAGGCGACGGTTTCTTCTGCCGCGCCTAAGGCCGCCCAGCCTGCCGTGAAAAAATAAGTCTGACGGACGTTTGTGCCGTATATGCCGCCCCGAGGCCGAACCGTTTGCCGGTTCGGGCTGACGGGCGGCTTTGTATGGGCAGTGGCAATAAAACTTGGGCTAATGGGGCTTTCATTGGGTAAAGGGATAAACGGATAGCCTCTTGTCGGATAGGGGATATAAAAGATAAAGGGAATAAAGATATGTACTCAAAGGCATTTAACGGAAAACGGAATAGGGCAACTGTGCAGAGGGGGTATTCTTTGATACAGCTGTTGGTGGTGATGCTGTTGGTTTCGATATTGGCGACGGCTGCCTTTACGGTCTATCGGGAATCGGTCCGCTCGGCCAACCTGCGTGCAGCGCATGCCGCGCTGCTGGAAAATGCGCGCTTTATGGAGCAGTTCTACGCGAAAAAGGGCAGCTTTAAGCTGACGTCGACGAAGTGGCCGGAACTGCCGGTGAAGGAGGCGGGCGGTTTCTGTATCAGGATGAGCGGTCAGGCTAAGGGCATCCTGGAGGGTAAGTTTACCTTGAAGGCGGTGGCGCTGGATAGGGAAGCGGAGCCGAGGGTGCTGCGTTTGAACGAGTCGCTGACGGCGGTGGTGTGCGGGAAGATGAAGGGGAAGGGCAGTTGTACGGACGGTGAGGAGATATTTAGGGGTAATGATGCGGAGTGCCGGCCTTTTATGGGGTAGAAATCTGATCTAAAGGGAGGAAGCGGATAAAGAAAAAAGGACGTGCACAGGCACGTCCTTTGGGGAAAGGGGTTATTCGCTCCAGCTGACCCAGCCCAGTATCCAAGTAAGGAGAATCAGACCACCAAATACAATACGGTAGTAGGCAAAAGGCACATAGTTTTTACTGGAGACAAATTTCAGCAAAGCTTTTACTGCCAATAAACCGGCGATAAATGCAGCGATAAAACCGATGGCAATTTGTCCGACATCTTGCAAGGTAAAGAGTTTGTAGTTTTTTAAGATGTCGTAACCTGTTGCCGCAATCATCATCGGTACAGCAAGGAAAAATGAGAATTCGGTAGCCGTTTTACGTTCCAGCCCCCACAACATACCGCCCATGATGGTACTGCCTGAACGTGATGTGCCAGGGATAAGGGCGCAGATTTGGGCACATCCTACAACAAATGCGTCGATTGGGCGCATATCATCTACATGGTTGACTTTAGGTTTGACTGTTGTTTGGCGTTTTTCAACCCATAAAATGAAGAAGCCACCGAGTACCAGCATGGTAGCAACAGTAATCGGGTTGAAAAGGTGTAATTTAATTTGTTTGCTGAATAATAGACCCACAATTGCGGCAGGTATGAAGGCAATAAATAAATTCAGTACAAAGCGATTGGCTGTCCGTTCTTTACCGAGTCCTTTTATAATATGGGTAAATCGTTGGCGGTATTCGAATACGACGGCTAATACGGCACCGAGCTGGATGGCAATTTCGAATACTTTACCGTTACTTTGGAAATTCATTAAGTCGCCGAATACGATCAAGTGACCGGTACTGGAAATAGGGAGGAACTCGGTTAAACCTTCGATAATACCGAGAATAAGTGCTTTAAATAAAATCAGAATGTCCATAAGTTTTCAGACGGCCTTGAGGCCGTCTTTCTTTTGTTGAATAGTTAAAGTGGTTTTGAGGATTGTTCGCGACGGACTTTGACGATGAGGTCATCTATGGTTTTCATACCGACTTTCCAGTCGCTACCATTGAAATTGACTTTGTATTTACCACCGACAATGACAGTTGGTGTGTTTTCAATTCGATAAGTTTCCGTCAATTGCTGCATTTTTGCAGCAGTCGACGCGGCAGCAGGGCTATTGTAGGCTTGAAGCAGTTTTTGACTGTCAAAACTTGTCTGTTTGCCGACCCATGATCGGAATACATTTGCATCAGCCAGGTTGATTTTTTGTTCGTAAACTGCTTTGAAGATGACTGGATTGGCTTGATATTTCAAACCTGAAAGATTGACGGCTGCGGCAACCTTGGCCAAGCCTAACATTTCAGGCATCCAAACGACGTGTTCTGTCCGTAAGGAAACATCTTTGGCAAAGGTTTTGCTGTGTTGCAACAAAACGGGATCGAGATGGTAACAATGGACGCAGAAGTAGCCGAAAAATTCTAGCACTTCAATTTTTCCGGCTTGTTGCTGCGGAATAGGGCGACTGAGGACAGTATAGTCCACGCCCTCGGTAGCAGCCTGCGCACTCAGACTGAGCAGGCTCAGGCTGAGTGCGGCAATGGTTTGTTTTATATGCTGCTTCATCAGTGATTCCATTATTTGCTAGAACGAATCAAGCTGTTGATATTATGGCCTTGCAGGTTTTTTTGCAGTTTCACAGCGGCTTCCTGCGGCATGGTGTTACTTTGAACTCGGTAAATGGTTTTGTCGCCGTTTTGCGATTCAACCACTCTGGAAGAAACACCTAAAATAGCCAATTTCGCACGTTGTGAATCTGCGCTGGAACGGTCTGCATATGAACCAAGTTGCAGGAATGCCTTTTTACCGCTATTGGCAGTCGCTTCGGCTTTTTCTGCTGACTGTTTACTTGCAGTGTTGCTGCTTTCTTTTGTTGCAGAGGCATTTGCTACTTTACGTGCTTTTTCGATGCTGCCGCTGTTGAGGATTTGCTCAGGTGTCGGCTTGTTTTGTTTTTTGGCTTCGGCTGCTTTTTTCTCAGCCAATTTGCGCTCGGCACGCTCTTTTTGTTTGTCGGTCAGTTGGTCGGCTGCTTTTTTATCTTTTGCAGTTTTATCAGTAGCTTCTTTTTCAGCTTTGGCTTTTTCTGCGCGTTTTTTCTCTAATTCGGCTTTTTTCTCGGCCAGTTTTTTCTTGGCGGCCTCTTTTTCTGCTTCCGTTTTTGCGGCTTTTTCTTTGGCTTCACGTTCGGCTTTATCGGCGGCAGTTTTGTCTGCTCTTTCTTTGGTTTCGCGTTCAGCTTTGTCGGCGGCGGCTTTTTCAGCTTTTTCTGCTTCAGCTTTATCCGCTTTTTCTTTGGCTTCACGTTCTGCTTGTTCAGCTTTTTCCTGAGCTTCTTTTTCCGTTTGAGCTTTTTCTTCAGCTTCTTTGGCAGCCTTTTCAGCCTCTTCTTTAGTTTTGGCTTCTTTCTCTGCTGCTTCTTTTTCAGCAGCTTCTTTTTCTGCTTTGGCTTTTTCTTCATCTGCTTGGGTAGATGAAGTGTCGGTAGCTAGGCGTTTCTCTGCTTTGTCTTGAGGTTTCAGGATTTCAGGTTCTTCGCTTTGTTTAGACTGAGTCAGCTCTTTGAAAACGTTTTGGTTGCCTTGGTTCAAGAAGAACAAAATACCGGCAATAATACCTGTTGCCAGTATCAGGCCGAAAAAGAAACCGGCCAAGCCTTTGCCATATTGTGTAGATTTTTTCATGACTTACCTTGTAATAATGGGTTCAGACGGCCTGAAGGGAGACTGTCTGAGTTTGGATTCGATATTTTATCAATAACCGTTATAGACGGCAAAATCCTGATGCTTTGTTTACTCTAGTTTTACTTAAACATAAAGATTCAGGTCGTCTGAAAAGTTAAAGGGCGCGACGGAAGCCGATGGCTTTCATCACATGGGTTTTGCTGACTTCTTCGTCGCCTGCCAAATCGGCCAGTGTACGGGCGACGCGCATGATGCGGTGGAAACTTCGAGCGGAAAGAGACAGTTTTTCAAGCATGGTTCCCAAGGCTTCTTGCGCTTCTTTTTGGATACGGGCTTTACCATCGAGCTCGCTGACACTCAGGTCGGCATTGACTTTGCCTTGTCGGTTATATTGGATTTTGCGCGCGGCGGTAACGCGTTCTAATACGGCGGCACTGGATTCTCCGGCTTCTTGTTGCATCAGCTCGGCGGCGGAAAGGCTGGGTACTTCGATGGTTAAGTCAATACGGTCGAGCAATGGCCCTGAAATTTTGTTGCGGTAGCGGGCAACGCTTTCAGGCGTGCAGCGGCAAGGTTTGGATGGATGGCCAAGATAGCCGCAAGGGCAGGGGTTCATGGCGGCGACAAGTTGGAACTTTGCCGGATAAACTGCTTGGCGTGCGGCGCGAGAAATATGGATTTCGCCGTTTTCCAAAGGTTCGCGCAACACTTCTAATACTTTACGGTCAAACTCGGGTAATTCGTCTAAAAACAACACACCATGGTGCGCCAATGAAATTTCGCCCGGACGTGGGTCTGAACCGCCACCTACCATGGCTGCCGAGCTGGCACTGTGATGAGGGCTGCGGAAAGGACGGTTGTTGTCGAGTTGCTGTTGATGGTTGGGCAGGAGCGAACGCAATGCCCATACTTCGACTAATTCGTCTTCGGTCAAAGGCGGAAGGATGCCAGGCAAACGTTGCGAAAGCATGGATTTGCCCGTACCCGGAGGACCCATCATCAGCAGGCTGTGTCCGCCTGCCGCTGTGATTTCCAAAGCAAGGCGAGCGGTATGCTGGCCTTTAACATCAGCTAAATCAGGAATTTTACTTTGTTCAGACGGCCTTTGTGGCAGTTTGCATTCGGTTTGTGTCAACGGTTCGATGCCGTTTAAATGGGCGGCCACTTCGCCCAAAGAACGCGCTCCATAAACCGCGATACCGCGCATGACGGCAGCCTGGTCAGCATTTTCTTGTGGCAATACGAACGAACGGCCTGCCTGCATTCCCTGCCATGCCATGGCCAGCGCGCCGCGTACGGGACGCAGCAGGCCGGACAGTGCTAATTCTCCGGCAAACTCATATTGCGCGAGCTTTTCAGGATTGATTTGTCCCGAAGCGGCAAGAATGCCTAAGGCAATCGGTAAATCGAAACGGCCGGATTCTTTTGGGAGGTCGGCCGGTGCGAGGTTGACGGTAATTTTCTTGGCGGGAAAGTCGAAGCCGCTTTGGATGATGGCGGCACGCACACGATCGCGGCTTTCTTTGACTTCAGTATCGGGCAAACCGACGATATTGAAATGTGGCAAGCCGTTGGCAAGGTGGGCTTCCACTTCGACCAACGGCGCATTCATGCCGCTTAAGGCGCGGCTGTAAACCAAAGCAAGCGACATGTTTCAGACGGCCTTATTCGGCAGCTTCAGTTTGTTGTTTGATTTCGGCAACAGCTTCTTCAGCAGCGGCTTCGGCAGCTTTCAAAGCCGCTTCTTCAGGCTCTTGAGCAGCTTCGAGTTTGGCCAAACGGGCTTCCAATTCGGCCAGTTTGGTACGGGTTTTAATCAAAACCTGTTGTTGGATGTCGAATTCTTCGCGGGTCACCAAATCCATGCGGTTGAACGCGCTGCCGAGCATGGCTTTAACGTTTTTTTCCATGTCTTTGGCAGGGCTGTTGGCGATGGTTTCGCTGATTTTGGAGCTGACTTCTTCAAAAAGTTGTTTGCCGAACATAATCCGTATCCTTTATTCAGAATGTATATAGAAATTCAAGTGGCTATTGTATAAGGAAAAAGGCCGTCTGAAAACGGGAATTTTGAGACGGCCTTTGCTTTCTATCGTAAATATTCCGTGTATTTTAACGTTCAACACGGGCTTCAAAAATAGGCATCAGCCACGCGCCGCCTGTGAAGCCTTTGCATGAACCGGTGGTGTGTTCCTCACTGCGGACAAACGTTTTACCGTCCCACACTGCGGCATTGCCCGACCAGCAGTCGCCGATTCCTCGGCCTTTGAAGCTGCCGCTAAGGGTGGCTGTTTTCTCATCGAATCCGCCGTGTCCGCCGTATGTCATTGGTGGCAGCACTTGTTCGATTTTGGTTAATTTTTTGTCGGCAATGACATAGTAGCCGCTGGTTTGATAGGCTCCGCCGATACAGACGGCCTCCACTAAAACTTGTTGTTTGTTGAGCGGATAAATATTTAGGCTGCGGTTCCAATCCATTTGCTCTTTATTGTGCAGGGCGTAACAGTAATTATTGTCGCCTTCGGAAACGCGGTTGCTGTCGCTCAAGAGCTTCATGACGGCGCTGTGGCGCGGTGTGCCTTGTTCCAGCATATCGCCCTCTTTTTTCGGCACGGCAACGGCGCGGATGACGGGTTTGGGCTGCGGGCTGAGGACTGCCTGACTGCTGCCACCTTTGCGAATCAGCGCGGAAGGCGTATTCAGACGACCTTGGAATTCGTCCGCTTTCAACATTGCCGCCGCCGCGCCTTTATCGGACAAGTGCCATTCATATTTTCCCGCGCGGATGCTGATTTTGCTTTCTTTTTTCAACGCTTCGAGCAAGGCGTTGGTTTGCGCGCTGCTCAATTTGCCTGTGCCTTTTTTGTTCAACGCCAATTTGCCCAGTGATTTGCCGTTCAGCATCAATTCGCTGCGGGCTGCCACGCGGGCGAGTTGGAGGTCATCGTCGTTAAATGGCAGCAGGGAAACTTCGCCAATTACGGCGGCATTCGCCCCTGCTTGTCGGGTAAACAGGATAGAAACCGGCGGTTCTATTTCATCTGCTTGGTATCCGGCAAGACGGCAGGTGCCGGTATTGTCGCAAGCAATGTCCCAGTCTTTGTAATTTTGATAAAAGCCTTGAGGCGGAGCAGCCAGTGCGGTGGCAGGCAAAACAGCCAGCAGCCATTTTTTCATGATGCATTCTTTCAATTTTATTTGGTAGCTTCACAAAAACATTACGGCAATCCAAAATTTCGTTGCGCTGTTTTTGTGAAAATACGATGTGTCGTTCGTAAAAAGGTTTTGAATGTTTAGATGTAAAAAGGCCGTCTGAAACTCCCGTTCAGACGACCTTTATTATTTTTTTTATACGCCTGCGGCTGCTTTCAATGCGCCTGCTTTGTCAGTGCGCTCCCAAGTAAATTCAGGCTCCTCGCGGCCGAAGTGGCCGTAGGCAGCGGATTTACTGTAAATCGGGCGCAGCAGGTCGAGCATTTGGACGATGCCTTTAGGGCGCAGGTCGAAATGTTCGCGAACCAGGGCAATCAGTTTTTCTTCGCTGATTTTGCCGGTGCCGAAAGTATCGATGGAAATCGAAGTCGGTTCGGCAACACCGATGGCGTAGGAAACTTGGATTTGGCATTGGGTTGCCAAACCGGCGGCGACGATGTTTTTTGCAACATAGCGGCAGGCGTAAGCGGCGGAACGGTCCACTTTGGACGGGTCTTTGCCGGAGAATGCGCCGCCGCCGTGCGGAGCTGCGCCGCCGTAGGTATCGACGATGATTTTACGGCCGGTCAAACCGCAGTCGCCTTGCGGGCCGCCGATAACGAAGCGGCCGGTCGGGTTGATCAGGTATTTGGTTTCGTCGGTCAGCAGTTCAGACGGCAGAACCGGTTTGATGATGTGTTCGATAACAGCGTTTTTCAGCTCTTCGTAACCGATAGATGGATCGTGCTGGGTAGACAGGACGACGGTGTCGATGCGTTTTACTTTGCCGGTTTCGCTGTCGTAAACCACGGTCAGTTGGGCTTTGGCATCAGGGCGCAGCCAAGGCAGGCGGCCGTCTTTGCGCAATTCGCTTTGGCGTTGCATCAGGCGGTGGCTGTAATAGATGGCAAACGGCATCAGGGTAGGGGTTTCGTCGCAGGCATAGCCGAACATCAAACCTTGGTCGCCTGCGCCTTGGTTCAAGTCGATGCCTTCGCCTTCGTTCACGCCTTGGGCAATGTCCGGAGATTGTTGGTCGTAGTACACGCCGACCGCGCAGCCGTTGGCATCAAAGCCCAGCTCGGAGGAGTTGTAGCCGATGCGTTTGATGGTTTCGCGTGCGACTTTGATGTAGTCCACTTGGGCAGTAGTAGTAATTTCGCCTGCCAATACGCACAAGCCTGTGTTGACCAAGGTTTCCGCGGCGACACGTGCTTTGGGGTCTTGCGCCAAGATGGCATCCAAAATCGCATCGGATACTTGGTCGGCAACTTTATCCGGATGGCCTTCGGATACCGATTCGGAAGTAAACAGATATTCGCTCATTGCTATTCTTTCATTAAAAACAGGCTGCTGTGTTTTCAGACGGCCTTTTATTTCGGACAGCGGAAATCATAACAAAAACTCCGCTTTTTCTCTATACAAGTGAGAAACATTCGCACTTGCCTGCTGTTTCGGAATCCTGTTGCACGTTTCTTACAGGCAAAAAAATTCCCGCATTAAGCGGGTTTGGATTGCTCTGGCGAGCCACATCGGTTTTTCAACCGTCCACCTTACCTTTCCGTTTGAAAAGCAGGTTGGCATGGAATTCCCAACTCTTAATGCAGCGCGGATAGTAGCAGAAAAGCAGGTGTGCCGCAATATATTTGCCCGAAGTCTGTTTTGTTCAGACGGCCTGTTTCGTTTACAATCTGCTCACTTCATTTTGGTAAAACCTTATGCAAACGCTTGTTACCTTTGTTTTTAAATTTTTGGCCGCGCTGCCTTTGGCTTGGTTGCACAAATTAGGCAACCTGCTCGGCAGTTTGGGTTTCCGCGTGTTGTTGAAAGATCGCCGAAGGGTATTTGAAAACATGACACTTGCCGGCTTGAACCCGACGGACGAGGCAGTGAAAAAAGTTTTCCGTGAAACGGCAAAAGGCGGCTTGGAATTGCCGGTGGCGTTTTCCAGACGGCCTGAGGAAATTGAAAACCTGTTTGTCAGCGTCAACGGTTGGGAACATGTTCAGACGGCCTTGAATGCGGGTGAAGGTTTGCTGTTTATCACGCCGCACATCGGCAGCTATGATTTGGCGGGCCGCTACATCAGCCAGCAACTGCCGTTTCCGCTGACGGCGATGTACAAGCCGCCGAAAATCAAGGCTTTTGATGCGGTGATGCAGGCAGGGCGCGTGCGCGGCAAGGGTAAGACTGCGCCAACCAGTATTCAGGGCGTCAAACAAATCATCAAGGCCCTGCGCGGCGGAGAAGCGACCATTGTGTTGCCGGACCATGTACCGTCTCCGGAAGAAGGGGGTGACGGCGTGTGGGTGGACTTTTTCGGCAAACCTGCCTACACCATGACGTTGGCAGGCAAGCTGGCGCAAGTCAAAGGCGTAAAGGCTTTGTTTTTTTGCGGTGAGCGTTTGCCCGACGGTAAAGGCTTTGTCTTGCATATAGAGCCTTTGCGCGGCGAGTTGAACGGCGATAAGGAGCACGACGCGCGTGTGATCAATGAAAATACCGAATATTGGATACGCCGTTTTTCGGAACAATATTTGTTTATGTACAACCGCTACAAACATCCCGAAGGCGCGCCTTTCCCTCCGCCGGAAGTATAGGCTTGCCGAATGTAAAAAAACCTGCTTGGACTCAAGCAGGTTTTGTATTTGGTCGGAATGAGAGGATTCGAACCTCCGACCCCTTCGTCCCGAACGAAGTGCGCTACCGGGCTGCGCTACATTCCGAATGTGGGAAATTATAGGATAGGAGAAGCCGGTTTGTACAGGGGTCGATAAATAATTAATAATTGGCTGTCGATGAGTTTGTTTTAGGCCGTCTGAAGCGATGTGTTTCAGACGGCCTGTGTTTTTGTTTGCTGCTTCTGCTGAAGCATTTGTCCTAATGGCATTATAATGTGGGCAATTGTTTTTTAGATTGTCTGCTATGTTTTATCTTTATCAGTCCGACCGTTTGGAAGCGCTTGCCGAAATGTGCGCGCATATTCATCAGGCCTTGCCTTTGGATGCTGTATTGGCACAGGAAGAAGTGGTGGTGCAGAGCCAGGGGATGCGGCGTTATCTGAATGTGTTTTTCGCGCGCAAACTCGGCGTGGCGGCGAATTTGAAGTTCAGCCTGCCGGCCGGTTTGGCGTGGCAGCTGATGCGTAAATTGGTTCCCGATGTGCCGCCGCTCAGTCCGTTTTCGCCTGAAGTCATGCGTTGGCGTTTGCTGGATTTGTTCCGCAGCGAAGCGTTTCAGACGGCCCCAGAATACGAAAACGTGCGCTTGAAGTTGGAAAGTTATTTGCACAGCTCGGCATCGGCGGATTATCAGCTTGCCGGACAGATGGCGGATATTTTCGACCAATATTTGGTGTACCGTCCGGATTGGATTGATGCGTGGCAGGCTGGGAAGCTGCTGGGTTTGGGCGATGATGAGGATTGGCAGGCGCGGCTGTGGCGTTATTTGGACGATGGCAGCCAATCTGCGCCGCACCGCGTGGCCTTGTGGGAAAAGCTGTTGGCGCAGTTGGATAAATCGGTCTTGCCGCAAAGGTTGTTCGTATTCGGCATTTCGACAATGGCGCCGATGTATCTGCAACTGCTGCACCAAATTTCCAAGCATTGCGATGTGTTTGTGTTTGCGCTTAACCCGAGCAGCCAATATTGGGGCGAGGTCATCGACGAGGCGCAGATTTTGAAAAGGGGCGATGAGGCGGATTTGTCGCAGGCAGGGCATCCGCTGTTGGCTTCTTTGGGCAAGCAGGGGCGCGATTTCTTTGATTTTCTGTCGGAAGTGGAAACCGAGCAGGATATTCAGGTTTATGAAGAGGGAAAAGACGATACCTTGTTGCATTGCCTGCAAAACGATATCCAAAACTTGATCATGCCGTCTGAACGCTTATATCAACAGGAAGAAGGCGAAGCAGGCGCGCAGCCGGCTTTGGTTCAGGTTCACGATGCGGACGGCAATCCAGTGTGTGTCGAGCCGGACAAGCTGTTGAATGACGGCTCCGTCAAAATCGTTGCGGCACACAGCCCTTTGCGCGAATTGCAGATTTTGAAAGAAGAGCTGTCGCTGGTGTTGCAAAATAATCCCGATTGGCAACCGCACGATATTGCCGTGTTAACACCGAACATCGAGCCGTACAGTCCGTTTATCGAAGCCGTTTTTGGACAGGAGCAGGAAGGCAGCCAGGCTTTGCCGTATTCGATTTCGGATGTGAAGCTCAGCCGCCGTCAGCCGTTGCTGTATGCTTTGGCGCAAACGTTGGACTTGCTGGAAAGCCGGTTTGAAGTGGACAAGGTTTTACCTTTGCTGGAAAGCCGGTTGGTGCTGCAACGCTTCGGTTTGAGCGAGGAAGATGTGCCGCTGCTGCATGAGGCTGTTGCCGGATTGAATGTGCATTGGGGTTTGGATCAAACCATGCGCGAGGGCAAAGACAACCTCTTTACTTGGCAGCAGGCGATAGAGCGTTTGACCTTGGGCTGGATGCTGCCTGAAGGCAGCAACGGCATGTGGCAGGGCGTGAGTGCGTGGCATAGCAACGTCAACCAGTTGGACGTGTTCAGCGGTTTTGCCGAATTTATCCGTACTTTGGCCGATATGGCGGCGCAATGGCAAGAGCCTGCCGATGTGGAAGGCTGGGTGCAGCGTTGCCGCGATTTGCTGGAGAAACTGTTTGCTCCGGATACGGACGACCAATACGCCAAGCAGCAGTTCGAGCAGTCTTTGGCGAAATGGCAGGAAGAGGCGCAGTTGGCCGAATTTGACGGATTGTTGCCGTGTGAAACCGTTATCCGCCATATCCGCCGCTTCTTGGACAGCGAAAGCCAAGCCGGATTTTTGAGCGGCGGCATCACTTTTTGCAGTATGGTGCCGATGCGCAGCCTGCCGTTTAAAATGGTTTGCCTGTTGGGTTTGAATGACGGCGATTTTCCGCGCAATACCAAAGCGGCTGTGTTCGACCTGATTGCCAAACATCCGAAAAAAGGCGACCGCGCCCGCCGCGACGACGACCGTTATCTATTCCTCGAAGCCTTAATCAGCGCGCGCGAAATGCTGTATTTGTCTTATATCGGCCGCGATATACGCAATGATGCTGAGTTTGCGCCGTCTTCGTTAATCAGCGAGCTGCTGGATACCATTGCCGCCATGACGGGGAAAAGCGGGCGTGAGTTGTCGGAGAAATGGGTGAAACATCATCCTTTGCAGGCGTTTTCGCGCCGTTATTTCCAAAAGGACGCGTTTTCAGACGGCCTCTTCAGTACGCGCCAAGATTACGCTGATGCGCTGAACCAACCGCCAGCGGAAGCGCAGCCGTTTTTCCGTGAGGCTTTAAGTCAGGAAGAGCCGGGTAAAACCATTCAACAGGGCGAGCTTGTCAGTTTTTGGCGCAACCCTGTCAAAGTTTGGCTGAAGAGAAATTTAAGCTGGGATCAGCCGTATTTGGACGACGCATGGGAATCTGCCGAACCGTTTGAGCCGCAACATGAGGGCCGGATTGCCGATGCCTATTTGGATGCGCGGCGCGCAGGGGAAGATTTTGAAGATACGGCCATTCGGCTGAATGCAGAAAGCCTGATGCCGGTGGGCGAGTTGGGCGGCTTGTGGCAGAAGCAGTATCAGATATCTGCGAAAAATGTGGATGCCGGGTTGATACGCAGTAACAAAAGGCCGTCTGAACCTTATGAAGAACACTTTGACGATTTGGTTTTACAAGGCACCATCGGCAATCTTTATGAATGCGGCCGCATTGTGTTCCAAAACCAAAAAGACAATGCGCCCAACCGTGTTGCCCGTTTATTGGAGCATTTGATTTTTTGCGCCGTCGCCCCTCAATCCGTTGAAAACCGACAAACCCATATTGTCAGCTTGGGGCAGACCGAAACCTATGCCGCCATCGGGCAAGAGGCGGCGAGGGAGCTTTTGAAAGAATGGCTGGTATATTTCCGAATCGGACAAAATACCCCTTTGCCGTTTTTCGCCAAAACCAGCCTTGCCGCTGCGGAGGAGTACAGCAAGAAAGAGGATTGGGATGCCGCCTTGAGAAAAGCCCATGAGGTTTTTAACGGCAATAAAATGAGTAAAGGGCAGAAAGAATATACCGAAGTGAAGCTGGTGTTTGGCCATTCGGACGAATCGCCGCTTGATGAGCCGTTATTTGAAAACCTCGTCGTCAATCTGCTTGTTCCGCTTTTGACCGGCGTGGCAGGGAAAACCGATACAACAGAATAGGAGTAAAGCATGGCCGCTTATGCAGAATATTTGGATTTTGATACCGAAGAAGACAAATTGAAACAGCAGCAGCTCTATCAGGCAACCGAGCTGTCGGCGCAAACGGTAGCGGCGGTCAAAAAGATCAGCCGTCCGCAAAACTGGCTGCTTGCCGCTGCGCCATATTGCCCTGATTGCTGCGTATTTGTGCCGTTTATTCAAAAAATGGCGGAGTTGAACCCCAATATCCGCGTCAACTATATTGCTCGCAACGATTTTGACGACAGCAGCCGTTTCGATAATCCGAGCCAACAGGAAATCGTCCGCGCCAATCAAAAAATCCCTGCGCTGTTTTTGATGGGTCATGAAGAGGCCGGGCCTGTGTTTAATGAGTTTCCGCAAGTGGTGTTAAACCAAATTGCGGCAGATGAAACCCGTCGCACAGAATTGCGCGATGCGTACCGTGCCGGCGAGTTTAATGCCGATATTGAGGCTCAGATTGTAGCGGCGTTGGTATGGGCAGAGCAGCGTTGTTGAGCAAACATTGCTGGTGTGTACAGCCATGTTTTGAAGCGCTTTGATATTTTGCTTTGTAATAAAAAGGCCGTCTGAAAAGATTTCAGACGGCCTTTTTTTTAATGCTTAACGCTTTATCAAATCTCGATTTTATTCGGCGTAAAGGTTTGCCATTTGTTGCAGGCTGGGCAGTGCCAGAAGAAGACTTGGGATTTGAAGTGGCAGTTGCGGCAGCGGTACATGACGCTTTTTTGCAGCTGGCGGCCGATAATGGAACGAATCATATCGGTGTCGGCTTTCCACTCCGGATTCATACTGCTGAGTTTCAAGCCAAGCAGGCGGTACACGCCGTTGAGGTCGGGTTTTTGGCGGACAAGTTCGACAGCGATTTGCGCCGCTTCGGTTTCGCCTTTGAGCAGCAGGGCCTTCTCGTAGATGACGTTGATCAGGTCAAGATCGGGGAAGGTTTGCATATAGCCGATCAGGCGGTTGAGACCTTCTTCCTGTTTGCCTTGCGCGGCATAGGCTTCATAGAGTTTTTCGCCGACCATGCTCAGATAGGCGTGGTTTTGCTGCTCGATGGCGGAATACGCTTCCACTGCAGCAGGGAAGTTGCCCTGACGGTATTCAATGTCGCCGAGAATGATGTTGGCGCGCGTACATTTCTTGTTGGCTTCGAGTGCTTTGCCGATGTTGTAGCGAGCGGCATCGAAGTTGGATTTGAACAGTGCGGCTTGGGCGATTTCGCAATAGAACTGGGCGATTTCAAACTGGTAGGTTTGTTCGTCATGGCTCAAGAGCTGCGCCATTTCGATGGCCTTTTCCCAGTCGCGGTCTTGTTGGTAGATGCTCAAAAGGTGTTGGCGGGCTTCGCGTGCCATATCGCCTTCCTGCAAACCGAGGAAGATTTGTTCGGCGCGGTCAACCAAGCCTGCACTTTGGTAGTTTTGCGCCAATTCAAAAAGCACGCGCGCGCGTTTTTCGTTGACAGTGTCGGGCGAATCGAGCAGGGCGCGGTGCATATTGATGGCTTTGTCGTTTTCGCCGCGTTGGCGGTAGAGCTTGCCTAGGGTCAGGTTTAGGTCGTATGACTGCGGCTGTTGGTCAATCACTTCCGCCAATTCGCGCGCGGCGCGGCCGCTGTTGCGGTCAACGAGGGCGTCAAGGCTTTTGTAAAAGCCGGCCGGTATGCTTTTGGCCTGTTTCAGAACGGTCTTCATATCGACGCGCGCAGCAAACCAGCCCATAGCGAAGAAAACGGGGAGGAGGACGATGGGCAGTAAGATGACCCACAATTCGTTGTCCATGGTATTCCTTTATTGATTGGTGGCGTTACGCTTTGGGAGTGGCTTCGGAAGTCGTTGCCGGTGTTTCGGTTTTGACCGGGGTCAGGTCTTTTTCGGAAAGGTGGGCGTATTTTTTCACTTCGGCACGCAGGCGGTTGTTTTCGCTGCGCAGGGACAGCAGACGGCCGAAGAGGGCAAACATACCGAACACGATGCCGATAATAAAGGCACCGAAAAGCACGACAATCAGTGGCAGATTGACGTTTTGGCCGGGCAGGTAGAAGAAGGATACGGTGTGGGTATTGGTGATGGCCAGCAGGAGGAAAACAAGAAGAATCAGGATTTTGATGATGGTAGAGATGAGTTTCATGGGTTGCTCCGGGTGGGCCGCGGTTGGGGCAGGCCGTCTGAAAAATGGTATCAGTTTAAACGATTTGCCGGATTTCGGATAGGACGGCATGTTTCAGACGGCATGGGAAGGGTATCTTTAATGCTGACGGGTACTTGTCAAACCCATATTGAAAGGCGTATTGTTCAGTCTTTAGTTATTATCTTACAAATCAGAATAAGAAAGGCAATCATCATGAGCAGACCAGTCCCAGCCGTATTCGGCAGCGTTTTCCACGCTGAAATGCCCGTTATCGCTTATCGTGAAGGTAAATGGCAACCGGTAGAATGGCAATCTTCCAAAGACCTGACACTCGCCCCCGGCGCACATGCTTTGCATTACGGCAGTGAATGTTTTGAAGGTTTGAAGGCATTCCGTCAGGCAAACGGCAAAATCGTGATGTTCCGCCCGACCGCCAACATTGCGCGTATGCAGCAAAGCGCAGATATTCTGCACCTGCCGCGTCCTGAGACAGAGGCTTATTTGAATGCTTTGATCGAATTGGTCAAACGTTCCGCCGAGGAAATCCCTGATGCGCCTGCCGCTTTGTACCTGCGTCCGACTTTGATCGGTACCGACCCTGTGATCGGTAAAGCCGGTTCTCCTTCCGAAACTGCTTTGCTGTACATTCTGGCTTCTCCTGTCGGCGACTATTTCAAAGCCGGTTCGCCCGTTAAAATCTTGGTGGAAACCGAACACATCCGTTGCGCCCCACATATGGGTCGTGTGAAATGCGGCGGCAACTACGCTTCCGCCATGCCTTGGGTATTGAAAGCCAAAGCCGAATATGGTGCAAACCAAGTGTTGTTCTGTCCGAATGGCGACGTTCAGGAAACCGGCGCGTCTAACTTTATCCTGATTAACGGTGATGAAATCATTACCAAACCGTTGACAGACGAATTCCTGCACGGCGTTACCCGTGATTCCGTACTGACAGTTGCCAAAGATTTGGGCTACACCGTTACCGAGCGCAACTTTACTGTCGATGAGCTGAAAGCAGCTGTGGAAAATGGTGCAGAGGCGATTCTGACCGGTACGGCTGCTGTCATTTCTCCGGTAACTTCTTTCGTGATTGATGGCAAAGAAATCGAAGTGAAGAGCCAAGAGCGCGGTTACGCAATCCGTAAGGCGATTACCGACATTCAATACGGTTTGACAGAAGACAAACACGGTTGGTTGGTCGAAGTTTGTTAAATAGAGCGTATTTAATAAAAAAGGCCGTCTGAAATATTTTTTCAGACGGCCTTTTTTTATTGGATTTTAGATAGGGAAAACAATAATAAAATGCTAAATTTTACAAACAAACGGTAGCGTTTTAAGATAATCGGTATATAATGCGCAATTATGTTGTAAAAATACACATTGAAAATATCGAATTTTATTGATTTTTCGATGAACTTAAAAACATTTATAGATATTTATTTTGTATATTTTGTAAATTTAGTTAAATAGGGAATGCTAAAAACATATCGTGTTAGAATTCCCCTCCTTTTTGGCTTCGCGGGATTAACTCTGTCACGCCAAAAAAGAAAAACAATGCAAGATAAAACCATTTTTATTTTGCTATAAAAATCAAAAATAACTTAACTTTGGATGAACTAATCAATTAAAAAGGGACTCTGATACATTTCCGTCAAAAATAACCGGATACATGGTGCGCGGACAGATTGCCTATAAAAGTCATCCAAGGGTTCTGTCTAAACACCATTACCGTTTCTAATTAGAAAACCGGCAGAAGGGGAAACGCTGCCGAGTTTCTCAAAGTGGCCAGCTTCAGTTTGGCCTTTATACAGGCAATTGCTGTTACGACAGAATCCGTCTTACCTCTTTATTCAATCGAACTTTTTTGTTGCACGCTTGTGCGGTGGGAAAGGACGATATTTGATACAAGGAAATACGCTGATTATGTCACATAAACTTGCTCCTCTTGGTCGTACCCATATCCGTCACGGCTCCTCAACTCCTGAAACCACTTCCAAATCATCTTCTCCGCTAAAAGAATGGATACACACTCAAAATTGGGGGGATAGTCCGTCGGTTTTTCCAGAACCCAAGCGATTAAGCGGTAAAAATACTGTAACGAGAGAGGCGGTTCATGTAGCTGAGGCAGAAAGATTGGACAGCACTTCATCATCTTCAGACGGTCTTGTGACAAAAATGCATGTCGCACGGGCCAGCGTTGCTTCTGTAAGCAGCGTTTCCAGTAAAAACACCATTGCGCCTAAAGTAACAAATAAACCTGCCGCTACCGATAAAGCAACGGCAGCCAAACCAGTCAATAAATCGATGGAAAAAGTCCTGGCTGAAAGGCAAAAAATTTACGAAGAGGCTAAAGCAAAAAAAATAGCCGAAGCCGCCGCAGCTAAAGCAAAGGCGGTTGAGCGCGCAAAAGAAGCGCATAAAGCGGCAGTCGAAAAAGCGATTGAAGAGCGTAAAGCCAAACAAGAAGCCGCCCGCAAAGAGAAAGAGGCAGAAGACAGAATTGCCGAAGGAAAAGAAACAGTCGAAATTACCCATAAAAAGAGTTTGAACGATTCAGACGGTCATCATAAAGTTACGAGCGTTTCTTTCGGCAAAAAAACAGCCATGAGTCACGATAGCCACCTCAGCTCAAGCAAAGAAAACAAAATTGACGATCATGCCGAAAGCAGGGCCGGTGTATCTGGAAAATACCGCGTGTATCAATCTAAAGAGTACGGCAATTATGTTCGTGTGAATGATTTTGGTGCCGATGCGCAGGGTAAAAAAGACAGCCTTCAGGCATTTAAAGCGGCTTTAGAGGCGGCTCATAAAGAAAAAGCCATGGTCTTTTTGGATGGTACTTACTATATTTCCAACCAGATTGTGATGGATAAAACCGTTTCCGGCGCGCGTGGTTTGTTTGGTTCGGGGATGGGTAAAACCAAAGTAACGTTTGATAAGGCGCAGACGGGCGTGTTCAATCCGGACACCAACCATGATGATATTCGCCAATTTGCCGGTATTTTAGTCGATGGACAAAACAATAAAACCATTGCCGACTTGTCGGTTCAATATACCAACCCTGATTTTTACCGAAAAGGCTTAAGCTATTTTGGCAAGGTAAACGGCATTTTGGTGAACGATGCGGACAATACTTTAATCAGCAAAGTAGAGGTTTCCGGTGCCAACCGCGCTGGTGTGATGTTTACGTCGACCGCTTCTTTGGAAACGGAAAAAGGGCATAAGTTGACCTTTAAAGCGCGCGTACAAAGCGGCGAAATTGATGAAACATACGAAGCGCTGCCTTTGGGTGAAAACAACCGTATTATCGATTCGTATTTACACCACAACCGCGTTGCCGGTGCGCTGATCGGTTTTCAACAAAACTTTATCGGCGAGGGCAACCGCTTGGATTGGAACGGCCACGAAGCGGATGGCGGTACCGGCTACGGTATGGCTGTGGCTGCCGGAAGCTACAATTACGGCATCACATACCGTAAAAACACGACCGACCACAACTACCGCAAAGGTTTGGATGTGCATGATGGTACAGGTATTGTTATTGAAGACAATGTGTTAACGGGTGACCGGCTGTATGGCATTGCTGCCTACAACCGCCAGTTTTCTATGGATAAAGTCAAAATTACGGGCAATACCATTATCCAAGACCCGAGCTTCCGTTTAAATGTTGATGATGACTTGGGTAAGTACTACCACATGTATTCAGGTATCCAGGTGCAAACCAATACCCAATACAAAGATTTGCACTCGGCTGACAAAGGCTATTTCGATATCAGCAATAATGTCATTAAAAATCTGACGGTTTATCAAAACAATATTCAGACTTACGCGATTGAGTTCCGTAACCATGAAAGCAAAATGGATTACACGCTCAATATGGCAAACAACAAGATCAGCGGCGAATCTACAAAATATCTAATTGCCGTCATCAACGATACTTACGACCGCGTTTTATCTAAAAACGGCATTGGTAGCGGTACCATTACCATCAGCGGCAATGATGCCGATATCGGCAAGATTATGAAAGGCGCAGTACCGGTTTATGTGGAAGAACACCATGGTAATGTCGCTATGCATGGTGCGGTGACCATTCACAACAACAAAATTTCCGTGCGTGAAAAATCTGACGGCTATGTCGAATTTGCTTATTTGAAAAGCAATGCCAAAGAGTACAACATCACCAATAACACATTGAAGCTTGGTGGTGCTCTGGATGATGTTTTGGTAGACGTACACAGTACCAACCCTAAGGGCAAGGCATCTTTAAATGTAGCTAACAATAAAATCATGACGGACATTAAAGGTGAACTGTATGATTCATGGCTGCGCTTTGAAAATAACATCAAAACGTATTCAGAAGGCAATAGCCATAACGGCGAAGCACAGAAAAAGGTGAATACGACCGGCAGTAAAGTTGCATTGAGTGATATCTTGTCAGAAGCCAACCATATTGTTGAAACGACTAAAGAGACTGTGTATCACCATACTAAGAACGTGTATACATCAGGAGTGGAAGAACATCATACAACGACAGGGATTTTGTAAGCTGTTGAAGTCGTAATCTTTATAGTTTAAATATCGATAAATAAAAAAAGGCCGTCTGAAAATTTTCAGACGGCCTTTTCATCTAACTCACATTATTTAGCCAGTTCGGCACGCAGTTTGTGGGTTACGTTCATCATCACTTGGAGTTGTTCCAGAGTTTCTTTCCAACCACGTGTTTTCAGGCCGCAGTCTGGGTTCACCCACAGACGTTCAACCGGTACAACCTCGATGGCTTTGCGCAACAGGTGCTCAACTTCAGCTTCAGTCGGTACGCGTGGGCTGTGGATGTCGTAAACACCTGGGCCGATGTCGTTCGGGTATTTGAATTCGCCGAACGCAGTCAAGAGCTCCATATCGGAACGTGAAGTTTCGATCGTGATGACGTCAGCGTCCATAGCGGCGATGGCTGGCAGGATGTCGTTGAACTCGGAGTAGCACATGTGAGTGTGGATTTGAGTGCTGTCTTCGCAACCGGTAGAGGACAGGCGGAAAGATTCACCGGCCCAGTTCAGGTAGGCGTCCCAATCGGCACGTTTCAAAGGCAGACCTTCGCGGATGGCAGGTTCGTCAATTTGGATGACTTTGATGCCGGCTTTTTCCAGATCCAATACTTCGTCGTTTAAAGCCAGTGCGATTTGTTTGCACACGGTAGAGCGAGGAATATCGTTGCGGACGAAAGACCATTGCAGAATGGTTACAGGGCCGGTCAACATACCTTTCATCGGGCGTTTGGTCAGGCTTTGTGCGTAAGTAGACCAAGCCACGGTCATGGCTTCAGGACGGCTTACGTCACCGAAGATGATAGGTGGTTTAACGCAGCGTGAGCCGTAGCTTTGTACCCAGCCGTATTGGGTGAATGCAAAACCGCTCAACAGTTCGCCGAAGTATTCAACCATGTCGTTACGCTCGGCTTCGCCGTGTACCAGTACGTCCAAGTCCAGTTTTTCTTGCTCTTCAACCACCAAGGCGATTTCTTTTTTCATCGCGGCTTCGTAATCGGCGGCAGACAGTTCGCCTTTTTTAAAGGCTGCACGTGCTTGGCGGATTTCGGTAGTTTGTGGGAAAGAACCGATGTTGGTAGTCGGCAGCAGAGGCAGGTTCAACCATGCTTGTTGCGCTTTGATACGGTCGGCAAATGGAGATTTGCGTTGGTCTGCGTTGGCAGGCAAATCGGCCAGGCGTTTGGCAACGTCTGCACGGTGGATTTCGCTGCTGTTGGCACGGGAGTCGGCAGCAGCTTGGCTGGCAGCCAGTTCTTCTGCAACAGAATCACGGCCTTCGTTCAATGC
The DNA here is from genome assembly GCF_051957115.1 of Neisseria sp. P0019.S003. Taxonomy (NCBI): domain Bacteria; kingdom Pseudomonadati; phylum Pseudomonadota; class Betaproteobacteria; order Neisseriales; family Neisseriaceae; genus Neisseria; species Neisseria sp. P0019.S003. Next base: position 643,480 of record NZ_JBQCWT010000001.1, on the reverse strand, counting down.
GGCTTTCAGAACGCGCAATTCTTGAGTTTTTTGCAGGGTGAATGCCAACCAAGAGTACAGGTCAGGTTTGTTGGCTTTCAGTTTTTCTTCAACTGACAAGTCAAATGGAGTGTGCAGCAGAGAGCAAGAGCTGGAGATCCACAAACGGTCGCCCAGTTTGGCTTGCAGAGGCTCGACAGTTTCCAAAACTTTGTTCAGGTTGGCGCGCCAAATGTTGCGGCCGTCGATAACGCCGGCAGACAGAACCTTGTCGTAGTCGGCAAATGCGTCCAGTTGCTCAGGGGCGCGTACCAAGTCGATGTGCAGGCCGTCAACAGGCAGGGATTTCAGCAAAGCAGCGTGTTCGGCAACAGAACCAAAGTAAGTGCTCAGCAGGATTTTGGCGCTTACTTTGCTCAAAGTAGCGTAAACGTCTTTGTATGCTTCTACCCATTCTTTAGGGAGGTCAACAGTCAAAGCAGGTTCGTCGATTTGAATCCACTCGGCACCGGCTTCAACCAAAGCAGTCAGGATTTCAACGTAAACAGGCAACAGTTTAGGCAACAGGCTCAGACGGTCGAATTCAACAGCGCCTTTTTCTTTACCAACCCACAGGAAAGTCAACGGACCAACAACGGTCGGTTTGGCTTTCAGACCCAAAGCTTGGGCTTCTTGCAGTTGTTGAACGTAGTGTTTGGCGTTCGCTTTGAATTCGGTATCGGCGTGGAATTCAGGCACCAAGTAGTGGTAGTTGGTGTCGAACCATTTGGTCATTTCGATAGCGAATTGGTCTTTGTTACCACGGGCCAGTTGGAAGAATTGTTCCAAAGACAGGTTTTGGCTGTCGAAGCCGAAGCGGGCAGGGATGGCACCGGTAGCAACTTGCAGGTCGAGTATGTGATCGTAGAAAGTGAAATCGCCTACAGCAACGTAATCAGCGTTGGCAGCAGCTTGGTGTTTCCAGTTTTTCTCGCGCAAGTCTTTAGCAACAGCCAGCAATTCTTGCTCGCTGATTTCTTTGCGCCAGTATTTTTCTTGTGCGAATTTCAATTCGCGGAAGGCACCGACGCGCGGGAAGCCTGAAAAATGTAATGTTGTCATGTTAACTCTCCTAGTTGGAATTTTGAATCAGGCCGGTATGGTCTGAATGTTCGATATTGTAAATCAGAATGGGGAGGCCGTCTGTTTTATTAACGGGGGCGTACACCCAAAATATGGCAGATGGCGTAAGTCAGTTCGCTGCGGTTGAGGGTGTAGAAGTGGAAGTCTTTGACACCTTCACGCGAGAGGACTTTGACCATGTCGATGGCGATGCTGGCGGCAACAAGGTTGCGCGTGCCTTGGTCGTCATCCAAACCTTCGTACATTTTAGACAGCCAGCTTGGGATTTTGACGTTGGTCACTTGAGCCATTTTGGTCAATTGTTTGAAATTGGTTACAGGCAGGATGCCGGGAACGATTTCAACGTCAATGCCCATCATCACGCAACGGTCGCGGAAGCGCAGATAGCTTTCCACGTCGAAGAAGAATTGGGTAATAACGTGGTTTGCACCCGCATCAATTTTGCGTTTCAGATTGATTAAGTCGGCTTGTGCGGATTTGGCTTCCGGGTGCACCTCTGGATAGGCCGCTACGGAAATATCAAAGTCGGCCACGGAGCGCAACAGTTTGACCAAATCTTCGGCATAGAAAGGTTTTTTCTCGTAGCCAGGCGGCTCGTCGCCACGCAGGGCAACAATGCGGCGGATACCGTTGTCCCAATAGTCTTTGGCGATTTGGCGCAACTCGTCAGGGCTGGCATCGATACCTGTCAGGTGGGGGGCGGCGTCAAGGCCGGTTTCTTGTTTGATGCGTTTGACGATGCTGTGTGTGCGGTCGCGTTCGCCGGAGTTTGCACCGTAGGTTACGGAAACGAATTTCGGATGCAAAGTTTGCAGGCGATGGATGGAATCCCATAGCATGGTTTCCATTTGTTCGTTTTTCGGCGGGAAAAATTCGAATGAAACATTGATGTCGCCTTTCAAATCAGAAAGGCTGTTGTTTAAAGCGGCGATTTCTCGAGCGTGATTCATGGTTATGCACCTTCTGCATATCTTTTATTTGTTGTCAGACTGCATAATAAATTTGAGGTTAACATGAGTCAATTTCGAAATTTTCCGAAATTGTATGAATAGATTTAATAAAGACCTCAGGCCGTCTGAAAAACAGCCTGAGGTCTTGTTTGATAGGGAAGGGAGAAAGATTATTCTGCTTCATCTATCCATGCTTGTTGCACGGCTTCGAGAATACGCTCGCCGCAACGCGCCGGATCATCGTCAAATTCAGGCAGAGCCATAATCAAATCACGTAGTTGGGTGAAACGCACGGTTTTCGGATCGATGCTGTCGCCGTGTAAGTCGTAGAGTTCTTCGGCGATGCGTTGGGTATCTGTCCATTTCATGATGTGTTCCTTTATTGGGTTTGGGCTATTAGTAATTATTTTAATCAAGAAGAAGTCGGACTGCCAGATTGTTTTACGGAAGATGGGCAGATAAATGATGGCGCTATTTTTTAACAAAATAGCATAGTTGCGTTAAAATACGGCAAGACACTTAAAATTCACGGCAATCTGCCGTTTTATACTTTCTATTCCGCTTTGTATGATTTGGTTTTCATACAAAATTTACATTTTGTTATGCAACCAAATTTTTTGGAATGGCTCTTAAGAAAATCCATCGCTTAAAAATAAAAGGAAAAAAAGATGAATAACGCACTCAACGCCAAGCTGTCCAAACTGATTTACGCGCTTGCTTCCGATGATCCGGAGTATCTGTCTAAAGCAGGCGCATTTGACCGTTTGCTGTTGTTGGTTCGCGAATTTTATCGGATGCTGGATGAAACAGAAGGTTTGAAGCAGCTGGTGTTCCGTCTGTATTACGGCAAGCATTATGGTTTGATTAAACTGGATGCCGCTTCACCCAATGACGATGCAGGCGCGTTGAGGCTGAAACGTTGGATGGTTTATTCGCGTATCGCCGAGCGTATCGAAAATTGCGGCAAACATTTGTCGGTCGTACTTGAGGATGTGGTGTTGGAAAATGGCGCAAACAAATCTCATTATATAGATGAAGCCAATGCCATTATCGAGCGTTTCGGTTTGGTAAGGGATGAGGCTGCACTCTCGGCCATCAAGGCAGAGGAAGCGTTGAAAGCAGAGGCTGAACTGCCGACCGTAAACAAATCTCAGAATGCTGCTCCCCGTTATAACGGCAATATGCATCAAATCAGAATGCAAGAAAAAATTGAAAATTATTCCGCTACGCAGAAAGTGGCCTCCATGCAGATTTCGCGTATGCGTTTTATTTTTCCTCATATCAAATAATTTGCTGTATCACCAAAAGGCCGTCTGAAAACCATGAATTTGTGGTTTCAGACGGCCTTTTTCATTAAGCCTTGTTTTAGTGGTCTTCACGCGCGTGGTTGATCGTATATTTAGGAATTTCTACGACCAAATCTTCATCGGCAACGACTGCCTGACAGCTCAAGCGTGAATCGGCTTCCAAGCCCCATGCTTGGTCGAGCAGGTCTTCTTCCAATTCGGTTGGTTCTTCCAAGCTGTCAAAACCTTTGCGGATAATCACGTGGCAGGTTGTGCAGGCACAGGATTTTTCACAGGCGTGATCGACTTCGATATCGTGGTCGAGCAGTACGTCAAGGACGGTTTGGCCTTCCGGTGCGTCTTCGATAACCGCGCCTTCGGGGCATAATGTCGCGTGTGGGAGTACGGTAATTTTTGGCATTTTTATTGTCTCAGTTGTTTAAGAGTGGTTGTGGTTAAAGCGGTTTCAGACGGCCTTGGATATTCAATATTCAGGCCGTCTGAAAAATGGGTTTATAACATGATGCCTTTACTTTTTAAATTTTCCAGGCATTCGTCCAAGTAGGCATCATCATGTTCGGTATAAATCGGCGAAGTAGCTGTTTCAGCCGCGTGCGAATGGTATGGGGCAACGGCTTTACCACGATATAGCGGGTCTTTCCATAAGGCATCGGGTTTGTAACCGCGCTTTTTCATCTCTTCCATAATCAACGCGTGATATAGATAGAGTTTGTAGGGCGAATGGGTAAAAACGTAATTAACCGTCGCATGCGGCCTGCCCCAGCCTGCTCCGCGTAAAGCGGCGCATTCGCGGTGTTGCCCCAAAAGCTGGGCTCGGGGGAGTAGGGGGATAAGGGTTTGGTGCCAGAGTCTCATGTTTCGCGGAGTGGTTAAAGTGTCTCAATGGTCAACGGAAGTAGGGTAAAGTCTAGGGCGATCAGTTTTTACGTTGTTTAGTTATTCTCGCTTGCTTGGCTGCTGCCTGAATTTCTCTGTCGCGTCGCCACAGGCGGTAAAAAAGAGGCGCCAAGGTCAGAAGCAGGGTAATTAAGGCTGCTTTTAGTCCTGCTGATAATCGTCGGATAAGTGAATTTGAGGTAAAAGACAAAGGTTCTACACGACCTTCCGTTAAACGATAATGACTGGTTCTCGTTTCTGCGATGATGGGGTCAATATAGATGAGTTCGTATTCTTCAGTACGTATGCGTTTTAAACTGCAAGTGGTTTTCAAAGGTGCGATGCAATTATCGTTATTAGAGATTGATGTACACACTTTGTCCTTCTTAGCATCGAACTGATTCCATAGTTTCATGGTACAACTACTATTGTCGGTTGTGAGAATGGCGATTTGAAACGAGGCATTTACTTTATTACCTTGGGTGTAAGTTTCGTGTTCAGGTGGTAAAAAATGAGATACGGCGTCTCCAATTAGAATGGATACGGTCAGTCGCCAAACGAGAAACCAAACGACACTCAGTATTTTCAGTATTATTAGTCGAAATCGATTGGACATTTTTTACTATTCTTTCTTTTTCAGACGACCTCTCTATTTCCAAAGGCCGTCTGAAACCATTTGCCGTCAAATATTATCAACACTTTGACCTGTCAGCGCACGTTGGATGTTACGGTTCATGCGCTTGGCGGCGAAGTTGTCGGTGCTGTGGCTGAGTTTGGCAACGGCGGCACGGATGTCTTCGGCTTTGCCGTCTTTCAGACGGCCTTGCAAGTTGGCGATGTCTTGTTGAATCTGTTGCAATTCTTCGGCTTCCAACAAGTCGCTATCCAACTCAAGGGCGGCGTTGACAGCGTCGGTCAGGCTTTCGGCTTCGACGACGGCTTCGGCGCGTGCGCGTGCGGCCATGTCTTCGGCGGCGTTGCTCATGCTGTCTTTGAGCATTTGGGTGATGGTGCTATCGTCCAAGCCGTAGGAAGGTTTGACTTCGATTTGCGCCTGTACGCCGGTGCTTTGTTCTTGGGCGGAAACGGACAGCAATCCGTCGGCGTCAACTTGGAAGGTCACGCGGATACGCGCTGCGCCTGCTGCCATGGGTGGAATGCCGCGCAGGGTAAATTTGGCAAGGCTGCGGCAGTCGGAAACGAGTTCGCGCTCGCCTTGCACGACGTGTATCGTCATAGCGGTTTGACCGTCTTTGAAGGTGGTGAAGTCCTGCGCGCGCGCGGTAGGAATGGTGGAGTTGCGAGGAATGATTTTCTCGGCAAGACCGCCGTAGGTTTCCAATCCGAGCGACAAAGGTGTAACGTCAAGCAGCAGCCATTCGCCGTCGGTTTTGTTGCCGGCAAGGACGTTTGCCTGTATGGCGGCACCGAGTGCAACCACTTCGTCGGGGTTGAGGTTGTTCAGCGGAGTCTGACCAAAGAAGGTGGCAACTGCTTGTTGAACGTGCAACATGCGGGTAGAGCCGCCAACCATAATCACGCCCTTGACATCGGCCTTGGTTACGCCGGCATCTTTCAAAGCCTGTTTGACGGGCTCGATGGTTTTTTGTACCAGATTTTGGGTCAGATTGTGAAACTCTTGGCGGGTAATGACGGTATGAACTTTATGGCCGTCTGAAAGTGTGGCCTCGATGACGGCTTCGGTTTGAGTGGTCAGTTTTTCTTTGGCAGTACGGACAAGGGAAAGCAGAAGTTGGCTGTCTTGTTCGTTGAGTTTGGAAAGGTCGTTTTGTTCGAGCAGGTGGCAGAACAAACGATGGTCGAAGTCATCGCCGCCCAATGCGCTGTTGCCGCCGGTGGCTTTAACTTCAAACAGGCCTTTGGTCAGTTGCAATACGGATACGTCGAATGTGCCGCCACCCAAGTCGTAAACGACAAACGTGCCTTCTGATGCGTTGTCCAGTCCGTAGGCGATTGCGGCGGCGGTCGGCTCGTTGAGGAGGCGCAATACATTCAAGCCTGCCAAACGCGCAGCATCTTTGGTGGCTTGACGTTGGGCATCGTCAAAATAAGCGGGTACGGTAATGACGGCACCGACCAAATCTCCGCCCAATGATTCTTCAGCACGCGATTTGAGGGCTTTGAGGATTTCTGCCGATACTTCGATAGGCGTTTTGGCACCTTGACGGGTGTTTAACTCGACCACGCGCTCATTGGGTGTAAATCGATAGGGCAGGTATTGCGCCTCTTGTGCGAGGTCGGTAAGGGTGCGGCCGATTAGGCGTTTGGCGGAGCTGACTGTATTTAGCGGATCGGTTTTTTGGGCAGAAAGGGCGTTTTTGCCGACTTCAACTTCGCCATCTAAATAACGGACAACCGAAGGCAGGGTGGCGCGGCCGTCTGAATCGGGCAGGCAGACTGCGCTACCGCTGCGGACGGTGGCAACCAAGCTGTTGGTTGTACCTAAATCAATGCCTACGGCGAGGCGGTGTTGATGGGGGGCGGCGGACATGCCGGGTTCTGAAATCTGCAAAAGAGCCATGATTGTGTGCCTTCTGATGCTGTATTTATTAGGATGGGGCAGATTTTAGCAGATTTTTGGCAGATAGTTGAGTGGTTTGCTAGGAAATAACCATAAGGCCTAATGTTGTTTTTTAATTGAAAAGAAAGTGGATTTTGAATTCAGACTTGTATTTTTTAAGAAATGCGGATAAAATTCGACCTCTTTGCCTTGCCTTTTACTTCGCATGGTGAAAGGCTGTTTTTAATCATCCATAAGGAGATAACATGCGTCATTACGAGATCGTGTTTATCGTTCATCCTGATCAAAGCGAGCAAGTGCCTGCTATGGTTGAGCGTTACAAAACCATGATTACTGAAGCCAGCGGTAAAATCCACCGTTTGGAAGACTGGGGCCGTCGTCAATTGGCTTACCCAATCAACAAAATCCACAAAGCACACTATGTTTTGATGAATATCGAAACTACTCCTGAAGTGGTTGAAGAGCTGGAAACTGCTTTCCGCTTCAATGATGCCGTACTGCGTCACCTGACCATCAAAACAAAACACGCTGTAACTGAAGCTTCCCCAATGCTGGGCGGCGAAAAAGCAAAAAACTTGCTGAACGGTGCAGCTGAAGAAGTTGCAGCAGCTGAATAAGATTGAACAATCTGATTAAGCTTACCGCCCGTATCTTGCAGGTTCAGCCCTTGAGATATACGCCGGCAGGAATTCCTGTTTTAGATATTGTGTTGCAACATGAGTCTTGGCAGGAAGAAAACGGACAGAAATGTCTGGTCAAGTTTGAAATCCCTGCGCGGATTTTAGGTAAGCAGGCTGAGGAATGGCAGTATCGGCAAGATGCCGTCATCGAATCGGAAGGTTTTTTGGCGCAACGCAGCCAACGCTTCCCCAAGCCGGTACTACGCATACAGAACATTAAAGAATATAAAGGTTAAACGACAATGGCTCGTCAATCATTCAAACGTAGAAAATTCTGCCGCTTTACGGCTGAAAAAATCCAAGAAGTTGATTACAAACAAGTTGATTTGTTGAAAGACTTCATCTCTGAAAACGGCAAAATCATCCCTGCTCGCATTACTGGTACTAAAGCACACTACCAACGTCAGTTGGCTACTGCTGTGAAACGTGCCCGTTTCCTGGCTCTGTTGCCTTACACCGATCAACACAAATAATTTTGGAGTTTAAATCATGCAAATTATTCTGTTAGAAAAAATCGGCGGTCTGGGTAACTTGGGTGACATCGTTACCGTTAAAAACGGTTACGCACGCAACTTCCTGATCCCTGCCGGTAAAGCAAAACGTGCAACCGAAGCCAACATGAAAGAATTCGAAGCACGCCGCGCTGAATTGGAAGCCAAACAAGCTGAAATCTTGGCTGATGCTAAAGCCCGTCAAGAAAAACTGGAAGGCCAAACCATTACTGTTGCTCAAAAAGCCGGTGTTGATGGTCGTCTGTTCGGTTCTGTTACCAATGCCGACATCGCTGAAGCGATTGTTGCTGCCGGTATCCAAGCTGCTAAAGCAAACGTACGTCTGCCTAACGGTCCTTTGAAAGCTGTTGGCGAATACGAAGTTGAAGTGGCTCTGCACACTGACGCTGTTGCTAAAATTACCGTTGCTGTTGTTGCAGCCGCTGAGTAATTGATTCATTCAAGGCCGTCTGAAAATCAAGGGTTTCCTTGGATTTCAGACGGCCTTGTTTATGTGCTTGAGCCGAAGCAAATCGATGTCGAGTTGCCTATATTTTTGGCTGATTAAAAAGTATGGCGGTTGGCATAGAGAGATGATGTGTTGGACGAATATTCTTTCGTATTCGGATTTGTCATGGTGTTTAATAAAGAGATTATTTATGAATAAAATCAAAATCTTTGGGATGGGTCTGGCTGCTTTGGCTCTGGCTTCATGTAGTACCCCACAAAAGCCTGCTGTTGATACGGCAAAACCTGTCGAGCCTGTTTCCTCTGTAAAACGCCCTGTATTTGATGCAGCGGCTGAATCTGTTGCCAGCAGCGGTTTTAATGAAAACGTCAATGTTCAGCAGTTTATCCAATATGAAGTGAAAAACCGTCGTTTTAGTGCGGAAGAATTGCGTAACTTCTTCAATGGCGTGGTGTATAAAGGCAATATTATTACCATTATGTACCGCCCAAGCACTTCGCGTCCGTGGTATGAATTCCGTACCGGTAACTCCGGTGCAGTCAAATTTAACGGCGGCAGACAATTCTATGCGGCAAACCGTGCCGTAATCGATGATGTGGCGCGCAAATACGGCGTACCTGCCGAATTGATTGTGGCGATTCTCGGTATTGAAACCAATTACGGCAAAAATACGGGCAGCTTCCGCGTTGCCGATGCCTTGAGTACATTGGCCTTTGATTATCCCCGCCGTGCCGAATTTTTCCAAAACGAATTGAGCGAACTTTTGCTGATGGCAAAAGAAGAAAAAGAAAATATTTTTGACTTCAAAGGCAGCTATGCTGGCGCGATGGGCATGCCGCAATTTATGCCTTCAAGCTACCGTAAATGGGCGGTGGACTATGATGGTGATGGTCATCGCGATATTTGGAATAATGTCGGCGATGTGGCAGCTTCTGTCGCCAATTATATGAAACAGCATGGTTGGCAGACCGGCGGTAAGATGGTTGTGCCGGTAAGTCTGACGATTACCCCACACTTGCAGGCGATTATCGATGAGAAAACTGCCTTGACGCGCACTGTCGCAGATTTCAAAGCTTTGGGTGTCGTGCCTCAAGCTGCTGTTGCGGATAATGAAAAGGCTGTATTGTATGCTTTGGAGACCAGCCCGGGCGTATTTGAATACTATTTGGGCCTGAATAACTTCTACACAGTATGGCAATACAACCACAGCCGCATGTATGTAACAGCGGTACGCGATATTGCGAATGCAATCAATAACAATGGACTGTAAGCTATAAGAAAACCACCCTTTGGGGTGGTTTTTAAATATTGAGGATTTGTAAGGGGGTTAAGCCATCAGTCTGATTTTCATGGCGTAACGTTTTTTACTGTGTCCTGAAACAAACTGTCCTCCTCGGGCAGGGGATAAAAACGCATTGCCTTCTGCGGTTGGCTCTGCACAAGTATATTGGCCGTTTCGATCGCTCCAGAGTGCGTACACAGGCAGATTGTGGGTGCGGATATCTAGTTTCAAGCCGTCAAATGCAACGTGTGCATCCTGGTCGGAGGAAACAAATTCGGTATGGGAGATATAGTCGGCATCGTATGGTGCGCCGTTGAAATCAAATTGTGTGCCGGCAGCGGTAAAGTAGGGGTGGAATCCCGGAGACGTGCGGACGGGCGATTCGCCGTAATTGCAGACGGTCAGGATGGCAATGGCTTCATTTTCGTTAGGTAGGCTGTAATCGAGCAACCATTCGACGTGTTCATAGCCTTTTTCTGTGCTGATTAATTTCAAGCCGATATCCGATTCATTTTGATGACGGATTTCCCAGTCTGAAGTTCTGCCGAAACCATGTTGGGCCAGATGATTTTTGCTGTCCGGTCCGAATTGGGGTAAGCAAACGTGCATGCCGCCGCGTAATTTTGTATCATCGCCCACGTGGACGCTGGTTTTCGGAAATAAGACTTCCCGTCCTTTTAGAATCAGGGAGTCAATATATCCGCCTATTGTATTGACTTGCATAGTGGCTGATTTGTTGTGTAGTATGATTTCAGTCATAATGATTTGAGTTTCAAATTGTTTATCATTTATGTAGTATTATAACATTGCGATGACATGCTGTCGCTGTCGGCTTGATAGAAAATCCTTAATAAAAATCAAAAAAATGCTAGAATATATGCCATTTTCTGAGGCCGTCTGAAAAGCGGATAATTCTTTTCAGACGGCCTTCCGATTTATTTCCCGTAGAGAAACAACATGGCTTATCAAGTTCTTGCACGAAAATGGCGCCCGAAAACCTTTGCCGATTTGGTCGGTCAGGAACACGTCGTCAAAGCCCTGCGCAACGCGCTGGACGAAGGCCGTCTGCACCATGCCTATCTGCTGACAGGGACGCGCGGTGTGGGTAAAACCACGATTGCCAGGATTTTGGCCAAGAGTTTGAACTGCGAAAATGCCGTGCATGGCGAACCATGCGGTCAGTGTGAAAGCTGTACGCAAATCGACAGCGGCCGTTATGTGGATTTATTGGAAATCGACGCGGCATCGAATACCGGTATCGATAATATCCGCGAAGTGTTGGAAAACGCCCAATACGCGCCGACAGCGGGTAAATACAAAGTCTATATCATCGACGAAGTGCATATGCTTTCCAAAAGCGCGTTCAATGCCATGCTGAAGACTTTGGAAGAACCGCCTGAACACGTTAAATTTATTTTGGCGACCACCGATCCGCATAAAGTCCCCATTACCGTATTGAGCCGCTGTTTGCAGTTTGTTTTGCGCAACATGACAACCCAGCAGGTTGCGGAGCATTTGGCGCATGTCTTGGATCGTGAAAACGTTCCTTATCAGCCGCAGGCTTTGCAGCTTTTAGGACGTGCCGCCGCCGGTTCGATGCGCGATGCGCTGAGCCTTTTGGATCAGGCGATTGCCATGGGTTCGGGTAAAGTGGCCGAACAAGATGTCCGCCAGATGATCGGAGCGGTCGATAAACAATACTTGTTTGAATTGCTTGAAGGAATCATCAATCAAAACGGTGAGGCCTTGCTGGAAAAAGCTCAGGAAATGTCCGCCAGAGCGATTGGTTTTGACAGCGCATTGGCAGAATTGGCCATGCTGTTGCAACGTTTGGCTTTGATTCAAACCATTCCTTCCGCCTTGGCGAATGACGACCCTGAACGTGAAACTTTGCTGCGATTAAGTCAGGCTTTGAGTGGCGAGCAGATTCAGCTTTATTATCAATGTGCTATTCATGGTAAACAGGATTTGCCGCTGGCTCCGGATGAGTATGCCGGTTTTGTCATGACGCTTTTGCGCATGCTTGCATTTGCGCCGTTGGCTGCTTCGGGTTGCGATACGCAAAGTCAGATTGAACACACGAATTTGCATTCCGACCATCAGAAAGCTGAGGCCGAAAAAAAGCCTTTTCAGCTGCTGAAATCTGAGCCGATAGCAGCACCGGCGGTTGAGAAAGAGGCTGTTTCTGCCAAGCAGGATACCGTTGAAAGGCCGTCTGAAGAAACGGTTCAGCCTGTTCAGCAACAACAGGCGGATGTGCCGCCTTGGGAAGATATGCCGAGCCAAGTATCGGCTGAGCCGCCTCAAACACAAACGGCGCAGATGCAAGAAACTGCGGAGCCATTGCCTGTTGCAAAAGTTCAGACGGCCCCTGAGCCGGAAGCATATCCGCACATGGATGATGAAATTCCGCCTCCGTATTTTGATGAAGCATATGCATATGAAGATTCACACCGTGCTGATGTGATAGAAGTGCCGCAGCCGGTTGTGTCTGCTGAGTCTGAAGAAGAGGAGGGGGATGAAGAAGAGCTTCAGTTCGCTCCTTTGCCTGAGTTTAAAACTGAGAATTGGCACAGCATTATCGAACGCTTCGCCCGTAAATTAGGCGCAGCGCAGATGTTGGCACAAAATGCGGCATGGACGAGTTATGATGCGGAAGCAGGTTTAATCATGCTGTCGTTGACGGATGAGGCCAAAGCCACCGCTAATAAAGAGCGCTTGGACAAAATCTGCCAGACATTGAGCGAGGCCTACCATCTTGGTAATTTAAGGTTGCAAACCGAGCCTTGGCAGGATGATAAAGGCTGGGAAACGCCGGTGATGCGCCGCAAACGTATTCAAGAAGAAGGACGGCAGCAGGCGCAAGATTTGCTGGAAGCGGATACAACGGCGCAGAAAATTTTGCAAACCTTTGAAGCGCAATGGCTGCCGGATTCTTTAGAATTAGCAGGACATTCTTAAAATACTGACATACAAGGCCGTCTGAAAGGCAATAGTGTTTTTCAGACGGCATGAGTGAAACCCATTTATTCAAACCCATAGGAGTAAAACATGTTCGGAAAAGCCGGATTAGGCGGCCTGATGAAACAGGCTCAACAAATGCAGGAAAACATGAAAAAGGCACAAGCCAAGCTGGCTGAAACCGAAGTTGAAGGTGAAGCAGGCAATGGTTTGGTGAAAGTTGTGATGACGTGTTCGCATGTTGTCCGCAAACTTGAAATCAGCCCTGATTTGATTCAAGAAGCCGCTGACGACAAAGAAATGCTGGAAGATTTGGTATTGGCCGCTATCAATGCCGCTTCTGAAAAAGCCGAAGAAACCACCAACAAAACCATGGGTGCATTCACCCAAGGCCTGCCGGCAGGTATGGGCGACTTCTTCCGCTAAACCCGCTCCGCAAAGCAAACAAAGGTCGTCTGAAACGCCAAAAATCAGTTTCAGGCGGCCTTTGGATTATCTGTTTTGCAGATTGAAATCAACATATCGGCAGTTATTCCGCCGAAGGTATATTGAGTGTTTATTGCATTCAAACCCGCTCAATCAATATTATAGTGGATTAACTTTAAACCAGTACGGCGTTGCCTCGCCTTGCCGTACTATCTGTACTGTCTGCGGCTTCGTCGCCTTGTCCTGATTTAAATTTAATCCACTATAAAAACCAACCGATACACTAAACAAAATGAAACCGTCCCTTCCCATCCGCTCACTTCTTTTAAGCTGTATGTTCGCCTCTGCAAGCGCAAACAGCCTTGCTAGCGAAACCGTCATTACTTCTCCGGACAAGCAGTTCAGCGTCAGAAAAATCTGCAACCACAAAACCCAAGAATGCTCTTTCTTTGCAGGCAAAAAAGCCATCGAAAAAAATCTTCCCGAAGACAGGACAAGTCATGAATGGCTTGGCAATACCTTCGCATTAAGAATCAGCTTCGGATCGTATGATTCCTACACCACCTTCGCCGACCGTACCCATAAGCCCCATACGCTTTCCTCCGTCATCGCCACTGACAGCAAAACGCAATGCGCAGTGACCGCAGATAATAAAGGCGTTTCTTTCTATTCGTTATTTCATGAAAAACCGGTCAAATTTATTGCCGTAAACGACAAAAAATTCGGCTTTCCCCAAGATGTTGTCACGCTGGAATCTGTCGTTGAAGCAGAGTTCAAAGGCAAGAAAGTCCACATGACTTATATGAACAAAGCCGAACGCAATGTCTCGGTCGTTTTAGACAATCCGTGTGTGAAATGATGTGCCAAGTTTGATGGACAAGGCCGTCTGAAAAGATGCCGTTCATTCAAAAAAACGAAACAGCCCGAAACCTGATTGAAAAAGGTTTCGGGCTGTTTGCACCTGTTCGCCAGATGAAGCGGGTAGGGCGTAAGGTTGCCAGTTTGGCAGATAGAGACTTTTACAAAGGTCTCATGAGGATTCATGGGCTTTCTTTGGGAAAGAACAAGCGTTTCTTATTGATGTAAAGAAGCCTGAACAGAAGTTCAGGCTTTTTAAATTTGGCTCCCCGACCTGGGCTCGAACCAGGGACCTGCGGATTAACAGTCCGTCGCTCTACCGACTGAGCTATCGGGGAATGGGGCGTATTATAATGGCTGGAAAAAATGTGTCAATCAATATTTTCAAGAAAATGGTGCAGAATATTTCAAATATTTGAATGTTAAAAATATTTTGTAATCAAGTTTCACATGCTTTCCAGCCGTTTCAGACGGCCTTTAGTATTTGGCGTTAACCAATTTGCCGTTTTGGAACACTTGCTGCTGCATTACCGTACCGTTGTAGGCGTAAGTGGTTAATGAGCCGTTGCTTGGCGTGGCGCGGAACTGCATTAGTTGGTTGCGGCTGAGGACGTAGGGGTCCGTGCGTTTTTGGCTGTTGTCGCTGTAAAAGTCTTGGACGACATATTCGTTGTTGCGTTTGCTGATCAGTTGGCGATGGAAGCCGCCTTTGACTGCGCTATTGCTGGGTGTGCCGTGTGCATCAAAATAGGTCACGATTTGTTCTTCTGAGATACGGATGCCGTCTGAATCCGTGCCTTTGGTGGTTTTGTCCAAGCCGACAGGGATGTTGATGGATGTACCCAGGCCGACATGGCGGCCGATGCTGGTGCCGACGCCTAAGCCGACGGAAACGCCGGGCGTGCCGACTGTACATGCGCTGAGTGAAGCGGCCAAAAGGGCAGGTAAGAGAACTTTTTTCATAATGTGTATCCTTGTAATAAGAAATGTTTGTAATGTGGGAAGTATAGTATTTTTGCGGGGTGGCTGGTGTTAGTATTGGTAAAAGGGCGCAAGGCCGTCTGAAAAACAAGATAGAAACGAATATATCATTCTGGTGTAGAATGTGCCGAAATAATGATTTAATAAGAATGTGAATGAATAATGAAAACTTTGAAATTTACGAAGATGCACGGCTTGGGCAATGATTTTATGGTGGTCAATGCCATCGAACAGGATTTTGATCCATTGGCTGCGCCGCTTGCCCAATGGGCAGACCGCTATCGCGGCGTGGGTTTTGATCAGTTTTTGGTAGTGGAGAAGCCTTCTTCCGATGCGGTCGATTTTCGGTACCGCATTTTCAATGCCGATGGTCGGGAAGTAGAGCAGTGCGGCAATGGAGCGCGTTGTTTTGCGCGTTTTGTCGCGGATAAGGGTTTGACGAATAAAACGGAAATTTTAGTCGAAACGGCCAAAGGGATTATTGTGCCGAAGCTGTTGGATAACGGTTTGGTTACCGTCAATATGGGTAAACCGCGTTTCATGCCGTCTGAAATTCCGTTTGTGCCTGCACATGGTGAAAATGAAGATGCGCTGACACATATTGTCTTAGTCGGTTTGGAATCTGTACCGATAAGCTGCGTGAATATGGGTAATCCGCATGCGGTGATTTTGGTTGATGATGTGGAGGCTGCACCGGTGGAGTATTGGGGCAGTGCCATTGAATCGCACGAGCAGTTTCCTGAACGGGTCAATGTCGGCTTTTTGCAGGTTGAAGATGAACTGTCAGTCCGCCTGCGCGTGTTTGAACGCGGGGTGGGGGAAACTCAGGCTTGCGGCACTGGAGCGTGTGCGGCAGTGGTGGCAGGCGTGCGCAATGGCTTGCTGAAAGCGGGTGCGCCTGTGCGTGTTACTCTGCCTGGCGGCGAATTGTTTATCAGTTGGGAAGAAGGTGGCGATGTGCAAATGACCGGCCCTGCTGAAACCGTTTTTGAAGGCGAGTTGCAGTATTCATGATGGTTTCTTTGGATTTTTGGTTTGCCGTCGCGTATGCTGCGGTATCGTTGGCATTTATTTTTCGTGCGCAGCGGTTTCAATGGCTTTGGGCTACGGTGTTATTGTGGCTGGGGATTTCGGCACTGGGCGCACGCTTGTTGCCCGGGATGTGGGGCTTTACGCATACGGGCCCTTTGTTTATCCCTCATTTTTATCTGACAATCGCCAGTATTTTCTTCTTTATTGATGACTGCAGTAAAACGGAAGACAAAAAGTTTTGGTCGGCAGGCGAATATGCCGGTTTGACCTTATTTGCGGTTTCCAATGTCGTCATGACTTTGGCTTTTGTTTTCTTGGCAGGCGTGGTTTATTTCATCTTGCCGCTGGCAGGCTCGGTTTTTGCATGGGTGGCCTTACTGAAAATTTATGCTTTGAAACCCATTTATTGGTTTGTCTTGCAGGGCGTGTTGATGCTGGTGTTTTATCTGCACCGTGTGGTTGTTTGCAAGCAGTCTGCCTCTCTTTTCAGTATGCGGCAGATGTGGGCAGGCTGGATGGTTGCCGTCGTGATGCAGGCTGTGGTTGCCGTTACATTGATTTTTGAGCGCAGTGGATATTGACCGCGCTTGAACCAAAAGTTATAAAGAAAGAAATTTTCGATATTGGTTTTTCAGACGGCCTGAGTTTAATATGCAGGCTGTATTACATCTAAATCAGGAGCAGGAAATGAAAATTGCAAATAATATTACCGAGCTGATCGGCAACACACCTCTGGTGAAACTGAACCGCCTGACCGAAGGTTTAAAAGCGCAAATCGCCGTTAAACTTGAATTTTTCAATCCGGGCAGCAGTGTAAAAGACCGTATTGCCGAAGCCATGATTGAAGCGGCCGAGCAAGCCGGTAAAATCAATAAAGATACCGTTATCGTTGAGGCGACCAGCGGCAATACCGGTATCGGTTTGGCAATGGTGTGTGCGGCCCGCGGTTATAAATTGGCGATTACTATGCCTGAAAGCATGAGTAAAGAACGCAAAATGCTGCTGCGTGCGTTTGGTGCAGAATTGATTTTGACTCCTGCTGCCGAAGGTATGGCAGGCGCTATCGCTAAAGCCCAGTCTTTGGTGGACGAACATCCAGATACTTATTTCATGCCGCGCCAATTTGATAACGAGGCCAATCCTGAAGTTCACCGCAAAACCACTGCCGAAGAAATTTGGCGTGATACAGACGGCCAAGTTGATATTTTCGTGGCCGGTGTGGGTACTGGCGGCACGATTACCGGCGTGGGCGAAGTATTGAAAAAACACAAGCCCGAAGTTCAAATCGTGGCTGTCGAGCCTGAAGCTTCCCCGGTATTGAGTGGTGGCGAAAAAGGCCCGCATCCGATTCAAGGTTTGGGCGCAGGCTTTATCCCTAGCGTTTTGAATACGACTGTTTACGACAGTATTGTCAAAGTACCTAACGAAGCAGCGTTTGAAACTGCGCGCGCTATGGCTGAAAAAGAAGGTATTTTGGTAGGTATTTCTTCCGGTGCCGCGGTATGGAGTGCATTGCAACTGGCTAAAAAACCTGAAAACGAAGGCAAGCTGATTGTTGTCTTGTTGCCATCGTATGGTGAGCGCTATCTTTCTACGCCTCTGTTTGCCGATTTGGCATAATATAGGATTGTTGTTAAAAGGCCGTTTTCAGACGGCCTTTTTTGTGTATAGGCTTGAGATATCATATGAAATCTGTTGTAATTCAGTTAATGAGCTTTGAATACCGTTATTCAAAAGTTGGTTTCTTCAACGAATCATGCTTATAATGCGCATTATGAAAAAATACATTCTTCCTATCCTTGCTGTGGCGGCACTTGCCGGTTGTGAATCGATTTATGTTCCAACATTGAAAGAAGTGCCAGTTCGACCAACCAACGTCAAGAAGCCTAAGGCTGATTCACAAGTTTCAGCTGCCGGTTATCATTTGGCTCCTTCGCATTGGGCAGATGTTTCCAAGATTCATGATGAAGCACGTCGCTTGAGTACACAAGTGAGCCAAGGTAGTCTGACCAAAGTTCAGGCTGCCCAATATTTGAACCGCTTCCGTATCCAACAAGTAGGACGCAACTCCGTCGATGACAGTATGTACGAAGTTTATCTGCGCTCTGCCGTTGACAGCCAACGTGGTGAAATTACTACCGAGCAATCCAAACAGTACATCCAAAGTGCTTTGCGCGGATGGCAGCAACGTTGGAAAAACATGGATACCAAGCCAAGCAATCCTGCGTTTACCAATTTCCTGATGGAAGTTATGGGTATGCAACCTTTGAAATAAAAAAAGTCATAAACTGAGAAGGCCGTCTGAATATTCAGGCAGCCTTCTTTTTATATGTATGTGTGTCGTTGAATTCTATTTAATATTATGTTTTTAAAATTTCAAAACAAACAACAGCGTTTTTTCTATTTATTGACTACGGCTGTTTTTATTTCGGTCGTTATGGTTATATGGTCTTATGCATGGTCGAAATATTTTGATTTAGGAGCGAATGAGTCAAGAGAGGCTGTAGAGATTGCAGGATTGAGTCTGTTATTGCAGTTTTTTTATGCCTACCCTATTTTTGTTTCAAGAGATATATTTTTACTTCTCTTGCGATTACATCGATTATTAATGGAGTATATCTGTATTCGTATTGGACGTTTTCTACACCCCCTTGTTGCGGAGATATGGGGCAGGGTTTGATTACTATGCTATATATGTTTATTTCAGGTGTATATTTCGTTGTTTCATGTGGGATTATTATTGACTATTTGTATTCTAAGAAGGTTCAAAAAAATAGGAAGTCATCATAAGTTGAGATATGATGGAGAAAAGGCCGTCAGAAACCTAGATTTTAGGTTTCTGACGGCCTTTTATTTTGCTGTATTGTAAACGTTGTTTGCCGATGCAACACAAGTCTGTCTGTTCTAGTGGTGCACGATATCGCCAGTAATAAGCCTATAAGGTTTTTCGAAGTGAAATTCTTACACTGCGAGAGCTAAGGTCAGGGATTTACCCTGGCTGTTGTTAAGGTAGGCAGAAAGTGCAGAGTGGTTTTTCATAGGCGATTTAGGTGTATTTGAAGAAAAAGTGTGTCCGACTTGTGGTCGGTGCGTGTAATTAAGAACCAAACAGCTTGTCAGCCGCTTGACGGGCTTTTTCTTGAATATCTTCGGTCAGATAGTTTTTCATCTGAGAATAAACCAAAGCAATGACGGCAATGTCATCACTGAAGCCAAATGGAATCAAAAGGTCGGGAATGCTGTCGATAGGGCTGAGAAAATAAACCAGTGCACCGACAATAATCATTTTAGCCCGTTTGGGCGTGTGTTCGGATTCCCAAAGGTAATAAAGTGCATAAAGCTGTCGGACGACAGGTTTGCCCAGGCGGCCGGCAAAGCGTCCGAGTTTTTTCATAAAACCGGATGTGTCCAAGTTTCGACGGCGGAAGGAGGGGATGTAGTCTTCCGGATCGGGTGTGTTTTGATGAGGGGAGTGTGTCATGATGCAGCTTCCTTATAAGGTATGGAAACATTGTTGGTGTTGTGCCGTATTTTAGTCCATCTAGAGATGGATGAAATGTCTTTGAATGTATAACTATGTAAGAGTAGTGGTGATAATGCAATGGTAATAAGTTAAGAATGGCTTATGCCTTTGTAAAGATTAGGTATCAAGAGTGAGAATTTATCTCACAATAGATACAATTCTCAAGCAATAATGATGTTATCGTAAGTGCTTTGATGGGGAGATGGCTTAATTGCAGGAAAGTAACAAAAAAGGCTAGCCACGCAAAAAAAAATCTAAGAATGATTGTTTGATTTTATTAGTCTTTTGGTAAAAATCATTAGAGCATTCATAAATTGCACTGTTCAAAATGAGATAAAACAGGTAAATTATGGTTTATGTAGCTTATTGTAGTGCTGAGCTATAGGTTTTGAGCTGATAATAAATCTAGAGGAACTGACCATGTCCGCCAAATCACGCCCGGTATTTTTGGAAATTCCGAATATCCGATTGCCCATACCGGGGATTGTATCTATTCTTCACCGTATCAGCGGCGTCGGCTTGTTTGTGATGCTGCCTGTTCTCTTGTATTTCTTCTCTGGAACGCTGGATCGCGAAGCGTCGTTTGAAGCATATCGTTCTGCTATCTCCAATCCGTTTGTGAAGCTGATCCTTATCGGTCTGTTGTGGGCATATCTGCACCACTTTTTCGCCGGTATCCGCTTTCTGTTTTTGGATGTACACAAAGGCTTGGAATTAAATACTGCCCGTGCTACTGCTAAAGTTGTATTTGCTTCTGCTTTGATTCTGACCGTCGTTTTGGGAGCTTTGTTATGGTAGAACGTAAATTGACAGGTGCGCATTACGGTTTGCGCGATTGGGCAATGCAACGTGCAACTGCGGTCATCATGTTGGTGTATACCGTAGTTCTTTTGGTTGTTTTGTTTACATTGCCTAAAGAGTATTCGGCATGGCAGGCATTTTTTGATCAGACTTGGGTGAAAGTATTTACCCAAGTGAGCTTCTTGGCCGTATTCCTGCATGCGTGGGTAGGTATCCGCGATTTGTGGATGGACTACATTAAGCCTTTCGGCGTGCGTTTGTTTTTGCAAGTTGCCACCATCGTTTGGTTGGTCGGCTGCTTGGTATATTCAGTTAAAGTAATCTGGGGGTAAATATGAGTTTTCCTGTTCGCAAGTTTGATGCCGTGATTGTTGGCGGTGGTGGTGCAGGTTTACGCGCAGCCCTCCAGTTGTCTAAATCCGGTCTGAATTGTGCTGTTTTGTCTAAAGTATTCCCAACCCGTTCTCATACTGTAGCGGCTCAAGGCGGTATTTCTGCTTCATTGGGTAATGTGCAGGAAGACCGTTGGGATTGGCACATGTACGATACCGTGAAAGGTTCCGACTGGTTGGGAGACCAAGATGCGATTGAATTTATGTGTCGCGCAGCGCCTGAAGCCGTAATTGAGTTGGAACACATGGGTATGCCTTTTGACCGTGTGGAAAGTGGTAAAATCTACCAACGTCCTTTCGGTGGCCATACTGCCGAACACGGTAAACGTGCGGTAGAACGTGCATGTGCGGTTGCTGACCGTACCGGTCATGCGATGTTGCATACTTTGTACCAACAAAACGTCCGTACCAATACACAATTCTTTGTGGAATGGACGGCGCAAGATTTGATTCGTGATGAAAACGGCGACGTAGTCGGTGTAACTGCCATGGAAATGGAAACCGGCGAAGTTTATATTTTCCACGCTAAAGCTGTGATGTTTGCTACCGGTGGTGGCGGTCGTATTTATGCTTCTTCTACCAATGCTTATATGAATACCGGTGACGGTTTGGGTATTTGTGCTCGTGCGGGTATTCCGTTGGAAGACATGGAATTCTGGCAATTCCACCCGACCGGTGTGGCCGGTGCCGGTGTATTGATTACCGAGGGTGTACGTGGTGAGGGTGGTATTCTGTTGAATGCCGACGGCGAACGCTTTATGGAACGTTACGCTCCAACCGTAAAAGACTTGGCTTCCCGTGACGTGGTTTCCCGTGCGATGGCGATGGAAATCTACGAAGGTCGCGGTTGCGGTAAAAACAAAGACCACGTATTGTTGAAAATCGACCATATCGGCGCAGAAAAAATTATGGAAAAACTGCCGGGCATCCGCGAGATTTCCATTCAGTTTGCCGGTATCGACCCGATTAAAGACCCGATTCCTGTTGTGCCGACTACCCACTACATGATGGGTGGTATTCCGACTAACTACCATGGCGAAGTTGTCGTTCCGCACGGTGAAGATTACGAAGTGCCTGTAAAAGGTCTGTATGCGGCAGGTGAGTGCGCTTGTGCTTCTGTGCACGGTGCGAACCGCTTGGGTACCAACTCCCTGTTGGACTTGGTGGTATTCGGTAAAGCTGCCGGCGACAGCATGATTAAATTCATCAAAGAGCAAAGCGACTGGAAACCTCTGCCTGCTAATGCCGGTGAGTTGACCCACCAACGTATCGAGCGTTTGGATAACCAAACCGATGGTGAAAACGTTGATGCATTGCGTCGCGAACTGCAACGCTCTGTACAACTGCACGCCGGTGTGTTCCGTACCGATGAGATTCTGAGCAAAGGCGTTCGAGAAATCATGGAGATTGCCGAGCGCGTGAAACGTACTGAAATCAAAGACAAGAGCAAAGTGTGGAATACTGCACGTATCGAGGCTTTGGAATTGGATAACCTGATTGAAGTGGCGAAAGCGACTTTGGTGTCTGCCGAAGCGCGTAAAGAATCGCGCGGCGCACACGCTTCAGATGACCATCCTGAGCGCGATGACGAAAACTGGATGAAACATACCCTGTATCATTCAGATACCAATACTTTGTCTTACAAACCGGTACATACCAAGCCTTTGAGCGTGGAATACATCAAACCGGCTAAACGCGTTTATTGATGAGTTTTCAGACGGCCTTTACCTTAAAGGCCGTCTGAAACCTAACCATACCCACATTGAACTGCTTGAATTCATAATACAAAATCATTGAGCAGTTTATGAGAAAAGGAACACTTCTCATGGAAAAAATGAGTTTTGAAATTTACCGTTACAACCCGGACGTTGATGCCAAACCTTATATGCAACGTTACGAGTTGGAATTGGAACCAACCGACGTTAAGCTTTTGGACGCTTTAGTGCGCCTGAAAGCACAAGACGATACATTGTCTTTCCGCCGTTCTTGCCGCGAAGGTATTTGCGGTTCTGACGGTATGAACATCAACGGTAAAAACGGCTTGGCATGTCTGACCGATCTGCGCAGCCTGAAACAGCCGGTTAAAATCCGCCCTCTGCCAGGTCTGCCTGTTATCCGCGACCTGATTGTGGATATGACCCAGTTCTTCAAACAATATCACTCAATCAAACCTTACGTTGTCAACGACAACCCTATCGATGCGGACAAAGAGCGTCTGCAAACTCAGGAAGAGCGTAAAGAGTTGGACGGTTTGTACGAATGTATTTTGTGCGCCTGCTGTTCGACTGCCTGCCCGTCATTCTGGTGGAACCCTGATAAATTCGTTGGCCCGTCCGGTTTGCTGAATGCTTACCGTTTCATTGCGGATAGCCGTGATACCATTACTAATGAGCGTTTGGATAATCTGAACGACCCATACCGTTTGTTCCGTTGCCACACCATTATGAACTGCGTAGACGTATGTCCTAAACACTTGAATCCGACCCGAGCCATCGGTAAGATTAAAGAAATTATGTTGAAACGAGCCGTTTAAGAAATGATGGTTTTTGACGATATTGCCAAACGGAAAATCCGTTTTCAAACTCGCCGAGGATTGTTGGAATTAGACTTAATCTTCGGCAGGTTTATGGAAAAAGAATTCGAGCACCTGAGTGATCAGGAGTTGTCCGAATTTTCCGAAATCCTCGAATTTCAAGACCAAGAATTGCTTGCCTTGATTAACGGACATTCGGCGACGGACAAGAAGCACCTGATTCCCATGCTTGAAAAAATCAGACAGGCATGATGTGTTATAGAGCTTGTTTGCGATACCGATCCGAACAAGCTCTTTCCATACGGAGGCCGTCTGAAAAAAGACCGTGCCGCTTAGACGGCAACGAAAGCCCCAACCTACAAAGGAGTTTAAGAATGTCTAAATCAGTCAAGCTCACCACCCCAAATCAAGAGGCTTTGGAGCTGCCAGTATTGGAAGCAAGTATCGGCCATGATGTGGTTGACATCCGTGCGTTGACAAAAAATACAGGTCTGTTTTCATTCGACCCAGGATTCGTGTCCACTGCAAGTTGCGAATCCAAAATCACTTATATTGACGGCGATAAAGGTCTGTTATATTACCGTGGTTATCCTATCGAGCAGTTGGCCGAAAAATCCGATTACTTGGAAGTTTGCTACCTGTTGATCTACGGCGAGCTGCCTACGCCCGAACAGAAAAAAGAATTTGATGCTACAGTCAGCCACCATACTATGGTGCATGAACAGTTGACTTGGTTCTTCCGCGGTTTCCGTCGCGATGCGCACCCGATGGCGATGATGGTGGGTGTGGTTGGCGCTTTGTCTGCTTTCTATCAAGACAGCTTGGATATTACCAATCCTGAACACCGCAAAATCGCGATTTACCGCTTAATCTCCAAAATTCCGACCATTGCGGCAATGTGTTACCGTTATTCCAACGGTTTGCCGTTCAATTATCCAAAAAATAACCTTTCCTATGCTGAAAACTTCTTGCACATGATGTTTGCCACACCGTGTGAAGAATACAAACCTAATCCAGTCTTGGCCCGCGCGCTCGACCGCATCTTTATTTTGCATGCTGATCACGAGCAAAACGCGTCAACTTCAACCGTGCGTTTGGCCGGTTCTTCCGGCGCGAACCCGTTTGCCTGTATCGCTGCCGGTATCGCCTGTCTGTGGGGTGCTTCACACGGCGGTGCAAACGAAGCTGTGTTGAAAATGTTGGATGAAATTGGCGATGTGTCTAATGTTGCTGCATACATGGAAGGTGTGAAACAACGCAAATACCGTCTGATGGGCTTCGGTCACCGCGTATACCGCAATATGGACCCACGAGCCAGCATCATGCGCGAAACCTGTTATGAAGTCTTGAAAGAATTGGGCTTGGAAGACAGTCCTAAATTCAAGCTGGCGATGGAATTGGAACAAATTGCACTGAAAGATCCATTCTTTGTTGAGCGCAAGCTGTATCCAAACGTCGATTTCTACTCCGGTATCGTCTTGTCCGCATTGGGCATTCCAACTGAAATGTTTACCGTTATCTTCGCATTGTCGCGCAGTGTAGGTTGGATTTCTCATTGGCATGAAATGATTAGCGATCCGGCACTGAAAATCGGTCGCCCACGTCAACTGTATACCGGTGCAGAACGTCGCGATTACGTTCCGGTAGATAAACGCTAATAGACAATACATTAATATATTGTTGAAAAGTCGTTTGAAAAAATCGAATTGCCGTTTTCAATGAGGTTGGTCGTAATTAATTAAGTTGATAGCAGGTAATTTGATTTGAAATAGGGTAGAATAAAGTGTCATTTCAGACGGCCTGAATTCCGTTCGGAGAACACGGGATTCTACCCTTTGTTTATATTTTAAAGAAAAGAGCTCACGCCATGATGGACGAAAAACTCAATTTCTCTTATCTGTTTGGTTCTAATGCGCCATACATCGAGGAGTTGTATGAAAAGTTTCTGGATAATCCGGAATCTGTCGATGAAAAATGGAAACAGTACTTTACCGATTTGAGTAAACAGCCGGGCGCAGTCGCTGTCGATGTTGCCCATACACCGATTCGTGAATCATTTGCCACTTTGGCTAAAAAGAAAATTGCCGCAGCCGTCGCAGGCGGTGTGGATGAGGCAATGATGAAAAAGCAAGTCAGCGTTTTGCGACTGATTTCTGCCTATCGTATCCAAGGCGTGGGTGCAGCCCAACTTGATCCGCTCAAACGTATCCCTCCTCAAAATATCGAAGCTCTCGATCCTAAATTCCACGGTCTGTCAGATGCCGATATGGCGCTTCAGTTCAATATGGGTGAGGGCGATTTTTCCGGTCAGAGCAAACTGCCTCTGTCCCAAATCATCAGCAACCTCAAACAAACCTACTGCGGCCATATTGCGGTAGAGTACATCTACATTCCAAATACCGAAGAGCGCCGCTGGGTTCGCAATTATTTTGAAAGCGTACTGTCTACGCCAAGCTACAACGTTGAACAAAAACGCCGTATCTTGAAAGAAATGACTGCTGCCGAAACTCTGGAACGCTACCTGCATACCAAATATGTCGGTCAAAAACGCTTTGGTGTAGAAGGCGGCGAAAGCGCGATTGCCGGTTTGAATTACCTGATTCAAAACGCCGGTAAAGACGGTGTGGAAGAAGTCATCATCGGTATGGCACACCGTGGCCGTCTGAATGTTTTGGTTAACATTTTGGGCAAAAAACCGGCTGATTTGTTTGCTGAATTTGAAGGCCGTGCCGAAATCAAATTGCCTAGTGGTGACGTGAAATACCATATGGGCTTCAGCTCCGACATCGCTACGCCACACGGCCCAATGCACGTTTCTTTGGCATTCAACCCATCACACTTGGAAATTGTTAACCCAGTAGTGGAAGGTTCTGCGCGCGCTAAACAAAAACGTTTGGGCGAAAACGGCCGCGATAAAGTTTTGCCGGTATTGATTCACGGTGACTCTGCATTTATCGGTTTGGGTGTTAACCAAGCAACATTCAACCTGTCTAAAACACGCGGTTATACCACCGGCGGTACTGTTCACATCGTGATCAACAACCAAATCGGCTTTACGACTTCCGATACCCGCGATACCCGTTCAACCGTACACTGTACCGATATCGCGAAAATGGTTTCCGCTCCGGTTATCCACGTGAACGGCGATGACCCTGAACGCGTTTGCTTTGCTATCCAAGCCGCTTTGGATTACCGCAAAAAATTCCATAAAGACATCGTGATCGACGTTGTCTGCTACCGTAAATGGGGCCACAACGAGGGCGATGATCCGACCCTGACCCAACCGATGATGTACAAAAAAGTATCGCAACACCCGGGTGCGCGTGCTTTGTACACCGAACAACTGATTGCCGAAGGCGTGGTAACTCAAGCTGAGGCTGACGGCTACATCCAAGCTTACCGTGATGCTTTGGACAAAGGTGAACATGTTGAACAAACAACTTTGAGCAACTTCCAACGCACACAAATCGATTGGAGCAAATACCAAGGTAAAGATTGGCGCGAACACATCGAAACCGGTTTGCCTGCCGCGGATATTGAGCGCCTTACCGAGAAGTTTACCGCTGTACCGGAAGGCTTTGCCCTGCATCCGACTGCAAAACGTGTGATTGAAGCGCGTAAAGCAATGGCATCCGGCAAACAAGCCATTGACTGGGGTATGGCCGAAACCTTGGCATACGCAAGCCTGCTGACTAAAGGTCATGGCGTGCGTATCTCCGGTGAGGACTCCGGCCGCGGTACATTCTCACACCGTCATGCAGTATTGCACGATCAAAACCGTGAAAAATGGGACGACGGTACTTATGTTCCTCTGCGCCATATGGGCGAAGGCATGGGCGAGTTCCTGGTTATCGACTCCATTTTGAACGAAGAAGCCGTGATGGCGTTCGAGTACGGCTTTGCCTGCTCAGCTCCTGACAAGCTGACCATTTGGGAAGCTCAATTCGGTGACTTCGCCAACGGCGCGCAAGTGACTATCGACCAATTCCTGTCTTCAGGTGAAACCAAGTGGGGTCGTTTGTGCGGCCTGACCACCATCCTGCCGCACGGCTACGACGGTCAAGGCCCTGAGCACTCTTCTGCACGCGTGGAACGTTGGTTGCAACTGTGTTCTGAGAACAATATGCAAGTCATCATGCCGTCTGAAGCGTCGCAAATGTTCCACCTCTTGCAACGTCAAGTCTTGGGTTCATACCGCAAACCGCTGGTGATTTTCATGTCCAAACGCCTGTTGCGCTTCAAAGGTGCAATGAGCCCGCTGGAAAACTTCATCGAAGGTTCGACTTTCCGTCCGGTTATCGGCGATACCGCAGAACGCGCAAGCAACGACAGCGTGAAACGCGTAGTATTGTGTGCCGGTCAGGTTTACTATGACTTGGAAGCAGGCCGTGCCGAGCGTAAACTGGAAGATGATGTCGCTATCGTCCGCGTTGAGCAGCTGTATCCGTTCCCATACGAGGAGGTTAAAGCTGAACTGGCGAAATATCCGAACGCAAAATCTGTGGTTTGGGCACAAGAAGAGCCGAAAAACCAAGGTGCGTTCTACCAAATCCGCCACCGCATTGAAGACGTTATCAGCGAAGAGCAAAAACTGTCTTATGCCGGTCGTCCAAGCAGCGCATCGCCTGCAGTGGGCTACTCAAGCAAACACATTGCTCAATTGAAACAATTGGTTGAAGACGCTTTGGCGTTGTAAGCCTAGTGGCATTCCGTTTGAAATTGTTCAGGCGGAATGCCCATATGCAGAATTAAAAACACACAACAGGCCGTCTGAAAGGGCCATTGGAGACACAAAATGATTATTGATGTAAAAGTACCTATGCTGTCTGAAAGCGTATCTGAAGGCACGCTCTTGGAATGGAAGAAAAAAGTTGGCGAAGCCGTTGCCCGTGACGAAATCCTGATCGATATCGAAACTGACAAAGTGGTTTTGGAAGTACCTTCTCCACAAGCCGGCGTATTGGTTGAAATCGTAGCTCAAGACGGTGAAACCGTTGTTGCCGACCAAGTTTTGGCACGCATCGATACAGCTGCTACTGCCGCTGCTGAAGCCCCAGCCGCCGCGCCTGCCGAAGCTGCCCCAGCCGCCGCTCCTGCTGCTGCACAAAACAACGCCGCTATGCCTGCTGCCGCCAAATTGGCTGCCGAGACCGGTGTTGACGTAAACGCATTGCAAGGTTCCGGCCGTGACGGTCGCGTATTGAAAGAAGACGTACAAAATGCCGCTGCCAAACCTGCCGCAGCCGCTGCTCCTGCTGTTGCACTTCCTGCCGGCGCACGTCCTGAAGAACGCGTACCAATGAGCCGCCTGCGTGCCCGTGTTGCAGAACGCCTCCTGGCTTCTCAACAAGAAAACGCCATTTTGACTACATTCAATGAAGTCAACATGAAACCGATCATGGACTTGCGTGCGAAGTACAAAGAAAAATTCGAGAAAGAACACGGCGTGAAACTGGGCTTTATGTCCTTCTTCGTTAAAGCCGCTGTTGCCGCCCTGAAAAAATACCCGGTTGTGAATGCTTCTGTTGACGGCAAAGACATCGTGTACCACGGCTACTTCGACATCGGTATCGCAATTGGCAGCCCACGCGGTTTGGTTGTACCAATCCTGCGCGATGCCGACCAAATGAGCATTGCCGACATCGAACAAGCAATTGTTGATTACGCGAAAAAAGCAAAAGACGGCAAAATCGCTATCGAAGATCTGACCGGCGGTACATTCAGTATTACCAACGGTGGTACTTTCGGTTCTATGATGTCTACCCCGATCATCAACCCGCCTCAATCTGCGATTTTGGGTATGCACGCTACTAAAGAGCGCGCTGTGGTTGAAAACGGTCAAGTTGTTGTCCGTCCAATGATGTATCTGGCTCTGTCTTACGACCACCGTATCATTGACGGCCGCGAAGCCGTATTGACCTTGGTAGCCATTAAAGACGCGTTGGAAGACCCAGCCCGCCTGTTGTTGGATCTGTAATCGTTTCAGACGGCCTTTTATTTATTAATGAAAAGGCCGTCTGAATTTTTATTTAGATGTAGCGTAATGTAGTATCGTGCTACAATAGGCTCAACGAACGATTGAGGCCGTCTGAAACATTTGATTCGAATGAATCGACAGATATGGACTTTCAGACGGCCTTTTCTTAAAACCATCAAAAGCAGTCATTCAAAATAAAAAAGAAACAAAAAGTATCGTTTTTATTTTGAGATACTGCAAAAACAAAGGATGACACGATGTCTCAATATGATGTAGTAGTGATTGGTGCAGGCCCGGGCGGATACGTTGCCGCCATCCGTGCAGCGCAACTGGGTTTCAAAACCGCTTGCGTTGACGCAGGCGTTAACAAAGCAGGCAATGCCCCTGCATTGGGCGGTACTTGCTTGAACGTAGGTTGCATCCCTTCCAAAGCCCTGTTGCAATCCAGCGAACATTTCCATGCTGCGCAACACGATTTTGCTGAACACGGTATCACTGTCGGCGACGTAAAATTCGACGCGGCCAAAATGATTGAGCGAAAAGATGCCATCGTGACCAAGCTGACCGGCGGCGTGAAATTCCTGTTCCAAAAAAATAAAGTAACCAGCCTGTTCGGTACTGCTTCTTTTGCCGGTAAAAATGGCGATGCTTACCAAATCGAAGTCGACAACAAAGGCGAGAAAACCGTTATCGAAGCCAAACACGTCATCGTAGCCACCGGTTCCGTACCGCGTCCGCTGCCACAAGTCGCTATCGACAACGTGAACGTATTGGATAACGAAGGCGCATTGAACCTGACTGAAGTACCTGCCAAACTCGGCGTGATCGGTTCCGGCGTGATTGGTTTGGAAATGGGTTCCGTATGGAATCGTGTGGGTGCAGAAGTTACCATTCTTGAAGCTGCGCCGACCTTCCTGGCTGCCGCCGACCAGCAAATCGCCAAAGAAGCCTTCAAATACTTCACCAAAGAGCAAGGCTTGAGCATCGAATTGGGCGTGAAAATCGGTGACATCAAGTCTGAAGGCAAAGGCGTTTCCGTTGCTTACGAAACTGCTGCCGGCGAAGCCAAAACCGAAGTATTCGACAAACTGATCGTTGCCATCGGCCGTATTCCAAACACCAAAGGCCTGAACGCGGAAGCCGTAGGCTTGGAAAAAGATGAGCGCGGCTTTATCAAAGTGGACGGCGAATGCCGTACCAACCTGCCTAACGTATGGGCAATCGGCGACGTGGTTCGCGGCCCGATGTTGGCACACAAAGCCAGCGATGAAGGCGTTGCCGTTGCAGAGCGCATTGCCGGTCAAAAACCGCATATCGACTTCAACAACGTACCGTTCGTGATTTACACCGACCCTGAAATCGCTTGGGTAGGTAAAACCGAAGAGCAGCTCAAAGCCGAAGGCGTGGAGTACAAAAAAGGTACTTCAGGTTTCGGTGCAAACGGTCGCGCATTGGCCATGGGCAAAGCCAAAGGTACGGTTAAAGTATTGGCAGATGCCAAAACCGACCGCATCTTGGGCGTACACATGATTGGCCCGGTTGTCAGCGAATTGATTACCGAAGGCGTGACTGCGCTCGAATTCTTCGCCAGCAGCGAAGACATCGCCCGCATTATCCATGCCCACCCAACCTTGTCCGAAGTGGTTCACGAAGCTGCATTAGCGGCCGACAAACGCGCTTTGCACGGTTGATAGACATTAAGGCCGTCTGAAATTTTTCAGACGGCCTTAAGGCCTTCGACAAATTGAATGTTCCGAGAGCTTCGTTTTCTGATTTATAATTCCGTCAGACAAACAAACAGTATTTACATTCATTATGAACAAAGAAATAGTCGGTATTTTCTTTATACCGATGGGCATCATCAGCATGTGTATGGCCGCATTGTGGCAGATGTATGTGATGATGACCGAAACTTATACGCTCAACCGTTTCAAAGATAAAGAATTGGTTTGGCGCGTGGCATTGTTGTTTATCAGTTTCAGCCTTGCCGTTTATCTGCTCTGCCCGAATTCGCGTAAAAAAGGCATTGTCTTTTTTATTCTCGGAGGAGGCGGCGCAACCATGTATCTGCTGGCGCGGATGTGGTTGCCCTTCAGTAAATAGTAGGGCCGTCTGAAAATATGGGATTGGCCGCAGGGCGATTCCTAAAACCCACTCACCTTAAGGAGAAATCCATGAATTTACACGAGTATCAGGCTAAAGAACTGCTGGCTAGCTACGGTTTGCCCGTACAAGGCGGTATTTTGGCACACAACGGCGAAGAAGCCGCTGCAGCTTACGACAAATTGGGCGGCAAATTCGCTGTTGTCAAAGCACAAGTACACGCCGGCGGCCGCGGTAAAGCGGGAGGCGTAAAAGTCGTTAAAAGCCGCGAAGAAGCTAAAGAAGTGGCTGAAAGCCTGATTGGCACCAACTTGGTAACTTACCAAACCGATGCCAACGGCCAACCTGTCAACAGCGTTTTGGTTTGCGAAGATATGTATCCTGTTCAAACCGAGCTGTATTTGGGCGCAGTGGTTGACCGTTCTACCCGCCGCGTTACATTCATGGCTTCTACCGAAGGCGGCGTGGAAATTGAAAAAGTTGCTGCCGAAACTCCAGAAAAAATCTTCAAAGTAACCGTTGATCCGCTGGTCGGCCTGCAACCTTGCCAAGCTCGCGAAGTTGCCTTCCAACTGGGCTTGAAAGACAAACAAATCAACGAGTTCGTCAAACTGATGACTGGCGCGTACAAAGCGTTTATCGAAAACGACTTCGCCCTGTTTGAAGTAAACCCATTGGCAGTTCGCGAAAACGGTGCACTGGCTTGCGTGGACGGCAAAATCGGTATCGACAGCAATGCGCTCTACCGCCTGCCAAAAATCGCTGAATTGCGCGACAAATCTCAAGAAAACGAACGTGAGCTGAAAGCTTCTGAATTCGACCTGAACTATGTTGCCCTGGAAGGCAACATCGGCTGTATGGTTAACGGTGCCGGTTTGGCGATGGCCACTATGGACATCATCAAACTCAAAGGCGGCCAACCTGCCAACTTCTTGGACGTTGGTGGCGGCGCAACCAAAGACCGCGTGGTTGAAGCGTTCAAACTGATTCTGGAAGACAAATCCGTTAAAGGCGTATTGATCAACATCTTCGGCGGTATCGTACGTTGCGACATGATTGCGGAAGCCATCGTGGCAGCCGTGAAAGAAATCAACGTCAACGTTCCTGTCGTTGTTCGTTTGGAAGGTAACAATGCCGAACTCGGCGCGAAAATCCTGAACGAATCAGGTCTGAAACTGACTTCTGCAGACGGCCTGAATGACGCAGCCGAAAAAATTGTTGCAGCCGTAAACGCCTAAGGAGAAAAGAATGAGCGTATTGATTAATAAAGACACCAAAGTATTGGTTCAAGGTTTCACCGGTAAAAACGGTACTTTCCACTCCGAACAAGCTCTGGCTTACGGCACTAAAGTTGTCGGCGGCGTTACCCCGGGCAAAGGCGGTCAAACCCACCTGAACCTGCCCGTGTTCAACACCATGAAAGAAGCCGTTAAAGAAACCAGCGCAGACGCATCTGTAATTTACGTTCCAGCTCCGTTTGTATTGGACTCTATCGTTGAAGCAGTTGATTCAGGCGTAGGCTTGGTCGTTGTGATTACCGAAGGCGTGCCTACTTTGGACATGCTCAAAGCCAAACGTTACTTGGAAACCAACGGCAACGGTACTCGCTTGGTCGGCCCTAACTGCCCGGGCGTGATTACTCCAGGTGAGTGCAAAATCGGCATTATGCCGGGCCATATCCACCAACCTGGCCGCATCGGTATTATTTCCCGTTCCGGTACATTGACTTACGAAGCCGTGGCACAAACCACCAAACTGGGCTTGGGTCAATCAACCTGTATCGGTATCGGCGGTGACCCGATTCCTGGTATGAACCAAATCGACGCACTGAAACTCTTCCAAGAAGACCCAGATACTGACGCCATCATCATGATCGGTGAAATCGGCGGTACTGCGGAAGAAGAAGCAGCCGAATACATCCAATCCAACGTAACCAAACCTGTTGTAGGTTACATTGCTGGTGTTACCGCTCCTAAAGGCAAACGCATGGGCCACGCCGGTGCGATTATCTCCGGTGGTAAAGGTACTGCCGAAGAAAAATTCGCCGCTTTCGAAAAAGCCGGTATCGCTTACACCCGCAGCCCTGCCGAGTTGGGCACTACCATGCTGGAAGTGTTGAAAGCAAAAGGTTTGGCATAAGACTCAAGTCTTTAAGCTGAATTGAAAAGGCCGTCTGAAGTTTTCAGACGGCCTTTTTTAATTTCATTGGGTTGCTTTCGTTATAGGAACTTAATTTAATTTAAATTAACGTTTATTTGGAAATAAATGGTTATAATACTATTAACAGATAAACAATCTGTGATCATATCAATCTATAGGAGAGTAGTATGAAAAAACATAATTTTGAAAAACGTCGTGATGCTTTGTTGGAAGATATCCGAGAAGTAATGGATGATGTGGATGAACTGTACCGCAATGGTGTTGAAGCCGGTTCGGAAGAGGGTAGTAAAATTCGCGCTAAATTGGAAGCAAAATTGGCAGAAGCCAAAGAGCGTTTTAGCAGCTTCGAAGAAGAAATTAGCGAACGATTTAAAGATGGTAAAGAGCTTTTTTCCGATTTAGAATCAGATGCTGGTGCACGCTTGAAACGCGGTGCCAAACAAGCTGATGAAGCGGTACATGAAAAACCATATTATGCAATGGGTTTTGCCGCATTGGCCGGTTTGGTTGTCGGTGTGTTGTTGAACCGCCGTTAATGCGAATATGTTAAGGCCGTCTGAACAGGCGTGTACATGAAATCATGGATTTCATTGCGCCGTACAGACGGCCTCTGCCTTATGTTTTCCTGAAAAAAAGGATAGTTAAGATGGGAATTCGCCAGCGTTTTGAACATGGCAAGGCTTTGTTGAATCAGGGCGCGGATTTGCTGTTGCTGCGTTTGCAGGTATTGAGCTTGGATTTGACACGTCAGGCTGAGAATGTGTTCCGTTTAGCGATATGGCTGGTGTTGTCCGGCGCGCTGTTGATGGTGGGCTTGGTCGGTTTGCTGTTTGGCTTGAACCGCATGCTGTCGGATGTGGCCGCTTTGTGGGTATTTTTCGGCATTTTCTTTGTAAGCCTGCTGATTATTGCCGTATTGTTCCGCAAAGTATCGGCGGACTATCGGGAGCAGGGCAGTCGTGTGGCTGAAACCTTGCAGGATATTCGATCGGATATTGCGTATTTGCGCGGTGAGGGTGAGATAGATAAGGATGCGGACGATGAAGCAACAGGAGTATGAAGAAGAGCGTGAGCTGCTGCTTTTAGAGGCTAAGCTGGTGCGGCTGCGGATTGAAGCGGAAAATTTGAAACTGCGTAAAGTGGAAGAAAGCAAAACACGACAGGGCAATCAGTTGATTAAGCTCGCAGATGTGGCGTATCAGTTGAGCCAAACGCGTTTGCTGTCTCAACGCTCTTTGTTCTCTACATCGCGCCGTCGGCATTGGATTTGGCTGGTATTGGCGGTCATACTGGGCTTGTCGAGATAATCGAGGGAAGAGGTTTGGTCAAAATGATATTTGCGCCGAGTTGTTGTCTCGTGTGAGCCGCTTGTTGAGGACGCTGCGTCATTGTGTTGCCGAAACTGAAACTTTATCTATGTTGAGTATTTTTTACAAAAGACACCGGCCGTCTGAACATTTCAGACGGCCTCAATGTTTGGAGTTTCAGATATAATGGCGGCAATTTTGAAATTATTAAATGAAGGATAAGTGATGAACCGTTTGTATCCCCACCCGATTATCGCCCGTGAGGGCTGGCCGATTATCGGCGGCGGTTTGGCTTTGAGCCTGCTGGTGTCGATGTGCTGCGGCTGGTGGTCTTTGCCGTTTTGGGTGTTTACTGTATTTGCTTTGCAGTTTTTCCGTGACCCTGCGCGTGAGATTCCGCAAAATCCTGAAGCGGTGTTGAGCCCGGTTGACGGCCGTATCGTGGTGGTTGAGCGTGCACGCGATCCGTATCGTGATGTCGATGCTTTGAAAATCAGTATTTTTATGAACGTGTTCAACGTGCATTCGCAAAAATCGCCTGCTGATTGTACGGTAACGAAAGTGGTCTATAACAAAGGCAAATTCGTGAATGCGGATTTGGATAAGGCCAGCATGGAAAATGAACGTAATGCGGTTTTGGCGATTACGGCTTCTGGTCGTGAAATTACTTTTGTTCAAGTGGCCGGTTTGGTGGCGCGCCGTATTTTGTGCTACACCCAAGCCGGTGCGAAACTGTCCCGTGGCGAACGCTATGGCTTTATCCGCTTTGGTTCGCGCGTGGATATGTATCTGCCTGTCGATGCGCAGGCGCAAGTGGCGATTGGCGATAAAGTTACCGGCGTCAGCACTGTATTGGCGCGTTTGCCGCTGACTGCGCCGCAAACTGAATCTGAGCCTAAAGCCGCAGCTCCACAAGCCGCGCCTGCTTCTCAAGCAGCCCCGGTTGAAACAGTGGCAAACCCATCTACCGAACAGCAGCAAATCGAAGCAGCGGCGGCTAAGATTCAAGCGGCTGCGCAAGATGTGTTGAAAGATTAATAGTCAGTTTTAAATGATTGGTTAAAACAAGAAAAAGGTTTTCAGACGGCCGTCTGAAAACCTTTTTTGTTTGTCTATCTGATTTTAAAACTTCACGTTCACACCGCCGGTAAAGCTGCGGCCCATTTGCGGCGTATCAGAGAGGAAGCTGCTGTGGGCGTAAACGGATTGGTTGAGCAGATTGTCGGCTTTGACGTACCAATTCCACTCGCCATAGCGCGTATTGCGGCGGTAGTTTGCGCCGAGGTTGAGCATATGGTGTCCGGGTGTGCGCGTTTCGTAGCGGGCGAGTTTGTTTTGGGCGAACACGCGGTAGTAGTCCAAATTGGCATCGATGCGGTCGGTCAGCGCGGCTTTTAGGTGGACACCGAGGCGCGCAGCCGGAACGCGGGGGGCGTTTTGGTCGTCCTGTGCGATGAAAGGACGGTTGCCGTAGGCATCTTCCCTGCCGGGTAGGGACGGCAGGTTTTTCAGACGGCCTCGAACATAGTCGCCGGAAACGCCGATGCGGTAGCGCGGTGTCGGTTTGAAGTAGATTTCGCCTTCTGCGCCGTAGAAGTCCGCGCCGGATTGGTTGTAGCGCACGAGCTTCATTTCGCTGTCGTCTTCGATGGATTTGGGGCCCCGTCCGTCGTTTAAGGTTTGGGCGTAGATGTAGTTGCCGAAGCGGTTGCGGTAGAGTGCCAGATTGTATTGCCAGCGGTCGCCTTCGTAGCCCAGCGCGAGTTCGATGTTGTTGGAACGCTCTTTGTTGAGGTGTTTGTTGCCGACTTCAAAGGTATTGGTGGCGACGTGTTTGCCGTGTGCGTACAGCTCTTGCGTTGACGGCAGGCGTTCTTGATGGGAGGCGGTCAGGCTGAGTTTGTGTTGTGGCGTGAAATACCAGTTGCCAGAAAGCGCGAACGAGCGGGCGGTTTGGCGGTGCGCGCCGAGGTCGGGCAGGGGCTGGTTGTAGTAGTTTTCCCGATCAATCAATGCTTTGTCGTACTGGATGGAGGCTTTTTGTTTTTCCACGCGTACGCCGCCTTCAAGCGTGAAGTTGTCCCAGTTTGCTTGTTCTACACCGAAAAAGCTGTAATGACGCACATTGTTGTCAATCAACATCGGTTGTTGGACGGTTTCGGGAATGGCGGAAAGCGCGCTGGATTTTTGTCCCAAATATTGCACGCCCCAGCTGCCTTTCAGACGGCCTATGGGTTGATGGCGCAACTCGATACGGGCGTTGTGTGTTTTGTCGTTGAAGAAGTTTTCTACTGCATCGCCTGCTTTTTCGTCGTGGTGGTAGTCGTTGCGGTTCAGATGTACGCGCAGGGCTTCAAAACCGGGGAATGGCTGTTTCCATTCGGCGCGGAGTTCGTAGCGTTTGTTGCGCAGGTCTATCCAAGGTTTGCCGTTGTGGGCATGGGCGTGTGCATTATCGTCGTCGTGGAAGCCGCAGCTCAAGCCCGGATTGTCGTAATCAACATCTTCTTCGGTCAACAAGTGCGGATAAAGCTGCAAATAGCGTTTGTTAATCAAGCTCTTTTGCCAGATGATGTCGGCGTGGCAGTCGTCGTAGAGATGGCTGTGGGCAGGCAGGCCGTAGCGGTCGCGACGGTCGCTGTACGCCACGCCGAGGAAACCTTTATCCCCCACCCAAGACAGGCCGATGCTGCCGGTTTTTGAATCGGCATGGCTGTCGGGCAGTCGTTTCAGACGGCCTTCTTCTTTTTGATAGCGCGGTACGGCATAATCGCCCGATTTACGGTACAAGCCTTCGGTATGCAGCAAGAAGTTGTTGCCCAGTCCGATATTGATGCCTGCGGATGTCAGTTTTTCCAAATTGCCGCTGCTCAAACGTAATCCGGCTTCGCCCGATACGCCGTTTTCAGGCATTTTTTCGGGGATTTTGCCATCGGCAACATCGACCAAACCGGCTACATTGCCCGAGCTGTACAAGAGCGTAACCGGACCGCGTAGGATTTCGACCTGTTGCGACAAGGCGCTGTCCACCATCAAGGCATGGTCGGGAGAGAAGTCCGCCATGTCGCCCGTTTCGCCATGATGGTTCAATACTTTAATCCGTCTGCCTGTTTGACCGCGAATAACGGGAG
This sequence comes from Neisseria sp. P0019.S003, assembly GCF_051957115.1. Taxonomy (NCBI): domain Bacteria; kingdom Pseudomonadati; phylum Pseudomonadota; class Betaproteobacteria; order Neisseriales; family Neisseriaceae; genus Neisseria; species Neisseria sp. P0019.S003. Next base: position 605,597 of record NZ_JBQCWT010000001.1, on the reverse strand, counting down.
CGGATGCGCCGCCGCCGTATTGCGAGGCATGAATGCCCGGTACGCCGTCCAAAGCATCGCCCAAGTTGACGGCTTTTTGGCGCAATGTATCGCCGGAGATGATTTTGTCGGAGGCAGTCGAAGTGTGCAACAGCCCCGAAGTGGCGCGCGGACGGCTTTTACCGACGACGGTAACCTCTTCTAAGTCAAACGACTGCTCGGTTTCATGCGCTTGAGAGAGGATAGGGGTGCTGATTAAAAGAATAGATAAAACAATGGGCTTGAGTGTGGTTTGTGTCATTTTAGTTTCTCATCATATTTTGAAAGGCTGTTATTATATAACATTTCATTATTTATATGATAAGATTTTTGAGAAAAAAAGGCCGTCTGAAAACGAAGCGTGGTTTTCAGACGGCCTTTAGCTTGTATGTAGGTTTAAATGAAAACGGAACAGTCTCTCTGCTGCCGGATTTGGGTAAGGCAGAAAATCACGGCAGATTATTTGTTTTCATTGAAAGCATTACTTGGTTTCGGCGGCTTTAGCGCCAGCAGTCTCTGCAATCAAATCTAAGAATACCAACGGCTTTTTGCCGATATTTTTGAGTGCGTGGGACTGGCCGGGGCGGGCGATGGTAATGTCGCCGGCGCCGACTTCGGTTTGTTTGCCTTCGCTGTCGGTAAACAGGCCTTTGCCGGATACGATGATGTAAACGTCTTCATTGCCGGTATGTTTGTGCTGACCGATGTAAGCACCCGGCGGTAATGTGAGCCAGCCGATTTCTTTGAATGCGTCTTGGTCGGCGGTTTGATGGCGCGTGAAGGCAAAGCTGCCGAGCAACGGGCCTTGGCCTCCGGCTGCATTTTCGCGGTTCCATTCTGCTAAGTCGGCTTTTTTGTACACTTGGATGTTGCGGTCGGTGGGGGTGGTTTGTTCGGCAGCTTGAGCGCTTATGGATGTGCCGAGCAGAAAGGCGACAGATAATGCGGCAAATAGTGGTTTCATGGTGGTTCTCCGTTTGTCAGGTTGAGTCAGATAATGCGGATTCCGTTTTCAGACGGCCTGCAGGGTTGAAACGATTAACCCCGCAGGCTTCCCCAAGATTTATTTCACATTGCGCAGATAGTTCAACAATAAAGGAACAGGGCGGCCGGTCGCACCTTTTTCACCGCCGGATTTCCATGCGGTACCTGCGATATCGAGGTGTGCCCATGGATAGTCTTCGGTAAAGTAAGACAGGAATGTTGCGGCGGTAATCGTGCCTGCACCCGGCGTGCCGATGTTTGGAATGTCGGCAAAGTTGGATTTGAGTTGGTCTTTGTAGGTCTCAAAGAGCGGCAGTTGCCATGCTTTGTCGTCCACATTGCGGGAAGCGGCCAGCAGGCTGTCGACCAAATCTTGATTGTTGCCCATCACGCCGCTGACGTCATGACCCAAGGCGATAATGCACGCGCCGGTCAGGGTGGCGACGTCGATAACGGCTTTGGGTTTGAATTGTTCGGCGTAAGTGAGCGCGTCGCACAAAATCAGACGGCCTTCGGCATCGGTGTTCAACACTTCGATGGTCAAGCCTTTCATGCTTTTCACGACGTCGCCCGGTTTGTTTGCCGCGCCGGAAGGCATGTTTTCACAAGTGGCGACGACGGCGATGAGGTTGATCGGCAGTTGCAGTTTGACGGCGGCGCAGAAGGTGCTGATGACGGTTGCCGCGCCGCACATGTCAAACTTCATTTCGTCCATGTTCAGGCCGGGTTTGAGGGAGATGCCGCCGGTGTCGAAGGTAATGCCTTTGCCGACCAATACCACAGGCGCGGCTTCTTTGTCGGCCGCACCGAAATAGCTCAATTCGACCAAATATGGGTCTTCGACGCTGCCTTTGGCGACAGACCAGAACGAACCCATGTTTTCTTTGATGTAGTCTTTTTCGATGATTTTAGCGTGTGCGCCCAATTTTTCGGCTTCGGCTTTGGCGGTACGCGCGAGGAATTCAGGCGTGCATTCGTTTGGTGCGGCATTGCCCAAGTCGCGGCAGAGGCTTTGTCCGTAAACTTGCGCTTCGGCAATGCGCAGGGCTTCTTTGACGGCGGCTTCGTGCGCGCTGTGGAACACGGCTTCTGCAAATTTGGCCGGTTTGGCTTCTTTTTTGTAGCGGTCGAAACGGTAGGCGGCATTGCCGAAAGCAATCGCAAACGCTTCGGCAATGGCTGCTGCTTGCGCTTCTTCAAAGGCGTGAACGTCCACATTGACCGTTTCTTGGTTTTGCGCCCATTTGGCGGCTTCGGCTGCGGCTTTGTTCAATGTGGCGCGGTCGGTTTTTTCGAGGCGGGCAACGGCAATGGCTTGCAAACCGTTGTCCGTCGGGATTTTGGTGTCGGCGAAATTTTGACCTTCTTCAAGGGAAGCGAAGAGGGCGAGGGCAGTCGGGTTGCTCAGTTGCGATGCGTCGGCGCAGACAAATAATTGCGCACCTGCCTGTTGAGCCTGCAAAGTTTCGGCTTTTGTGCTAAATTTCACGTTTATTCTCCTGATTGGAACGGTTGTCGGTTGTTCAGACGGCCTGTGACCAACCGTCCGAACAGATGAAAATCATTGTACTCCATTTGTGTCATGCCGTCTGAAGCCTTATTAATAAATATAGGTTTCCCATAAACCGTATACCACGCTCAATCTTATGATTTACCAAAGAAACTTTATTAAAGAACTTTCCTTTACCGCCGTCGGCATCTTTGTCGTCCTCTTGGCGGTATTGGTGTCCACGCAGGCCATCAACCTGCTTGGCCGCGCAGCCGACGGGCGTGTCGCCATCGATGCCGTGTTGGCCTTAGTCGGCTTCTGGGTAATCGGCATGACACCGCTTTTGCTGGTGTTGACCGCATTTATCAGTACGTTGACCGTATTGACCCGCTACTGGCGCGACAGTGAGATGTCGGTTTGGCTTTCCTGCGGATTGGCATTGAAACAATGGATACGCCCGGTCATGCAGTTTGCCGTGCCGTTTGCCATTTTGATTGCCGTCATGCAGCTTTGGGTGATGCCGTGGGCAGAGTTGCGCAGCCGCGAATATGCCGAAATCTTGAAGCAGAAGCAGGAATTGTCTTTGGTGGAAGCCGGCGAGTTTAATAGCTTGGGTAAGCGTAACGGCAGGGTTTATTTTGTCGAAACCTTCGATACCGAATCCGGCATCATGAAAAACCTGTTCCTGCGCGAGCAGGACAAAAACGGCAACGACAACATCGTTTTTGCCAAAGAGGGCAATTTTTCGCTGACCGACAACAAACGTACGCTTGAATTGCGCGACGGCTACCGTTACAGCGGTACGCCCGGCAAAGCCGATTACAACCGCGTTTCTTTCCAACACCTCAGCCTGATTATCAGCACTACGCCGAAACTCATCGACCCTGTATCACACCGCCGTACCATTCCGACAGCCCAACTGATTGGCAGCAGCAATCCCCAGCACCAAGCGGAATTGATGTGGCGTATTTCCTTGACCGTCAGCGTTTTGTTGCTGTGCCTGCTCGCCGTGCCGCTTTCCTATTTCAATCCGCGCAGCGGCCACACCTACAATATCTTGATTGCCATCGGTTTGTTTTTGGTTTACCAAAACGGGCTGACCTTCCTGCGTAACGCCGTGGAAGATGGCAAAATCCATTTTTGGCTCGGACTGCTGCCTATGCACATCATCATGTTTGTGATTGCCGTCGTCCTGCTGCGCGTGCGCAGTATGCCTAGCCAACCCTTCTGGCAGGCGGTTGCCAAAAGTCTGACATTGAAAGGCGGAAAATGAACCTGATTTCACGTTACATCATCCGTCAAATGGCGGTTATGGCGGTTTACGCCCTCCTTGCCTTCCTTGCTTTGTACAGCTTTTTTGAAATCATCAACGAAGTCGGCGATCTTGGAAAAGGCAGCTATAACGGCGCAAAATTGGGGCAGTATGTTTTAATGCAGATGCCTGCGCGCGCATATGAACTGATGCCGCTTGCCGTTTTGATCGGCGGCCTAATTTCTCTCAGCCAACTGGCTTCGGGCAGCGAGCTGACCGTTATCAAAGCCAGCGGCATGAGTACCAAAAAGCTGCTGTTGATTCTGTCGCAGTTCGGTTTGATTTTCGCCATTGCCACCGTTGCGCTTGGCGAATGGGTTGCACCCACGCTGAGCCAAAAAGCTGAAAACATCAAAGCTGCCGCCATCAACGGCAAAATCAGTACCGGCAATACCGGCCTTTGGCTGAAAGAAAAAAACAGCATTATCAACGTGCGCGAAATGCTGCCCGACCATACGCTTTTGGGCATTAAAATTTGGCAGCGTAATGATAAAAACGAACTGATCCAAGCGGCAGAAGCCGAATCAGCCGTTTTGAATCCTGACGGCAGCTGGCAGCTGAAAAATATCCGCCGCAGCATATTGGGCGAAGATAAAGTCGAGGTTTCTACTGCTGCCGAAGAAAACTGGCCGATTTCCGTCAAGCGCAACCTGATGGATGTATTGCTCGTCAAGCCCGATCAAATGTCTGTCGGCGAATTGACTACCTACATCGACCATCTGGAAAAAAACAACCAAAATACCCAAGTCTATGCCATCGCATGGTGGCGCAAGCTGGTGTATCCCGTAGCCGCATGGGTGATGGCGCTTGTTGCCTTCGCCTTTACGCCGCAAACCACGCGCCACGGCAATATGGGTTTGAAACTTTTCGGCGGTATCTGCCTCGGGTTGCTGTTCCACTTTGCCGGACGGCTCTTCGGTTTTACCAGCCAGTTGTACGGCGTGCCGCCGTTTTTGGCCGGTGCATTGCCGACGGTTTTGTTTGCACTGTTGGCGGTGTATCTGATACGTCGTCAGGAAAAAAGATAAGCAAAATAAACTTTAGGCCGTCTGAAAGGCAATCTTCAGACGGCCTGAGTATTTTGTGTGCAAAAAACAAAATGCTAAAGTAAAATAATACCTTTCCAAACCAATGCGGCTATTGAAAATGTCCCAAACCATCTGCTTGAATATGATTGTCAAAAACGAAGCGGCAATCATCGAAGAAACACTGGCCAACATCACCGACCACATCAAACTTGACTACTACGTCATCAGCGACACCGGTTCGACCGATGATACCGTCGGCGTGATCCGCCGCTTTTTCGATGCAAAGGGTATCGCGGGTGAGATTCATCATGATGGTTGGCAAAATTTTGCATACAACCGCAATCAGGCATTGAAACATGCAAAAGGCAAAACCGATTACGTGTTGATTTTTGATGCGGACGACCGCTTTGAAGGTAAATTGGAATTGCCCGAGCTGACCGCCGACCGTTACCGCCTCCGCATGAGAAATGCCATGGGCAGCGTGGTTTATTACCGTCCGCTGTTGTTGCGCAATGACGGCACATTCTACTGGCGCGGCGTGTTGCACGAGTTTATCGAAACCGACAAACAAGATACCAGCGAAGCCACACTTCATGGCGACTATACGGTTCTCAGCGGCCGTTTCGGCGCACGCAGCAATATGGCGAACAAATACCTGCTTGACGCCGTTTCTTTGGAAAAAGCGTTTTACAGTCCTGAAGATGAAGACCTGAAACCGCGTTACGCCTTTTACGCGGCGCGTTCTTATTGGGATTCTGATATGCCCGAGCGTGCGAGCGAATGGTTTAAAAAACGCATCGAGTTGGGCGGTTGGATCGAGGAAGTGTCGGTTTCTTACCAACAGCTGGGCGAGTGCTACAAATTAATGGGCAAACGCGATGAAGCCTTGGCGACTTGGTTGGCAGGCTACGATTACAATCCGCGCCGTGCCGAGTGTCTCTACCTTGCGCAAACCATGCTGCGTCAGGAGGGAAAATACCGTATTTCCCATGCAATCGGTCTGATGGCGAAACGGATTCCGTTTCCGAACGACGATATTCTTTTTGTCCAAAGCAATGTTTATCAGTTGGACATCGACTATGAATTGTCGGTTACCGCCTATGCGGCCGGCGATTTGCGTCAAGGCTATGAGTCTTGCCGACACTTGCTCTTGCTGAATGTACGCGAGGAATTGACCACGGTGACCATGCAAAATATGTGGCTCTACCGCGAACACGCGCAAACCGAAACGCGCGAAGTATTGGAGCAGCTGGTGGCCGTCATGCAGCCTTATGCCGAGCAGGGTGGACGTTTGGCGGAAGTGACCGAATATTTTGCCGATATTTTGAAAAACCGTTAATCAGCACTTTGACCCAGCCGTCAGGCCGTCTGAAAGGAAATTTTTTGAGCAAGCGCAATCTGTTTTCCGTCGATAAATCTTTGGAAAAGCCCGAACGCGTCCTCTTGGTCGGCGTGATGCTGACGGCGGACTATTCCGGCGCAAACGAAACGCGCGAGCGCAGCTTTCAGACGGCCTTGACCGAAGCGGCAGAATTGGTGGGCGCGGCCGGCGGCGATTTGGTTTTTATCGAAACTTCACGCCGCGACAAACTGCATCCCGCTTTGTTTGTCGGTACGGGCAAGGCGGAAGAGTTGGCGGCAGTGGTTAAGCAGCATGATGTCGGGTTGGTTGTGTTCAACCACGAACTCACGCCGACACAAGAGCGTAATCTGGAAAAAGAGCTTCAATGCCGCGTCCTCGATAGAGTGGGTTTGATTTTGGCGATTTTTGCCAAACGCGCCCAATCGCAGGAAGGTAAGTTGCAGGTGGAGCTGGCTCAGTTGAACCATTTAAGCGGACGGCTGGTACGCGGTTATGGGCATTTGCAAAGTCAGAAGGGCGGTATCGGCTTGAAAGGGCCAGGCGAAACCCAGCTGGAAACCGACCGCCGTTTAATCGGACAAAAAATCACGGCATTGAAAAAACAGCTTGCCGATGTCCGCAAACAACGCGCCACGCGCCGCAAATCGCGCATGAGCGGCCGTCTGAAAACCTTTGCCATTGTCGGTTATACCAATGCCGGAAAATCCAGCCTGTTCAACCGTTTGACTAAAGCGGACGTATTGGCGAAAGACCAGTTGTTCGCCACTTTGGATACCACTGCGCGCCGGCTTTTCCTGTCGCATGAGGCGAGCGTGATTTTGACCGATACCGTCGGCTTCGTCCGCGATTTGCCGCACAAGCTGGTGTCGGCGTTTTCCGCTACTTTGGAAGAGACGGCGATGGCGGATGTGCTATTGCACGTCGTTGATGCGTCCAATCCCGATTTTGAACGGCAGATGGACGATGTCAACGAGGTCTTGGAAGAAATCGGCGCGCATGAAATTCCGCAATTGGTGGTGTACAACAAAATCGATTTGCTGCCGTCGGGTATGCGTGAAGCAGGCATTTTGCGCGACAATTCCGGACAGGCGGTCGGCATGAATGTTTCCGTTGCCGAAAGTTTGGGCTTGGACGGTTTGCGCGAAGCAATGATTGAATTGGCCGTACAGCCGAATGCTTGATAGTATGGAATGAAACAAGGCCGTCTGAATGTTCAGACGGCCTTACCGTAAAATTCTAAATCTGAGGATTATGCCGATAGAGGGCTTTTCTTTTTGAACACGCTTTCGTAAAGCATCCAAGCGGCGAGGCTCAGGTATACGGTGCTGGACAAAATGCCGATAACGGCGAAGATAGGCATAAGGCGATCAATCATGGTGAGGTTTCCCAATAAGTTAGTTTTATAAGTAAATGTGTGTTTTTTGATTTCCGTCTTCGCGGAATGCCTAAAGTATGCTGCTTAAATGGGCTGAGGTCAACAAAGAATGTATCGGAATTTTTAAAAAAGTTCCATTTTTACATTAAAATAATCGGAAGTTTTTAAAGATAAACGGTATTTATATGTTACCGTTCATCGTTTGATGAACGGTCAATACTTTGTTTTCCATATTTTTTACAAAGTCCGACAGCCTGTTAATTCAAAATTGAATGAAAAGAGGCGGAAAAACGCTTTTTGCTAAAATGTAACACCCTGGGACGGTTGTTTCAGGCCGTCTGAAAAATAAATCGAACACATTATGACATCTTCCACACATCCCCAAAAAAACTGTTTCCATTGCGGACTTGAAGTCCCGGAGCATCTGCATCTGACGGTTCGTTTTGAAGACGAAGAACACGAAACCTGCTGTGCCGGTTGTCAAGCAGTGGCGCAGAGTATCATCGATGCAGGTTTGGGCAATTATTACAAACAGCGTACCGCAGACGCGGAAAAATCCGAATTGCCGCCACCGGAAGTGTTGTCGCAATTAAAGCTATACGATTTGCCCGAAGTGCAGGCGGATTTTGTCGAGGTCGGCGCAGGGGATGAACGCGAGGCGGTGTTGATGCTGGGCGGCATTACCTGCGCCGCGTGCGTGTGGCTGATTGAGCAGCAGTTGTTGCGCATGAAGGGCGTAGTGCGCGTGGATTTGAATTACAGCACCCACCGCTGCCGCGTGGTGTGGGACAGCGCCCACATCGAATTGTCGGACATTTTGCTTAAAATCCGCCAAACCGGTTATACCGCTGCGCCTTATGATGCGCAAAAAATCGAAGTGCAGGCGCAGAAGGAACGCAAACAGTTTATCGTCAGATTGGCCGTGGCCGGTCTGGGTATGATGCAGACGATGATGTTTGCCCTGCCGACTTATTTTTACGGCGGCGACATCGAGCCGCTTTATTTGGAAATCCTGCATTGGGGCGGCTTTTTGATGGTGTTGCCCGTTGTGTTTTACAGCGCGTTGCCGTTTTACCGCGGCGCATGGCGTGACTGGAAAAACCGCCGTGTCGGCATGGATACGCCGATTGCCATTGCCATTGTGATGACCTTTATCGCCGGTATTTACAGCCTGGCTACCAACGCAGGGCAGGGTATGTATTTTGAATCCATCGCCATGCTGCTGTTTTTCCTGTTGGGCGGGCGTTTTATGGAACAGATTGCCCGACGCAAAGCAGGCGATGCGGCGGAGCGGTTGGTCAAACTGGTTCCGGCATTCTGCCACCGTTTGCCGGCTTATCCGGAAAGCGAAGCCATCGAGGAAGCCGCGGTCGTCCGCCTCAATATCGGCGATACGATTGTTGTGAAACCCGGCGAAGTTATTCCGGTGGACGGTACGGTTTTGTCCGGCGAGAGTGAGGTTAACGAAGCCATGTTAACCGGCGAAAGCCTGCCCATTGTGAAAAGGCCGTCTGAAAAAGTAACCGCCGGCACGCTTAACACCAGCAGCCCTTTAATCATCCGCACCGATCATACCGGCGGCAACACGCGCCTGTCCCATATCGTCAAACTACTCGACCGTGCATTGGCGCAAAAACCGCGTGCCGCCGAGTTGGCCGAAAAATATGCGTCCAGTTTTGTGTTTGGCGAACTCTTGCTTGCAATTCCTGTTTTTATCGGCTGGGCTTGGTATGCAGACGCACACACCGCCTTGTGGATTACCGTTGCCCTGCTGGTCATTACCTGCCCGTGTGCCTTGTCGCTCGCTACTCCGACCGCGCTGGCCGCTTCGACCGGTGCGCTTGCCAAAGACGGCATTCTTATCAGCGGCAAACAAAGCCTGGAAACGCTTGCCCAAATTGACGATGTCGTGTTTGACAAAACCGGTACGCTGACCAAAGGACAGCTCTCCGTCAGCCGTATGTTGTCCGCAGGCCGTCTGAACGAAGTCCAAGCCCTTACTATCGCCCAAGCATTGGAACAGCAATCCGAACACCCCATTGCCCGTGCCATTTTGAACCATACGCTTTCAGATGGCCCTGTATCCGCGCTTGATGTAAAAGTGCAGCAACGGGTCAACCGTATCGGACACGGCGTCAGCGCGCAAATCGAATTTGATGGCGAAACCCAAGTTTGGGCTTTGGGCAAAGCAGCGTTTGTCTCGGAAATTGCCGGTAATCTTCCCGAAGCATTTGCCCATATCGACCACACCGGCGGCATTATTTTCTTGGGCAATCAAAGCGGTTTTCAGACGGCCTTTTTGTTGGAAGACCAAATCAAAGACAGCGCCGCTGAAATGTTGCAAAACCTGAAACAACATGGCATCCGTCTGCACCTTTTAAGCGGCGACCGTCAGGCTGCCGTAGCCCAAGTCGCGCAAGAGCTGGGTTTGGATGCTTATTGCGCCGAAGCCACGCCTGAAGACAAGCTGGCTTATGTGGAAAATCTGCAAAAACAAGGACGTAAAGTCATGATGATCGGCGACGGTATCAACGATGCCCCCGTCCTTGCCCAAGCCGACGTGTCGGCCGCCGTGGCAACGAGTGCCGATGTGGCGCGAGACGGTGCCGATGTGGTTTTACTCAATGATGATTTGAACGTTTTGCCCGTGATGATGGAACAGGCACGCCGCACCCATCAAATCATCCGCCAAAATCTGACTTGGGCGAGCGCATACAATCTGGTTGCCGTTCCATTGGCCGTGTTTGGTTACGTTACCCCATGGATCGCCGCGCTCGGCATGAGTTTCAGCTCGCTGCTGGTGTTGGGCAATGCCTTGAGATTGTTGAAAACCAAAAAGGCCGTCTGAAAACGGCAATCCATTGCTCAAACGAAAGAATACACCATGCCTAAAGCCACTTTTTATACACACGTCGCCCAACCGGCCGCCTTTGCCTGCCGCCTGATTGCGCGCGCCATACGCGATGGCGGGCAGATTTTGGTGTGGTCGGATTCTTCTGCGGCAGTGCAGCAACTCGACGTTGATTTATGGCAGCAGATTCCCGAAAGCTTTATTCCGCATGAAGTTTGGCTGCCTACCGACCCCATGCCGTCTGAAACGCCGGTATTGCTTGCGTTTGGAAATACATTGCCGAATATTCCGCAGGATTGGACAGTTTTGAACCTGTCTGCCGATTTCTGGAGCCAAGCCCCGGCCATTCCAAACCGTATCCTTGAAATTGTGGGCAACAGCTTAGAAGATTTGGCCGAAGCCCGAGACCGTTTCCGAGCTTATCGTCAGAGCGGATTTGAGATTGAGCATTTTTCGAGAGAAGGGAAGGATTGAGTATTGAAGATATTCAAGGCCGTCTGAATATAAACAAAGGGACATTTTGATGATGTCCCTTTATTTTTTAGATTGATTATCGGAAGGCTTCGTGCCATATGCCATAAAATATGAGGCAACAGCAGAAAGAGTAGAAATAGTGGAAAAAGCGTTCAAAAAGGGAGGTGTTGGCAAGATACCATTGAACAGACTGATGGTGGTGTTGGGGATTTTTGAGGATTAAGTTGGGGAAACGGACAATCGAAGGTACGGCAAGCAAGTCAAATAGATTGAGGAAGACTGTAACCAATAATGAAAAACCGATTGTCTCATGAAATACGTCGAATGGCTGCAATGACAGGGTGTGTGCAAATAGGGAGGTCAGGGTAGATTTGTTGGACATCCATAAATAAAACAGCCCACCGATAGATAGGTAAAGCGCTAGACGAATCCATATGGATAGTTTGCGTGGCAAATAAAGGATGAAGAATAAGTTGAGCAGGATAAAGAAAATAGGAAAAACTGATTTCATGGGTTTGTTTGCTTACAGTTTGGTATTTAAAGCTGCTAAAGGAAACGCATTATTGCTTGTATGAAGGGCTGCCTTAGGAAAAGACAGTCTGAAAAGGCCATTCTATTTTAGGCCGTCTGAAAAAGATTTGCGTAAGGGCAAGGGTTTCAGACGGCCTTAAGTTTTTTTGAAGTCAAAATCCGATGGTTCAGGATTCGGTTTTTGAAGCCGAGTTGGCGAAATAGCGGTTGGATACCGGATTGAAGATAAGGAGCAGCAAAACAGGGTGGAGAATGGATTGAATAATGATTTGTTGAGAACTATAGCTCGCCATATCGCTATACACCATGATTAGCGAAGCGGCCGCCAGCACAATAGCCAGCCAACGGGTAGAACGGTTGCCTGAAAGCAGGCCGACAGCAATAAATACCGGCAAGGAAAGGAGGATGAAGTATAGGGGCATAGACAGCCACCAAGGCAGGAAAGGGAATGCCAAGGCTGCAACCTCTATCAGTAAATCGCCCGAATAAATCGCAAGAGCAACAGTGGTAAAACAGACAAGGGCAGTTAGGATGAAATAGAGAGCTGCGGCGATGGTAACAGGGACTGGACGTTTCATGTAATAAAAGCCTTGGAGGGAATATTGGGGATAAGGATTAAAATCGGTATTGGCCAAACCTTGTCATTAAAGGCGATGGCCGTCTGAAACAGGCTATTCGTCTTTCTCAAATGAAGAAAGCTTGATAATGGCAGGCTGGAAGACAGCAACCAAATAAATCACGATAGGGAGGATGAGATACGCAAAAGGAATATCCGCGCGAAATAGTGCAATCAGAAAGGCAAGGTATAAGGTAAGCAGGGCGATGAAAATAACGCTCTTTTTCCATGTCGCTTGGCGGATTTCTTTTGCAGTCGGCTGCTTATAGCGGACTTTTTTGTGGCAGGTCGGGCACTCTTTAATGCTTTTCAGTCCTTTGAATGCACTACCCCGAATCGGATTGGAACAATGAGGACAAGAAAATGGGGACGATTTCATTATTTTTTTATTGGGCCGTATAAGGTATTGCCCATCCGGTAAAGTAGATTGGATGGGCAACGTATATGTTTATTCGTCTTTTTCAAAAGATGAAAGTTTGTTTTGAATCGGGATAATGTAGTAGACAAGAAAGCCTATAACTAATGCCGTACTGATATATGGGGGAAATGTACCAAACAGGCTGATCAGTATTGCCGCTACGATGCAGACAACTACTACAAAAATAGCAAAAGGCTTCAGTAAAGCTTTGAAATATTCGCCAACAGGCGGCTTTTTGAATTTGACTTTTTTATGGCAGGAAGGGCATTCTTTGACTGCGGCCAATCCTTTAACCAATCCGCCTTGGATCGGGGCATGGCAATGTGGGCAGGGGAGTGAAGGATTAAGATTATTCATTGTATTCGGCCTGACTTAGGGTTTGGAAAGGTGGTATCGATATTACCGATACCACCGCTATTTATCGGAAACAATAGGCTTATTGGGAATATTTTTTGCCTAAAGCTTCGGCAGCTTTTTGTACTTCTTGATTGGCTGCACGCAGGGTTTCTTGCAATTTTTGAGATTTTTCTTGGAAATCATTGGCAAATTTGAGCGAATCTTTATCTTTGCCGTTGATAGTCAGCTCAGAAGCATGTTTGCCTGCATAAATCATCATGTTGTTGGCAGCACTGCTGACTTGTAATGCACGATCCAGAACTGCTTTGATTTCAGGATCTTTGATGTCGAGGGCAGCTGCGCTCTGATGGAATTGTTCCAGTGCGGCCGTCAGTTTGTTCATCTGCTCCAAAGCTTCTTTTTCTTTATTTTGGTTAGCCAAGTTTTGCAATTCTAGGCCTAGCTGAGTAATTTTTTGAGCTTCTTCACCAGTGGTAAAGTGAATGAATTTTTGCAATTCGGCAAGACCGTCTGGAGATTTTTTATCGGAAATGACGATAGGTTCGGCCAGTTTAGGATCTGCTTCCGGGAATTCGCTCAGGGCTTTTTCGTATTTGTTGGCCGGGCTAGATTCGCTTTGGGCAACTTGTTCTGCCGGTTTGTCGCTGCTGCCTTTATTACCGGAGTCGCCGCAGGCTGCCAGCAGGGAAGCGGTCAAGATTAGCATACCGAATTTGTTTAATACGTTCATATTAGGATTCCTTCTTAAGTTAGGAGAAAATTGGGGGAAATTTGTTTTTATTGATGAGCGTAGATAATTGTTTGTACTTTTGTTCTATTTTATTACAGATTTGTGTATTTTTCATAAATTAGGTTAAGTGGTATGTTTTTGGAATTAAACGGCGAAGGTGGATGGTTGTAAAATATTGAACATATAATGAAATTAACAAGGGTAACAGTAAGCCAGGATACGCTGTTTTGAGCTAAAGTAGATTTTTTTATTAAGATGTTTTTGATTAATGCGAAAGGAATAAAAAAGGCCGTCTGAAACAATAAAGTTTCAGACGGCCTTTTTGATTGGCTGGAATTAGTTGCCTAAGTCGAATGCTTTATGTAGAACTCGGGTGGCCAGTTCCATGTATTTTTCGTCAATCAGGACGGATACTTTGATTTCGGAAGTTGAAATCATTTGGATGTTGATACCTTCTTCTGCGAGGGTGCGGAAGATTTTGGCGGCCACGCCGACGTGTGAACGCATGCCCAAGCCGACTGCGGAGACTTTGCATACGGTGTCGTCGCCGTCGATGTAGGCGGCACCGATGCTGTCCTGGCGTTGTTGCAGCAGTTCGATGGTTTGTTTGTAGTCGCCGCGTGGAACGGTGAAGGAGAAGTCGGTTGTGCCTTCGCTGCCAACATTTTGGATGATCATGTCGACTTCGATGTTGGCATCGGCAACTGCGCCGAGGATTTGGTAGGCAACGCCGGGTTTGTCAGGTACGCCGCGTACGTTGATGCGTGCTTGGTTTTTGTCGAATGCGATACCGGTTACGGCTGCTCTTTCCATGTTGTCGTCCTCTTCAAAGGTAATCAGGGTGCCGTTGCCGCCATCTTGCAGGCTGCTGAGTACGCGCAGGCGTACTTTGTATTTTCCGGCGAATTCTACGGAGCGGATTTGTAAAACTTTTGAGCCGAGACTGGCCAATTCGATCATTTCTTCAAAAGTGATCGTGTCCATGCGGCGCGCTTCGGGTACGACGCGTGGGTCGGTGGTGTAAACGCCGTCTACGTCGGTATAAATTTGGCATTCGTCAGCCTTGAGGGCTGCGGCAATGGCAACGGCGGAGGTGTCGGAACCGCCACGACCGAGGGTTGAGATATTGCCTTCGCTGCTGATGCCTTGGAAACCGGCTACGATAACGACTTTACCGGCGGCCAAATCGGCACGCATTCTTTCGTCGTCGATGTTTTCGATGCGGGCTTTGGTGTGGGAAGTGTCGGTTTGGAGGGCGACTTGCCAGCCGGTGTAGCTTTTGGCGTCAACGCCGATGTCTTTCAGCGCCATGGCCAGCAGGCCGATGGTCACTTGTTCGCCGGTGGCAAGGACGACGTCCAGCTCGCGCGGATCGGGATGTTCTTGCATTTCGTGCGCCAGGGCGACCAGTCGGTTGGTTTCGCCGCTCATGGCAGATACGACGACTACGATGTCGTGTCCTTCGGCGCGGGCTTTGGCGACACGTTTGGCTACGTTTTTGATGCGTTCGGGCGAGCCTACTGATGTGCCGCCGTATTTATGTACGATTAACGCCATGTTTCGTGCTTTCTTGTGGGGGTTGTCGGGCAGCTTGGTTTGCTGGAAAAAGGGTTATTATTACTATTTTTTACATGGAATTCAAGGATAGAACGCGCTTTTTTGAGTAAATGCGCATAAATGGACGGGGTTAAAAAAGGCCGCCTGAAATCTTTCAGACGGCCTTGCTGCTTATCGGGACAAAAGGGCGGCCTGCTGGTGTTGCACCAATTCGGTAATACCTTTGTGCGCCAAGGCAATCAGCTTGCCCAATTCTTCGATGGTAAACGGCGCGCCTTCGGCCGTACCTTGGATTTCGATAATTTTGCCGGATGCGGTCATGATGATGTTAACGTCGCTCTCGCAGCCTGAATCTTCGGGATAGTCCAAGTCCAAAAGCGGTACACCGCCCACCACGCCGGCGGAAACGGCAGCAACGGCTTCACGGATCGGGTTTTCGCTGATAAGGCCGTCTGAAAGCAGTTTGTCCACAGCGATTTGCAGGGCAACGTAGGCGCCGGTAATGGAGGCGGTACGCGTGCCGCCGTCGGCTTGGATGACGTCGCAGTCAATCAGGATTTGGCGTTCGCCGAGTTTTTCCATATCGACGACGGCGCGCAGCGAGCGGCCAATCAGGCGTTGGATTTCTTGTGTGCGGCCGGACTGTTTGCCTGCGGCGGCTTCACGACGCATACGGGAGGCGGTAGAAGCCGGCAACATGCCGTATTCGGCCGTTACCCAGCCTTGTTCTTTACCACGCAGGAACGGTGGGACATTTTCGTCGATGGAGGCAGTGCAAATCACTTTGGTGTTGCCACACTCGATAAGGCAGGAGCCGTCGGCGTGTGGCAGGAAATTGGGCGTAATTTTGATGTTGCGCAGGCTGTCGGCGGCGCGGCCGGTGCGGGTGTAGTCGCTCATGATGGTCCTTTGGGGGAAATAAAAAACAGGTTGCCTTGAATTATAGAGGAATTTGGCACCAAAGGCCGTCTGAAAATCGTCGGTCGGGTGTGTTATAGTATCCGTACTTTCACTCGTATTTGGAAACGGAGTAAAACCATGGCTACAAGACGAACTATTCAAATCCACAGCATGACCGGCTTTGCCAATGCCGCAGGCGAATGCGGAGGCAAACGGATTAATTTGGAAATCCGCGCGGTCAACCATCGTTATTTGGATGTCCAATTCCGTATGCCGGAAGAGTTGCGCTATTTGGAAGGAGCGTTGCGCGAGCAGATTGCCGCGGCCGTGGCACGCGGTAAATTGGAATGCCGCATCCAGCTGCAGGATGCCTCCTCGGGCGGGCAGACTTTGGAAGTCAATCAGGATTTGGTCGCACAGCTGGCGCATTTGAACAAAGAATGGCGCAAGGAACACAATTTCGGCAAGCTGAGCGTGGCCGACGTTTTGCGTTTCCCCGGCGTTTTGGCCGGACAGAGCGAAGATTCGGAAGCTTTGGCGAAAGGTGTCAAAGATTTATTGACCGGCGCGTTGAAAGAGTTTACCGCCGCCCGCAAACGCGAAGGCAAAAAACTGGGCGAACATTTATTGCAACGTCTGACCGCTATGGAAGAGATTGTGGATGCTTTGAACGAGCTGTTCCCAAGCCTTTTGCAGGCGCATATGGACAAAGTCAAAGCCCGTTTGTCAGAAGCCGTCGGCAATATCGACAACGACCGCCTGCAACAGGAATTTGCTTTGTTTATTCAAAAATCCGATGTGGATGAAGAATTCAGCCGTTTACGCACCCATATCGCCGAGGTACGCCGTATCGTTACCGAAGGCAAGGGCAGCGCAGGCAAACGTTTGGATTTCTTGATGCAGGAACTCAACCGCGAGGCCAATACATTGGGCAGCAAAGCCATTGCTGCCGAATGCACGCAAGCGTCGGTTGAACTGAAAGTCTTAATCGAACAAATGCGCGAACAGGTTCAAAATATCGAATAAATCGATAACGAACAGATAAAACAAGGCCGTCTGAAAAAGTTTCAGACGGCCTTTGTGTTGATATTGGGTGGAGTTAGTGTGGTTTGTTTTTAAACATTATTGGATGATGGATTTCCTGTTTCGTTACTGTAATTGCGCATAAGAGTTAACATGTGTTAAATTATGGCAATTATTGTCATGATAAGAACATACAAAGGAGTAAAAACATGAACTTTCTGACCGCTATCAGTCGGCAAATGACCCGCTTCACCGCCCTGATTATCGTCCTTGCCTCCATCATAGCCTTTATTGAGCCTGCCACTTTTTCATGGGTAAAAGGCGATACGCAAGTCGTTGTGCTCGGCATCATCATGCTCGGCATGGGCATGACTTTGGGTAAAGAAGATTATCAAATTCTGGCACAACGTCCGCTCGATATTTTTATCGGCGCCATCGCCCAATACACGATTATGCCCCTGCTTGCTATCGGTATTGCCAAAGCCTTTGACCTTTCGCCCGGATTGACGCTAGGTCTGGTTTTGGTCGGTACCTGCCCGGGCGGCGTTTCGTCCAATATCATGAGTTTTTTGGCTAAAGGCGATGTGGCCTTTTCGGTCGGCATG
The DNA here is from genome assembly GCF_051957115.1 of Neisseria sp. P0019.S003. Taxonomy (NCBI): domain Bacteria; kingdom Pseudomonadati; phylum Pseudomonadota; class Betaproteobacteria; order Neisseriales; family Neisseriaceae; genus Neisseria; species Neisseria sp. P0019.S003. Next base: position 587,966 of record NZ_JBQCWT010000001.1, on the reverse strand, counting down.
ACCACGGTTTCCACCGTCCTCGCGCCTGTGATGACGCCGCTGTGGATGACTTATTTGGTCGGACAAACCGTCGAAATGGACGGCTGGGGTATGTTCAAATTTATGCTGCTCGTTACCCTGTTGCCTGTCGTTATCGGTTCTGTCGCCAATATATTGCTGCATAAAAAACATTGGTTTGAAGACGTGCGCGCGATTATGCCAGCCGTTGCCGTTGTCGCGTTTGCCTGCATCGTTGGTGGCGTTGCTGCCGTTCATGGCCACCGCTTTGCTGAATCCGCCTTCGTGATGGTACTCGCCATCGCTGCCCACAACATTGGCGGCTACATCCTTGGCTATTACAGCGGCGCACTGACCGGCATGAACACCGCCAAAAAACGCACCCTTGCCATCGAAGTCGGCGTACAAAATGCCGGACTTGCCACCGGTTTGAGCGCTAAATTCTTCCCCGGTAATGCCGAGTCTGCCGTTGCCGCCGCCGTTGCCTGCGTTTGGCACTCTGTATCGGGAACGGTTTTGGGTAACTTGTTTGCTTGGTGGGACAAGCGTAAGCAATAAGCCGGTAAACATTGCCAGATAACAAAAGGCCGTCTGAAATATTTCAGACGGCCTTTTGATTGCTTTTTATCAATGCGCTTTATGCGTCGTGCTGTACACGATTTTGTCCGTTAAAGCCATGGCGAGGGCGGAAATCAGGAAACAGATGTGGGTAATACATTGCCACATGATTTGTTTTTCCGACAGATTGGCGGCGTTGAGGAAGGTTTGCAGCAGATGGATGGAGGAAATGCTGATGATGGACATCGACAGCTTAACCTTCAAAACCGAAGCATTGACATGGCTGAGCCATTCGGGCTGGTCGGGATGTTCGTCAACGTGGAGGCGGGAAACGAAGGTCTCGTAGCCGCCGACAATGACCATGGTCAGCAGGTTGGCAATCATCACGACATCAATCAGGTTCAATACGGCGATCATGATGGTGTTTTCATCCATAATGCTGAAATTGGATACCAAGTGCCACAATGATTTGAGGAACTTACAGGCATAAATGACTTGGGCGATAATCAAGCCTATATAAATCGGCAGTTGCAGCCAGCGGCTGGCGAAAATGAAATGCGCGAAGATGCCCATTCGGTCGTGGGCTGTGCGTTTGGTCGGGGAGGAATGTTCCATAAAATGTGTTGTGTGTAGGAAAGATAAGGGGCGGCATTTTAATGGAAAAATTTTTAAGCTGCAATTTGAGCGGCTGAATTTAAAAAGAAAGGCCGTCTGAAAACAGAATATCGTTCCTTGTTTTTCAGACGGCCTTGTAGGTTGTCAGGACAGGCAAACATGCGCAAAATCGCTTTGCTTTTTAGAGATGGACATCATGCTTGCAGATTCGTTTTTTTATTATCTGGTATTGGTCGGCTTTGCCGCTGGGTTGATGGATGCGGCGGTTGGTGGCGGCGGGCTGTTGCAGATTCCCGGATTGTTCAACCTATTGCCAAACGCTACGCCTGTGGCCTCGGTGATGGGTGTCAATAAATTTGCTTCCTGCTGCGGCACGTTGACCGCGACGGGGCAATATCTGCGCCGAATCCCCGTACCGTGGAAAATGCTGCTGCCTGCCGCGGCGTTGGCATTTGCCGCTTCATATTTGGGCGCGAAAACGGTGGTGTATTTCCCTGTGCAATACATGAAACCGGCAATGTTGGTCATCATGATTGCCATGTGTTTGTACACTTTTTTGAAAAAAGACTTGGGGCAGACGGTGCGCACTGAAAAGCTGACGCGCCGCGAAACTTTATGGGGCTTATTTTTCGGCGCGTTAATCGGGTTTTACGACGGCGTGTTCGGGCCGGGAACGGGCAGCTTGTTGGCTTTTGTGTTTGTCCGCTTTTACGGCTATGATTTTTTAGCGGCCAACGCCTCGGCAAAGGTCATCAATTCGACCACCAATCTTGCCGCGCTGACGTTTTTTATTCCGCAAGGCCATGTTGTGTGGGCATGGGCGATACCGTTGGCGGTGGCGAATTTATGCCGCGGCGTGGTCGGCGCGCGCTTGGCAATACGCGGCGGCACCAAGCTGCTACGTTATGGATTTATGTTGCTGCTGTGCCTGACCATTGGGAAGTTTGCTTGGGATTTATTGGGTTGATATCGAATGAAAAAAAGGCCGTCTGAAAGTTTCAGACGGCCTTTGCATTTTACAGTTTAACCGAATGCTCGCGTGTTTCGTGGAATACGATATCCGGCCAGCGTTCTTGTGTCAGATTAATGATTTGAGACGTTCTAACAACTGGAAAAAACGATTCATGAGTACATTCATTATTACAACCATGAGCGCATTCAGGGGAAACTAAAAGGACTGAGCTCTGTGAATTACAGAACTCAGTCCTTGAACTAAATCAGTCTAACTTTTGGGGTCAGATCATTTTACGGAGCTTTTTTTGTTGTGTGCTTTAAGCCATTTTTGCATTTGTTCAATTTCCGCTTGTTGTGCGTTAATAATATCCTCAGCAAGCTTACGCATCTCAGGATCCTTTCCGTATTTTAATTCAACTTCCGCCATTTTTACTGCGCCAATATGGTGTGGCAACATACCTGCTGCAAAAGCAACATCAGGATCTTTATATTGCGCAGCTGCCATCATGTCTTGATTCATTTGATCCATACCTTGCATTAATTCTTGTTGCATTGCAGAATCTGCCGACATTGACATATTCATGTGTGCTTGATGAGGTTGTCCATTAGCTTGGGCATAATTTGAAATTGCAATAGCGCTAAGTGTGATAAAAGTCATAAGTTTTTTCATGTTTTTAGCCTATGTGATAACTGAAGGAGCACAAATTATGAACTTTGACCTAAGGTTAAAGTCAACATTTATTCCGAAAATGTTTGGTGAGGTACTAAAAGCTAAAATAAGACAATATTTGAGCTGCGTTACGGATTTATGTTGCTGCTGTGCCTGACCATTGGGAAGTTTGCTTGGGATTTATTGGGTTGATATCGAATGAAAAAAAGGCCGTCTGAAAGTTTCAGACGGCCTTTGCGTTTTACAGTTTAACCGAATGTTCGCGTGTTTCGTGGAACACGATATCCGGCCAGCGTTCTTGCGTCAGGTTCAGGTTGACGCGGTTAGGCGCGAGGTAGGCGAGGTTGCCGCCAGCGTCTATCGAAAGGTTGCCTGCGTTGGCTTTTTCAAATTCCGCCAGTTTTTTCTTGTCTTCGCACGATACCCAGCGCGCCGACCAGATGGATGCGCTGTCGAACACGGCTTCTACGCCGTATTCGTTAGCGAGGCGCGAGGTAACGACTTCAAACTGCAATACGCCGACCGCGCCCAAAATCAAATCCGCGCCGCTCATCGGTTTGAAAACCTGTACCGCGCCTTCTTCGCCAAGCTGTTGCAAGCCTTTTTGCAGTTGTTTGATTTTCAGTGGGTTTTTGATGCGGACGCTGCGGAACAATTCGGGCGCGAAGAATGGGATGCCGGTAAATGCCAGTTGTTCGCCTTCGGAGAAGCTGTCGCCGATTTGGATGTTGCCGTGGTTCGGGATACCGATAATATCGCCGGCGTAGGCTTCTTCCACCAGCTCACGGTCGTGCGACATGAAGGTTACCACGCTGGAGGCGGCGATTTCGCGGTTGATACGCAGGTGTTTCATCTTCATGCCGCGCTCGAATTTACCGGAGCAGACGCGCAAGAAGGCGATACGGTCGCGGTGTTTCGGGTCCATATTGGCTTGGATTTTGAAGATAAATCCGGAAAATTTCGGCTCGTCCGGCTCGACCATGCGTACGGTCGCGTCGCGCGGTTTCGGCGCAGGCGCCCATTCAATCAATGAGTTGAGGATTTCCTGAATACCGAAGTTGTTAATTGCCGAACCGAAGAATACGGGTGTGAGTTCGCCGGCAAGGAATTCGTCGAGATTAAATTCGTTGGAAGCCGCCTGCACCAATTCGATTTCGTCGCGCAACTGTTGGATTTCCAATGGAAAGCGTTGTTCCAATTCAGGATTATCTATGCCTTTGATGATGTCAAACTCGTGCGGCAGGCGCTCGCCACCTGCGTTGAAGAGATAGATTTCATCGTTCAGGATGTGGTACACGCCCTTGAAGTTTTTGCCCATGCCGATCGGCCAGGTTACGGGTGCGCAGCGGATTTGCAGGATGTTTTCCACTTCATCCAGCAATTCCAGAGAATCGCGCACTTCGCGGTCGTATTTGTTCATGAACGTAACAATCGGCGTATTGCGCAGGCGGCAGACGTTCAAGAGTTTGATGGTTTGCGCTTCCACACCTTTTGCCGCGTCGATGACCATCAAGGCGCTGTCCACGGCGGTCAATACGCGGTAGGTATCTTCGGAGAAGTCTTGGTGTCCCGGTGTGTCCAAGAGGTTGACGGTATGGTCTTTGTAGTCGAACTGCATCACGGATGAAGCCACGGAAATGCCGCGCTGCTTCTCGATGTCCATCCAGTCGGAGGTGGCGAATTTGCCGGTTTTCTTGCCTTTTACCGTACCCGCGCTTTGAATCGCACCTGAAAACAGCAGCAGTTTTTCGGTCAGCGTGGTTTTACCCGCGTCAGGGTGGGAGATGATGGCAAACGTGCGGCGGCGGCGCACTTGGTCGAGGATTTCTTGGGACATGGTTTTCTTTGCAAAAAGTTTCAGGCCGCTTTTTCAGACGGCCTGAAGGATATGGGTGTTGGAAAACAGGCTAAAATAAGGGGTGTGCAACACGCCCTGCAATAGATTGAAAGATGCGGAATTGTACAAAAAAATGCTTGATAATTCAATGTTTGCACTAAGACAAAGGCCGTCTGAAAAGTTTCAGACGGCCTTATGCTATGAATCGATGATTAAATATCCATCGGTTTCCATTCTGCGCCTTTTACCGGCGGCAGCCATGATTGCGTACCGCTGGAGGCAAATCCCCACAAGGTGTCGGGTAAGCCGTAATGGTCGGCGCGTGTCGGGTCGAGTTGCGTTTCGATTTCATCTTCGCGGCCTTCACGGATTTGCGTGGCGATGTGCGGATTAATCATCACGGTTTTGCCCAATGCGATAAATTCTGCCCAGCCGGTTTCATAAGCGGCCAAAATTTGGTCGGCGGTAAACAGGTTGCCCACGCCGATAAGCGGCAGTTTGCCGTTGATGCGTTCGTGGATGAACTGCATACGGGTTTGGGCGGTATCGCCGCCGCGACGGATTTTTTTATCAAATTCCCACAAGGAAACGTGCAGATATTGCAGCGGTTTTTGTACCAATGCGTCAATCAGTGCGCCGGTTTCGATCATGGTTAAGCCGTTGTCGCCCGGTTCTTCAGGGGAGAAGCGGTAGCCGATAATGAAGTCGTCGCGCTGGTGTTTTTCACGGACGGCAACCACGGCATCGATAACGGCCAGAGGGAAGCGCATTCTGTTTTCCAAGCTGCCGCCCCATTGGTCGTTGCGGCGGTTGCTTTGGGCAGAGTAAAACTGTTGGATCAGATAGGTATTGGCACCGTGGATTTCCACGCCGTCAAAACCGGCACGAAGCGCCAAATCGGCGGCTTGTGCATAAGAAGCGATGAGTGCTTCGACTTCTTCTGCGGTCGCTTCGCGTGCGTGTTCGGCTTCGCTGGCGGAAGCGCTGATTTTGTCGAGACCGTCCAAAAGGTCATCAATGGCTTTGGAGCCGCCGTGATGGATTTGCAAAATCGCTTTTGCGCCTTGTTGTTGCAGGATTTGTGCGGTTTTTTTCAGGCTGTCGAGGCAGTGTTCTCCTGTGGCTTCAGGTTGGCCGTGAAAGGCTTTGCCGTCTTTTTGAACCAAAGTGGCGGCAGTGATAAACATGCCCATATCGCCTGCGCGGTTGCTGAGGAAGGTACGCTCTTGGTCGCTGATCAAACCGTCGGCTTGTGAGCCGAAATGGGTCATGGGGGCGACGACAAGGCGGTTTTTGATGGTTACGCCGTTATTGAGGGTGTATGTTTGAAAGAGTGGGGCGTATTTTGGATTCATGAGATTTTGCTCTTGATAAGTGAATGGTTGGCAGAGGATTGGGCCATTCGGGAATTTATCAAGTAAACAGGCCGTCTGAAAAGTTTCAGACGGCCTGTTTATTCTTTAAGCCTTAGGATTAAAGATTAGGATTGACAATGATTTTTACTGCGGATTCGTTGTTGTGGATCAAGCGCTCGAAGCCTTCGGAAATTAATTCGTCCAGTTTGATGCGTTGGGTGATGAAAGGCTCAAGGTTGATTTTGCCTTCTTCAACCAATTTGATGGTTTCGGCGTGGTCGTTGCAGTAGGCAATGGTGCCGCGCACGTCCAACTCTTTCATCACAACGCTGTGGACGTTGATGGTAGCGGGGTGGCTCCAAATGGATACGATGACGACTTTCGCAGTCGGACGGCACGCTTCGACCATGGTGTCCAGCACTTTGTTGACGCTGGTGCATTCGAATGCAACGTCTACGCCTTCGCCGTTGGTCAGTTTTTTCACTTCTTCAACGACATCGACTTCGGATGGGTCGAGGATGTAGTCGGCCACACCGGCTTCGCGTGCTTTGTCTTTACGTGCTTTGCTCAATTCGGTGATGATGACTTTGATGCCTTTGGCTTTCAGTACGGCAGCCAACAGCAAACCGATTGGGCCTGCGCCGCCAACTAATGCGACATCACCTTCTTTCGCGCCACTGCGTACATAAGCATGGTGGCCGACAGACAGAGGCTCAATCAAAGCAGCTTGGTCTAATGGGATTTTGTCGGAAATAGGGTGTACCCAACGGCGTTTAACGGCAATTTTTTCAGACAAGCCGCCACCGCAGCCGCCCAAGCCGATGAAGTTCATGTCTTTGGAGAGGTGGTAGTTGCTGCCTTCGCCGGTCGGTACGTCGTCGCGGATGATGTATGGTTCAACGACAACGTGTTGGCCGACTTTGATGTCGTCCACGCCTTCGCCTACGGCATAAACCACGCCGGAGAACTCGTGACCCATGGTTACAGGGGCTGACTCGCCGGAGATTGGGTGTGGATGACCGCAAGGCGGAATGAAAATCGGGCCTTCCATGAATTCGTGCAGGTCGGTACCGCAGATACCGCACCACGCAACATTGATGCCGACAGTACCCGGAGCTACGGTTGGCTCGGGAATGTCTTCGATGCGGATGTCGCCTTTGTTGTAAAAACGTGCTGCTTTCATTGTAACGCTCCTTTTTTTAAGTGGAGGCCGTCTGAAAAAGACGGTCAATTGGGGAAAGGGAAGCAGTGTGGCGTGTGAAATGTTTTTATTGATATGTTTTATGTTTGTTATTTTACTACTGATAATATGGAAATGGTTTGTCTTTGCTCAAATTAAAGTTTGTAAATGAAAAAAAAGGCCGTCTGAAATGGATAATCTGTTTTCAGACGGCCTGGGGCAATAGTTTGAATGCGTTATGGTGTAGGATTGTTACTTTTGCCGCGCTTCAGATGCTTTTGGTAGGCGATGACGTAGTCGGCCTTGCTTAAGCCAGCCAATACGCGGATGTGGGCGGCGGCGGATTTAGACATGGATTCCAAGGTATATCCGCCCTCCAGTACGGAAACGACACGTCCTTGACAGCTTGCCGTTGCTTGGACGATTTTGTGTGTCAGCCAGGCAAAATCGGCTTCATGCAGGTTCAGACGGCCTGTTTCGTCTTGTTTGTGCCCGTCAAAACCTGCCGAAAGCAACACCAACTCGGGGCGGAAGGCCGTGAGCTTGGGCAGCCATTGTTCGCGGATGGTCGTGCGGAAGATACGGCTGCCTGTGCCCGGTTTGAGGGGCGTATGCAGCATATTTTTATTGCCGGCGTATTGTTCCGCCTGAGGGAAGGGGAAGATGTCGGTTTCAAACAGGTTGAAAAACATCACGCGCGGATCGTCTTGGAGAATCTCCGCCGTACCATCGCCGAAGTGGACGTCGAAATCGATGACGGCGATGCGTTGCAAGCGGTATTGGGCAATGGCGTGCATCACGCCGGCGGCAACGTTGTTGATCAGGCAAAATCCGCCGGCGCTGTTGCTGTGGGCATGGTGACCTGGCGGGCGGATGGCGCAAAAAGCATGCCAGGCTTTTTTATTCATCACCATATCGACTGCCTTGACAACGGCTCCGGCCGCAAAACGGGCGGCTTGAAGGGAGTCGTGGCAGATGACCGTATCGTCATCGATGCGGTGGATTTTGCCGGGGAGCGGCTGGGCGGCTTCCAACTCGTGCAGATAGTTGCGCGAGTGGACCAATGCCAGCTGCGCATCTTTGATTTCCGGTGCTTCGGTGGTTTGCAGGCGACGCCAAATGCCTTCTTGTTTTAAGGCGGTTTGAATGGCGCTGATGCGTTCGGGCCTGTCGGGATGGTTGGACCCCGGCTGGTGCTGTAGGAATATCGGATGCGAAATCCATACGGTGCGGGCGTTTTTGCCAAACAAACGGCGTAGGCGGGTGCTGATGCGCCAAAGGATTTTTTTGAACATGGAACAGTATGTGTCGGACAAGTCGTAAAGACTGCTAAATATGGTTAATAAATACGGAAATACTTGGAAATTTTTCAGACGGCCTTTAGAATAGCTCAATTTTGCAGTCCAACCAATGTATTTGATTGCAGTGTGCAGTTTTTTACTTAATCTAAAACTTGAAAGAACGGATATATTATGAATCAAGCAGTGGCTCAATTTGCCCCTTTAGTGCTGATCATGGTGGTGTTCTACTTCCTGATTATGCGTCCTCAACAAAAGAAATTCAAAGCGCACCAAGCGATGTTGGCCGCTTTGAAAGTCGGCGATAAAGTCGTTTTGGCAGCAGGTTTCAAAGGCCGTGTGACCAAAGTCGGCGAGCAATTCTACACTGTCGACATCGGTCAAGGTGCGAAAATCGAAGTGGAAGTTGAGCGCAACGCGATTGCCGCGAAAGCCGAATAATCCGTTTTTTTGCAAAAAGCCGCCTCATTTTCCGAGCGCGGCTGTTTGCCTTTATAAATAAAGCAAAGGTTTACCATGAACCGTTATCCTTTATGGAAATACCTGCTGATTGCGTTCACGATTGTGGTTGCGGCTGTTTACTCGCTGCCCAACCTTTTCGGTGAAACGCCTGCCGTACAGGTATCGACCAACCGACAAGCCATCGTGATCAACGATCAAACCCAGTCTAAAGTGGATGCCGCGCTGAAACAGGCAGGTATTCAGACTGATGGTATGTTCATCGTCGACAACTCGCTGAAAGTGCGTTTCAAAGATACCGAAACGCAATTGAAAGCGCGCGACGTCATCGAAAATACTTTGGGCGAGGGCTATATTACCGCGCTCAACCTGTTGGCAGACAGTCCTGAGTGGATGGCGAAAATCAAAGCCAATCCGATGTTCCTGGGTCTGGACTTGCGTGGCGGCGTGCATTTCACCATGCAGGTGGACATGAAAGCCGCGATGCAGAAAACGTTTGAACGTTATTCCGGCGATATCCGCCGCGAATTGCGCCGCGAAAAAATCCGTACCGGCACGGTGCATCAGACTGAAAACGGTCTGACCGTGCCTTTGCAAGATGCTGCCGATGTACAAAAAGCCTTGCCTCAGTTGCAAAAATTGTTCCCTGAAGCCACTTTAGTTGCAGACGGCAACAATATCGTGCTGACTTTGTCTGAAGAGGCAATCAATAAAGTACGTTCTGATGCAGTTAAACAAAACATCAATACGTTGCACAACCGTGTGAACGAATTGGGCGTAGCCGAACCGGTTATCCAACAATCCGGCCTGGACCGTATTGTCGTACAGCTGCCGGGCGTGCAAGATACTGCCAAAGCCAAAGACATTATCGGCCGTACCGCGACTTTGGAAGTACGCATGGTGGAAGACGATCCGATCAAATTGCAAGAAGCTTTGAACGGCAATGTGCCGACCGGTTACGAATTGCTGTCAAGCGGTGGCGATCATCCGGAAACTATCTTGGTCAACAAACAAGTTGAACTGACCGGCGACAATATCAACGATGCGCAACCTAGCTTTGACCAAATGGGTGCGCCTGCCGTGAGCCTGAGCCTGGACAGCGCAGGTGGCAGCATTTTTGGCGAATTGACTTCGGCCAATGTGGGTAAACGTATGGCTATGGTGTTGATCGACCAAGGTAAATCCGAAGTCGTGACCGCGCCTGTCATCCGTGCCGCCATTACCGGCGGCCGCGTGGAGATTTCCGGCAGCATGACGACAGCCGAAGCCAACGATACTTCATTGTTGCTGCGTGCCGGTTCGCTGGCCGCGCCGATGCAGATTGTCGAAGAACGTACCATCGGCCCGTCTTTGGGTAAAGAAAACATTGAAAAAGGTTTCCACTCTACCTTGTGGGGCTTTGCCGCTGTTGCTGCATTCATGGTGATTTACTATCGCTTGATGGGTTTCTTCTCTACCATTGCCTTGAGTACCAATATCTTGTTTTTGGTGGGTATTTTGTCTGCCATGCAGGCAACGCTGACCTTGCCGGGTATTGCCGCCTTGGCTTTGACCTTGGGTATGGCGATTGACTCCAACGTGTTGATTAATGAACGTATCCGTGAGGAACTGCGTGCCGGTGTCGCACCGCAGCAGGCCATCAACCTCGGTTTCCAACACGCTTGGGCAACCATTGTCGACTCCAACTTGACCTCCCTGATTGCCGGTATCGCTTTGTTGGTATTCGGTTCCGGTCCTGTACGCGGTTTTGCCGTTGTACACTGTATCGGTATTCTGACCTCGATGTATTCATCTGTGGTCGTGTTCCGTGCTTTGGTTAACCTGTGGTACGGCCGCCGTCGCAAATTGCGGAATATTTCCATTGGTTCGGTATGGAAGCCGAAAGCTGAAATGGCAGAAGGCAAGGAGTAAAACATGGAATTATTTAAAATCAAACGCGATATTCCGTTTATGAGCTACGGCAAACTGACGACCTTTATTTCGTTGGTTACGTTTATCGCCGCCGTGTTCTTTTTGGTAACCAAAGGCCTGAATTTCTCCGTCGAATTTACCGGCGGTACGGTAATGGAAGTCCAATATCAGCAGGGCGTGGATGTGAATAAAACGCGCGAACGCCTCGATACGCTGAAAATGGGTGATGTACAGGTTCAGGCATTGGGTACGAACAAACACATCATGATTCGCCTGCCGAACAAAGAAGGTGTAACGTCAGCCCAGCTGTCCAACCAAGTGATGGATTTGCTGAAAAAAGACAATCCTGACGTTACTTTGCGCCAAGTTGAATTTATCGGCCCTCAGGTTGGTGAAGAATTGGTTACCAATGGTTTGATGGCATTGAGCTTCGTGGTGGCAGGTATTATTATTTACTTGTCCATGCGTTTTGAGTGGCGTTTTGCAGTGTCCGCGATTATTGCGAATATGCACGATATCGTGATTATTCTCGGCTGTTTCGCCTTCTTCCAATGGGAATTCTCTCTGACTGTCTTGGCAGGTATTTTGGCAGTTTTGGGTTACTCCGTGAACGAATCTGTGGTTGTGTTTGACCGTATTCGTGAAAACTTCCGTAAGCCGCATATGCGCGGTCACACTGTGCCGGAAGTCATTGACAACGCGATTACTGCAACCATGAGCCGTACTATCATTACCCACGGTTCGACCGAGGCAATGGTTGTTTCTATGCTGGTGTTCGGTGGTGCAGCCTTGCACGGTTTCTCTATGGCGCTGACCATCGGTATCGTGTTCGGTATTTACTCTTCCGTATTGGTTGCCAGCCCGCTCTTGCTGATGTTTGGCTTGAGTCGTGAGAACATTGCCAAAGAAGTGAAGAAAAAAGAAGAAGTTGTAGTCTAAACATTGCAATAATTCGATAAAGGCCGTCTGAAAATTGATTGAATCAGTTTTCAGACGGCCTTTTGTATTTAAATTTCAGAATATTTTGTTTTAATGAAATGAGAGGGGATAAATGTGACAGAAAAAGAAAAAAATAGGAACAATATAATTTTGTGATGAATCAAGTTTATTGTCTGATATCCCCTTAATTGCTTGTCAGTCACAATATTTTAAAACATAATACTTTTGCCCCCGATACTGGAGTTTTACTACAAGAACATGATTTGCAAAAAATCTGTCGGGTGTGCAGACCCTGCCAATCAACCTCAAAAAAGGAAGGCCAAGAATGAAAGTAACCAGTTTCGGCGAAGTGCTGTGGGACGATTTTCCAAATGGAAAGGTATTGGGTGGTGCACCCCTGAATGTTACCGTTCGTTTGCAGTCTTTGGGTATTGATACTGCCATCATCAGCCGTCGTGGCGATGATGCCGATGGTGAAGAATTGCTACGCCAGATTCAAAGTAAAAACGTCAATACTGATTATTTGCAGGTTTGCCATGAATGTGCGACCAGCTTGGTGAAAGTACACTTGGACAAGTATGGCAGTGCGTCTTATGAGATTGTTTACCCTTGCGCGTGGGACAGGATTGCGGTTGATGATGCGGCAATCAAACGTGTGGCAGAGTCCGATGCTTTCGTTTTTGGCAGCTTGGCAACCCGTGATGAAATTTCGCGTAAAAGCTTGGCTATTTTGCTGAAAGAAGCCAAATTCAAAATTTTTGACGTTAATCTACGCAAGCCTCATTACGATATTGACCGCTTGTTAGAGACCATGAAACAGTCCGATATGGTCAAACTCAATGATGATGAGTTGTATGAATTGGCTGCGGCTTATGGCTCTCCTTATCACAGTATCGAGCAAAATATCGGCTACCTCGTTGAGCTGACCGGCGTCAAAATCTTGTGTGTGACTTTGGGTAGTCATGGCGCGGTTTTGTATAAGGACGGCGAGGTGTACCGCCATTGCGGTTTCCGCGTCAAAGTGGTGGATACTGTCGGCTCCGGCGACAGCTTTCTTGGCGGTTTGACTTACAAGCTGCTCAATAATGCGCCTCCTCAAGAAGCCATTACTTTTGCTTGTGCGCTGGGTGCATTGGTTGCTTCGCGTCATGGTGCAACGGCGGATATTTCTTTGGAAGAAGTTGAAGCGTTTATGAATCCGGCTTGATATTTTGACAAGAGACATAAAAAGGCCGTCTGAAAACCATTAAATCAGGTTTTCAGACGGCCTGAGTGTTTTTAGGCTTTACCAATAAGTGGTAAAACATTCCAAGTTGGTATTTTTTGGGCCGCTGCCTTCTTCAGTCGGCGAACCAATCATAATCAGGCCGATGATTTTGTCTTTGTCGGCACACTCAAATGCTTCGCGCAACAATGGGCTGTTGACCCACATGCCCGTAATCCAAACATTGTCGAAGCCTTGAGCAGAAGCAGCCAGTTGTAAAGCATAGGCGGCGCAGCCGGCAGTCAGCATTTGCTCCCATTCAGGTTTGGGTTTTGCCACTTCACGGTTCGGCGCGAATGTAACGCCGATAATCATAGGCGCCATGTTGCCGACACGTTCGGCTTTTTTCATGGCATCATCGCCGAAGTTGAGTTCGGTAACGGTCTTGCTCAAAAGCTCACGGAAACGTTGTAAACCGGCTTCGCTTTGAATAACGGTAAAGCGGAAAGGGCGCATATTGCCGTGATCGGGTACTTGTGTTGCCGCTTGCAGCATTTGTTCCAGTTGCTCGGCATTGGGTGCCGGAGCAGCCAGTTTTTTGGAAGATCGACGCGTGGTGAGGAGATTTAAGGCATCCATTTTTATTCTTTCTTGTGAATTCGAATGAGAATAATTATATAACAGAACGATAAATAAATCAGCAAAGGACTAAGGCCGTCTGAATTAAGGTTTCAGACGGCCTTTGGGTTTTACAGGATACCGTTGTTTTGTGTATTTTCAGTAATCAGTGCTTTGCTGATTTCGTCGGTGGTGTAGCTCTTACCGTTTCCGAATACAAAGCTGTCAACATTATTGTTGGCAATGTCATGGATGGTCAGGGTGTCGCCTGTATCTTTGATGGTTAAGACCCAATCATCGCCGGTTTTCAACTGTAAATCTTTCAGTGTCAGCCTTTCTTTGAAAAGGACTTGGGTATCGCTGCCACCATACGGATTGAAGGTGTCGTTGCCGCTGTTTCTGCCAAACATGATAACGGTGTTGTCGGCACCCGGGTCGGTAATGGTATCGTTGCCGCCGGCCGTATCAACGATGTTGATGCCTCGGCCCAAAGTAATGGTTTCATCGCTGCGATTGCCCCTGTATTCGACAACAGAAGTGTAACGCGACAAATCTAAATCGCTGTTGTCGCTATCGGCGTGGATGGTGTGGTTGAAGTTGTTGTACACATCACGGTTGAGTTCTTCAACGGGTTGGCCGGTGTATTGGGCGATGTTTGTGTTACCGATCATGTGCGGGATAGACAGTTTGAAGTGGTTGATTACCTCTCCCGTGCTGTATGAGGTATTGCCGTCAAACTGAAACTCGGAAATCGCACCATAAATACCGCTTTGGTTTTTGATGGTTAAAACATCGTCTGTGCCTTTAATGCGGATATGCCATGTGTCGCCATCCAACAGGGGATTGGATACAAATTGGTTGCTGTCGGGCATGTCGGCAATCCCGGTTTTGTCGTAACCTTTTTCAATGGTAATTTCAAGGTCGTCAAGAGTAATGCCGCCGGTAAATTTCACGACGTTGGCGTTGAGCGTGTGCAGGCCGGCCTCGCTGTCGAAACCAAAGTTGTAGTCGAAAATGGTGTCGTGACCGTAACCTTTGCCGAAGATATAGGTATCGTTGTGTTCGCCGCCTTCCAGATAATCATTGCCTGCGCCGCCGTCAAGCAGGTCGGCACCTACATGGGCATAGAGTTTGTCATTGCCATTGCCACCATAAAGTTTATCGTCGGAATCCGGCTCAGTGCTGTAATAGGTTGCACTGTGTTCGCGCAAGATGTCATCGCCATCGTGGCCATAAAGGGTGTCATGGCCGTCGTTGCCGCCGTCGATTTCATTGTTGCCTGCATTGCCATGCAAGGTATCGTCGCCGTTTGTGCCGGCAAATTTAATGGCTTCGACCTTCAGCGCTTGGAAGACTTGTTGGAATTGTGCGGCAGTGTAAGTTTTGTCGCTGAACTGGAAACGGTCGATGGAAATACTGCCATCCGCGCCGATTTGGTTTTGAATCAAGGCTGAACTTTGCTCCGAAGTAATTTCCCAGCTTTGGCTGCCATCGTCGTTATGAATGGTCTTCAGGTTGAGCTTGGCATTGTTCAGGCCGTCTGAAAACTTGAGGGTATTGATGCCTTGGTTATCGATAATGGTATCGTTGTCGCCGTAGATATAGGTATCGTTTCCAGCGCCGCCTTTCAGAATGTCTTTGCCGTTGCCGCCCACCAAAACATCGTTGCCTGCATCACCGTTGATGAGATCGTTACCGTCGCCGCCATCTAGATAATCGTTGCCATCGCCGCCGTTTAGGCTGTCGTTGCCGCCCATGCCGTAAACGGTATCATTACCGCGTCCGCTATTGAGGCGGTTGCGGCCTTCGTTGCCGGTCAGGATGTTATTGCTGTTGTTGCCGGCGGCAAAAATATTGGCCGAGCCGGTCAAGGTAACATTTTCGACGTGGGTAGCGGCAGTATGGGAAATGCTGCTGAATACGGTATCTTCGCCGCCGCCAGCTTGTTCAATCACCACGTCTTTTACATCATCAACGTAGTAAGTGTCATTGCCGTCTCCGCCTTCCATAATGTCGGCACCAGCCTTGCCGTCGATAATATCATCGCCGGATGTGCCGATCAGGTGGTCATTGTCGTCGCTGCCATCGATGGTCTGGCCGTTTTCGGTATGTTCAGTCAGGGAAATATCGAAATATTTGGCAAAGCTGTTTACATCCAGTTTTTGTGTGCCGATGATGAATTGGGAGACTGCCGGTGTTGTACCGTTTTGAGTGTATTGGTTTTTGATGGTTAAAACGGCGTTGCTGTTTTTCACGGCGATCAGCCAGTCTTGACCGCCGGTTTCGTTGTTTCGGGCTTCAACGGTCAAATCGTTAAGGCTTAGGTCGGTATGAAAGCGGATGCTGTTGTGACCTTGATTGTCGATGATGGTGTCTTGCTCACTTTTGGCAGAAAAAAGATAGGTGTCGTCACCTTCTCCACCTTCAAGCACATCATTGCCTGCTTCGCCGTTGAGGGTGTCATTGCCTGTTTCGCCGAAAAGACGGTCGTTGCCTTCGCCGCTGTTGATGAAATCGTTGCCGCCACCGCCGTAAACAATGTCGTCACCGCGGCCGCTGTTGAGGCGGTTGCGGCCTTCATTGCCGATGAGGATGTTGTTGCTGTTGTTGCCTGCGCCGAAGATGTCGGCTGTACCAGTCAAAACAAGATTTTCAACGTGGTTTGGAAGGGTATAGCTGACGTTGCTGTAAACCGTATCATCGCCTCCATTTGGGTTTTCAATGATTTTATCGTCGCTGCGGGTTACATAATAAACGTCATCTCTCGAAGTACCTGTTGTTGCTTGTGCAAGGGGAGATGGCTGCAATTGCTCTAAATGTCGTAATTCAAATTGCGCATTGCGGATGCGCATTGCTTTTTCGATTGTCATGATATTTTCTTTAGATATTGATGAGAGTAACAAGGAAGTAAACGTATCCGGCATATGGCCGGTATTGCTTAATTTGTATTGTGTTTAGGCTGTATATACTAGTGCCGAAATTTGAGAAAAACAACAGAAACGTTAAGATATGACAATATATAGAGAGCCTTATCAGGCTTAGTTTGCCGTCTATTCTTTTGCCAAATGGCTTTGCCTTGTGCGGCTGTTTTGTTTCTTACATACCACACATCAATTTCCATAGTTTCAAACTATGAATGGTTGTAAAAAGGCCGTCTGAAAAAAAGAAGCAGGTTTCGCATTGCAAAACCTGCTTCTGATTTTTCAGACGGCCTGTCTGATTACAGAGTACGGGCAACTTCGACGATGTCGAAACATTCGAGTTGGTCGCCTTCCATAATCTCGTTGTAGCCTTTGAGCATCAGACCACACTCGAAGCCCATACGGACTTCTTTGACGTCGTCTTTGTAGCGCTTCAAAGAAGACAGCTCGCCGGTATGGATAACCACGTTGTTGCGGATGAGGCGGACATGGGAATCGCGTTTGACCACACCGTCGGTAACCATACAGCCTGCAATATTGCCGACTTTGGAAACGGAGATAACCTGACGGATTTCGACCGTGCCGGTTACTTGCTCTTTCTCTTCCGGAGAGAGCATACCGCTCATGGCGGCTTTCACGTCGTCGATGGCATCGTAAATGATGTTGTAGTAACGGATTTCCACGTTTTCATTCTCAGCCAGTTTGCGTGCGGAAGCATCTGCACGGACGTTAAAGCCGATGATGAATGCGCCGGAAGCGATGGCCAAGTTGACATCAGATTCGGTAATGCCGCCAACGCCGCTGTGCAACACGTTCACTTTCACTTCGTCTGTGGACAGTTTTTTCAGGCTGCCCGCCAAAGCTTCGTAAGAACCTTGTACGTCTGCTTTGATGATGACAGACAAGGATTGGGCTTGGTTTTCGCCCATGTTGTTGAACATGTTTTCCAGTTTTGCGGCCTGTTGTTTGGCCAAGCGTACATCGCGATATTTGCCTTGACGGAAGAGGGCGATTTCGCGCGCTTTTTTCTCGTCGGCCAATACCATTGCATCTTCGCCTGCGTTCGGAACGTCGGACAAGCCGAGGATTTCGACAGGGATAGACGGGCCGGCTTCATTGATGGCTTTGCCGTTTTCGTCAACCATTGCACGGATTTTACCGAATGCAGTACCGGCCAGCAGCATATCGCCTTTTTTCAGCGTACCGCTTTGAACCAGTAATGTGGCAACCGCGCCGCGGCCTTTGTCCAAACGTGCCTCAACAATGATACCTTTGGCAGGTGCATCGACTGGGGCAGTCAGTTCCAAAACTTCAGCTTCGAGCAAGACGGCTTCGAGCAATGCATCGATGTTCAGGCCTTTTTTAGCGGAAACGTCGATAAACTGTACATCGCCGCCCCATTCGTCAGGCACAACTTCGTGTGCAGTTAGCTCTTGGCGGATACGCTCTGGGTTGGCGGCTTCTTTATCGATTTTGTTGACGGCAACCACCATCGGTACACCCGCGGCTTTAGCGTGGGCAATTGCCTCGATGGTTTGCGGCATCACGCCGTCGTCGGCTGCAACCACAAGAATCACGATATCGGTTGCTTTCGCACCGCGCGCACGCATGGCAGTAAACGCTTCGTGACCCGGAGTATCCAAGAAGGTAATCACGCCGCGTGGGGTTTCAACGTGGTATGCACCGATGTGTTGGGTAATGCCGCCTGCTTCGCCTTGTACCACTTTGGCGCGGCGGATGTAGTCCAGCAGGGAAGTTTTACCGTGGTCAACGTGACCCATCACGGTAACAACCGGTGGACGCGGCAATGCTTCGGCTTCTACTGCTTCAACGCCTTCATCCAAGAATGCTTCAGGATCGTCGGCGGCTGCAGGTTTACCGATGTGGCCGAGTTCTTCCACCACAATCAGAGCAGTGTCTTGGTCGATAGATTGGTTGATGGTTACCATCATGCCCATTTTCATCAGGGCTTTCACCACTTCGACGCCTTTAACGGCCATTTTGTGTGCCAAGTCGGCAACGGTAATGGTTTCAGGTACCAAAACTTCGTGTACGACAGGTTCGGTCGGCGCTTGGAAGGCGTGTTGGTTTGGCTCAAGTTTGAGTTTTTTGCCTTTTTTACCGCCGCGTACGCGCTCGTCGTCGCCATTGCGTGCATTATTGCGGTCACGGCCGCCTTTGCCGCCTTTGCCTTTGGCGTTACGGCCTTGGTTTTCTTCGTCACGGTCACGACGGTCTTCTTTTTTACCGCGCGCGTTGTGTTCGGATTTGCCTTCGCCGGATGCCGCTTTTGCTTTCTCGGCAGGTTTGTTGCGTTCGCCTAATTTGGCTTCTTTCGTAGGTTTTGAGTCTTGATCGGCCTGTTGTTTCATGGCTTCACGGCGTGCTTGACGCTCTTGTTTTTCTTTCAACAAAGCTTCTTGATGCGCACGCAGGGCGGCGGCACGACGGGCCTCTTCATCGCGTTGAGCCTGTTCTTCCACGCTGACGACAGGTTGCGGTACGGCAGGAGCGGCAGGTTTGGCTGCCTTTTTCGCTTCTTTGCCTTTGCTGCCTTTGTCTTGTTTGGCTTTGGCAGGTTTTTTGGCTTCAACGGATTTTTCAGACGGCTTGTTGTCTGCTTTAGCCTCAACTTTTGCTTCGACCTTAGCTTCTACGGCTTCAACCGGTTTGGCTTCTTCTTTTTTGGCTTCGGCAGGTTTGCCTTCCGCTTTGGGTGCGGTTTTGGCTGCTTTCAGTCTGGCTGCTTCGGCCTCTGCTTTGGCACGGGCTTCGGCTTTGGCGGCAGCTTCTGCTTCAGCTTTGGCTTTTTCTTTGGCAGCTTGGGCGGTTGCTTTTTCTGCTTCGGCTTTTTGGTTTTCCGCTGCTACTTTGGCTTTGGCTTCCGCTGCCAATTCTTCGGAAGAAGGAATGGTAACGGCACGGCTGCGGCGGCGTGTTTCCACTTTTACGCCGTCAACGGTGCTGACTTCGGTTTTTTTGCGGCGGATGCTGATGGTGCCACTGTTGCTGCCGTTTTTCTTTTGCAGGTAAGCGGTCAGCAATTGTTTGTCGTCAGTGGTTATGCTGTCATTACCGCTGTTTTTATTGACCCCGGCTTCTTTCAATTGTTTAAGCAAATCATCGACGGGGCGGTTTAGTTCGGCGGCAAATTGCGCTACGGTTGTATTACTCATTCAGTACCCCCTTAGTTGTTTTCTTCAGTAAACCAGTGTTCGCGTGCAGCCAAAATCACTTTTTTGGCTTCTTCTTCGTCAATACCGGTAATTTCGACCAATTCGTCAACAGACAATTCGGCCAGATCGTCGCGTTGGGTAACGCCGGCTTCGGCCAGTTTGCGCAACATGTCGGAATCTACGCCGTCCAAATTGCGCATGTCTTCAGACACTTCACCCAGTTTTTCTTCTGCGGCGATGGTAATGGTCAGGATCGCATCGCGTGCGCGATTGCGCAGGGTTTCAACGATTTCTTCGTCAAAACCGTCAATCGAGAGCAATTCTGCCGCTGGAACGTAAGCAACTTCTTCCAAAGTGGCAAAGCCTTCTTCCACCAAGATATCGGCGGTTTCGTCGTCGATGTTCAAGTGGGTGGTGAAGAGGTTGCGGATAACCGCATCTTCGGCGGCATTGCGCTCATCAGCTTCTTCAACGGTCATAATGTTCAGCTGCCATCCGGTCAGGATGGAAGCCAGACGGACGTTTTGACCGCCGCGGCCGATGGCCAGCGCCAGTTGGTTTTCGTCAACGATTACATCAACCGCGTGTTTGTCTTCGTCAATCACGATGCGGCTCACTTCGGCAGGAGACAGCGCGTTCATCACGAATTGGGCAGGCTCAGGAGACCACAATACGATGTCGATGCGTTCGCCGGACAATTCGTTGCTCACGGCGTTAACACGGGAACCGCGCACGCCGATACAAGTACCTTGTGGGTCGATGCGTTGGTCGTTGGCTTTAACGGCAACTTTGGCGCGTTGGCCGGGGTCGCGTGCTACTTCGCGGATTTCCAACAGGCCGTCTGCAATTTCAGGTACTTCGTTGGCGTAGAGTTTAGCCAAGAAGTCGCCGCTGGTACGGCTCAAAATGACTTGTTTGCGGCCGGTATTGCCGATTTCATCCACACGCAGGAAGAGGGCGCGGATGCGGTCGCCGCTGCGGAAGTTTTCGCGCGGAATCATTTCTTCGCGCGGAATCAGGGCGTCAAGTTTGCCCGCGACGACTTCAACGATGATGCCGTGGCGCTCGACACGTTTTACCGTACCGGAAACGATGTCTTCTTTAGAAGCGAGGAACTCGTTCAGGTTTTGCTCGCGCTCTGCATCGCGAATGCGTTGCAGGATGATTTGTTTGGCAGTTTGCGCGGCTTGGCGGCCGAAGCCTTCGTTTGGCAGCTGCTCTTCGTAGTATTCGCCGATTTGGATGGTTGTGCCGGGAATTTCTTCTTGGATTTCCTCGATGGTTTTTTCTACGTCGGGGTAGGTGTAGTCTTCATCGGCAACAATCAGCCAGCGGCGGAAGGTTTGGTATTCGCCGGTATCGCGGTCGATTTCGACGCGCACGTCCATGTGCTCGCGGTCGGCTTTTTTCTTGGCAGCAGTAGAGAGGGCGAATTCAAGGGCTTTGAATACGACTTCCGTTTCAACGTTTTTTTCACTTGCCAGCGCTTCGGCCAGCTGTAACATTTCGCGACTCATTTTCTAGAATCTCCAAGTAATCGGTTTTTAAAATTTAAATTCGGGGCGCAAACGGGCTTTGTCGATGTTGCTCAATTCGATTTGGGCAGTTTTGCCGTCGAAAGAGACGGTAACGATGTCGTTTTCGCAAGATTCGATGCGGCCGATGAAGTTTTTCTGACCGTCAATCGGCAGGCGTGTTTTGATTTTGGCATTCTGGCCGGCAAAGCGCACGAAGTCGGCGGCTTTTTTCAACGGACGGTCAAGGCCCGGGCTGGAGATTTCCAAACGTTTGTAGTCGATGTCTTCAACCATAAACACGCGGCTCAGATGGTTGCTGACAGTGGCGCAGTCTTCGACGGTGATGCCGCCTTCTTTATCGATGAAAACGCGCAAATCGCCTTGTGCGGTCAGTTCGAAATCGACCAGCTCGTAGCCCAAGCCGGGCAGGGTTTTATCAAGAATGCTTTGAATATCCATGCTTCTCCAGAAGTACATAAACAAAAAAATGGCCGCGCGGCCATTTTTCGTGTGATTTGAAAAATTGGCCTATTATAACTGTTTTCAAGATAAAAGAAAAGTGTTGATTTGGCGTGGATTTTTTGAAGTGATTGCTTAAATGTAAAGGGGAGGGTTGAGGCCGTCTGAAAAGGAAATTGTTGACAAGTTTTGGTGTGGTGTTTCTTAAATTAGTTTGGAAAACAAATAATTGGTATTGCTTTGTTTTCAGACGGCCTTGGATTTTCTGATTTTTCGTGCTTGCACAATGTGCAAGGCGGTTCTACAATTTCTTCATACCCACCGAATAAGAAAGAAGGCCGCCATGTCCGCACACCCGATTTACAATTTTTCCGCCGGTCCTGCCGTATTGCCGGAAGCGGTATTGCGTACCGCGCAACAGGAAATGCTCGACTACAACGGTACGGGCTTTCCCGTGATGGCGATGAGCCACCGTTCGGATATGTTTTTGAGTATTCTGCATCATGCCGAACAAGACTTGCGTCAGCTTTTGAATATTCCGTCCAACTATAAAATCCTATTTTTACAGGGCGGTGCGACCACGCAATTCAATATGGTGGCCATGAATTTGGCGCATGGTTTTGCGACTGCCGACGCGGTGGTAACGGGCAACTGGAGCCGCATTGCCTATGAACAGATGAGCCGTTTGAGCAATGCTGAAATCCGTTTGGCCGCGCATGGCGGCGAGCAATATGCCTATAAAAACCTGCCTGCGGTTGAGGATTGGGATGTCAACCCGAATTCTGCGTTTGTTCATTTTGCGATTAATGAAACCGTAAACGGCTTGCAGTATCAAAACGTCCCCAAACTTTCAGACGGCCTGCCGCCGTTGGTATGCGATATGTCGAGCGAGATTTTGTCGCGTGAGTTTAATGTGTCTGATTACGGCTTGATTTATGCCGGCGCGCAAAAAAATATCGGCCCTGCCGGTGCGACCGTGGTCATTATCCGCGAGGATTTGCTGGAGCGTTGTCCAAAAGATATTCCCGATGTGTTCAACTACCGTTCGCACATCAACCGCGACGGTATGTACAACACGCCTTCCACTTATGCGATTTATATGTCGGGTTTGGTGTTCCGCTGGCTGCAAACGCAGGGCGGTGTGAAAAAAATTGAAGCGGTCAATCGAATAAAGGCGCACACCTTGTATGAGACGATAGACGGCAGCGGCGGTTTTTACATCAACGATATCCATCCTGATGCACGCTCCAAAATGAACGTGGTCTTCAAAACCGCAAGCGAAGACTTGGACCGCCGCTTTGTGTTGGAAGCCGAGTTGCAGGGCTTGTGCCTGCTCAAGGGTTATAAAACCGTCGGCGGTATGCGTGCCAGCATTTATAACGCGATGCCGCTTGAAGGTGTGAACGCGTTGGCCGACTTTATGAAAGATTTCCAACGACGTTACGGTTAAGATGAAGATATAAAAAGGCCGTCTGAAACTGGGTTTCAGACGGCCTTTTGATTTGAACAAGCCTTATTCGGTGACTTCTTCAGTGATGCTGTCGCGGTAGATGGTGCTGTCGTAAGTCGGAACAGGAGGCGGCAGCAGGCTGTCGAGTGTCAGCGCGGACGGGTTCAGCGTAGGATAGCCGCTGAAGGTTACGGAATAACCGCCGTTGCCGGTACTGCGGACTTTGGCATGCGCGCCCAAAGGGAAAGTGGTTTTATTGGTGATGTGGCCGAATGGGAAGCCGGTCAACACAGGAATCTTGGCGGTGCGCGAAATGTGGTTGACGACGGCGGAGAAATCGTAGCTGGAGTCGTACACGTCGCGGATGGTGCCCATGCGGAAATCGCCGAAGATGATGGCGCGTTGTTTTTGCAAAACACCTGACAGATAAAGCGTGTTGAGCATGCGCTCGATGCGGTAGGGTTGCTCGCTGACGTCTTCGATAAAGAGGATGCCGCCTTGAATATCGGGCATGTAAGGCGTACCGGCGAGGGAGGCGAGAACGCTGAGGTTGCCGCCCCACAATGTGCCTTCTACGTTGACATCGGCGCGTTGGATGGTTGGAACATCAACGATGTTGACGTTGTTGGTTGTGCCGCGGATGAAAGAATCCATGGTAAAGACGCTGGGGTCTGCTTTGCCGAATTCGCTGTACACCATCGGGCCTGCAAAGCTCATCATATTGCCTTTGGCCAACAGGGCGAGTTGGACGGCGCATACGTCGCTGAAACCGAAGAACAATGTGCCGCGTTCGCGCATTCTTGCGCCGAGTGAGGCAAAGTCGATTTGCGGTAGGATGCGTGCCGCGCCGTAGCCGCCACGCAGGCCCATCAAGACTTTGGGCGTTTCGATACGGCCGCTGGCAACTTCTTGAAAGTCGGCGGCGCGTTGGGAATCGCTACCGGCAAAGCGTTGGTAACGGCGGCTGCCTGCCTGTTGGTTGGTCACGGTAAAGCCTGCGTTGTAGAGGCGGGTCAGGCCGGTGGTCACGCGGTTGGGGTCTTCGGCGAAGCCTGACGGCGCAACAACGCGTAGGAGGTTGTCGCCGGAACGTGGCGGATGGGGTTGCTTAGGTTGCACGGTTTTGGCTTTCGCGGTGGTAGATGTGGTTTTGGTTTGCGGCGTGGTGGTCGTGCCGGTGCCGCAGGCTTGCAACAATCCTGCACCTGCCGCGGCAGAGCAGGTACGCAGGAAATGGCGGCGCGTGGTGGAGTTCATTGAGGTTTTCCTTTCGTTATATGTTCAGACGGCCTGAAGCTTGGTGTGTCGGACCTTACAGGCCGTCTGAAAGTTTAAGCAATTAAGTTTTTGATTTGTTGCGGCCAATTTTCAGGCAAGGCCATACCGTGTTCGCGTACGGGCGCGGCCCAAATCGGCGCAGGAAAGTTGGCGTCGTTTTCAAAACGGGCGATGACGTGCCAATGCAGGTGGGGCACAACATTGCCGAGACTGGCCAGATTGATTTTGGCCGGGCGGAAGACTTGGCGCATTGCGGCTTCAACCTGATACACCATTTCCATGATTTCGTTGCGTTCGGCAGGGGAAAGGTCGGTCATCTCGGAAACATGGTCATTCCAAATAACGCGGCAGAATGCCGGTGCGCCGGCTTCGTTGTGGACGGCGATAACGCGCAGATTGGGCGTTTGCAGCAAAATGTCTTCGTTGTCGGCAGTGCAGATGGGGCAGGTCATGGGTTTTTCTTTCTCAGTCTGAATAGGAATCGGATGATTTCAATCAGGATTTTTAGAATGAGGTAAATAGCAGTCAGCGTGATGAATGCGAAAAGCCACGGTTTGGGTATAAACCACCAAAATAAATAGGAAGGCGTGATTAAGTCGTCACATTCTTCGGCACTCTCAATGTGATCGCACAATCCAAAGTTAAAATAATCATTGACATCATGAAAGGGCGAATAGGCGAACATAAGCGCTATGGGCGTCACACAAATCAATGCAATGATGGCAATCCAAAAGAATGGTTTGAGATATTTGAGTACAGTCATGGGTGAAGTGTTATGCAAATTTTGCCGCCCCTTGATTAGCGAGTTCGTCGGCTTTTTCGTTTTCAGGGTGTCCGGCGTGGCCTTTTACCCACGTCCAGCGGACATCGTGTTGTTGAACCAAACTATCCAGCTCTTTCCATAAATCGTCGTTTTTAACCGGTTTTTTGGCGGCGGTTTTCCAGCCGTTTTTTTTCCAGCCGTGTATCCAGCTTTCCATGCCGTTTTTGACGTATTGCGAGTCGGTGCAGATGACGACTTGGCAGCGGCGTTTTAAGGATTTTAGGCCTTCGATGACGGCGGTCAGCTCCATGCGGTTGTTGGTGGTTTCGGCTTCTCCGCCAAACAATTCTTTTTCGTGTGTGCCGTAGCGCATAAATACACCCCAGCCGCCTGCGCCGGGGTTGCCTTTGCATGCGCCGTCTGTGTAGAGGTAAACGGGTTTATCCATGGGCATGTCTTTGTCGAATAAGGCGGTATCATAACATAAGGCCGTCTGAAATATCGGCAAATACGGTTTGCGCGTGTAAAATACCCTGCACTTATCACTCGTATAGAAAGCAGGCAGATATGGGATTATTCAGCGGCCTTTTGGGCAATGCTTCGCAAAAAGACGCCGATGCGGTGGAACGCGATTTGGCGAATATCCTGATTGATGGCGAACAGGTAAAAATGGCATTCAGCCTGGTGCGCGATTTGATTGTGTTTACCGAATATCGGCTGGTGTTGGTGGACAAGCAGGGTTTGACCGGCAAGAAAGTGTCTTACCGTTCGATTCCGTACCGTTCAGTATCGCGCTTTTCGGTGGAAACCTCGGGTCATTTCGATTTGGATGCTGAGCTGAAGATTTGGGTTTCTTCCAGCGAAGTGCCGACTGAAACCTTGCAGTTTAAAAGCGACAAGAGCGTGATTGCCATTCAAAAAGCCTTGGCAGAAGCCGTGTTGAAACCGTCAAAATAGAAAGGAAACATGATGAGCGAACAGCAAGAATTGTTTTGTTACAAACAGATGCCGGTGTGGACGGCGGATGAGATTCCCGAAGCCTTGTTGTCCAAACACAATACCGCTGCCGGTACTTGGGGCTGCCTCAATGTCCTCCAAGGCCGTCTGAACTTCAATGAAGTGGACGAGGCGGGCAATGTTACGGCCACGCACGAGCTGACGCCTGAAAGCGATGATTGGATTATCCATCCGCAAGCATGGCACTTTATCGCGCCGCAAACGCAAGACACGGAAATCCAACTGTCGTTTTATTGCGAGGCGGCGGACTATTTCAATAAGAAATACGGCATGAGCGCGACACATTCGGCCGTCCGCGCCGCCGAAGGCATCGTGCCTGTCGGCAAGGTTTTGGATATGGGCTGCGGTCAGGGCCGCAATGCGCTGTATCTGGGTTTGAAAGGTTTTGACGTTACCGCTGTCGATAATAATCCGAACGCGGTGCAAAACGTGGAAGAGCTGGCGCGTATCGAAGAACTGAATGTCCGCGCGTTTGAATACGACCTCAACGCCGCCAATATTCAGGAAAACTTCGATTATATGGTGGCGACCGTGGTGTTTATGTTCCTGATGCCGCGTTACGTTCCTGACGTGATTGCCAATATGAAGGAACACACCAACCCCGGCGGCTACAACCTGATCGTGTCTGCGATGGATACGGAAGATTTCCCTTGCCCGATGCCGTTCCCGTTCAAATTCAGCGAGGGCGAGTTGCGCGAATACTATAAGGATTGGGAATTGGTAGAATACAAGGAAGAGCTGGGCTCGATGCACGCGAAAGACGAATTCGGCAATCCGATTCAGTTTAAATTCGTCACCATGCTGGCGAAGAAACCGGAATAAAGGTTTTACCGTAAAAAGGCCGTCTGAATTCAGTTTTCAGACGGCCTTTGTCGTAATCAATCCACAATCTTTTTACCTAAAATCACGACGTCTGCCAACATGGTGTCCAAATCGCAGACTTGCGGCAGCCGCCCCCATTCTTCAAAACCGAAACGGTGAAACAGGTTCAGGCTCGGATAGTTGTGGCCGAACACAAGCGCGATGACGTTGCGGATGCCTAAGGACGGCGCGCGTTCGAGCATGTGCCGCAACAGGATTTTGCCCACGCCTGCGCCGCGCATATCGTGGCGGACATAAATGCTGACTTCCGCGCTGATGTGGTAGGCGTAGCGCGGATGGTAGTCGCTGAAACTGCCCCAGGCCAATACGGTGCCGTCGGCATCGTAAAGGGCGTAGATCGGGCGTTTGTCCGTGTGCGCGGCAAACCACATTTCGCGTTCGGCAACCGTGGTCGGCAACAAATCGGCGGTGGATTGGCGCGTGGACACGGTGCTGTTGTAAATATCGACGATGGCGGGCAAGTCTTGGCGCAGGGCAGGGCGGATGGTGTATTGCATTTCAGACGGCCTGTTATTGAATCAGTTTGGAGATAGTCTTAAAGGCCGGATGTTTGGCATCGCCGAGCAGTTGGAACAAAATACTTTCGACATTGGAAATGATAATGCCCTGACGGCTCAGTTGCGCCAAACCATTGTCGCGGTTGGCCGTTGTGCGCGAGGCGGTGCATTCAAAAGGCAGGGATACGGCGTAACCTTGTGCTTTCAAATCCAAGGCCGTCTGAAGCATACAGATATGCGCTTCTGCACCCACCAAAATAACGCTTTTAATGTTGTTTTTGCGTAAGATTTCCTGAATTTCGGGTAAAAATGCCGAAAATCGGGTTTTCTCGACAACAGGCGTACCTTCGGGCAACAGCAGCGATACGGCGGACACAGTGTTGCCCAAACCTTTCGGATATTGTTCGGTTACGGCAAAGGGTACGTCCAAAGCTGTCAAGCCTTGAATCAACAGGCGGCAGCGTTCCAACATTTCGTCCGCGCCGGAGAGGGCGGGCAGTAGGCGTTCTTGAATATCGACAATCAGACAAAGCGTATTTTTTGGGTTCATGGCTTTTCCTTTCAGACGGCCTTTACAGCAAAATCGTTGAATCAGAATGCAATCATATAACAAGCCGCTGGAAAAGTATTGCAGCTTGCCCTGTTTTAAAGCCCGAAATTCTTTTAAAATACCGCCTGATTTGAATTGATAGAGACCGATAACATGAATTTATACCAAACCGTCGAACGTGAAGCCCAAGCAGCCTTTGCCGCTGCCGGTTTGTCCGACAGCCCCGTCGTATTGCAGGCGGCGAAAAATCCCGATTTCGGCGATTTCCAAATCAACGGCGTGATGGGTGCGGCGAAAAAAGCCAAACAAAATCCGCGCGAGTTGGCGCAAAAAGTGGCCGAAGCATTGGCCGACAATGCCGTGATTGAAAGCGCGGAAGTAGCCGGCCCGGGCTTTATCAACCTGCGCCTACGTCCTGATTTCCTCGCCCAAAACATTCAGACGGCCTTGAACGACGCGCGTTTCGGCGTAGCAAAAACTGATAAACCGCAAACCGTCGTTATCGACTATTCTTCGCCTAATCTGGCCAAAGAAATGCACGTCGGCCACCTGCGTTCCAGCATCATCGGCGACAGCATTTCACGCGTGTTGGAATTTATGGGCAACACCGTCGTCCGTCAAAACCACGTCGGCGACTGGGGTACGCAGTTCGGCATGTTGGTCGCTTATTTGGTTGAGCAGCAAAAAGACAATGCCGCGTTTGAGCTGGCGGATTTGGAGCAATTCTACCGCGCCGCCAAAGTACGTTTTGACGAAGATCCTGCCTTCGCCGACACCGCACGCGAATACGTTGTGAAGCTGCAAGGCGGCGATGAAACCGTATTGGCATTGTGGAAACAGTTTGTCGATATTTCGCTCTCGCACGCCCAAGCCGTTTATGACACGCTGGGCTTGAAACTGCGTCCTGAAGACGTGGCAGGCGAATCGAAATACAACGACGATTTGCAACCCGTAGTCGATGATTTGGTCGAAAAAGGTTTGGCAGTCGAAGACGACGGCGCGAAAGTCGTGTTCTTGGACGAGTTCAAAAACAAAGACGGCGAACCTGCCGCATTTATCGTGCAAAAACAAGGCGGCGGCTTCCTTTATGCTTCCACCGACTTGGCATGTTTGCGCTACCGTGTCGGCACGCTTCATGCAGACCGCTTGCTGTACGTCGTCGACCACCGCCAAGCCCTGCACTTTGAGCAACTCTTTACCACTTCCCGCAAAGCAGGCTATCTGCCGGAAGATGTAAAAGCCGAGTTTATCGGCTTCGGCACCATGATGGGCAAAGATGGCAAGCCGTTCAAAACACGCAGCGGCGACACCGTGAAACTGGTTGACCTGCTGACCGAAGCAGTTGAGCGCGCTACTGCTTTGGTAAAAGAGAAAAATCCTGAATTGGGCGCGGACGAAGCCGCTAAAATCGGCAAAACCGTCGGCATCGGCGCAGTCAAATACGCTGATTTGAGCAAAAACCGCACCAGCGATTATGTGTTCGACTGGGACGCCATGCTTTCGTTTGAGGGCAATACCGCCCCTTACCTGCAATACGCCTACACACGCGTACAAAGCGTGTTCCGCAAAGCAGGCGAATGGGACGCAACCGCGCCAACTGTTTTGACCGAACCTTTGGAAAAACAACTGGCCGCCGAGTTGCTGAAATTTGAAGACGTATTGCAAAGCGTGGCAGATACCACGTATCCGCACTACCTCGCTGCCTACCTCTATCAAATCGCTACCTTGTTCAGCCGCTTCTATGAGGCCTGCCCAATCCTGAAATCAGAAGGTGCAACTCGTAACAGCCGCCTGCAACTGGCGAAGCTGACCGGCGACACGCTGAAACAAGGCTTGGAGTTGTTGGGCATTGATGTATTGAGTGTTATGTAAGTTTTTGAATAAAAACGATGAAAGGCCGTCTGAAGCTTTGTAGATTACAAGGTTTCAGACGGCCTTTTTTATGCTTTGAAAAATATTGTGATACCGTTGATTTTGAGCCTAAGCAGCTTTGAATTTGCTTAGGTAATGTGTTCAGACGGCCTTGTCTTTATTTCAAATTGCTTGCCAACAACCAAGCCTGTGCTTCGGCAGCGTCGCTGAAATATTTGGGATGTTGGTTGGTCAGGAGGCTGGAAAGGCGCGCGCCGAGTTTGATCCAAATGTCGTCGGTAATGACGGCAACGCGGCCAAAGTCGGTTTCATGTTGGTTGAGGAATTTGATTTGTTCGACCGCCATATCGATGGTGAAGTCTTTCAGCATGGATAAATCCAGCAGGATGTCGGGCAGATGGATTTTTTGTTTTGCGGCCAATAAGGCTTCTTCCAATTGGCGGAAATCGTCCAAAGTGAACTCGTTGTACAGCGCTACGTTTAAGCCGTAAGATTGTTCGCGGATGGAAATCATGGTGTTCTCCTTGTTAAATTATTGCTTCATCAGAAATTTTTTGATTGAGGCCGGAGTAAAACTGCTGAACACGCCGCCTGCAACAATGATAACCATGCCGGCGGCTTCCTGCCAAGTGATTTTATCGCCGAAAAGCAGTACGCCGGATAGGGCGGAGAAAACGACGGTCAGATAGGAAAGCGAGGCAACGGTAAATTTCTTGCCGACCTTGTAGGCGCGGGTCATGGCTAGTTGGGCAATCATGGCGGAGATGCCGATGCTGGCCAGATAGGGTAGGGAAGAGATGGTCAGCGGATGCCAGCCTGTGATGGTGCTCCAGACTGCGCCCATAATCAGGCCGGTAAGCGAGAGGTAAAACACCACGCGCCAGCCCGGTTCGCCCAAAAGCGAGAGTTCGCGCACCTGCAAATATGCCCAGCCCGACATGGCGCCGCCTGCCAAACTGACCAGCGCGGCAAATTCCTGCCCGCCTTGAAAAGATGGGTTGAGCAAGAGGATAACGCCGATAAAGCCCATAACCAAGATGGCTTGGGTATAAAGCGTAATTCGTTCTTTTAAAATGAAAAATGAAAAAATGGCAAGCCAGATGGAGGACGTGTAGTTGAGTGTGACGCCTGTTGCCAGCGGCAGGTGCATGACGGAATAAAATGTGCACATCATGGCAAGCGTGCCGATGACGCTGCGGTTGAGATGGGTTTTCCAATGCGGCGTGGAAAACGTGTTGCCTTGCGCTTTGGCCATGATGCCTAAGAACAGGGTGGAGACCAGCATGCGCCAAAAGACCAGCTCGCCGCTGGAAAAGCCGAAATGTGTAGAGGCGGCTTTGACGGAGAGGTTCATGACGGTAAAGCCGAGCGCGGCAATAACCATCCATGCCGAGCCGAGCGGATCTTTTCTGACGGTTTCCATTTGATGGGTATGTAAAGCGATTTTATTAATAAGAAAATATTATACAGGTCAATCAGGCCGTCTGAAAAATATCGTTGGGTTTCAGACGGCCTTTTTATTGGAAAATGAGAATTATTATTGAACAATGAAGTGGGTTTTTATAGAATGGGGGTTCTGTTTTTAAGAAAGGCTTATCATGAAAGTTTCCAATATTTCTGCCGTATTGCTGTCCGCTTTGTTTTCCGTTGCCGTTTCTGCCGCGCCTTTGGGAGAGGTTTCTTCCGAAAACGGTAAGATTTTCAGCGGCGAAAATTACATGGTCGTTAAGAAAGACATGAAGAAAGGGGAGCAGATTAAGCCGCACGATCATCCGGGTTTTAAAACGTTGATTTTTGCCGTTGGAAAAGGAAGCTTTGACGTGACGTTGAATCAGACTGAAAAACATACGGTCGGCGCAGGATCGGTGTTGCGTTTTGGCGGCGATGCAGTGATTGAGGCAGTTGCAACCGAAGATGCCGATGTAGCAATTACTTTGATTAAGTAAACCGATAGAGGATAAAAGGCCGTCTGAAAAATGATGTTTCAGACGGCCTTGTTTATTCATCCAACCGTTGCTATTAAGCGCAAATCAAATAGATGAAGCCGGAGCCGAAGATATCTGCCAAGGCGTGAATCAGGAAAAACGGCAGCAGGTTTTTAACTTTGTATTTGTAGAAGAAGTAGTACATCAAGCCGAAAACAACGCCGATAACGGTCGCCCAAAGCATACCTTGATAAGTATGGAAGGAGATGCGCACCAAGGTCGAATAGGCCAATGCCTGCCATTTGTATTTGTCTTCCACGCAGGTCAAGAGGCCGAGGAAACAGAATTCTTCGTAAAAGCCGTTTAAAAGGCCGTAGAGGATGGCCATCGGCGCAAGGGCGGCGAATTTATCGAAGATGGATAATGGTTTGATGTATTGGAAGATTTCAGTGGTAAAGTAATTGTAGCCGCCGCTTAATGAAGTTACCGCATCGGCGGTCAGACCCATCAGGATAAAAATCACAGGCGTCCAAAACAATACGCCTAAATTAAAGCGAATCGGCAACTGTTTGAAGTCGAAACGGCGGATAATGAGGTAGACCAGAGCAATAGCAAGCAGAGTCAACTGCAGGCTCATGTTTTCAGAATAAGCCACGCCGGTTACCGCAGTATCGCGAGCCTCTTCGGCAACGGCGGCTGTTTCTACTTGCGGCATCAGGCTGGCGATATAAAGTTGGGTAGAACGGTAGGCAAATTGACCGAACAGGATAGCGGTCACAATTAGCATGTCAAACCAGCGCAGATGGCGCAAAGGCTCTTTAGGGCGGATAGCGGCAAGTATGTTCATATTCTTACTCTTTGCTCTAATAAATAGCGGTGCGCAATAGTTACATAAACATACAAAAATCGTCAACAATTATCACAATAAAACATGAATTAAAAATCAGACCGTTTCAGACGGCCTGAAGCGCTTCTAAAAATGCCATATTTTCCGAAGGGTTTATCTTCAAAAATATGGCATAATCACTTTATTGCAAACCAAGGAATCTTATCGTGAGTATTTCTCTGTCCCAATATCTGCTCTACCTGCAATACATGTTGGCAGGTATCGCCATGACCGTTGTTTTTGCTGCCGTATATCTGCGGATTACACCCGTTGAAGAATTGCGCCTGATTAAAAACGGCAACCTTGCCTGCGCCTTATCATTTGGCGGCGCGTTGGTCGGTTTTTGTCTGACACTGGCTTCAAGTATTGCCCACAGCGTCAGCTTCATCGATTTTATCCTGTGGGCCCTTGCCGCAGCCGTAATTCAGATTTTTGTCTATTTCGCTGCGACAATGATGATTAAAGGCGCTACCGCAGAACTCATCGGCAACAATGTTGCCGTCGGCGCGTTATTTGGCGCAGTGTCCATCTCGATCGGCATTTTGAATGCTGCTTGCTTGACTTGAATACCCATACCTTGAATTTTGTATCCCTATTTATTTTATAAGGAGTTGAAATGTTCAACTTTATCAAGAAACAGTTTATCGACGTCATTCAATGGCCGAATCCCGATGACAGCCTGCTGATGTGGCGTTTTCCGATTGCCGATGAGGAGATCCAAAACGGTGCAAGCCTGACTGTGCGTGAGGCGCAGATGGCGATGTTTGTCGATGAAGGCGTAACCGCCGACGTGTTCGGGCCGGGGCGTTACACGCTCAATACGCAAACGCTGCCAGTGCTGACCAACTTGAAAAACTGGGACAAGCTTTTTGAATCCCCGTTTAAATCGGATGTTTATTTTTTCAATACCAAACAACAGCTTGCACGAAAATGGGGGACGTCTCAACCTGTTACCGTACGCGATGCCGAGTTTGGCGCGGTGCAACTGCGTTCATTCGGTATGTATTCTTACCGTATCAGCGATCCGGCAAAATTCTTCAAAGAAGTCAGCGGCGTGGCGGCGCAATACAGCGGCGTAGACTTGGAAAACCAACTGCGCAATATTGCAGTCACCCAGTTGGCGGCAGCGTTTGGCAGCTCCGGTATCCCATTCTTGGATATGGCGGCGAACCAAGTTTTGTTGTCGCAAAAAATCGGCGAATTGCTCGGTGCGGAATTTGCCAAGCTGGGTTTGGCGCTAGAAAACTTCACTGTTGAAAGCATTACCTTGCCTGCGTCTATTCAGGCTGCGTTGGATAAGAAAATTTCGATGGGCGTTATCGGCGATTTGGGACGCTACACCCAATATCAAACCGCCGAATCCATCCCGCTTGCGGCACAAAATGAAGGCGGACTTGCCGGAATCGGTGCCGGTTTGGGCGTAGGTGCCGGTATTGGTCAGGCGATGGCGGGTGCTATGTCAGGCATGATGCAGCCGAATGCGCAACAGGCTCAGCAAAATGTTCAGCCGGCTGCCGAAGATCCGCAGGCGAAATTGGTGAAACTCAAGTCTTTGCTGGATGGCGGTTTGATTTCGCAAGAAGATTTTGATAAAGCCAAGGCTGAGGTGTTGAAGCAGCTGATTGGTTAATCAATTGAAGGCCGTCTGAAAAATATCATTCAAAAGAAGCATTGAGCTGCTTCTGTGGAAAAGGTTTCAGACGGCCTTTCGAATGATTTGATTAAGCCTGTCCGACTTCAAAAACGTTAAGGCCGTCTGAAACATCCCAACCCATTCTGAAAAAGCAAACCCATGTCTCAAACCCCTTTCTTCAAAACCGACTGCCCAAGCTGCGGCGCGCCTGTCGAAGCGCATTCTGCTTCCGCCGTGACGCTGGTGTGCGGCTATTGCAACAGCATGCTGGTGCGGCAAGATAACGGCGTTGTCGACTCCGGCCGCGATTCCGCGTTGCTGGAAGATTTTAGTCCGCTGCAAATCGGAACCAGCGGCACATTTGTCGCACAACGCTTTACCTTGGTCGGACGGCTTCAGGTGCAATACGACGATGGCGCGTGGAACGAATGGTATGCGCTGTTTGACGACGGCAGGGCCGGTTGGCTTTCTGAGGCGGGCGATTTGTATGTGATGACCATGCCGGTCGAAATCGATAATCCGCCGAGATTTGAAGACACGCGAGCAGGGTTTAGCGAGCTGATTTTTCAAGATAAACGCTATATTGCCTCCGATGTCCGCAACATCAGCTTGAAACATGCGGCCGCGCAGGGTGAGTTGCCGTTTGTTTTGAAAGAGGATACAGAAAATCGGGTTTCCGACTGGCGTTGCGAAAACCTTTTCATCACGCTCGATTACAGCAGCGAAACACCTGAAGCCTTCTTCGGGCGGATGGTAAACCTAGATGATTTGAAGCTGGAAAACACCCGCAGCGAAGACGAAATCAAAGAAAGCGCAGGCCGTCTGAAAGGCAGTATTTCCTCAGAAAACTGTCCCAACTGCGGCTCGTCCGTCCACTGGGTCAACGGCCTCACCGCCCATCTCAACTGCCCAAGCTGCGGCAGCGAATTGGCAATCGGCAAAGACAAAGCCGAACTCATTACCGCCAACGCCATGCGAACGGCGCAGCAAAGCCTGTTTACCCTGCCCGTCGGCAGACAAGGCCGTCTGAAAAATCGCGAATTTTACGTTATGGGCGCAGTCAGATACGCCGAAACCGACGCACAGGAAACATTCGAAAACCTGTTCAGCGGCCTCAACCGTACGCTCACTCCCGAAGGACAATGGACGGAGTATCTGCTTTACAACCCTACACAGGGTTTCTTATGGTTGGTTGAAGCTGATGAAGGTTGGAATATTTCCGAAACCTTGAACGATTGGCCGCGCCTCGACCGCAACCACCAACCGCAAGGCTATGGCAAACTTTATGACTATGGCGGACAGGTTAAGGTTGCCAGCGGAGCGTTTTATTGGCGTGTCCGAAACGGTGATTTGAACTATTACAGCGATTACCGAGACGGACAAAGCCGTAAGATTGGCTCCGAACTAAACAGTCACGAAATGGCATGGACTAGAAGTGCCCCAATTGCTTATCGGGAGATTGCAGATGCGTTTAATCTGACCAGCCAAGCTCCGCATTACACTGCAAACATGGCGGCGGACGGCATTGATAAATCATTAAGAATCATAATGACCGCCATCTTGGTTGTCGTCAATCTCCCTGCGCTGCTGACAGGCGACAGTTCTGCTGCACTTACCGTCATCTTTATAGGATGCTGGTTATTGTGGAGCATGGGCAAAAAAGACGAGGACGAGGATTAATATGTCAAGAATCACTTACATCATTTTCAGCACCATCATCATCGTCATCTCCATGATCATCAGCTACGGCTCTTCCGACTCCGACGGCTCGCGTATGCACTCCGGCGGCTATTACGGCGGCAGCGGTTTCTCCGGAGGCCATAAATGACCCATGCGCCCGGTAATCATGGCCTATTGGACTTATACGGTTGCGATGAAGCCATCTTAAAAGATGAAGGCCGTCTGAAAACCGCTTTGGCAGCTGCCGCACAAGCCGCAGAAGCCACCATATTGACCGAACACTTCCACACCTTCGGCGGCGCAGGCGGCGTAACCGGCGTTTTACTGCTCGCCGAGTCTCATATCAGTATCCACACTTGGCCGGAACACCGTTTTGCCGCCATTGACGCATTTATTTGCGGCGGTATGAAATTGGAAAAAGTGAAGGAAGTGTTGTGCAGGGAATTGGCGGTGGAACGGGTAGTTTGGACGGTTGCGCAACGTGGCGAAGGTATACTGGACGATATACAACCATCGGTTGAACAATAAAATCTGTCAGGCCGTCTGAAAAAAATCGGCTGATAGCAAATTAGATAACAAATTTAGTATAAGAAGGCTTTTAAACAAAATGCTTAAAATAAAAAATTGGAATAGAAACAGAAGTTTACCATTGGTTATTTACTTGCTTGCAGGTTTGTTTTTGCTTGGAGTGGAAAGTGCCGAAGCAAAAAAAATTAACACATGAACGTACTGAGTATTGCCGTAATCAAGTTTATGTCAGTAATAACCAAGGCACATCCCTACAAGTTCAGCCAGGCGATAAGGCATCTTCAATCGCTCAATTGCACTATATGCAATACCTTTGCGTTGTCGGTAATGACAGCAAAAATACCGAAGAAGGATACTCTTGGATAAAAGTAAAAAAAGTACCTTTGGCAATCAAAGAAAACCAAATCAGTTGCCATGATATGAGCCTACCTGACAACTGCACCAAACCTACCGATTTCCCGACTGAATGGAAAATCAAACCGCCTAAAGGTAAAAAATGCCGTCTTTCCACTCATGTTGATGATGAAGGTCAGTTGCTTATTGTCGCAAAAGGCGTTTGCCCGACCGGATGGGTAAAAGAAAGAGATATACAATTTTTTGCCGATTAATAAACTTGGCTTTAGTTAAAGAAAAAAACAGAGTTCATCATATAGCAGAACAATCAAGAAAAAAGATTTAACGTATTCTTTATTAAAAGACAGGCCGTCTGAAAGCATATTCGATCCGTTTTCAGACGGCCTTAAACCTTGTGCTGCTTAAACTGAAATATTGACGTTATATGGAAAAAACGCCTTTTTTTAAAACCGATTGTCCAAGCTGTGGTGCGCCTGTTGAGGCGTATTCCGCTACTGCCGTGACGCTGGTGTGTGGCCATTGTCACAGTATGCTGGTAGTTAGAAAAGGAAAGAAAAAAAGCGGGAGCATTGTCTCATATTCGGAGCGGGATTCTGCGCTCTTGGAGGATTTCAGTCCGTTGCAAATCGGTACGAGAGGTGTTTTTGCGCATCGGAATTTTACGCTGATCGGAAGATTGCAGGTGCATTACGATGTCGGCGTATGGAACGAATGGTATGCTTTGTTCGATGATGGTCTGACCGGTTGGC
This sequence comes from Neisseria sp. P0019.S003, assembly GCF_051957115.1. Taxonomy (NCBI): domain Bacteria; kingdom Pseudomonadati; phylum Pseudomonadota; class Betaproteobacteria; order Neisseriales; family Neisseriaceae; genus Neisseria; species Neisseria sp. P0019.S003. The sequence continues at coordinate 550,234 of NZ_JBQCWT010000001.1, read as the reverse complement.
TGTCTGAAGTTGGTGATTTATATGCTATGACCTGTGAGGCTTCAGGCAAGGCAAAAGGGTTGCCGACAACTTTTGAGTCAGTTCGCCTTGGGCAGAGCTCTTTCGAGTTGGACGGTAAAACTTTTGTCGTTTCAGACGCACGCGCCATCCATTACTGCAATACTGATGCACAAGGAGAGTTACCGTTTAACCTGACCGCAAAAAAGGCGACAGGTAAGGTTTGTGATTTTCGTTGTGGCAAGCTGTTTCTGACCATAGATTTTACAGTATCGCCACTCACCATTTATCTTGGCCGCGTTGTCAGTTTGAATAGCCTGAAGCTGGAAAACTTACGCAGCGATGATGAGATCCAGGCAAGTGCAGGTCGTCTGAAAGGAGAAATTCACGCCGAAGCCTGCCCTAATTGTGGCGCATCGGTTCATTGGCCAAGTGGCGTAACTTCTTTTCTTCTTTGTTCCTCTTGCGGCAGCAGTCTGAATACGACGAAAGATACTGTCGAATTGATGAAGGAAAATACAGCACGGCAGGAACAGCAGAACTTGTTTACGCTGAATATTGGCACAGTAGGCCGTCTGAACGATACGGAATATCGGGTGATTGGCGCCGTACAATATGCCGAAATCCCTTTCGGCAGTATTACCCGTAACTATGTTGTCAAGGAAGAGCGGTTTGGGAAGTGGACGGAATACCTGCTTTACAATGCGCAGCAGGGCTTTGCTTGGTTGGTAGAATCGGGAAATAGCTGGCGGTTTTCGGAAACTTTGCAAGCATGGCCGGAGTTTGATGTCAACGGCAACCCTATCGATGAGAAGGTGGTTGATCGTTACGGTGGGCGGGTTGAAACAGCAGCGGGAGCGTTTTATTGGTGTGTCAAAAGCGGGGATTTGATTGACTATACCGAATACCGTTCAGCAACAGATTATTCTGACAATTCCAGATTGTGTGCCGAACAGGACAAGGATGAAACGGTTTGGAGCAGAAGCAAACCTATTCCTTACAGCCAAATGAGAAAGGCATTCGACCTGCCGCGTGATTCGGTAGGTGCGTTTGGCTTATGGCTGACAAACGAAGAGAGGCGTCCTGAAGATCGTGATGACAGAATCCGTGCTTTTGCTACGTTGATTCTCATCGTTATCAATCTTCCAGCGTGGTTGTCTCCAGATTTGTTGAGCTTTGAAGGCATTGGGGTTAGTTTGTTTACATTGGGGTGGATATGGATAGCGGAGAGATTTAAAGATGATGACGATTATGAAGAAGAGAGGGGTATTATGATTCTTGGTTTCTTCTTTCTGATTTTTATTGCTACATTATTCAACTATTTTCTCGTAGCCGAAGGAGATTCGTCTTATTCGGGCAGCGGCTACAGTGGTTATTCTGGTGGACATAAATAGTACGAAGTGCACTTAAACTAAAGCAACCGCTATCTCATTTTTTTCAGACGACCTTTTTTATAAAACATGCTAACTCGCCGTCAATTTCTCAGCTATACCGCCGCGCTTGGCGCTGCCTCTGCTTTTTCTTGGCAAACTTACCAATATCTCAACCGCAAACCGCCGGTTTCTATTAACCGTGTCGGCTTACCGTTGGGGCATTTGTTGCGCGATGGGGAATTGCTCAGTCCGCCGACCCGTCGTTATGAATGCAATACGTTGATACTCGGCGGCGGTGCGGCGGGTTTGGGGGCGTTGTGGTATTTGGCGAAGCATAATCACCGCGATGTATTGTTGGCAGAAGGGTTTGAGCGTAATGGCAACAATGCCGCCTATACGTCTTCAGACGGCCTGAAAGCGCCGAGTGGTGCACATTATTTGGCTTTGCCGTCGAAAGAAAGCGTGTATGTGCGCGAGATGTTGGCGGATTTCGGTATTTTGCAGTCGGATGGCAGCTTTAGGGAAACCGATTTGGTCTATGCGCCCGAATCGCGCCTCTTATATCAGGATAAATGGGTGGAACATTTATTGCCGAAAGAAGATGCGGATTCCAAACGGTTTTTTGATTTGATAGGCCGTCTGAAACAGGCTTACGGCGATGACGGTAAGAAAATTTTTGCTATTCCGATTGCGCTGTCATCGGCAGATGAGACATGGCGAAAGCTCGATCATCTGACGTTTCAACAATGGCTTGAGCAAGAAGGTTACCACTCGCCCGAGCTTTTTTGGTATCTCGATTATTGTTGCCGCGACGATTACGGACAGGGCATCGCGCAAGTGTCTGCCTTTGCCGGACTGCATTATTTTGCCGCCCGCAACAATGCAGAAACCGTCCTCACTTGGCCCGAAGGTTTGGCACATCTTTCTGAAAGCCTGCGCCGTCATGCCGGTTTGCAGGAAGGCTGGCAATGGCTGTCTGAAAATAGTATCCGTTTGGAGAAACCTGCTTCAATTAATGCTTCCGCCGTCAAAATCAAACCGCTTTCAGACGGCTGGATTGAAGTGTGGCTGCGTGAAAATGCAAAAGGGGAAACCGTTGCCGTTACCTCGCAACACGTTATCTCCGCCATGCCGCTGATGGTTGCCGCCCGCGTTATTGAATCTCCTGAACAATTTGGTCTGGACATCCCCGAATACGCGCCATGGCTGGTTTCCAATTTTGAACTGCACAGTTTCCCGAAAGAAAAAAACAACAGCGAACTTGCGTGGGACAATGTGGTTTACGGCAGTCAAGGGCTAGGCTATGTTGTTGCGACCAACCAGTTTATCCGGGTTGCCCGTCCTGAACGTACGATTTTTACCGCCTACGCCGCGCTCAATCACGATACGCCACAAGCCGTCCGCCGCCAGCTGCTTGAAGCAAGCGACGAAGAGCTGCTCCAGCTTGCCGCTCAAGATCTGCTTACCGCTTACGGCGAAGGCTTTTGGCGGCACGTTTCCCATGTTGACATTACCGTCCGCGGGCATGGCATGAGCGTGCCGAAACCCGGCTATTTAAGCGATGAGGCTTTATTAAAAATCAGAAACCGAAATGGAGGATTGCTGTTCGCACACAGTGATTTAAGCAGTTATTCGGTATTTGAAGAGGCTTTGTATTGGGGTGTGGAAGCGGCACGGAAAGTGTTGGGAAAAGGATAATTAGAATGAGGCGTATATTCGGCTAAATTTCTGTTTACATTCAAATTTCAATTTTAAAAGGAAACTATATGAAATATTTGAGCTTTTCTCTGATTGTTGCCTTAGGGTTAGGGAGCGCGGCATTTGCCTCTGCTGAAAAAATGCTGCCTCTGAACGAAACAGGCTGCATTGACCAACCCTTACAGGTTAAACGTGGCCAAGTGTATGGTTTTAATAGTTCGGCAGATGCCGGTTTAGTGCTTTCATTCGCGCCTGTCAGTCCCGGTGTCGTTGTGAAAGACCCGAAAGGCAAACGGATTGCTTTGGAAGTAGGGGCTGATGGTGATGCGCCTGAAAACCGCTTCAGCTTTGCCGAAATCGATCAAAAAGGACGTTACACCATCCGCTTCCCGAGAGCAGGTAAGATTGAATCTTTGTGTGTTAATGCTGCCAGTTAGGATAAATATTAAGCCGAATAATGCTTGATTCGTATGCTTGCAGTAAAAAAAGGCCGTCTGAAATCATATTCAGACGGCCTTTCTTTTTTAACCTTATAACCTAATTAGGCTTTTGGTTTCAAAGCGGCAGCTTCGCGAGCCAGACGGGTGATGGTATCCCAGTCTTTGTTTTTGATGGCTTCTTTCGGAGTCAGCCATGAGCCGCCGACGCACAAGACATTAGGCAGTGCCAAGTATTCGGGAGCAGTTGCCAGGCTGATGCCGCCGGTCGGGCAGAAGCGCACGTCGGCGTAAGGGCCGTAGAGGGCTTTGAGCATGGCTTTGCCGCCAACGACTTCGGCAGGAAAGAGTTTGAGTGTGTCGATGCCGTGTTCCAAAGCCAGTTGGACTTCGCCCGGAGTGGCAACGCCGGGAATCAGGGGGATGCCGCTGTCGTGGCTGGCTTTGGCGAGGGATTCGTGCAAACCTGGGCTGATGGCGAAAACCGCACCTGCGTCTTCGACGGCTTTGAGCTGCTCGGGATTGGTTACCGTACCTGCGCCGACGATGGCGTTGGGCACTTCTTTGGCAATCAGACGGATGGCGTCGAGGCCAACAGGGGTGCGCAGGGTGATTTCGAGGGTGGGAATGCCGCCTTCGACAAGGGCGTGGGACAAATCGACGGCAGTACTCAAGTCGTCAATCGCCATTACCGGCACAACTGCGCCGGCAGTCAGAATTTCACGAGGGGTCAGTTTAGACATTTTAGGTCTCCGTTGGGGACTGTATCGTAATAGGGTCGTTAACATGGTTTCAGACGACCTGATTGTTTTAAGAGGCCGTCTGAAAAGGGTTTAGGCAAATTCGCCGCCGAAGCTCATGGCACCGGTTTCTGCGCTGCTGGTCATGCTGCGGAAGTTGGCGAAGAGTTCGCGGCCGCAGCCTTGTTGGTTGGCGCTTAAGTCGATGCGTTCAACTTCGCGGGCGTTCCATTCGGCTTCGTTAATCAGGACGTTGAGTTCGCCGGTAACGGAGTCGAAGCGGATCAAGTCGCCGGTACGGATTTTGGCGATGTTGCCGCCCATCAAGGCTTCGGGCGTCATGTGGATGGAGGCCGGAACTTTGCCGGACGCGCCGGACATACGGCCGTCAGTCAGCAGCGCCACTTTGAAGCCGCGGTCTTGCAGAATGCCCAAAGGCGGGGTCAGTTTGTGCAATTCGGGCATACCGTTGGCACGCGGGCCTTGGTAGCGGACAACACAGACGAAATCACGTTCCAACTCGCCGCGTTCAAATGCAGCCAATACTTCGCGCTGGTCGTTGAACACGATGGCAGGCGCTTCAATAATGCGGCAGCCTTCGCGCACGGCGGATACTTTAATCACGCCGCGACCGATGTTGCCTTTCATCAGGCGCAAACCGCCGTCTGGGGAGAATGGGTTGTCGGCTTTGCGAAGGATGTCTTCATTACCGCTGGTTTCAGGGGCTTCGCGCCATTCGAGTTTGCCGTCGATGAGGAAAGGCTCTTTGGTGTAGTGGCGCATACCGTGTCCGACAACGGTATCAACATCGTCGTGCAACAGGCCTGCGTCCAGCAATTCGCGGATAACGAAAGGCAGGCCGCCGGCAGCAGTAAAGTGGTTTACGTCGGCTTTGCCGTTTGGATACACACGGATCAGCAATGGGATGATGGAGGAAATTTCGTCGAAGTCGTCCCAGTTCAAAATCACGCCTGCGGCACGCGCCATGGCGACGAGGTGCATGGTGTGGTTGGTCGAGCCGCCGGTTGCCATCAGACCGATCAGGGCGTTGATGAAGGATTTTTCGGTCAACATTTCGCCCAATGGTTTGATGGTGCCGTTTTTAATGCCGCGTGCAAGGTGTCCGGCTGCGTAGCGGGTCAGAGCTTCGCGCAGGTCGGTATAGGGATGGACGAAGGCGGCGGCAGGAAGGTGTACACCCATCATTTCCATCATCATTTGGTTGGAGTTGGCGGTGCCGTAGAAAGTACAAGTACCCGGGCTGTGGTAAGAGCCCATTTCGCTTTCAAGCAAGGCATCGCGACCGACTTTACCTTCGGCAAAAAGCTGGCGGGTACGGGCTTTTTCTTTATTGCCGATACCGCTGGACATCGGGCCTGCCGGAACGAAGATGCCTGGAATATGGCCGAAAGACAACGCACCGATCATCAGGCCGGGAACAATTTTGTCGCACACGCCCATAAACAGGCTGCCGTCAAACATTTGATGCGACAGACCGATGGCGGTACTCATGGCAATCACGTCGCGGGAAAACAGCGACAATTCCATACCGGCATAACCTTGCGTGATGCCGTCGCACATGGCGGGTGTGCCGCCGGCGACTTGCGCGGTCGCACCGTTTTTCTGCGCTTCGTCTTTAATTTGGTCGGGGAAGTCTTTAAACGGCTGGTGTGCGGAAACCATGTCGTTGTAGGCAGTGATGATGCCTAAGTTGGGAACGGTGTCCTGAAGCATTTCGATTTTGATGCTTTTGGGCATGGAGGCGTAGCCGTGCGCCAAGTTGCTGCAGCCGAGTTGGTTGCGCTCTAAGCGTCCCATCTGTTTGGCGCTGCGGATTTTCGCCAGATACTTTTCACGCGTCGGGCGGCTGCGCTCGATGATGCGCTCGGTAATTTCGGCGAGTTTCGGGTGAATAGGAGTGGGGTTCATGTGCGGTCTCCTGTCTAAACGATATGATAGGGATTTTGTTTGCGCGTTTCTGATTTTTGTATTGGGTATGTTTCAGACGGCCTTGAGCTGTGGGAATAAATAATGAGTGCAGTCTGAAATGTTGAAGATTTCTCTTCGAAGCGTCTGCGTATTATAGTACAAATTCTGTAATTTTGTTACAAAATAATTTACTAAGTGGAAGAAATTTGATTTAAATCGAGGTATGGTCAATTCGTAAAACGATGGGCTGCAAAAGTCATCAAACTTTTATGTTAAATCAAACAATTCGTAAAAATGAGAATAGACAAAATCTGTAGCCATGTGTAGTATTACTACTCATTAGCTCGCTTGTTTGAAATTTTGGTGCAGGCGATTGGTTTTTTACTGCTTGTTGCTTAAAGGCTTTTGATTTTAATCGATTTTTATAGATGACGACAGTCCAAAAGTTTTGAAGCAAGCTTCCTCAACGAGAGATGAAACGATGAGTACACAGACAAATTTTGATTTGGTGTTGTTTGGCGCGACCGGCGATTTGGCAATGCGTAAACTTTTGCCTTGCCTGTATCAGGCGCATGTAGCCGGTTTGCTTCATCCCGAAGGTCGTATTTTGGGCGTAAGCCGTAGCGAATTGGATACCGCCGGCTTTTTGGCCAAAGTGGAAACGAATTCTAAAATCCATGTCAAACAAAACTTCTCAGATGAAGCGTGGGCATCGTTTATCCAACGTCTTGAGTATTTGAAAGTCGATGTGACAAAGAAAGGCGATTTCATTGCCTTGGGCGACTTGGTAAAAGCACGAAAGAATACTGAAAATGTCGTGATCTACCTCTCAACTGCGCCGAAATTCTTTGCGCAAGCCTGTGAAAACCTTGCCGAAATCGGTTTGAATGCCGATAACGTACGCGTGGTTTTGGAAAAACCATTGGGTACGGACTTGGCTTCTTCTCAACAAATCAATACCGATGTGGCCCGTTATTTCAAAGAAGAACAAATCTACCGTATCGACCATTATTTAGGTAAAGAAAGCCTGCAAAACCTGCTGGCCTTGCGTTTTGCCAATGTGATGTTCGAGCCTTTGTGGAACAACAAATATATTGAGAGCGTACAGCTGACCATCGCCGAGCAGTTGGGCGTGGAAGAACGCGGCGAGTTTTACGACATTACCGGCGCGTTGCGCGATATGGTGCAAAACCACTTGATGCAAATGCTTTGTATGACTGCAATGGAAGCACCGGCAAGCTTGGATGCCGATGCCGTACGCGACGAGAAAGTGAAAGTCATCAAATCGCTGAAACCGCTGACCATCGAATCCGTCAACGAAAATGTTATTCGCGGCCAATATGTTGCAGCAAACGGCATGAACGGCTATCTAGAAGAAGTCGATGTACCGAAAGACAGTTTCACTGAAACCTATGTCGCCATCAAAGCCGAAATCGAAAACGAGCGTTGGAAAGGCGTACCTTTCTACCTGCGTACCGGTAAACGCATGGCAGGCAAAGTGGCGGAAATCGTGTTGAACTTCCGTCCGCTGCAAAACCATATTTTTGACAACAGCCAACCTGCGCCGAATCGTTTGGTTATTGAACTACAACCGACCGAATCCGTCCGCCTTTACACTCAAGTAAAAACCCCGGGTGCAGGCAACAAAGTCGAAGTGACACCGATTGGCGTGGACTTGGGCACAGCCGTAGAGGGTCGCCGTGCCGAGGCTTATGAGCGCCTGCTGCTGGATGTGATTAACGGCAAACTCGCTTTGTTCAACCGTCGTGACGAACTTGAAGCCGCTTGGGAATATGTGATGCCGATTTTGGAAAACTGGGCGAACAATACAACGCCTCCGCATGCTTACGAAGCCCATTCTTGGGGCCCTGAAGCTGCGCGCGTGCTGTTGGCCCGTGACGGCAACAAGTGGCACGAAGAGCAATAATATTTCTTTCAGACGGCCTTGTTTTCCAACAAAAGGCCGTCTGAAACCATGAAAGGACGAAACATGTTTGTTTGGCACGAACAAGAAAATGCTGCAACTGCTGCGCAAGCTCTCGCCGATGCCGTTGCCGCCGCATTGCAAGCCGCGTTGAATGAGAAAGGCCATGCGGTTTTGGCCGTTTCTGGCGGCCGTTCGCCGATTGCGTTTTTCGAGGCTTTGTCGCAAAAAGATTTAAATTGGCAAAACGTCGGCATTACTTTGGTGGACGAGCGTATTGTCCCGACTACGCATGCCGACAGCAATACAGGCTTGGTACGCGAATATCTGCTCAAAAATAACGCGGCCGTTGCTACATGGATTCCTGTTGTTGAAGACGGAAAGTCTGAAACTGAATTACAACCTGAAGTTGTCGTTGCTTATGCATTGAAACATTACAAGCAACCTGACGTGCTGGTGTTGGGCATGGGGTCAGACGGGCATACAGCGTCGTTGTTCCCTCAAGCGCCTCAATTACAGGCAGCAATCAATGAAGCCAATGACCCGACATTGATTCATACTACGCCGGTTACCGCGCCGCATGAGCGTGTGAGCATGACTTTGGGTGCGATTGCCAAAACGCCGAATGTGTTTTTGGCTATTCAAGGCGCAGAGAAAAAAGCAGTATTTGATAAAGCCGCCGCAAGGGCCGATACCGAATATCCGACCAGTCTGATTCTCAATCACCAAGGAATTAACTGCCATGTCTACTATGCACACTGAAGCTTATCCTCGTTTGGTCGCCGATATCGGCGGTACGAATGCCCGTTTTGCACTTGAAACTGCACCACAGGTCATTGAAAAGGCTGAAGTCTTGCCTTGCCAGGATTACGACACCATTGTCGATGCCGCCAAAACTTATTTGGAACGCGCAGGCAGTCCGAAAGTCTTGCACGCCGCCTTTGCGATTGCCAATCCGATTTTGGGCGACTGGGTGCAGATGACCAACCACCACTGGGCATTCTCCATCGAAACCACCCGCCAGGCTTTGGGTTTTGAAACGTTGATTCTGTTGAACGACTTTACTGCCCAGGCTTTGGCGGTAACAAAAACCGATAAGAAAGACTTGATACAAATCGGCGGTCAAAAACCCATCGAATTTGCGCCTAAAGCCGTTATCGGTCCGGGTACCGGTTTGGGTGTCAGCGGTTTGGTGCACAGCGCTGCCGGCTGGGTGGCGTTGGCAGGCGAGGGCGGCCATACCAGCTTCCCGCCGTTTGACGATATGGAAGTATTGATTTGGCAATACGCTAAAAACAAATACGGCCATGTTTCTGCCGAGCGTTTCTTGAGCGGCGCAGGTTTGAGCCTGATTTACGAAGCATTGGCCAAACGCGACAACATCAAACAATGCCGTCTGAAGCCTTCTGAAATCACCGATAAGACATTGAGCGGAACATCGCCGATTTGCCGTCAGACTTTGGATATTTTCTGCGCCATGCTGGGTACGGTTGCTTCCAATTTGGCTTTGTCATTGGGTGCGCGCGGCGGCGTGTATTTGTGCGGCGGCATTATCCCGCGCGTGTTGGATTACTTTAAAACGTCTCCATTCCGCAGCCGCTTTGAAAACAAAGGCCGCTTTGAAGCTTATCTTGCCGCTATTCCCGTGTATGTCGTATTGAGCGAATTTCCGGGCATCGTCGGCGCGGCGGTCGCATTAGACAATCATTTAAATAACGTTTAAACACACAAACGGCGGTGCAGAGCAGGGGGTGGAAAAAACCCTTGTCCTGAACGTCAAAAAATCAAAGGGTAGAGTATATGTTAAGCAAAATCAGCGAATCATTGTCCAACCTCTCCGGCGCGGAACGCAAAGTTGCCGAATCTGCGCTGGCCGAGCCGAAATGGTTCGTTCATGCCGCCGTGGCGGAAATCGCCGAGCGTGCATCCGTCAGTCAGCCGACTGTAATCCGTTTCTGCCGCAGCTTGGGTTACAAAGGCTTGCCTGAGTTCAAACTCGCTTTGTCTGCCAGCATCGGCCACGAAGGCATGCCTTACGTTCATGAAGAATTAAACGCCGATGACAACATGGGCAGCGTGGTCGAAAAAGTATTGGGCAATGCCGCAGCCTCCCTTTTGGGCGAGCGCCGCTTCCTGAAAGAATCCGAGCTTGAAAACGCGATTGCCATTCTGATGCACGCGCGACGCGTTGAGTTTTATGGTGTCGGCAACTCCGGCATCGTTGCCCAAGATGCGCAACACAAATTCTTCCGCTTCGGTATGTCCACCGTTGCCTATGTTGATACGCATACCCAGCTGATGGCGGCTTCCGTATTGACCGAGCAGGATGTGTTGGTGGCGATTTCCAATACCGGCTCATCTATCGAATTGTTAGACGCGGCCAGTATCGCCAAAGAAAACGGCGCAGCCGTTATCGCGCTCACCCGTAATGATTCGCCGTTGGCTCAAATGGCCGACTGCGTATTGAGCATTGCCACTCAGGAAAATGCCGAGCTTTATACGCCTATGGTGTCCCGTCTTCTGCAGCTGGCCGTTATCGACATTCTTGCCATCGGCTTGGCCTTGCGTTTGGGCGATACCGCCAGCACGCAACTGCAGAAAAGTAAAAAAAGCATACATAACAAACACATCGAATACGATAAAGATTGATTCTTCACTGACATTTTCAGACGGCCCCAACCCACATCAAGGCCGTCTGAAACCTCAAAAAACGGAAACCACCCCGTTCCCGTTTCAGACGACCTCACGGCCGTTTTCTCAACAAAACTGTCCACTATCCAGGAGAGCATCCGATGAAACACCTTCACGATTTACCAGCTTGGTCAAAATTATGGATACATTTTGACGAAACCAAAGAACAACACATGCGCGAAATGTTCGAGCAAGATCCCGAACGTGCCGAGCGCTACTGGCTGCAGGTTGGCGGCCTGACTTTGGATTATTCTAAAAACCGTATCAACGACGAAACCATGTCGCTTTTGTTCGAGTTGGCGCGTGAAGCAGGCGTACCGGAGCGGATGCAGCAAATGTTCCACGGCGAAAAAATCAATACGACAGAAAACCGTGCCGTACTCCACGTTGCCCTGCGCAACCGTACCAACGCCCCTATCGTCGTGGATGGCGAAGATGTCATGCCTAAGGTCAACCATGTCCTGCAACGCATGGGCGAGTTCGCGCATGAAGTCCGCAGCGGCAGCTGGTTGGGCTATACCAATCAAGTCATTACCGACGTCGTCAACATCGGTATCGGCGGCTCTGACCTCGGCCCTCTGATGATGTGTACCGCGCTCAAGCCTTTCGGCCATCCGCGTTTGAACATGCACTTCGTCTCCAATGTGGACGGCTCCCAACTGCGCGACGTATTGTCCAAAGTCCACCCTGAAACTACGCTGTTCATCATTGCGTCCAAAACCTTTACCACCCAAGAAACCCTGACCAACGCCCTGACCGCGCGTAAATGGTTCTTGGATCATGCAGGCGATGAAAGCGCCGTGGCCAAACACTTCGTTGCCGTATCGACCAACCAAAAAGCCGTTGCCGAATTCGGTATCGATACCGCCAATATGTTTGAATTTTGGGACTGGGTCGGCGGACGATACAGCCTCTGGTCAGCCATCGGCCTGCCGATTATGCTGTATCTCGGCGAAGAAAACTTCATCGAAATGCTCAACGGTGCGCACCTGATGGACCAACACTTCATCAACACGCCGCTAGAGCGCAACATGCCCGTCATCCTCGCCCTTATCGGCATCTGGTACATCAACTACTACGGCGGTGGCAGCCACGTTATCGCGCCTTACGACCAACATCTCCACCGTCTGCCTAAATTCATCCAGCAGCTCGATATGGAGAGCAACGGCAAACAAGTTACCCTTGACGGTAAACCGGTCGGTTACGAAACTTCCCCGATTATTTGGGGCGAAACCGGTATCAACGGCCAGCACGCCTTCTTCCAACTGCTGCACCAAGGTACGCACATCACACCGATTGACCTCATCGCCTCTCTTGAAAAACGCAGCAATTTGCAAGGCCATCACGAAATCCTGTTGGCCAACGTCTTTGCCCAAGCCGAAGCCTTTATGCGCGGCAAAACGCCTGACGAAGTACGCGCCGAGCTTCAAGCCCAAGGCATGGAAGCAGAGCGTATCGAAGAGCTGGTTCCGCATAAAACCTTCTCCGGGAACCGTCCGACCAACCTTATCCTCATGGACAAAATCAACCCGCGCAATATGGGCAGCCTAATTGCCATGTACGAACACAAAACCTTCGTACAAGGCATTATTTGGGGCATCAACAGCTTTGACCAATGGGGCGTAGAACTCGGCAAACAACTAGCCAAAACCATTCTTGCCGAATTGACCGGCGAGACCGAAGTGCAAAAACACGACAGCTCCACTACACGCCTAATTAATCTTTATTTGAACGCCAACAAATAAAGCATTTATTTAAAGCAAAGGCCGTCTGAAAGTTTCAGACGGCCTTTTGTGTTATTCCGGATCATCCGTAAACGCATTTTCCCGAAATATTGGTACAAAAGTGAAAAGATACAGTACGAACACGGCGATGGTCAGAAGCGCGGGGACGGTGATGAAAAATATCGGGTTCACGTTCATCAAGAAAGCGCGCGAGACGGCAGCCATAAAGAGCAGGGGGACGGCAATGCGGCAGAGCTTGGGGTAGTCGAGCTTGGTAAAGCCGCTGTGCCACAGTCCTGCGGTCAGCCACACCATCATCACGCCGCCCATCATGCCGCCGAGGGTAATCAAATGCAGGGGGGCAGAGGAGGGCAGATTTTGCAGTTTCTCCACGCCTGCCCACAGATAGCCTGCGGCGGCAAAGAGCTGGAGCAGGTAATAAGTGCAGACGTAGTGTTTGCGCAGGAGTTCGTGATGGTGGAGCTCACGCAGCTTGGCGAGCAGGATGAATCCGACGGCAAGCGCGGTAAAACCGGCGGTTTGCGCGGGCAGCCAAAGTTCGGCGGCGGCGTGCAAGAGCAGGAAAGTAATGGCGATGTTTTTATAAACGATATTTGGAATAAAAACAGGGTCTTTCAGACGGCATTCTTTAAGGGCTTCCGCGCCCAAAAGAATACTGACGCGGACGGATACAAACATGACCGCCGCCATGTTCAGATGTACTTGCGCGCGCAACAGGTTCAAATCACCGCTGACGGCATAGGCCGTCTGAAAAACGGTGAACGCGGCAAGTAACATTAGCAGGGCAAAGTTGTCGGTGTTGCGGTCGAGCCAAATCAGCCAGGCGCAGAACAGCAGCAACACCAGCCAATAGGCGGCGACGAAAAACGAGGCAGTTTGCGGCGAAAAGGGCAGTATGGCAGATGCGGCGAGCAGTAATGCCGCCATCAAAGTAGCGACAGGTTTCAGACGACCTTTATAACCCGTCCATTCGAGCATGGCTGCAGTCAGGAAGCCGCTGTATGCCGCAGGCAGCATGAGTTCTAAGAAGATTTGGCGGTGCAAAATGACAGCACCGGGGCTGATGAAAAACACCAACGCGCCGAGTATGGCAAGCACCGCCGCGCCGACGAAAAACGGCCGCATGGGGTGGGTGAAAAACTTATTCATGGTTTGGCTTGATTCTGCATGAAGATGCTTTCGGATATAGATTTATTGGGAGGACAGGGTTGTATCTTGTATTGAAGAAGCAAACCTTCGGCTTGCTTGCCCTCTCCCTAACCCTCTCCTACGGGGAGAGGGGATTAAGCTGTCGAGCCCGAACATTTTTAGGTTTACCTGCCATCTAATTCCCTATCCTGCAGTCTCTGATTTCCAGCAACTTGATCCCCTCTCCCCGTAGGAGAGGGTTAGGGAGAGGGCAACGAACCGCAAGGTTTGTCAGATACTCAAATGCCCGTATCATTCATATTATTGATATTATTGTTTGAATTGTATTATTTTCAATAATAATAAATAATCCTAAACCAATATAAATAACAGCCATTATCCAACGACTAAACTTCTCTACAATTTCACCAACACCTGAAATATTAGCCAATCTTTGTGCTGTATATACTAAAACAAAAATCAATATTAAAAATACAAGAAGAGTAACTAATAAGTCGACAAGATCTAAAGTCACAAAGTAAGGAACAAAAAGTCCAATATTATCTGCACCACAACTAGCAACTGTAACCAAAGCAACAATACCGACTAATTTTGACAACCCTTTTTCATCCAATTCTTTTTTAGCTCTTTTTTCGCCCTCACAATCGTCGTAAATAGCAACTTTAATACCTAAGTAAATCGGTATTAAACCTAATAAACCCAACACCCATTTTTCCGGAACATAATGCAAAACAAAAGCTAGAAATAAACTAACTAATATTAAAATTACAGAACCTAAATATTGTCCGATATAAATATCTCGATATTCTTTTCTAGTATTTGCTCTAGCAAAAAATATTAATAGTATTACCAACAAATCTACTGCTGTAGCAATATATAAAACAGCAGCAGTAATCACAGTCGAAAACATAAAGCACCTCATAATGAATCCCCTGCCCCCTTGGCACCACGGCTTTTTCAAAAACCGAATCGCGTTCGGATAACAGATTCGTATCTTTCGCTAAAGAGTCAAGCCTGCGGCTTGCTTACCCTCTCCCTAGCCCTCTCCCACGGGGAGAAGGAATTGGGCTGTCGAGCCTGAACATTTTCAGGTTTACCTGACATCTGATTCCCAATTCTACGGCTCTCTGATTTTGAGAAACCTGATCCCCTTTCCCCGTGGGAGAGGGTTAGGGAGAGGGCAACGAACCGCAAGGTTTGTCAGAAATTTAAATTCCTATCACTCATAATAATGAATCCCCTGAAACTCTCTTGCCACCACGGCTTCTTCAAAAGCCGAATCGCGTTCGGACAGCGGCGTAGGCAGGGTAATCACGTTTTGCACGTTCATGCCCTTAGTGGAAAGCAGCATGATTTCATGGCTCAGGCGTGCGGCTTCGAAGCGGTCGTGCGTTACCAGCATACACGCCATGCCCTGCCGCTCGATTTTTTCCACCAGCATGGCGACCAAAATATCGCGCAAATCGCGGTCCAAACCGACGAACGGCTCGTCCAGCAAGGCAAGGTCGCAGCCGCACAGCAGCAGGCGCAAAAATGCTACCCGTTTCGCCATGCCGCCGGACAATTCGGTCGGATATTTGTTCAAATCGCCCGCAGTCAGCCCGACTTTCGCCGCCAGCGCGATGATTTCGCCTTCATCGGGTTTGTCCATAAAAATAGCGATATTCTGCATCGCGGTCAAGTTTTCCGGCAGGCGGTTTTCCTGAAACAGAAAACCCGTTTTGCGGAAAGTATTGCGTAACGTGCCCGATTTTGGCGTTTCCAAGCCCGCGATCAACCGCAAAACCGTCGTCTTACCGCAGCCGCTCGGCCCGAACAAAGCTTTCACTTCGCCATGTTGCAGGTTCAAACTGAAATCGCGCACGATGGAGTCGCGGAGAATTTCAAAACGCATGTTTTCAAGACAGAGCATCATCTTCTCCACGGCATAAATAAAATTTCCAAAGGCTTGGTAATCAGGTATTCAAACAGCGACACAAACACGATAACCAGCACCACATAAGCCATCACCGTCGAAGTCTCCAGCATCGCCCTTGCGTCTGCAATCCGCGCGCCCACGCCTTCGCTCGCGCCCAAGAGTTCCGCCATAATGACCACCTTCACTCCCATCGCCACCGCAACACCAATACTGGAAATCACATAGCCCGTCAGATGCGGGATATACAGATAACGGATTTTTTTCAGACGGCCTAATTTATAAGCGTCAAACAACTCCTCATGCTGCCTGTTCACGCTCGCCATCCCGACCGCCGCACTCGCAAACGTCAGCGGCGCAACCAACACAATGATGGTAAACAACACGCTCGGATTGCCGAAACCAAACCAAAACAACGCCATCACTACCCAAATAATCGGCGGCATCGCCAACAAAATCGTAATCACAGGCTTGAGCAACGCCATCGCCGTCTTAAAACTGCCCGCCACCAGCCCTGCCGCCAATCCCGCTACCAAAGCAACCGAAATCCCCGCCACAGACCGCCACAGCGAAATCCCGATTTCGTTTTCCTGAAAATGTTTCAATAAATCCAATGATTTTTGAAATACCTCCACCGGCGCAGGCAGCATAAACTCGCCGAACACGGCACTACCCCACGCCCACAACGCCACCACCACCATCGCCACGCTCAGCCCGGCAAAGCCGCTCCAAAGGTAGTCGATGATGTAAAACACCGCAGGCTGCGGTTTGCGTATTTTGTCGGTTTTAATCATGGTTTGAGTGTTGGTTTGTATTTTGAAATCAGCAGGTTGGGTATGTGGATGCTTTAATCCAATTTTCAGATTATTAGTGTTATTTTCAGGTAGTCAACAGTAACTACGGTGTACTGCAAATTGTATTGAGTTTTGCAATGGCGTTATAGTTATGGAAACGTGCATAAACACTGCATTTGTTGCTGTCTTTCAAATTAAATAAAGAGTCATACCAATAAGCAATTAATGCACGTCTGACCCCATCTTTTTTTAAAAAATCTAGCGCGATATCAAAGGTACCATTTAAAAAAATGGAAACCGCTCTCGGTAAAACTGTTTTGTAATAACTCTTTTCAATATATCCATGTTGTTCAATCCAAGAAATTGTTTCTGGAAAATCTAAAATTAATTTATCTAACAATATCATATGGGTGCTTTGTGTATTCTTTCTATTTAAGGTACTAAAAGCTACCTCATGAGACCCGATATTCAACGTAAAATATCTGCCGCCATTTGTTGACGGGAAAAGTGAAAATGTCCATACCCCTTGGTATTCCAACCAGTGTACTAATCCAGACAATATGAATAAATTCTTTAGATAAGAACATAAATATTCATCTTGAAACATCCTATCTACTTTGGGTTTGTGAATAATCAGGTTTTCATCCAAATCATTCAAAGCATCAGATGCTTCTTTAACGCTTAAATAAAAAAGCTCCTTTTGGTTAGCCTGATTTGTATTTAGACAGCTTCTAAATCGATAATGCAAATAATGTTCTACTTTCCGCCAATTATTTACTTGTCTAAAATCTGCCAGTTCCCATTTTCCTAATTTTTTATAAGGTTCAGTTTGGTTGATTTCTTTAATACGCTTAATCGGTGGATAATTACTACCTCCAATTTTTACACTATCACAATTTTTAGAAGTCAAAATATAGACATATCCTATAGATTCAGTATCAAACATAATTTAAAGCACGCTTCTTCAAAATATATTTCTTTTATATTCATAATAGCAAATTGGGTTATGACCAAACATCTTATTATATCCGTTTGATGTTGTTAGTTTTAAAGCACCAAACTTTGGTGGGCGGGGATGCCCACCCTGAGGTTTTTAAGCCAAGAAGAACCCATTATCCGGCAGCTTGCCGCCCAAAAGTTTCGGGTTAAACTGCATTAGGATTTCGTAAAACTTCAAAATCTCGTTCTTCACTTCGCTGCCTTTAGTTACTGTCAGCCGCGCGCCGTCCAAGCCCATGACTAGGGCGGGTTCGGGGGCGGGGAGGTAGTTTTTGCCGATTTTCGCCGCGCTTTGGCGGTTGGCAAGTATCCAGTTGAGCGCGTTTTTCAAATCCTGATGGAAGATGTCGAACTGCGCCTTGTGTGCGTGGAAATATTCTTCGTTGGCGATGATGCCCGCCATCGGAATCAGCGGTTTGGTGTCAAACGCCTGTCCCCATGCTTTCACCAAGTCAAAACCGCGCACGACGTTTACGCCCATGGTTTTGCCTTTCAGTAGGCTGGCGGTTGCCATCGGTTCAGGCAGGATGGCGGCGTGGTAGTCCTTGCTCAAAAACAGTCCCACCGCTTCGGGCGGCGTGGCGGTGTAAGTGATGCCGACTTTGTGCGTGTCGATTTTCAGTTTTTTCAGCAAGGCTTGCAGTACGATGTCGGGCATATCGTTTTTAAACGGTACGAGGATTTTTTTGCCGACCAAATCCTGCGGTGAGGTAATCGCGCTGCCTTTGCACATCAGCTGCGTGATGCCGTTGGTCAAAATATTGACCATGCCGACTTTCTGCCCTTGGTTGCGCAGGTTTACGCCGACATTGCTCGGACTCATCATTACTTTAAATTGTCCGCTCGCTACGCCTGCGCGCAGTTGGTCGGGCGAACGCCAGATTTTCAGCGATACATCCGCCTGCTTCGCCAGCTTGCCTTGCAACGCCGCTACGGCAATGGTTACGCTGGGCATTGCCGGTGCGCCGTACACTGTAAATTGTTCTTTACCGGCAGCCAACAATGAAGGCGAAACGCCTGCCGCTGCCAGAGCGGCGGTCATTTTTAAGAAATCGCGTCTTTTCAGTTCCATTTTTTTATCTCCTAATTCTTAATAAGCCAGTGTAGGCATTCTTTCAGACGGCCTGATTTTAAAATGCCGCATGCAAACTCAACCAATATGTCCTGCCTGGTGCATATACTACACTGGGCGACAGGGCGAGGACGTGGTCGCCGCTGATGTGTTCGGCGTATTTTTTGTTGAACACGTTGTTCACGCCCAAGCGTAAGCCGTATTTGTCTTTGATGTTTACGCCTGCGTACACGTCGGCAACGGTAAAGCCTTTGGCGGCTTCGCGTTTGTCTATGCCCAGACCGCTTGCCGCGTCAAAATCGCCGCGCGTTTGTTCGGCGACAAAGCGTGTTGCGGCGCCGATGTTGTAGCTGCCGTGGGCAAAGTAGTTTTTGTAGTCGGCTTGGACGGCGGCTTCAAACGGACGGATTTGATAGAGCGGCCTGCCGTCGGTTTCATTGTGTCCGTAGTTGTAGGCGGCTTTGATGCCTGCCGCCCAATGCGGATTGAAGTTGTAACGCGCGTAGGCCTGCGCGGTAAACAATCGTGCGTCCACATTGCGTGTGATGATGCCGCCGCCTTTGGAAGCCGTGCCGCTTTGTCCGTGTGCGCGGTCAAAAATAATCAGATCTTTGACTTTGTCCGCCACAAGCGTGCCGCCCACGTTCCAGCCTGCGCCTGCCAACGAGTTCATGTAGCCGTTGTAGTAGTCGTTGCGGCTGTCGGCGGTGAGCTTGATACGGTTGTGTTTTTCGGTTTTCAGCAGGGGATTGCCTGCGATGGCGGCGGCTGGGTTTGGGTTCATCATCATGCCGTTCATACGGTTTTGCACGATGGCGGCAAGCGAGTTGAAGCGTTCGGTGTTGTCGCCGATGCGTTCTAAGTGAGCAAGGGAAACGCTGTATTTTTGCGTTTCAGACGGCGTGAAATCGTATTTGAGTTCGCCTGAGAAGGCATGACGGCGCACTTTGCCGTTGAAGTCGTAGCCGTAATGGGTTTTCCAGATTTGTTGTGATGAGGCGAAGGCAAGGTTGCGGTTTATCGGATGGGCGGGCTGCGCCGTATTTTTGCGTACGTCCGCTTCGTTGATTTCGTAGCTTAAGCCCAAGCCCAGTTTGTGTCGGTCGTCAAACTTGTAAGACAGGGTATCGGCAATGCGCCAGCGGTCGAGGTGTACATCGGCGAAACGGTAGCCGTTGAGGAAGTCGCGCATGGTGGTGTGGGCGTTGCGCTCGCCGTTTTGGCTGTCGTTACGGTAGCTGACGGCGGCATTGTTGTGGAACTTGCCGAAATCCGCGTCATGTTTGAGCGAGAAGTCGTACACTTTGCGGTCAAGCTCTACGAACACTTGCTGCGGCGTGTTGTTTGGGCGCAGGGAGTAATTGTCGGCATGGCGTTTGAGTTTGATGACACCAGCTTCTGCGCTGACCGTATTGCTTAAATCGGCATTGCCCCAACGCGCGTTGAGTTTGGCGATGTGGCGTTCGGTGTCCAATGCATCGTTGACGAACTGCGGTTGGCGGTCGTTGTCGATGTCGTCGTGTAGGTAGGTAAGGCGGTATTCCTGGTTTTCAGACGGCACGAAACCGAGTACCAAAGCTTGATTAAAACGGCTGTATTTCCAATCGGTCTGATTGCCGTCGCCGTCTTTATAGCCGTTGGCCTTGGTGTGATTGAGGTTGGCCACGCCGTACACCTTTGCCCCGCGCGCTTGAGCGGTAACGGAGTTGTAAAAGCTTTTGCCGTAAAAGCCGCTGTTTGCTTTCAACGGACGTAAGGCTTGGTCTATGTTTTCGGTAACAAAGTAATGATCGCTGCGGTCGGTGCGGTCGAATTGGTTTTCGGGGAAATAGCCTTGTGCTGCGGTCGGTGCAATCGGTTTGGGAGGGGAGAAGGTTTTGACAGGCTGGATTTCATCAGGGTCTGCCAAGGTTTCGGCAAAGCCGTTTGCAGCGGCAAAACTGCTCATTAATAAGCAAATCAAATGGTTTTGTTTCATGATCTATATCCTGATAATCATTTTTATTTATTATGCTCTTAGAGAGAAGCAAAGTAAAGAAACGATAAAGTGTCTGAAGCCGATAAAACTTTATTGTCGGCAAGGAAAGCTTTAGCCTTGAACACAAGCCGATACGGACTAAAAACTTTTAGAAGAGGGGAGTGGTAGCGAGGTTTGCATTTGAGTTTCATCTTGCGTTAGTGTTTTCCGTTTATAAAGCAGATAGGCCGTCTGAAAAAATATCTCTCTTTTCAGACAGCCTATTGCTGGTTATAATAATTTTACGAATCATTATTATTTTTATTCAAGTATAGGAGAAACGCATGAGTACCCGTACCGAACACGACACCATGGGCAATGTCGAAGTCCCATCCGAAGCCTATTGGGGCGCGCAGACCCAGCGTAGCCGCAACAATTTCAAAATCGGCGGCGAAACCCTGCCGCAGCCGTTGATTTACGCTTTGGCGCTGGTGAAAAAAGCCGCTGCCGCCACCAATGTTTCCCTTGGCAGGATTAAGCCCGAACAGGCGGATTTGATTACGCAGGCGGCGGACGACGTGTTGAACGGCAAGCTCGACGGGCAGTTCCCATTGGTGGTGTGGCAGACCGGCTCCGGCACGCAGTCCAATATGAACATGAACGAAGTGCTGGCAAACCGCGCCAACGAAATTGCCGGTACAGGTTTGGCGGCGTATCAGCCCGTCCATCCCAACGACCATGTGAACCACGCGCAATCGACCAACGACGCGTTCCCGACCGCCATCCACGTCGCCGCCGCGATTGAAATCAACCGCCACCTTATTCCGGCGGTAAAAGCCTTGCGCGATACATTGGACAAAAAAGCCAAAGAATTCGCCCCCATCGTCAAAATCGGCCGCACCCACTTGCAAGATGCGACGCCGCTGACTTTGGGTCAAGAATTTTCCGGCTACGTTTCCCAGCTCGATCATGGCTTAGGTCGTCTGAACGATGCGCTTAAAGACTTATATGAACTCGCTTTGGGCGGCACGGCGGTCGGTACGGGTTTGAACAGCCATCCCGAATACGCCGAAAAAGCCGCTGCCAAACTCGCCGAATTGTCCGGCTTGCCGTTTGTCAGCGCGCCGAATAAATTTGAAGCCTTGGGCGGACGCGATGCTGCCGTTGCCGCTTCGGGTGCATTGAAAACACTTGCAGCAAGCCTGAACAAAATCGCCAACGACATCCGCTGGCTGGCAAGCGGCCCGCGTTGCGGTTTGGGCGAAATAAAAATCCCTGAAAACGAGCCGGGTTCGTCCATCATGCCGGGCAAAGTCAACCCAACCCAATGCGAAGCGATGACCATGGTGTGCTGCCAAGTGTTCGGCAACGACGTTACCATCGGCATGGCAGGCGCATCGGGCAACTTTGAGCTGAACGTCTATATGCCCGTTATCGCCTACAACCTCTTGCAATCCATCCGTCTGTTGGGCGATGCGTGCAACAGCTTCAACGAACACTGCGCCGTCGGCATCGAACCCGTACCGGAAAAAATCGACTATTTCCTGCACCATTCCCTGATGTTGGTTACTGCGTTAAACCGTAAAATCGGCTATGAAAACGCCGCCAAGGTCGCCAAAACCGCCTATAAAAACGACAAATCGTTGCGCGAAACCGCCATCGAATTGGGCTTGCTGACAGGCGAAGAGTTTGACGAATTGGTCGTTCCTGCCGATATGGTTCATCCGCGTTAAGCTTTAATAATGAAACATGCCGTCTGAAAATGTTTTCAGACGGCATGTTTTTATGCTGCGGTTGTTTTTTCCTCGAATAGGGTAAAAATCATTGGCGTCAGATTGACGACCATTAGAAACATTATTGAGCTCAAAAATGTACGCCAGGCATAATGCCACGCTTCCGTTCTGTCTGCTTGGGGGAGGAGCGATGCAGTATAGTGGTTGTGTAGGGTTTTTGCGGTGTCATTGTTTTCCAAATAGTCCAACGAAAGTACCAATAATTTGCCCGTGTCTTTGTGTTGCAAGAATTTGGCATGTTCAACCCAGATTCCTGGCTTGGCGTGTTCGCATAAAGATTCAATGCCGACGCAAGAGGCTAAGCTGTTTTGGTTGTTTTGCAAAATCGACAGCTCGTTTTTTTCAGCCTGCATGGCTGCGGGGGAGGTTTGATGAAGGTATACGCTCATGCCGTTGCTCTCTATTGCTTGAAAATCATGGAGCTGGCTGAATCCGCCATTTTCCCAGGCAACGAATACGGCATAGCATCCGCAGCATAAGCAGATCATGATCAATTTTAAGACAATGTTTTTCATCCTTGCTCCTTTAGTATGAAGATGGCGGCAAAGTCAGGAGGCGTGTTTTCTCGTTTGAAGGTAAGTTTAGGTTTATCTGTTTTTATTGTGCGGTTGAGTGTAACACAGGTAATCAAAAGGCCGTCTGAAAATTTTCAGACGGCCTTTTATTATGTGTTTAGATGGGTTTAAGCCAATAATTCACGCCAGCGTTTCACTTGGAAACGGACTTGTTCAGGCGCAGTGCCGCCCAAGTGGTTGCGTGCGTTTAAGCTGCCTTCGGGTGTCAGCACGCTGTAAACGTCGTCGGCAATCAAATCGCTGAAACCTTGCAGGACTTCAAGCGACAATTCGCTCAAATCAACGCCAGCTTCATCGGCATGGCGCACGGCTTGGGCAACGACTTCATGGCTGTCACGGAAGGGCATGCCTTTTTTCACCAAGTAATCCGCCAAGTCGGTAGCCGTTGCAAAACCCTGCATTACGGCGGCGCGCATATTGTCGGGTTTGACGGTCACGCCGCGCATCATGTCGGCGTAAATGCGCAGGGTGTCGATAAGCGTGTCGGCAGTGTCAAACAAAGGCTCTTTGTCTTCCTGATTGTCTTTGTTGTATGCCAAAGGTTGCGATTTCATCAGGGTAACCAGGCCGATCAGGTGGCCAATCACGCGACCGGACTTGCCGCGTACGAGTTCGGGTACATCGGGGTTTTTCTTTTGCGGCATGATGGACGAGCCGGTGCAGAAACGGTCGGCAATATCGATAAAGCCGAAACGCGGGCTCATCCACAAAATCAATTCTTCGGAAAGACGGCTCAGATGAACCATAATCAGGGAAGCGGCGGCCGTGAACTCAATGGCAAAATCGCGGTCAGATACGGCATCGAGCGAGTTTTGGCAGATTTGCTCAAATCCCAACAGCTCGGCGGTAATTTTGCGTTGAATCGGGTAGGTGGTACCGGCCAGTGCGGCAGCGCCGAGCGGCATACGGTTGACGCGTTTGCGGCAGTCGGCCATGCGCTCGAAATCGCGGCCGAGCATTTCAACATAGGCGAGCATGTGATGCCCGAAGCTGACTGGCTGGGCAACTTGCAGATGGGTAAAGCCGGGCATGACGGTTTCCGCGTGTTGTTCCGCCAAATCAATCAAGGCCGTCTGAAGGTTTTGAATCAGGCTTTGAATAACGGTAATTTGATCGCGCAGCCACAGGCGGATGTCGGTAGCGACTTGGTCGTTGCGGCTGCGGCCGGTGTGCAGGCGTTTGCCGGCATCGCCGATTTTGTCGGTGAGGCGGCGTTCGATGTTCATGTGGACATCTTCCAAATCCAGAGACCAGGAAATCGTTCCTTCTTTGATTTCTGCTATAATCTCGGCCATGCCCTGACGGATGGCGGAGAGGTCGTCTTCGCTCAAAACGCCTGACTGTGTCAGCATTTGCGCGTGTGCTAGCGAGCCTTGGATGTCCCATTCTGCCAGTCGTTTGTCAAAATCAATCGAGCCGGTATATTTTTTGACCAGCTCGGAAACAGGTTCGTTAAAACGGCCTGACCAGGTTTTGTCCTTGCTCATATCAGCATCCTTAAAATATAAATAAAAAAACAGGGTCTACGTCTTCAATATAGCAGACCCGTCTATACATTATGAAAGAAAACGGTTGAAATTATGTCTATTATACGTCAAATAAACCAGAATTTCGCAGTGCCGGATTTGCGTAATTCCGCAACTCTGGTGCGCCTGCTCATTGTTTTGTTAATCAGTTTGTTTATCTTTCCGTTGATGACGGTATCGGGCGTGCCTTATCCGGAACAGATTTTCCAACATTTTTCATGGGCTTGCCCCGTCATCCTCTTAATTTTACTCAAGGTCTATTTCTTACAGGCATTTGCGCCGTCCCTGCTTCGCTCGCAGTACAGCGTTGTGGTTTCCTACGTCTCCAATCTGCTGATTTTCTTGTTTGTCGATTTAGTGATTTTGAAGACAGAGATTTGGCCGCTGATTCAACACTTCTTCTTGCTGACCTTTTTTTGTTTCAGTTTCATGTACATCGAAGCATCCCGTCGCAACAGCCTTGCGCCTTCCATTTCCGAAGCCAGATTGAGCGCGTTGACGGCGCGTATCCGTCCGCATTTCTTGTTTAACAGCCTGAATGCCGCCATCAGCTTAATCCGTCTACGTCCATATGACGCGGAAACTTTGCTGGAAAATCTGGCCAACCTGTTCCGCGCGCAACTGCGCGATGGTAGTCAAAACAGTACCTTAGGGCAGGAGATTGAATGGGCGCAGGAATATATTGCCATCGAACAAATCCGCATGGGACATATGCGTGTACAGGTTATGTGGCAGCATCATGCGCCCGATGATGCCGAAACGCCACATCTGTTGTTGCAACCGCTTTTAGAAAATGCCGTATTTCATGGTGTCGAATCCATCCACCGTCCAGGGATAATTACGGTATTAACAAAATTGGAAAAATCATCTATTTTCATCAGTATCGAAAATCCGTGCGGAACAGAACCTAACGAAAATACCAAGCCGCATAAAGGCAATTCTATGGCCTTACGCAATCTGAAAGAGCGCTTGACTTTGATGTATGACACCGACGCGAAAATCAGATATATCCAATCAGACGGCCTGTTCCGCGTTGAAATCATATTGCCGTACCGTAAAAAATCAGCCGAAGTTTCCCGTCTGTTTGGCTAAAACGCCTAGAAGAGGGCGGCTTTAGATAGTTTGAACTATTAATACATTAAACAAAATAGTTTAAATTTATTACATTCAGCAACATAACTGTTCCCATTTTTTGAAAACTGGTCTATGATGGTCAAAAGGATTGTTCACAATCCTTAATTGCAAATCATTTGCAACTGCCCAGAAGAAAAAACAGAAAAAGGAACAAAGAGATGTTAGAAGCCTATCGTAAAGCCGCCGCCGAGCGCGCCGCCCTTGGTATTCCCGCCCTTCCTCTGACTGCTCAGCAGACTGCTGATTTGGTTGAGCTGCTGAAAAATCCACCTGCCGGTGAAGGCGAATTCTTGGTTGAGCTGTTGGCTCACCGCGTACCACCCGGTGTGGATGATGCCGCCAAAGTTAAAGCCTCATTTTTGGCAGCCGTTGCCGAAGGTAGCGCATCCAGTCCGCTGATTTCCCCTGAGTATGCTACCGAGCTGTTGGGTACCATGCTTGGCGGTTACAACATTCATGCACTCATCGAACTCTTGGACAACGACAAACTTGCGCCTATCGCTGCAAATGGTCTGAAACACACTCTGTTGATGTTTGACTCTTTCCACGATGTTCAAGAAAAAGCCGAAAAAGGCAACAAATACGCGCAAGAAGTATTGCAATCTTGGGCAGATGCCGAATGGTTCACCTCACGCGCCAAAGTTCCAGAAAAAATCACTGTTACCGTCTTCAAAGTCGACGGCGAAACCAATACAGACGACCTCTCTCCTGCACCTGACGCATGGAGCCGTCCTGATATCCCTCTGCACGCGCTGGCGATGTTGAAAAACCCGCGCGACGGCATCAATCCTGACAAACCGGGCGAAGTCGGTCCGATTAAATTGTTGGAAGAACTCAAAACCAAAGGTTATCCTGTTGCTTACGTTGGCGACGTGGTCGGTACCGGTTCTTCACGTAAATCTGCTACCAACTCCGTGATTTGGCATACAGGCGAAGATATTCCGTTCGTACCGAATAAGCGTTTCGGCGGTGTGTGCTTGGGTGGCAAAATTGCTCCTATTTTCTTCAATACTCAAGAAGACTCCGGCGCATTGCCGATTGAAGTCGATGTATCTGCTCTGAAAATGGGCGATGTCGTCGATATCCTGCCATATGAAGGCAAAATCGTGAAAAACGGCGAAACCGTTGCCGAGTTCAGCCTGAAATCACAAGTATTGCTGGACGAAGTGCAAGCCGGTGGCCGTATTAACCTGATTATCGGTCGCGGTTTGACTGCCAAAGCGCGCGAAGCACTGAAATTGCCTGCTTCTACTGAGTTTCGTCTGCCTCAAGCGCCAGCTGAAAGCAAAGCCGGTTTCACATTGGCTCAAAAAATGGTTGGTCGCGCCTGCGGTTTGCCGGAAGGCAAAGGCGTGCGTCCGGGTACTTACTGCGAACCACGCATGACTACTGTCGGCTCGCAAGATACTACCGGCCCGATGACTCGCGACGAATTGAAAGACCTGGCTTGCTTGGGCTTCTCAGCAGATATGGTGATGCAGTCTTTCTGTCACACCGCGGCTTATCCAAAACCTGTCGATGTGAGAACTCATAAAGAATTGCCTGCTTTCATCTCTACCCGTGGCGGTGTATCCCTGCGTCCGGGTGATGGCGTGATTCACTCATGGCTCAACCGTCTGCTGTTGCCTGATTCAGTTGGTACAGGCGGCGACAGCCACACCCGTTTCCCTATCGGTATTTCTTTCCCTGCCGGCTCCGGCTTGGTTGCTTTCGCAGCAGCTACTGGTGTGATGCCGCTCGATATGCCTGAGTCCGTATTGGTACGCTTCAGCGGCAAACTGCAACCGGGTGTAACCCTGCGTGACTTGGTGAACGCCATTCCGTTGTACGCGATTAAACAAGGTTTGCTGACTGTTGCTAAAGCTGGTAAGAAAAACATCTTCTCCGGCCGCATCCTCGAAATCGAAGGCCTGCCTGATTTGAAAGTGGAACAAGCTTTTGAATTGACTGACGCATCTGCCGAACGCTCCGCCGCAGGCTGTACTGTGAAGCTCAACAAAGAGCCGATTATCGAGTACATGAAATCCAACATTGTGTTGATGAAAAACATGATTGCCAACGGCTATCAAGATTCGCGCACTTTGGAACGCCGTATCAAAGCCATGGAAGCATGGTTGGCAAATCCTGAATTGCTCGAAGCGGATAAAGATGCCGAATACGCCGCCGTGATTGAAATCAACATGGACGACATTAAAGAGCCAATTATTGCCTGCCCGAACGACCCTGACGACGTGTGCTTCATGTCTGAACGCTCCGGCACCAAAATCGACGAAGTGTTCATTGGTTCTTGTATGACCAACATCGGCCACTTCCGCGCAGCTTCCAAACTCTTGGAAGGTAAAACCGACATCCCGGTGCGTCTGTGGATGGCGCCTCCAACCAAAATGGATGCGAAAGAGTTGTCTGACGAAGGTCACTACGGCGTACTCGGCCGTGCAGGTGCGCGTATGGAAATGCCGGGTTGCTCATTGTGTATGGGTAACCAAGCACAAGTACACGAAGGCGCGACTGTAATGTCCACTTCTACCCGTAACTTCCCGAACCGCTTGGGTAAAAACACCTTCGTTTACCTCGGCTCAGCTGAGTTGGCGGCGATCTGCTCTAAACTGGGTAAAATCCCGACTGTTGAAGAATACCAAGCCAATATCGGTATCATCAACGAGCAGGGCGACCAAATCTACCGCTACATGAATTTCAACGAAATCGACAGCTACAACGAAGTAGCCGAAACCGTGAATGTTTAATATAGCAAGGTAAACCGATTTTCAGACGGCCTTAAATAATAAAGGCCGTCTGAAACGGAAAAATAAAGGACGTGTTCATCACGTCCTTTATTTTTAGTTTAATAAAAGGCCGTCTGAAAGATAAGTTTCAGACGGCCTTTGTTAGGATAAATAATCAGAAAACCGATTAATCAGCGTTGTTTACTTTACGCCAAAACCAGGTTGGAGCAGGGCGCAAGGCTGACGCTCGTGACGGCTGCGGCGTGTTCTGCCGGCAATTTTGCCGCAGACAATACCTGGATCGTTTTTCTCTTCTGCTTTTTTCGAGTTTTTGTCTGACTTGCTCGCGTATTCGTTGCGTTTGTTTCTATCATCGCGCCGAGAGCGACTGTCGTTGTGCTGAACCGGTTGTGCTTCGGCTTCATCTTGATTGTCGGTACCCCACCAGTGCGGCTCAAAGCCTTCGATGCGTTCCACATTCAAATCGCTGCCGGTCAGCTCTTTAATGGATTCAAACATTTTCTGTTCGGTTTTATCCATCAAGGAAATGGCAACGCCGTCAGCACCGGCCCGGCCGGTGCGTCCGATGCGGTGGACGTAGTCTTCAGGTTGGGTTGGCAGCTCGTAGTTGATGACGAAAGGCAACTCGGCAATATCCAGACCGCGTGCGGCAACGTCGGTGGCCACCAAAACGCGTAATGTACCTTCTTTAAAGGCGTTAAGGGTTTCCAGTCGGCTTTGTTGGGATTTGTCGCCGTGGATGGATTGGGCGGCAATGTTGCGGCGGACGAGGTCGCGGGTAACTTGATCGACGCTTTGTTTGGTTTTGCAGAATACAATGACTTGATTCATATGCAAATCAACAATCAGACGTTCGAGCAGGTTGCGTTTTTTGAGCGCATCAACGGCAATGATGTGTTGCTCGACATTGGCGTTGGTGGTGTTTTGCGCGGCCACCTCGACCATTTCAGGCGTGTGCATAAAATCTTGCGCAAGCTTGCGGATAGGCGGTGAGAAAGTGGCGGAAAAAAGCAGGGTTTGTCGCTGTTTGGGCAACATCTGCATGATTTTGCGGATATCGTCGATGAAACCCATATCAAGCATACGGTCGGCTTCATCGAGTACGACGATTTCAACTTTGTTTAAATTAATGTTTTTTTGTTTGACGTGGTCGAGCAGTCGGCCAACCGTAGCGACAACGATTTCACAACCAGCGCGCAAGTCGGCAGTTTGTTTGTCCATATTGACGCCGCCGAAGAGGACGGTATGGCGCAAAGGAAGATTTTTAATGTATGCCTGCACGTTTTGATCGATTTGATCGGCCAGTTCGCGGGTAGGGGTTAATACCAACATGCGGACAGGGTGCATGGCAGGGGAGGTGCTGGATGTGGCGTAGCGTTTCAGGCGTTCGAGGCTGGGCAGCATAAAGGCGGCGGTTTTACCTGTGCCGGTTTGTGCTGCGGCCAAAAGATCGTGTCCCGCCAAGGCTTTAGGAATCGCTGCGGCTTGGATAGGCGTCGGGTTTTCATACCCTTGATCGGTCAGGGCAGAGACTAATTCGCTGCCTAAACCGAGTGAAGAGAAAGGATTCATGATGGTGGCTTTCTGTTCAGACGGCTTTTTGAATGGTGAGGCCGTCTGAAAAATCTGATTCTGAAATGGATAAACCGCAGTATGATTTTGATTCTGCGGTTTGAAAAAAATGGGGAGCGGAATAATCCGTCAAGTAGCCCATTATGCCATAAAAAGAGGGACTCCCCAAATGATGGTTGCGGCTAGAATTGACCAAGTTTTGATATTTTTACAGTTCAAAAACAGAAAAATTTACTGGCCTGCAAGGTTTTGAGTTTATTGAGGATTAAGCATTTGTCTTAACGTCAATAGAATTAATTTATCAAAAACTTACAGGCTGAAATGAAACTAAATTGTACTCACGTACTCAATATTGAGGTGCAGAGCTTGTTTTGTAGCCTGTATCTCCCGTTTAACGGTAAACCATAAAATCAAAATTTAGGAATATACAATTATGAAAACTTTATTGATCGCTCTTGCAACCGGTAGCCTGATGTTGGCAGCTTGTTCTTCTTCCAAACCTGCTGAAGAAGCGGCAGCGCCACGCGTCACTGTTGAAGAAGCAATGACCCAATGCCAACAGGCATCTGGTGAAAATGCTGACCGCGCTGTGTTTGACGCCTGCATGAAAGACAAAGGCTATCAACGTACCGCTGAATCAGCTGCTTCCGAGCCTGCTGCCTCTGAACCTGTAGCAGCGCCTGAGGCTGTTACTCCTGAAGCTGCCGCATCCGAGCCTGCTGCTAAAGCTGCTCCTGCTAAAGCCGCTCCTGCAAAAAAAGCTGCTAAAAAAGCAAAAAAATAAGCTTCATAAAATTCAAGGAAGTCACTCTCATCAATACTCCGGATGAAGACAGACTTAGAGCAACTTGAAAACAAAGGCCGTCTGAATATGTTTCAGACGGCCTTTGTTTTTTTTATGTATAAGGATATTATTAGAAAATATGGTTTTGGTTTTATTAAGAAAATAAAAAAGACGTGTAACGGGTACACGTCTTTTTCGGAGAATAAATCTTATTGCTTATATTCGCTGCCATCTTCTCGGAAAAGTTTTGGTTGATCGCCTTTTTCAACAACCTCTTTATTGATGACAACTTTTGCTACGTCTTTCAAATCTGGCAGAGTGTACATGGTGTCCAAGAGGCAACGTTCGACGATAGAGCGCAGGCCGCGCGCACCGGTTTTACGTTCCATCGCCAGTTTGGCGATGCTGCGCAAGGCGTCTTCTTCAAACTCAAGGCCGACATTTTCCATTTCAAACAAAGTTTGATATTGTTTGACCAAGGCATTTTTCGGTTCGGTCAAAATGTTGACCAAAGCATCTTCGTCCAATTCTGCCAGTGTGGCAATCACAGGCAGACGGCCGATAAGCTCGGGAATCAAGCCGAATTTAATCAAGTCTTCAGGCTCGACTGTTTCAAACAGGGCTGAAATATCGGCGTTTTCATCTTTGCTGTGTACCGCCGCACCAAAGCCGATACCGCCTTTTTCAGTACGTTGACGGATGACTTTTTCCAAGCCGGCAAATGCACCGCCGCAGATAAAGAGGATGTTGGTGGTATCAACGTTGATGAATTCTTGGTTCGGATGTTTGCGGCCTCCTTGAGGGGGAACGCTGGCTACCGTGCCTTCAATCAGTTTCAGCAGGGCTTGTTGCACGCCTTCGCCGGATACGTCGCGCGTGATGGACGGATTGTCGCTTTTACGTGAAATTTTATCGATTTCATCGATATAAACGATGCCGCGCTGGGCTTTTTCAACGTCAAAATCACATTTGCCCAAAAGTTTGGTAATGATTTGTTCGACGTCTTCACCAACATAACCGGCTTCGGTCAAAGTTGTGGCATCCGCCATGACAAAAGGTACATCCAGTTTGCGCGCCAAAGATTGCGCCAACAGGGTTTTACCTGAACCGGTAGGGCCGATGAGCAGGATATTGGATTTGGACAATTCAACTTTGCCCTCTGCTTTCGGATGGCGCAGGCGTTTGTAGTGGTTGTAAACCGATACTGCCAACGCTTTTTTTGCGTGTTCCTGACCGATAACGTGGTCGTTGAGGTTGGCAACGATTTCGGCCGGGGTAGGCAGTTTTTTTTCGGCGTTTTCTTCTTTCGCTTTGACAAGCTCGTTTTCAATCTCGCCTGATTCGTTGTCTTGCAGCATCATGCCGCAAGTTTCTACACATTCGTTGCAGATGAAGGCGTGTTCGCCTTCGATCAGGTTTTTAACGTCGTTTTCGGACTTCCCGCAGAATGAACAGGTGCGTTTTTCTTCAGACATAATAATTTCTTCGTATGGTTGTATGGAGGCTGTGTTGTAAAGGGGGAACAGATATTTCGGGCGTATTGCCGGATTGAGGGAATGCCTCTGACAAAGGAGTCTAAGTATAATGACTATCTTGTGTTTTTTCAAATCAGAGCAGGCATTGTGCCGTATCGTCTAAGAAACAGATGAGGGCGCTGGATTTGAATATCTCGCAAACAAACGCAAAGTTTTCTCAACTCGCTTTACAATTGTCGAAAAATTTAACAGAATGTTGAATTAAATGTATTTTTTTGAATTGGCAGATATGAAAATCTATAAAACTTTAGGAATGGTATGGACAGGTGTGGCATTGGCCTTTGCTTCTGCGCCTGCCGTTGCCGATGATATGGATGTGTTGGGACAATTTTTGGAGCAAAATTTCCCAGTTCAAAATGACCCGATGGAAGCTTTTGCGTTGAGTCATGCCGACCAAGTCGAAGCTCAGGCCGCTTTGGCAGGTCCTCTGCTTTCTTCGCAATCTGCTTTGATTTTCAATAATAAAACCGGTGAAGTGCTGTATCAGAAAAACCCTGATCGTGTCATGCCGATTGCCTCTATTTCTAAATTGATGAGTGCGATGGTGGTGTTGGATGCGCATCTCGATATGAACGAGCCGATTACGATTACCGAGGCTGAAATCGACCGCCTGAAAGGTACGGGCAGCCGTTTGAGCATCGGCACGACGCTGACACGCGGCGAACTGTTGCACCTGAGCTTGATGAGCAGTGAAAACCGTGCCACTCATGCGTTGGGCCGTACCTATCCGGGCGGTATGAGCGCGTTCGTTGCGGCCATGAATGCCAAAGCGCAAAGCTTGGGCATGACCAGCAGCCGTTTCTATGAGCCTACCGGTTTGAATTTCCAAAACGTTTCAACCGCACGCGATTTGAACCGCATGGTTGCGGCAGCAAGCAAATATCCGCTGATCCGTAAAAATTCTACTTCAAATTACGGCTCGGTTTGGACGGCAAATGGTCGTCAAAACTACAAAAACTCCAATGCCTTGGTGCGTGAGGGCAGCTGGAATATCGAATTGCAGAAAACAGGCTATATCCGCGAGGCAGGACGTTCTATGGTGGTTAAAGCCAATGTACAGAATCAGCCGATCACCATTGTATTGCTCAACTCTCCGTCTTCCACAACCCGCGTGAACGATGCGCGTAAGATTGAGTCTTGGATGTTGCAGCGCCGTTCTTAAAATATTACGCTTAAAGGCCGTCTGAAACCGTTCAGACGGCCTTTTGTGTAAAGTGTATTAAATTTGGGTACAATGTCGTTACATTAACTTAAAAACACAGAGAGAAAACATGTTGGGAAAATTAAATAAAAAATATTTATTTAGTATTTGTGCAATTTTGACTTTGGCTGGTTGTAGTTCAGTAGCAAATATGGTTGGCTATGACACTGCAACAATGAACGAAAGCGCGGCACAAAATTACTCTCAAATCATTCAACAAGTACATGATCAAAAAGCTTTGGATGTTGCATCTCCAACTGCACAACGAGTTCACCGTGTATTCTCACAACTGCTTCCTTATGCTGATAGTGCCAACAAAACCGGCATACCTTTTAATTGGCAGATGAATGTTATTCGCAGTGATGAGATGAATGCGTGGGCAATGCCGGGCGGTAAAATGGCTGTATACACCGGTATGGTGGAAAAATTGAAGCTGACTGATGCTGAAATTGCCGCTGTTATCAGTCATGAAATGACCCATGCTTTGTTGGAACACGGTAAAAAAGCCTTGGGTGGGCAAGTATTGACTGATTTTGGTGGGATAGTTTTAACCAAAGTAATGGGTATGAATAGAAATTTAGTTGGTGTAGGTGCAGAATTATTATCAATCAAACCGTTTTCACGTCGTCAAGAAAGTGAAGCGGATGCCGGTGGTGTGCGTTTGATGGCTGCAGCTGGATACAACCCTGAGGCTGCGATAAGTGTTTGGGAAAAAATGAATAAATTAGAAAGCGGTAGTCAAATGACTCTTCTGTCGACCCACCCGACCAATCAGGCGCGTATCAATGCAATCCGCAAAATGTTGCCTGAAGTGATGCCGATTTATCAGAAAAACAAACGTTAATTTGACGTATTGATGATTTTGCCGGTTTGAACAGATGATTCAAACCAGCAAAGTTTTATGGTTTCAATCTGACAGTTTGGCAAATTTATCCCAATTTACCTGAACATACGCTGCTGCGGTTTCCAAGTCTTCGTCGGCAACGTCATAATAATCGCCGTCAAGCTCTTCAAAATCGGGAAAAGTTTTGCGGATTTCATCGAAATCCCTCTGCTCGTCTGCCATTTTTTCAATGGCTTCGCCGTGTTTTTCGTACAGGGCTTTGGCTTTGTCTAAGATTTTCGGTGTAGGCTTGATGCGCCAGCGGCGCAGGCTGTCGGCAACCGGATTGCCGAAGATGTATTCTCCGTATCCTGAAGCGATAAGCTGTACGAAGCCGCCTTCTTGAACTTGGCTGTCGAGATAGCAAAGGGCGGTCAATGTATGCTGTTCGTCGTTGAGGCCGGACATTTCCTCATCTCCTGCCTGTTCGGTGTGATCCAAATAGGCTGCGCTGAGTGTATAAAGAAATGAAGCGGAATCGGAAGTATCGAAATCTTGAAGGCGGAGCGAGATAGTCATCATCATCAAAGGCCGTCTGAAAAAAGTGATTATATAATGTTTTCAGTCGAACCTAGCGGCCATTTTGCTTTACAATATCGGAAGATAAGAAAACATAGTGAGGAACCAAACCATGAGTACACAGTCTGAAAAAAACGTTGTAGTCATCAAGCCGCAGGATTTGCCGCTGCATTGCTCCGGCCCTAATCATGAAACATGGAACGGCCATCCGCGTGTGTTCCTGCCGATTCAGTCCAATAGTGAGATTGAATGCCCGTATTGCGGCACTTATTACCGTCTTGATGGCGAGATTCCGCATCATCATTACTAATCTATGCCTATGTTGAACAAAATCATCTGCGCTTTGTGCGTGAGTTTGTGCGCTGCGTGCGGTTCGTATAAGGCCGTGCGTCCAGACGCGCCGTTACCGGTCATTGCACAGGCGCAGACGTATTCTGTCCGTTATCAATCCGCACAAGGTCGGACGATTACTGCAATTTATATCAACAGCCACAGCCCGATGATGGTTGAGTTGCGTGAAGGCAATACGGTTGAGAAACTGGTGCAAGTCCGCTTGCGCAGTCAGGGCGTCGAGTACGCCAATCCAAGCTCGCGTTGGCAGATTGGCGATGGGTTTGCCGTACTGATTCGTGGCGGAAAAGAAGTTGTATTTAAAGAGATTGTGGAATAGGGCGGTTTAGCCTTTCGCTAAATATTTGATTAAAGGTTTGGGCAAACCATAATCCGCCAACTGTTCCGCTGATATCCAAAGGCCGTCTGAAAGATGTTCAGACGGCCTTTGTTGCGTCTGAAAAGGGGTAATCATCAATAAGCGGTGGGTCAGGCGGTGGGTAAATGTGGTTTGTTCTTCAAGGCCGTCTGAAGTGATACCGAAGCGTTTGGCGTAGGCATACAAATCGTCTAATTTTTCAAAACAGGGTACGCAATACAGACCGCCCCAAATACCTTTGGCAGGGCGTTTTTCAAGCAATAATGCGCCGTCAGTGTTATGAATAATCAGCCAATAAAGTGGTAGGGTTTGCACTTCGGGAACAGTTTTTTTACGGGGCAGTTCGTCAATGCGGTTTTGTTTTTTTGCTTCGCAGATGTCTGCCATAGGGCATTGATGGCACAAAGGTTTTGTCCGTTTGCAGACGGTTGCGCCCAAATCCATCAAGCCTTGCGTGTAGGCAGGCATATCGATGTTTTCAGACGGCATCAGGCTTTCGGCAAGCGCCCAAAGCGAGTTTTCAAATTTCTTATCTTGCGGATTGCCGTCTTGAGCAAAGACACGGCAGAGAACGCGTTTGACGTTGCCGTCCAAGATGGTTTCTCGTCGGTTGAAAGCAAAGGCAGAAATGGCGGCGGCGGTACTTCTGCCTACGCCGCAGAGCGTTTCCAAGTCTTTGCGTTCGGATGGAAAGATACCGCCGAATTGTCCGACGACTTGTTGCGCGGCTTTGTGCAGGTTGCGTGCGCGGCTGTAATAGCCCAAGCCTGCCCACAAGGATAAAACCTCGTCTTGCGGCGCAGCGGCAAGCGATTGTACGGTTGGAAATTTGGCTAAGAAACGCGGATAGTAGTCCAATACGGTAGCAACCTGTGTTTGCTGGAGCATGATTTCTGAAAGCCAGACGGAATAAGGGTCTTTGACCTGCCAAGGCAAGTTGTGACGGCCATGCTGCCGTTGCCAATCGATGAGTCGTCGCGCGAAGGATGTGGGTGTGTTCATTAATATTTACTTTTTAATTATTTATTTTTAAAACAGCATGTTACACTATAGCATACAAAATAATAATCAGGATTGACTTATCTGGTGGAGGGGTATATAAATATAGTTAACGTGGATTTACGCTGTATTGTTAAAGTTTATTAACTGCTCAAGGAGATTCACATGAAAGCAATGGTTTATCATGGCGCAAACGACATCCGTTTCGAAGAAAAACCCCGCCCTCAAATTATCGATCCGACCGATGCAGTCGTCAAAATCGTTAAAACCACGATTTGCGGTACTGACTTGGGTATTTGGAAGGGAAAAAACCCTGAAGTTGCCGACGGTCGTATCCTCGGTCATGAGGGCATCGGTATTGTAGAAGAAGTCGGCGATGCTGTAAAAAACATCAAAGTCGGTGATAAAGTCATTATTTCATGTGTCAGCAAATGCTGTACTTGCGACAACTGTAAAATCCAACTTTATTCACACTGCCGCAACGGCGGTTGGATCTTGGGCTATATGATTGACGGTACTCAGGCCGAATACGTCCGTACGCCTTATGCAGACAACAGCTTGGTTCCGCTGCCTGACAACGTCAACGAAGAAGTTGCCCTGCTGTTGAGCGATGCCTTGCCGACTGCCCACGAAATCGGCGTGCAATACGGTGATGTGAAACCTGGCGATACCGTATTCATCGCCGGTGCCGGTCCTGTTGGTATGTCTGCGTTGCTGACTGCGCAACTGTATAGCCCTGCCGCCATCATCGTTTGCGATATGGACGAAAACCGCTTGAAACTGGCGAAAGAATTGGGCGCGACCCATACCATCAACCCTGCTTCCGGCGATGTAAGCAAGCAAGTTGCTGATATCGTTGGCGAAGACGGCGTAGATTGCGCCATCGAAGCGGTCGGTATCCCTGCAACTTGGAATATGTGCCAAGACATCGTGAAACCCGGCGGCCATATCGCTGTGGTTGGCGTACATGGTCAATCCGTTGATTTCAAACTGGAAAAACTGTGGATTAAAAACCTTGCCATTACTACCGGCCTGGTTAACGCCAATACCACCGAAATGCTGATGAAAGCCATTTCCAGCAGCTCAGTGGATTACACCAAAATGATGACCCACCATTTTAAATTCAGCGAATTGGAAAAAGCTTACGATGTGTTCAAACACGCTGCTGAAAACCAAGCCATGAAAGTGGTTTTGGAAGCGGATTGATTTGAAAATCGCTTAATATGCTGTTAATTAAAGGCCGTCTGAACATTCAGACGGCCTTTTTGTGTGGTTTTATTTTTTCTTCAACCAAACGCCGCTTTCGATATGGTAGGTAAATGGGAATTGGTCGAACAGGGCGGCGCGTTCGATAGTATGGGTTTGACAGAGCGTATCGAGGTTGGCGCGCAGGGTCTCAGGGTTGCAGGAAATATAGAGGACGTTGTCGAATCGGGCAACCAATTTGAGCGTCTCATCATCAACACCGGCGCGTGGAGGATCAACGAAAATGGTTGAAAAATCATAGTTTTTCAAGTCGATGCCTTGTTCTTGCAGGCGGCGGAATTCACGGTTTTGCGTGTAGGCCTCGGTAAACTCTTCCGCAGACAGACGAGCGATTTTGAGATTGGTAATTTGGTTGGCTTCAATATTCCATTGGGCGGCGTTGACGGAAGTTTTGGAAACTTCGGTTGCCAGCACCTGATTGAAATGTTGCGAAAGCGGCAGGGTGAAATTGCCGTTACCGCAGTACAGCTCAAGCAGGTCTTTGCCTAAGTTTTGCGCGGCATCACACGCCCAAGTCAGCATTTTTTGGCACACTTGGGCATTGGGTTGGGTAAAGCTGCCCTCGATTTGACGATAGCGGAAGGTCTTGCCGTTGACTTCCAATGCTTCGGTCACAAAATCTTGGCTCAATACGATTTTTTGTCCGCGGCTGCGGCCGATGATATGAATGCCCAAATTGTGCGCCAGCTCTTGCGCGGCTTGTTGCCATGCGTCGTTCAGCTTCTTGTGGTAAATCATGGTAACCAGCATTTCGCCGCTTAAAGTAGATAAAAATTCGACGGCGTACCAGCGGTTTTTCAGCTCGGGATGATTGGATGCGGCTTCAATCAGTTTCGGCATCAAGGCATTGATGGATTCGGATGCGGCAGAAAATTGGTCGCAACGGATCAGGCTTGCCCTGCTTGCCTTTTGCCCGCGCTCAAACATGGCGTAAAACATTTCGCCGCCTTCATGCCAGATGCGGAACTCGGCACGCATTCTGTAATGCTGTTCCGGAGATTTAAAGACTTCGATTTCAGGGAAATCCAGTCCTTGGAAAAGTTGCTGAAGATATTGCTTTTTGTCGGCTAGTTGTTGCTGGTAGGCAGTCATCGGGGCAGTCTTTCAGAAAATAATGGTGAATTATAATATAGTTGGCGCAAAGATATGAAAGGCCGTCTGAAACATCGGTTTCAGACGGCCTTTGATTTCAAAGCATCAGCTTGTCAATCAGCCTTGCATTTGTTTGGCTTGAACGGCAGTCAGGGCGATGGTGAAGACGATGTCTTCAATCAATGCGCCGCGGGACAAGTCGTTAACCGGTTTGCGCAAACCTTGCAACAACGGGCCTACGCTCAGGACGTTGGCGCTGCGTTGTACGGCTTTGTAAGTACAGTTGCCGGTATTGAGGTCTGGGAAAACCAAAACGGTTGCTTGACCGGCAACAGCGCTGCCCGGAGCTTTAGATTGGCCGATAGATGGAACAGTAGCCGCATCGTATTGCAACGGACCTTCGATGGCCAAATCAGGGCGTTTTTCATTAGCCAGTTTGGTTGCTTCG
The DNA here is from genome assembly GCF_051957115.1 of Neisseria sp. P0019.S003. NCBI lineage: Bacteria > Pseudomonadati > Pseudomonadota > Betaproteobacteria > Neisseriales > Neisseriaceae > Neisseria > Neisseria sp. P0019.S003. The sequence continues at coordinate 511,034 of NZ_JBQCWT010000001.1, read as the reverse complement.
ATTACTGCATCGACATCAGGGCCGCTGCCTGAGTTGATGGTGGAGTAGGAAATCATGGCCACTTTGGGATCGATACCGAAGGCTTTGGCGCTGTCGGCAGATTGGATGGCGATGTCGGCCAGTTGTTCAGGCGTTGGGTTCGGGTTAACCGCGCAGTCGCCGAATGCCAAAACTTGGTTAGGCAGCAACATGAAGAATACGCTGGATACGAGGCTTGCACCCGGAGCGGTTTTAATCAGTTGCAGGGCAGGACGGATGGTGTTGGCAGTAGTGTGGACTGCGCCGGAAACCAAACCGTCAACGTCGTTTTGAGCCATCATCATGGTACCGAGTACGACGGTGTCTTGCAGCTGTTTGCGTGCATCTTCAGGAGTCAGGCCTTTGGATTTACGCAATTCGCACATCGGCTCAACGTATTGTTCAACCAAAGTAGCAGGATCAATGATTTCCAAAGAATCAGGCAGGGAAATGCCGCGTTCTTTAGCAACGGCTTCAACTTCTTCGCGGGTCGCCAACAGTATGCAACGGGCGATGCCTTTTTCGTGACAGATAGCAGCGGCAGCGACGGTGCGTGGTTCGGCGCCTTCAGGCAGAACGATACGCATATCGGCTTTGCGTGCGAAATCGATCAGGTTGTAACGGAATTGAGCTGGAGACAGGCGTTTGGCTTCGCGTTTGGCCAAAGCGGAGACATCTTGCAGTTTGTCGCTGGAGCCGAAGAAAGTCAGGCCGGTTTGCTCGGCAACTTGTGCGCCTAAAGCAGCGGCTGTGCCGTCAATGATGAAACCTTCCAATAAGCCCGGGGAGTTGGTGTAGAGCTGTTTGGTGAGGTTTAATTGTTGGGCGATGGCGGCCGCGTCAGTATTGTCGGATTTCAGCGCCAATACAACGCCTGCGTCCAAAGACAACGCCAATTCGACGTTTTTGCCTGCCAAGAACAATTTGTCTGCATCAGGAGTGATGCCTTCGATAACGAGGTTATCTGCGTTCAATGCTGCAACTTTACCGACAAGCGCGTCAAACCAGTCGTCGCTCTTGCCTTGAGCCAACAGGGCTTCTGTAGTGGAGTCAACGGCTTGGAAAACTTGCGCATTCAATGCCGCTGCAAATGCTTTTGCCGCTGCATCGGCGCTCAGGCCGGTAGATACCGGTGCGATCAGGATTTTTGCCATTTTGTGTCCTCTCTTTCGGTGATTGTAGAAGGGTGTTGCTGTTGTGCAGCTGGTGCTGCATTTTATCACTTTGGGATAACATATACACGGCCATATTGACATATGTCATCAGGCCGTCTGAAAAGTATAAACGCAATGGGCTAAATTCATCAATCCCCCATTGCCGCCAAAAGCTCGGCTTGATGCTCGGCAATCAGGGCATTGGTGATTTCTTCCAAGTCGCCGTCCATCACAAAATCCAGTTTGTGCAGGGTAAGGTTGATGCGGTGGTCGGTCACGCGGCCTTGTGGGTAGTTGTAGGTGCGGATGCGTTCGCTGCGGTCGCCGCTGCCGATGAGGGATTTGCGTTCGGCGGCTTCTTTGGCTTGGGCTTCGCGTTTTTGTGCGTCGTTTAAGCGGGCAGCGAGGACTTTCATCGCCTGCGCTTTGTTGGCGTGTTGGCTGCGGCCGTCTTGGCATTCGACTACCATGCCTGTCGGTAAGTGGGTAATGCGGACGGCGGAGTCGGTTTTGTTGATGTGCTGACCGCCTGCGCCGGATGCGCGGAAGGTGTCGATGCGCAGGTCGGCGGGGTTCAACTCGATGTCTTCCAGTTCGTCCGCTTCAGGCATGACGGCAACGGTACAGGCGGAGGTGTGGATACGACCTTGGCTTTCGGTGGCAGGAACGCGTTGTACGCGGTGGCCACCCGATTCAAATTTCAGACGGCTGTATGCGCCCAAGCCGATAATGCGGGCGATGACTTCTTTATAGCCGCCCAATTCGCTTTCGTTGGCGGAAACGATTTCAACCTGCCAGCGGTTGCGCTCGGCGTAGCGGCTGTACATACGCAGCAAATCGCCTGCAAACAGCGCGGCTTCGTCTCCACCGGTACCGGCGCGTACTTCGATAAAGATATTTTTATCGTCGTCGGCATCTTTGGGCAGCAGCAGTTTTTGCAATTCGGTATCGAGTTTGTCGATTTTGGCTTTGGCCGCTTCGATTTCTTCGGCAGCAAAGTCTTTCATTTCAGGGTCGGACAGCATTTCTTCGGCATCTGCCAAGTCGCTTTGCGCCAGCTGATAGTTTTGGAAGACTTCGACGACGGGGGTCAGTTCGGCGTGTTCGCGTGTGAGTTTGCGGTAGTTGTCCATGTCGGACGTGGCTTCAGGCTGACCGAGCAGATGCGTGACTTCTTCCAGTCGGTCGCTGAGTTGTTGTAGTTTTTCTAAGATAGACGGCTTCATAAATTTTCCAAAATACGGATGCCGTCGAGTGGTCTGCAACGGCGAAATAAGGAGTCATTATAATGGGTTTGAATGAAAATTCAAAAAGATATGATGGATTGGAAAGGCCGTCTGAAACCTGTTTTTAAGTTTCAGACGGCCTTTTTTTATATGTGCTTATTTAGGCGCAGCCAAGATGCCTGTTTGGTTCAGCAGGAACAAAACGGTAAAGCTAGTCAAATAAATCAAACCGATAATGGCGAGGAAGTTCATGCCCATGGTCAGTTTGTGACGTTTATCGCCTTTGACGAGGCGGTAGTTCAACCAAGCGAACACTGGGGCGGCAACGAAAGCGGTGATCATGGCGAATTTGAGCAGCTCTGCCATCGCGCTGTTGAACCAGAAAATTACGGCCAAGCCTGAGCCTGCAACCCAGACGTTCCAAGCAAACAGTTCGACATTGCCGGTTTTGTCTTTACCGCGCAACAGGCGTACCGGTTCGGCAATCGCGCGCGCGTAGCCGTCTACTACGGTAATGGTGGTGCCGTACATGCAGGCGAAGGCGATAAATGCCACCAGAGGACGCGACCAGTCGCCGATGGTCACGGCGTACATATTAATCAGCTGGCCGACATATTTGCCGCCCGCCATTTGTACGGCTTCGCCGTTGCCGTATTGGACATATGCACCCAAGGCCAAGAAGACGACCGCCAACACTGCGCTGGTGATGTAGCCGACGTTGAAGTCGAAAATGCCGTCTCGGTAGCTGGAAGGGTTGATGCGTTGTTTTTCGGTAACCCACAAAGAGTTGATGGCGGAAATTTCAATCGGTGCAGGCATCCAGCCCATCAGCGCGATGAGGAAGCCCAAGCCTGCCAGTGTCCACGGGGTAGGCTCGATAAAGTCAGGTTTCATCTGCATGCCGCGAGACATGGCCACGGCTGCTGCGGCGACGGTGGCGATGGTCAGGCTGACGATGATGATTTTGGAAACGTTGTCCAATGCTTTATAGCGGCCGCTTGCCAAAATCAGTAGGCAGGAAACCATAATCATGACGGACACCATGCCGGCATCGAAAGTCAGCGATGGGATCGCCATTTTGACGATGGCGGCGGTAACGATGGCGACTGCACCGGCATTAATCGTTGCCGATGCAATACACAAAATCAAAAATACCCACAAATAAACGCGGCTTTTTTCGGCATAGCCCTCAATCAGGCTTTTGCCCGTGTCCAGCGTGTAATGTGCGCTGAAGCGGAAAAAAGGGTATTTGAACAGGTTGGTCAGAATGATAATCAGCGCAAGCTGCCAGCCGTAAAGTGCGCCTGCCTGCGTGGAGGCAATCAGGTGCGAGCCGCCGACTGCCGCCGAAGCCATCATGATACCCGGGCCGAGAGCATTGATTTTGCTCTTCCAGGTGGAAGCGTGTGTATGTTGTTCAGCCATAATTAGTTTCCGCCTTTTTCAGACGGCCTTATTATCAAAAAAAGGCATATTTTAACGTAAATAAAAAGTTTGCCCAATAATATGCGTAATACTTTTTATCAATCAAAGGGAAAATACGGTGTTAAAAAGCCGAGATGACGGAGTGAACGATATTTTGTGCCAAAAACATTTTTTCAGACGGCCTTGTATCGCTTTTTATTCATGAATATGGGGTAGGGAGGGCAGAGTGTGTCGGTTTGGAAACGAAATGGCCGGGCAAGGCTTTTTGATGCCTTGAGGTCGGCATATCAAGGGGAAGTATGGAGCAGGGAATCCACGTTTTGCTCGGTTATTTCAGCCAGTTGCGCCAGCGGTATGCCGCGCAGTTCGGCTGCAATTTCGGCGATACGGCGGATGTTGGCTGGTGTATTGGTTTCATGGCCGAGCATAAAAGGGCTGTCGGTTTCGAGAACAAAATCCGTGTCATCTAAGGCTTGTAAGGCGGCACGGACTTTTTTGGCATTGGGATTGAGCAGTAGCGAGCCTATGCCGATTTTGAAGCCGAGTTTCACCAAAATCCGCGCTTCTTCTACGCTGCCGGAGAAAGCGTGAACGATACCGCCTCGTGTGAAACCGGCGGTTTTGACGGCGGCGGCAATGGCGGCGGTAGCTTTCAGATTATGGATGATGACGCGGCGGTTGAGGTTTTGGGCGAGGGTGAGTTGGCGGATAAAGACGTCGGTCTGCGTGTCGCGTTGCGCTTGGGTTTGCTCTTTGCCATAAAAATCCAAGCCGATTTCGCCAACCCATGCTTGCGGATGCCGGATTAATTCTTTCTCTAACTCTTGGAATGCCGCTTCGTTGAGGCCGTCTGAAAACCATGGATGAATGCCCAAAGCAATATGGATGTTTTCAGACGGCCTTTCCAACTGCGCAACGGAATGCCAATCCTTGGGGGACGTAGCCGGTACGATAAAACGCGCTACGCCGGCGGCTTGCGCTTCGGCAAGCACGGCAGGCAGCGTGTCGGCAAGTTTGGGGTCGGCAAGATGGCAGTGGGTGTCGGTAAAAGTCATATTAAATAGTGGTTTACAGTAGATTTAATTGTTGCAATTCTTGTTGCACCTTATCCGCATTCCAGTCATGAGATACGGCAAGGGTCATCAGCGCGGTGGCCGTTTCGAGATTGCATTTGCCGCTGTTGATAATACCTGCCTGACGCAAAGCATCGCCTTGGGCATAGACGGCGGCGGCACAACCTTGCGGCACTTGGCTGATGTTGAGCAGCAACTTGCCTTGTTGTGTAAAGGTTTGGACGGCTCGTACAAACGCATCGTTACTCGGCGCATTGCCGTGGCCGTAGCTTTGCAGAATCAGGGCTTGAGCGCAAAGGTTGGGCAGGCCGTCTGAAAGTTCTTGCGCGGCATAACCGGGAATCAGCGTGCGGACGGAAACTTTGGCTTCAGGATTGGGAAGACGCGGTTTGAGGCCGTCTGAATGTTGGGTCGGGGTGGTACGGATATTGTGCCAACCTTTATTTTCATCCCATTCGGCGAGTGCGCCAAAATGCAGGTTGTCGAAACCTGCGGCGGTCTCGGTGCTGACCTTGCTGCTGCCGACAGCGGGGAAGAGTTTGCCGTCAAAGGCAATCGCCACTTGTTTGAGCTTGAGCGAGAAAGCGGAAACGGCGGTGGCCAGGTTGCGCGGCGCATCGCTGTTGGCGGCATCGTAAGGCCATTGCGAGCCGGTCAGGATAACGGGTTTGTCCAAACCTTGCAGCGAGAGGGCGAAGAGGTTGGCGGTGTATGCCATGGTATCCGTGCCGTGCAACACCAAAATGCCGTCATAGTCAGGCAGCTTGGCGATAATAAGCTCCAGCCAGTCGCGTTGGTTTTGCAGCGTTACCGCGGAAGAATCGATGAGCGGCTGGCAAACGTGCCATTCGAAATCAAGGCCGTCTGAAAAGGGGGCGAGGGCTTTATCGACGAGAGCGGTATCGGGACGCAGGCCAGTGCTGCTTTGGGTCATGCCGATGGTGCCGCCTGTGTAGAGGACAAAGATTTTTTGTTTCATGGTGTTTCTGATGAATGATTGAGGCCGTCTGAAAGAGGGGAAGTGTTTCAGACGGCCTGGAATGGTTTATTGATTGGTTTGTTTTTTGGCTTTTGCCGCGCGTTTTTCGTGCAGTTTCTCGCGGAAGAAGGTGTGGCGGCGGTGTTTTTTCCACCAAATCCAGCCGACAATGACTGCGCCGATGCCCAGTACGATAAAGATACCGGATTGCAGGCTGTGCATTTTTTTCATCAGCCAGTCGGTATTGCGTGCGCCGTATTCACCCAAATAAATCCAAACCGGAACGGAAATCAGCGCGGCCAAACCGTCCATCAGGATGAAGCGCAGGTAGGAAACCTTGCGGCTGATGCCTGCGGTCACGAAAACTGCAGTACGCAGGCCGGGCAGGAAACGGGCGACGAATAAAACCCAGTTGCCGTATTTGTCGAATTTTTCCTGTACTTGGGCGTAGCGTTTGGGCGTCATCACGCGTGCAATCGGTTTGAATTTAAGGATTTTTTGCCCCCAAATCCGGCCGGCCGCAAACATAAAGCCGTCGCCTGCCAATACGCCGAGCATACCGACAAGAAACATAAGATGAGGGTTGGTATAACCCAAGCCGGAAATCACACCGCCGGTTACCAGCGTCAAATCTTCAGGAATCGGCACGCCGAAGCCGCAAATAACCAAAACGAAAAACACGGCCGCATAGCCGTATTCAACGAAAAAAGATTCTAAAAATGCAAACATGGCCGCCGTCCCACGATAGATATTGATTGATGACTGGATTAAGTTGGAATTCTACCAAAGATAAGGCCGTCTGAAAGCAATCACAAGCAGATATTGTTCAAATTTGACGGTAGTTTGCAAAAAATATGGAAATTCGGACGTGGAAAGTTGGGATTTGAACAGATTTGGCAGGTACAATAGCCGCTGGTTTATCTTTCAAACCCGAAATGGCGGTCTGCTTTCAGACGGCCTGTTCAGGAAAATGAAATCATGAAATACAGAGATCTGCGAGAATTTATCGCCGGATTGGAAGCCGATGGCAAACTCAAGCGCATTCAGCATCCGGTGTCGCCGCATTTGGAAATGACCGAAATCGCCGACCGCGTGCTGCGCGCCGAAGGGCCGGCGTTGTTGTTTGAAAACCCGATTAAGCCCGACGGTACGCGCTACGATTATCCCGTGTTGGCGAATCTGTTTGGCACGCCCGAACGCGTGGCGCTGGGCATGGGCGCGGACAGTGTGTCCAAGCTGCGCGAAATCGGACAGACGCTGGCGTATCTGAAAGAACCTGAACCGCCCAAAGGCATTAAAGACGCGTTTTCCAAACTGCCGTTGTTGAAAGATATTTGGAGCATGGCGCCGAACGTAGTGAAAAACGCGCCGTGTCAGGAAATCGTGTGGGAAGGTGAAGACGTTGATTTATATAAACTTCCGATTCAGCATTGCTGGCCGGAAGACGTTGCGCCTCTGGTCACATGGGGCTTGACCGTCACGCGCGGACCAAACAAAAAACGCCAAAATCTCGGCATTTACCGTCAGCAATTAATCGGCAAAAACAAGCTGATTATGCGCTGGCTGTCGCATCGCGGCGGCGCGTTGGATTATCAGGAATTCCGCAAACTCAATCCTGATACGCCGTATCCCGTCGCCGTCGTGCTCGGCTGCGACCCTGCCACCATTTTGGGCGCGGTAACGCCCGTTCCCGATACCTTGAGCGAATACCAGTTTGCCGGACTGCTGCGCGGTTCGCGGACGGAACTGGTGAAATGTATCGGCAACGATTTGCAAGTGCCTGCCCGTGCCGAAATTGTATTGGAAGGCGTGATTCATCCGAACGAAACCGCGCTGGAAGGCCCATACGGCGACCACACGGGCTATTACAACGAGCAGGACCATTTCCCCGTATTCACGGTCGAACGCATCACCATGCGTGAAAACCCGATTTACCACTCCACCTACACAGGCAAACCGCCCGATGAGCCTGCCGTTTTGGGCGTGGCGTTGAACGAAGTGTTCGTGCCGCTCTTGCAAAAGCAGTTCCCCGAAATCACCGATTTCTACCTGCCGCCCGAAGGCTGCTCCTACCGCATGGCGGTGGTCAGCATGAAAAAACAGTACGCCGGACACGCTAAGCGCGTGATGATGGGCTGCTGGTCGTTCCTGCGCCAGTTTATGTACACCAAATTCATCATCGTGGTGGATGACGATGTGAACGTGCGCGACTGGAAAGAAGTCATCTGGGCGGTAACCACGCGTATGGATCCAGTACGCGATACCGTTTTGATGGAAAACACGCCTATCGACTACCTCGACTTCGCCAGCCCCGTCAGCGGACTCGGCGGCAAAATGGGCTTGGACGCGACCAACAAATGGCCGGGCGAAACCGACCGCGAATGGGGTCGTGTGATCAAAAAAGACCCTGCCGTTACGGCCAAAATCGATGAGATTTGGGAGCGTTTGGGTTTGTAGATGTCATTTCTATTGGAATTTATACTTCAAATCGTGATGGAAATGATTGGGTCTATGTTGGAAGGTACGATAGAAATATTGAGGCTCGATTGGAGAAAAAGAAAACTTTCCAAAAAAGGCTTGATAATGTTGGCGATATGGTTTGCCATCATTGTTGCACTGATTGTGTATATAGTTATTCCTAAGTAAACATCTTATTCTGACAATGTATCTGTTAAAAGGCCGTCTGAAACTTTTTGGGTTTCAGACGGCCTTTGATTTGAAAACCTAGCGTGGTTTGAGCCACTTCCATTGTTCTTGTATGGTTTCTTGCAGGGCTTTTTGTTTTTCTGCAGACGTGTTCATGCCATTGGTCAAGCGGCTGTAGTCAAGGGTAATGGACGGGTTTTGTACGGTTCCGCCGATTTTGAGGGGAATCGGTTTGTTTTTGGGTTGCAGTACGTTGCTGATAAGCAGGTTTTCGGACAGCTTTTGGGTATTCAAATCGGTATAGCCGCTGCTGACAACGTGCAGGCTGTCGGAAAACAGTTCGGTATTGATATGATGGCTGATGCCTTTCTCGATTTCGCTATTGAGAATGAAATGATGGAAAGGGGTTTTGAGGTTGCTGTTGTCAATTTTTTCCGAAGAGATGCCGTTTTTCAGAATGCTGTCCATATCGATGCCGTGCCATGCGCCGTTGGTAATATCGAGGAGCAGGCTGCCGTTTAGGGCTTGTATCATTTGGGCACGGTCGTTGCCGGAAGTTTGAATGTCGATAACGGCATCGCCGCTGCCGCTGAAGCTGTGGAAGCCGAACAGGTCTTGCAGCAGCGGCTGAATTTGTATGCCTTTTGCGTTTTGCTGAAGGTGGTAAGAAGCGGGTTGGGTGGCCGCAATACTCAGTCCGCCCTCTGTTTTGCCGCCATAAAGCCCGGCTTTGAAACGGTGCAGGGCGATATGTTCTTTATCTGCGGTAAGCAGGGATTCGACGTTTTCAAGTTGCAGGCCGGCAGTTTGAATGGTGCCGATTTGGAGGTTGGCCTCAATGTCGGGCAGCCAGGATTTGGCCAGCAGGGAAGGGAGATTGAGTGACGGCTGGGTTTTCAGGTCTTCTAAGTAAGGGGTTAGATTAAGTTTTTGTAAGGCGATACCGGCGTCAAGGTGCGGACGCGGTTGGGCATCACGTTGGTATTTAAAGGCTAAGGCGAGGGCTTGTCTGTCAAATGCGCCTTTCAGACGGCCTTCCCATGTATTCAGGCTGAAGTTGGCCTGCCCTTCGAGTGTGCTGATGAAGCGTGGACGGGGAAGGCGGTTGATGGTGTCTTGCAGGGTACTGAGGTGCAGTTTGGGCGCATCGATGCCTTTGCCTTTTTGCCAAACCAACGGGCTGGAAAAGGTAAAGTTGGTTTGGAGGCGGTCGTTTTTATGGCTGCCTTTGAGTTCAAAATTGGCGGCGGTTAAAACGGTTGCGTAGAGGTTGGCTTTGTCCAGTTTGAATGAGCCGTCCCATTGGTTGTTTTCGCTGCCGGCAGTCAATGCGCCGTTTAGTGTATTAAGGTGTAAATAGCCGTTTTTGAATTGCAATAGGGGAGAACGTGCGTTGATATGCAAGTTTTGAAAGCCGCTTTCGGCTTGCAGATTAAAGTCGCGGAGTAGGGCGGTTTGGTTTTGCCAATTAAGGCTGCCTGCGATTTGGGCATCCAGCTTGTTTTTGAGTAATACGGTTTGCAGGTTCAGCTTAAGGGTGGGAACACTCCAACCGGCATTGTTGGGTACCAGATAGCCTGCACCCTGCCAACTGATGGGGTTACCGATGTTTTGCAGTGTGCCGCTGATGTCGAAGGGGCGGCCGTCTGAATCGGTTTGCTGCAGGGAAAATTGCAGATTGTTTAAGGCAATATTTTGCTCTTTAGTGTGATAACGGATGTTGCCGTTATTGATGATGATGCGGTTGAGCTGGAAACTTTCTTTTGACGAAGGGTCTTGTTGCAGGCAGGCGGGCAGGTGGTGTTTTGAGTCCAGTGTCAGTGTCGGGTTTAAAAGAATCCATTTCTCAAGTATGGGGGCATCCGACCATAGGCTGCTCCAGCCAAAGCCCATTTTGGATTCGGCGATGTTCAGCGTCGGTGTGTCAGGTTCGGAAGAGGAAAGGCTGAGGTCTTTTAAGATTAGCGTGGGACGCGGCAGCCATTTTCTGCCGATAGTGGCGTTGTATTTGATTTGGCAGCCATGGGCGGAAAAGTTTTTTTGTATGAATACGTCTATGTTTTCTGTATTGAATATGCGGAACATTAAGGCACTCAATACCGCCGCGAGGCATAAAAGCGCGGTAATGCTGAAAACCAGGGTTTTCAGCCAAAATTTTCCTGAGTGCAACATCGAATGAACAGACAATTCAGATTCTCGCTTTGATGGGAGCTTTAAGGAGTGATTGGGAGTTTAAGCCTTGCTGCTTAAGCGTGTGGAAGTATAACACAGAGTGGGCCTGTGTTTCAGACGGCATGGGCATATGAATAAAAACACCGCCCAAAGGCGGTGTTGATTTTAAGCATAAATTATTTACGCAGACCCAGGCGGGTAATCAGTGAACGGTAAGTATCAGGCTGAGTACGGCGCAGGTAAGACAGCAGGCGACGACGTTGGCTAACCATTTTCAACAGGCCGCGACGGCTGTGGTGGTCTTTAGGGTTGGCTTTGAAGTGAGGAGTCAGGTCGTTGATGCGGAAAGTCAACAGAGCGACTTGTACTTCAGAAGAACCGGTATCGCCTTCTTTGCGTTGGAAATCTTTAACAATTTGTGCTTTTTGTTCTACGGTCAATGCCATGATGGATAACTCCGAAAATAAAAGAACCTTTTCAGGTTCGGACAAGTTTGCCAAGCCAAACGACCTAAGCAAACTCCTAAATATCTTTTTATAAAGACGGGCGGATTATGCCACAATTTGTCTTTGTGTGCCACATCTTTTCAGACGGCCAAAAAAAGCGGCGATACCTTTCAGTACCGCCAAAGCTGCTTTGGTGATAAAACTAAACTTTATTTGCTTGCGCAGCGGAAGCCCAAGTTATTTAAAACATATTTGGACTGCAGGCTGGTGCGGATGCCGTAGCGTAAGAATGCCGCATAGTTAGACGGGTCGCTTGAGCCTACGGATGCGCCGCTACAGAACATTTGTGTGTTGGACGAGCCGGCTGAGAGTTGGCTGCTGTTGAAGTCTTCAGTCCATTCCCAAATCAGGCCGTGCATATCGTATACGCCCCAGTAGTTGGGTTTGTTTTTACCGATGTCGTGCAGGCCGTTGCGGCCGCCGTCTGCATACCAATCCAAGATGGTGCGGTTGTAGCCGGGTTCGGCAGAGCCGTCTTTTTGAGTGGCAGAGGCCAAACCTGCAAATTCCCACTCGTCAATAGTCGGCAGGCGTTTGCCTTTGGAAACGCAGTAGGCATTGGCGGCAAACCATGAAACATTGGTTACCGGATGTTTGAGTTCGCTGGCTTTAGGCGCATAACTGTTGCTGCCGTTTTTTACCCAATGTTTCAGGTAAGCTTTTTCAGCTTGTTTGGAGCTGATTTTGTCTTTTTGCCATTGTGGATGTGTTTTCAAAAATTCGGCAAATTCGGCATTGGTTACCGGATATTTGTCAAGCTGGAAGGGTTTGACTTTAATAAGGGAAGTCTCTTTTTTGAGATAGAGAGGGCGATAGCTGCCTCCTTCGATTTTTACCATTTCGGCTGCAAATGTATTGCCGCAGATTAAGGCACTGCCTAAGAGGAGGAGTCGTATGAGTTTCATGGTACGCCCTTATTATCGTTTGAAAACAGAAAATTCATTTTTGAGATAGCCTAATCATAACAAGGCCGTCTGAAAAATCAATCTGTCTGATTGAATAGGAAGATTAATTGTGATGGAAGCCACTGCGACTCTAAGAGAAGAGTAGCAGTGGCTTGGCGTATTAAACCGAGGGATTATTTAGCGGCTTCAGAAGCAGCAGGTGCGGCAGACGCAGCGGCTGGGGCAGAAGCGGCAGCACCGGCAGGTTGGTAAGCGGTGTCGCTCAGTTTTTTGGTCATGATTTCAGGGTTTTCGTTACCCTCAACTTTCAATTGACCCAAAGCACCTTTGTTGAACGCACGGAAGATAGAGTGGTCAACTATAGTGTAGCTGCCTGGAATATCGACTTTGAATTCGATCATGGCGGCGCCACCGGCAGGAATCAGAGTACTTTGTACGTTTTCGTTAATCAGTTTACCACCTTCAACATATACTTTGTCGAAGATTTCGCCGATAACGTGGAAAGAAGATACCAAGTTAGGACCACCGTTACCAACGTACATACGAACAGTTTCACCAGCTTTGGCTTTCAGGGCGTTGTCACCGGCGATAGAGCCTACGTGACCGTTGAATACAACGTATTCAGGTTGTTCGGCAATTGCTTTGTCCATATCGAAAGGTTGCAGGCCTTGAGCGCCTTTTTTACCTTTAGTATAGAAGTCGCCTTGTACGATGTAGAACTCTTTATCTACTTTAGGCAGGCCTTCTTTAGGTTCAACCAAGATCAAACCGTACATACCGTTGGCGATGTGCATACCTACAGGAGCAACGGCACAGTGGTAAATGTACAAACCGGCTTGCAGAGCTTTAAAGCTGAAAGTAGAAGTGTGGCCTGGGGCAGTGAAAGAAGCTTCTGCACCACCGCCTTGACCGGTAGCAGCGTGGAAGTCAACGTTGTGAGGAACAGTAGAAGAAGGATTGTTAGAGAATTCTACTTCTACGGTATCGCCTTCGCGTACACGAATCATTTGGCCCGGAACGTCGCCGTTGAATGTCCAGTAGTGGTATTCAACACCGTCTTCCATAGTCATGGTTTTTTCGACGGTTTCCATTTTAACGCGTACTTTAGCCGGATGATCGCGATCGATTGCAGGTGGAACTTCCGGAGCGTGAGTCATGATGGCATCGACTACAGGCAATTCTGAAGAAGGAGTCTCGGCAGCAGCTTGTGAGTCAGAAGCAGCAGCAGGAGCTTCGGCAGAAGCGGTGGCAGCCGGAGTTTCAGCTGGTTTAGCAGCTTGTTCGCCGCATGCGGCCAGTGCAAATACAGAAGCGATAAGTGCAGCTAAGGTTTGGCGTTTCATGTTTAAAGTTTCCTTATTGTAAGAAAAGTTAAGTATCCTGATAGGATGGTTTGAAATTTTGTATGATTATGTAGGCGCTTGTTTGGGTGTATTTTGACATAAATCAAATTGTTCAATGAATATGAATCTTTTAATCCTTAAATACTCCTTTAGTAGTATAAAAAACTAAACCGAAAAGTTTATTTTTGTGTGAAAATGTTAGTGTGGGCTTAACACAAAATATAACAAAGGAGGAGTTATACAAGATAATAGGAATCAATATCATGTAAGTTAATGGTTTTAAAGGAATATTATTGACAAAATATTTCTTTACTTTTAAAACCGTGATACAATCTTTAACATTCATATTTGATGAATTAATACCCAACCACTTTTTACCAAAATCAAGGAGTACTCAAAATGGGACAGTACAAGAAGCTTTGGTACTTGCTGTTTGCCGTACTGGCAGTATGCTTTACCATTCTTGGTTATATGGGTAGCGAGGTCTATAAAAAGGCTCCGCCATACCCTGAACAAGTCGTTTCTGCATCCGGCAAAGTCCTGATGACCAAAGACGATATTTTGGCAGGTCAATCTGCATGGCAAACTACCGGCGGTATGGAAGTTGGCTCTGTATTGGGTCACGGTGCATACCAAGCTCCGGACTGGACTGCCGACTGGCTGCACCGCGAGCTGGTTGCATGGTTGGATCTGACTGCGCAAGAAACTTACGGCAAAAAATTTGACGAAGTTTCTCCTGAGGAACAAGCTGTTCTGAAAACCCGTTTGGCTGACGAATACCGCAACCAAAGCCGTATTAAGGAAGACGGTTCTGTCGTTATCAGCGATACCCGCGTGAAAGCGATCGAAAGCATTCTGCCTTACTACCACGGTGTGTACAGCGACGATCCTAAGTTCCAAACCACTCGCGAACACTTTGCAATGAAAAACAACACATTGCCAAGCCAAGAAGCGCGTGAAAAACTGTTCAACTTCTTCTTCTGGACTTCTTGGTCTGCTTCGGCCAACCGTCCTGACGAGAACTTCACTTACACCAACAACTGGCCGCACGAGCCTTTGATCAACAACGTACCGACTACTGAAAACTACATGTGGTCCTTCACCAGCGTGGTATTGTTGCTGATGGGTATCGGCTTGCTGATGTGGGGTTACTCTTTCTTGACCAAACATGAAGAGGTTGAAGTACCTACTGAAGATCCTATCTCTAAAGTACAACTGACTCCTTCTCAAAAAGCGTTGGGCAAATATGTATTCCTGACTGTTGCGCTGTTTGTCGTACAAGTACTGTTGGGTGGTTTGACCGCTCACTATACTGTCGAAGGTCAAGGCTTCTACGGTATCGATACCGCACTGGGCTTTGAAATGGCCGACTGGTTCCCATATGCGCTGACCCGTACTTGGCACATCCAATCCGCTATTTTCTGGATTGCAACCGGCTTCCTGACAGCAGGTCTGTTCTTGGCTCCGATTGTGAACGGCGGTAAAGATCCTAAATTCCAACGTGCCGGTGTGAACTTCCTGTACATCGCCCTGTTCATCGTAGTCGGCGGTTCTTACGCAGGTAACTTCTTTGCTTTGACTCACATCATTCCGCCTGAGCTGAACTTCTGGTTCGGTCACCAAGGTTACGAATACTTGGATTTGGGTCGCTTCTGGCAACTTCTGCTGATGGTCGGCTTGCTGTTGTGGCTGTTCTTGATGTTGCGTTGCACCATTTCTGCCTTTAAAGAAAAAGGTACAGACAAAAACCTGTTGGCTATCTTTGTAGCTTCTATGGTTGGTGTGGGTGTGTTCTACGCTCCTGGCCTGTTCTACGGTGAGAAATCTCCAATCGCTGTGATGGAATACTGGCGTTGGTGGGTGGTTCACCTGTGGGTAGAAGGCTTCTTCGAAGTGTTCGCTACTGCTGCCTTCGCATTCATCTTCTACAACATGGGCTTTGTTCGCCGTAGTACTGCTACTGCTTCTACTCTGGCCGCTGCTGCAATCTTCATGTTGGGTGGTATTCCAGGTACATTGCACCACTTGTACTTCTCTGGCTCTACCTCTGCCTCTATGGCAATCGGTGCATGTTTCTCTGCTTTGGAAGTTGTACCTTTGATTCTGCTGGGTCGTGAAGCTTACGAACACTGGTCTTACCAACACCTGTCCGACTGGGCGAAACGTCTGCGTTGGCCTCTGATGTGCTTCGTAGCAGTTGCCTTCTGGAACATGATCGGTGCCGGCGTATTCGGCTTCCTGATTAACCCGCCGATTTCCCTGTTCTACATCCAAGGTCTGAACACTACTGCAGTTCACGCTCACGCGGCTCTGTTTGGTGTGTACGGTTTCTTGGCTCTGGGCTTTGTATTGCTGGTTGCACGTTACCTGAAACCTAATGTTCAATTTGACGACAAACTGATGACTTGGGGCTTCTGGCTGCTGAACGGCGGTCTGGTCGGTATGATTGCCATCAGCCTGTTGCCGGTCGGCGTGATCCAAGCTTACGCTTCTATCACTCATGGTCTGTGGTATGCTCGTAGCGAAGAATTCCTGCAAATGGAAATTCTGGATACCCTGCGTTGGGTTCGTACCGCTGCTGACTTGATCTTTATCGGTGGTGCTGTCTGCGTTGCTATCCAAGCTACTAAAATCGTATTCAGCCGCGATAAATAATCTTAAGCTGAATTAAATCGAAGGCCGTCTGAAAAGTTTTCAGACGGCCTTTCTGTTATAATTTCAATATTCTTAAATCGACAAGACAAAACATTATGTTCAACCAAGCTGCTCAAGAGCTGACCACTGTTCGCGATTTATTGCGTTTCGCCGTCAGCCGTTTTAATGATGCCGGACTGTTTTTCGGACACGGAAGTGATAATGCCCATGACGAGGCAGCCTATCTGATTTTGCACACTTTGAACCTGCCTTTGGATACGTTGGAGCCTTATTTGGATGCCAAATTGTTGCAAAGTGAGAAGGAGGAAGTGTTGTCGATTATCGAACGCCGCGCAGTTGAGCATATTCCTGCCGCGTATCTGACGCATCAGGCATGGCAGGGCGAGTTTGATTTTTATGTCGATGAGCGCGTTATCGTGCCTCGTTCTTTCATTTACGAATTGCTGGGCGACGGTATCCGTCCTTGGATTGAACACGATGAGTTGGTGCATCGAGCTTTGGATTTGTGTACCGGTAGCGGCTGTTTGGCCATTCAAATGGCGCACCACTATCCCGATGCACAAATCGATGCCGTTGATTTAAGCCTGGATGCGTTGGAAGTGGCCGCCATCAATATCGAAGATTATGGCTTGGAAGACCGCATCAGCTTGGTGCATACCGATTTGTTCGAAGGTTTGGATGAAACCTACGACTTAATTGTTTCCAATCCGCCTTATGTCGATGCGGAATCTGTGGAAGCATTGCCTGATGAATACCTGCACGAGCCCGAATTGGCTTTGGGCAGTGGCGAAGATGGTTTGGACGCTACACGTCAAATCATTCTGCAAGCGGCGAAATATTTGAATCCGAAAGGTATATTGCTGGTTGAAATTGGTCACAATCGTGAAGTATTGGAGGCTGCTTATCCCGAATTACCGTTTACTTGGTTGGAAACCAGCGGTGGCGATGGGTTTGTATTCTTGTTGACCCGTGAGCAATTATTGGGTGAAGAGTAGTTTATTTTGATATAAATAAAACAAAGGCCGTCTGAAAAAGTTTCAGACGGCCTTTGTTTTGTATAACCTTTAATATTTTAAGAAAATACAAATGCCTATGGTATGCCGAATATGAAATCCAAGCAGGCTTTGAAACTATGGCTTATAATATTTGCCATAGTTTTTAATGTCAGTGGATTCTTATTACTGACTGTTTGTAGAACATATACTGCCAAACTCTATATTATGAATAATTATTTAAAATCAGGCCTGTTGGCTGCTGCCTTGTTCAGTATGCCCGTTGCCGCCTTTGCCCAGCAACATACCGTTTATTTCAATCAAAACGGTAAACTGACGGCGACCATGCCTTCGGTTGCTTACGTCCGCCAATACAAGATTGAGGCAGGCAAGGCGCAAGTGCAGGATTTTTACTATCCATCGATGAAAAAATATTCTGATCCTTATGAAGTACCTGCCGGTCAGATTAAGGTTTTTGTGCCGGCGTTGGATAATGGTACGCTGACCCTGTGGCATTTCAACGGTCAGAAAAAGATGGTTGGCAGCTATCGCAACGGCAAACCGCATGGCGAATGGGTCAACTGGTATCCAAACGGCAAAAAATCTGCGGTGATGCCTTATCAAAATGGCCTGAGTGAGGGCGTGGGTTCCCGCTATTACCGAAATGGTGTGAAAGAAAGCGAAATCCAATTTAAGCACGATAAAGCCAATGGTCATTGGAAACAATGGTATTCAGACGGCAGTCCGAAAACTGAAATGATGATGAGCAATGACAAACCGACGGAGATCATCAGTTGGGATGAAAATGGCCGCATCGTGTCTGAATTGAGTATTCGCAACGGTAAACGTAGCGGCATTATTTTGGATTGGTATGATGATGGTGCGAAGAAATCCGAGTTGGTTTATAAAGACGACCAGTTGGTGAAAAAAACTTTCTGGGATACAGACGGATACGTCCTTGAATAATTTTGATTATAAAAAACCGCAGGCTGATCAGCTTGCGGTTTTTTATTACATACAGCCTTTGTTTTGACATAGGGTAAATAACGGAGCGCCGCTTTCACGGATTTTTTTGCCGCCGTCCAAGTCGGTAAATTCCAAAATGGCAGCCGCTTCGATTACTTCGCCGCCCAATTTGCGGATCAGCTCGACACCTGCCAGCATTGTGCCGCCGGTTGCTACCAAATCATCTACCAACAAAACGCGTGCGCCCGGCTTGATGGCGTCGGTATGGATTTCTACCGTTGCTTCGCCATATTCCAAAGCGTAACTTTGAGAAACCGTATCAAACGGCAGTTTGCCTTTTTTGCGGATGGGGACAAAGCCGACGTTCAGCTGATAGGCCAAAGCTGCGCCAATGATGAAGCCGCGCGCATCCAAGCCCGCAACGACATCAACTTTTTGCCCCATATAGCGGTAAACCAGTAAATCGACCAGCAGGCGGAAATATTCTGCGCTTTGCAAAACGGGAGTAATGTCATGAAACAAAATCCCTTTTTGCGGCCAGTTTTCAATTTTACGGATTTTGTCCGCCAAAGCTTCTACGCCCATTACTTCAGGATGAATCAACATCTCGACATTCCGAAATCAAAAAGTTTTTAACACGATATTGTAGCGGTCATATGCGGACTTGCCAAATTAATCGATACAATAGCCAAATTTTGCAACATGCCGTCTGAAATTCCGAGAAACATTGTGTTGTGTTATAATTTACAGATACATACCATCGGCTGAACCACCATGCAAAATCATAAAAAAGGCAATATTTACATCATTTCTGCCGCTTCCGGCACAGGTAAAACGACCTTGGTGTCGCGCCTGTTGAAAAATCATGACGACATTCGTGTTTCCATTTCTCATACTACGCGCCAGCCGCGTGAGGGTGAGGCACATGGTGTGCATTACCACTTTGTTCCCAAAGAAGAATTTGAATCGCTGATTGATCAAAGAGCCTTTTTGGAACACGCCAATGTATTCGGCAATTATTACGGCACCAGCATCGCCGGCGTAAATTCGTTGAGCGAAGAGGGCTATGACGTAATTTTGGAAATTGATGTGCAAGGTGCGGCGCAAGTGCGTAAATCGTTGCCTGAAGCCAGTAGTATTTTTATCCTGCCGCCTTCCTTTGAAATTTTAGCGCAACGTTTGATCGGCCGTGGTACAGACAGCGAAGAAGTTATTCAAACACGCCTTTCAAAAGCCCGTCATGAGATTGAGCAATCCGTTTTGTTCGATTACGTTGTCGTGAATGACGATTTGGATCGTGCCGAAGCCGATTTGTTCCACATTATTAAAGCAGGCCGTCTGAAAAAATCCTCTCAACAGGGGTTTATCTCAAACCTGTTGGAAAATTCGTAAAAAACAGCGAAAATAACCGTTTTATTTGAAACATAGAAAGAAAGCAAGCAAACATGGCCCGTATTACTACTGAAGATTGCACAGGTAAAATCCCTAACCATTTCGACCTTACACTTGTTGCCGCCCGTCGCGCACGCCAATTAGAAAACGGCAATACGCCTTTGGTTGACGACATCCGCAACAACAAACCAACCGTAACCGCCCTGCGCGAAATCGCTGCCGGACAAATCGGAACCGAGCTGCTGACCCGCAATAAATAAACCAACCGGCAAACCGATAAAACCGCCGCGCGGACTGTATCGGTGCGATATCACAACCGATACAGTCTGACGGCTTAAAAATAGCCATAAAAGGCCGTCTGAAAATGCCAGCCCCACTGCCTACCGCCCCCTATGATCCGTTGACAGCAGAAGCGCGCGAGCTTCTGTTTCGCACCGCATCCTATCTCAATACCAATGAGCAGGCCGAGCTTGAAAGAGCCGTTGCCTACGCTTTCCACGCCCATGACGGACAAACCCGTAAAAGCGGCGAACCCTACATCACCCATCCCCTTGCCGTTGCCACGCAGCTTGCGATTTGGCACATGGATGTTCAAGGCCTCTGCGCGGGCGTTATGCATGATGTATTGGAAGATACGGGTGTAACCAAAGTCGAAATGGCAGCAGAATTCGGCGATACCATTGCCGAAATGGTAGACGGCCTCTCCAAACTGGAAAAGCTCAAATTCGAAGATCATGCCGAGCATCAGGCGGAAAGTTTCCGCAAGCTTATCCTCGCCATGACTAAAGATGTTCGCGTCATCGTCGTCAAACTTGCCGACCGATTGCACAATATGCGCACCCTTGGCTCTATGCGTCCGGAAAAACGCCGCCGCATCGCCAAAGAAACCCTCGAAATCTATGCTCAAATCGCCAACCGCATTGGCCTGAACAATGCGTATCAAGAGCTTCAAGACTTATCGTTCCAAAACCTCCACCCAAGACGCTACGAAACCCTAAAAAAAGCCATGGACAACAGCCGCAAAAATCGCCGCGATGTTGTCGGCAAAGTGTTGCGTGCATTCAGTCAGCGTTTGGTCGGTATCAATATTGAAGCCAAAATCAAAGGCCGTGAGAAAAACTTGTACAGCATTCATCAAAAAATGCTGGCTAAAAAGCTGCGTTTTGCCGAAGTGATGGATATTTACGGCTTTAGGGTCATTGTAAACAGCATTCCTGCCTGTTATGCCGCGTTGGGTGCATTGCATAATTTATACCACCCCAAGCCCGGCCGTTTCAAAGACTATATCGCTATTCCGAAAAGCAACGGCTACCAAAGCCTGCACACGACCTTGGTCGGCCCTTACGGTTTGCCGATTGAAGTGCAAATCCGTACGCGTGAAATGGATGCTGTGGCTGAGGGCGGTATTGCCGGCCATTGGATTTACAAATCCGGTGAAAATACTCCGGACCAAGCCGTCCTCCATATGAACCGATGGATGAAAAATATTCTTGACCTGCAAGCCAGCAGCTCAAATGCCATCGAGTTTCTGGAGCATGTCAAAGTCGATTTGTTCCCCAACGAAGTCTATATTGTTACCCCGAAAGGCGATATCCTTACCTTGCCTAAAGGAGCGACGCCGATTGACTTTGCCTATGCCGTTCACACCAATATCGGTCATAAAACTGTTGCTGCGCGTATCAATAACGTCATGATGCCGTTGCGCACCAAGCTGAAAACCGGTGACACGGTAGAAATCATTACTTCCGAACACGCCAAACCTAATGTGGCATGGCTGAACTTTACCGTTTCCAGCCGTGCGCGCAGTGCCATCCGCCAATACATTAAAAATCTGAATCGTCACGATGCCGTTGTTTTGGGTGAGAACCTGCTGCAAAAAGCTTTATCCAGCCTGCTGCCTAAAGATGTTTTGCTTTCAGACGACCTCAAAGAAAAATACCTTGCCGATTTGAATACCAAACAAACCTCGTTTGAAGAGGTTCTCTACAATGTCGGTATGGGACATACTTTGCCGGTACACGTTGCCATGCACATTGCCGAGTTGGCTGGCCAACATTTTGGTAGCGCGGTCAAACTCAGCCCGATCAAAGTCAACGATCAGGAAACCGGCCGGATTCATTTTGCCGAATGTTGCCATCCGATTCCAGGTGATGCGATCCGCGCTCTATTGGTCAAAGACAAGGGTATGATTATCCACCGTGATACCTGTCAAACTTTGGTCAAAGCCGATCCGGAAGAGCAACTTGATGCGGGTTGGGACAGTTTGCGCAATCAAACGTATCGTACCATCCTCAATGTCAAATCCGAAGATGCGCATGGTTTGCTGGCTTCAATGGCGCAAGCGATTTCCAATTCCGGTGCGGATATCGAATCTGTCGATACGCCAACCAAAGCGCAAGCAGGAACGGAAGGTTTTGTGGAATTTAAATTCACAATTAAAGTCAAAGACTTGGATCAGGTTAATCAGATTATTCATGCAATGCATGCCAATCCGAATATCCGCAAAGTGATTCGAGGATAATCTCGTTATAAGCAAAGGCCGTCTGAAAGTGTTTTCAGACGGCCTTTTTGATGTTTATAAATAAAAGCTGTTGGCTTTTTTAAGAGGGTTTATGGCTTTTTTGTAATTGGATTGGGTTTAATTCAACCAAAAACGGAAAACCAAGAAGAAAACCAAGGCCAAAACGCCGGCCCAAACCAGCAACATGAACCCGGCTACTGCCTGACCCAAGCGGTAAACAGGGTTTTTGCGTTCGTCTTCGAGTAGGGGATTGGATGTATCGTGTGGTTTGTCGGACATAATGAAGCTCTGATTGAATTATTGAATAAAAGTGTAAGGTTACGCCGATAGAAGCAAAGATTCAAGTGGGAATGATTATTGATAGAAGTCTTCGTCTTCATTCCACGCGGTTTTTAAGGCCGTCTGAATGGTGTCGGCACCAAAGCCGCGATAGGCAAGGAAACGCGCTTGTTTTTGTTTTTCTTTCAAATCTTGGGCTTCTTGCTTGAATTTTTTACGCAAGACCGAAATGGCGGTTTGCAACTCGTCCTCCCTGTCGGGTAGGAACTCCCGACAGTCGTCTGCATCGATACCTTGTTGCGCCAAGGCTTGCTTGAGGCGGAGCGTGCCATAACGGTTGCTCTTACTGTGAATATAGGCTTCTGCGTAACGTTGGTCGGATTGCCAATTCCGTTCGGCAAATTCGTCCAAAACCTTTTCCAATTCTTCTTCGCTTTCAGCGTGCGGAGCCAGTTTGCGTTTCAAGCCGACACGGCTGACTTCCTGACGAGAAAGAATATCCAAGGCGTGGGCGCGTAAGGTTTTGGGAGGTTTCATGGGGATATGGAAGAGGAGGGAGTTTAACTACATTGAATTACATTTCAGACGGCCTGATTAGGTGAAAGCACCGAAAAGGCCGTCTGAAAATAAAGCCGAACTATTCTTCGTCTTTGTTCTTTTGTGGTTGTAGATTTTCGTAGATTTCAGGCAGGGCTCGAATCAACAAATCAGGTTTGGTCGCTTTGTCTTGAGAGAGTAAGGTCATGTCGCCGTAGCCGAATGTTACGCCGACACTGAAGCAACCGGCCGCTTTGGCGGCAATAATGTCATTTTTGGAGTCGCCCACCATCAGCATATTGGCAACGTCGATGCCCAAAACTTCGGCCGCATGTTGAAGCGGCAATGGGCTGGGTTTTTTCTCAGTCAGGCTGTCTCCGCCGAGAACCAAGCTGAAATAGCCGTCGAGATTGAGCTGCTTCAGCAACTCAGCAGCTAGAATTTCATTTTTATTGGTAATGACAACCAATGGAATACCCAAGGACTTGAGCAGGCCGAGACCGGCTTCGGTTTCAGGGTAGGGGCGGGTAAAGTCGCTCAAGTGTTCGCGATAATATTTCATAAAGAACACAAAACCTTTTTCCCAGATTTCAGGATTGGCTTCTTTTTCACGATCATTGCTAATGACGCGATGAACCAACTTGCTGATGCCGTCGCCGACATAACTTTCAACCGTTTGGGTAGGCAAAACAGGTAAACCCAAGTGCGCACACATGGCTTGGGCTGCTGCGGCCAAATCAGGAACGGAATCACATAAGGTACCGTCCAAATCAAAGGCAACGGCTTGAACGTGTTCTAAAGCAGCAGTGGTCATTGAGTAGCTTTCTGTCATATTATTTAAGTGGTTATTTTAACATTGTTTGCCTGATTTGCCGATGTTTTGCTGATTCTTTAAAGGGATATTTGTTTAAATTGTTAACAATTTTTGCTGGTGTGAGGCTGTTAGCCTATTTGGAATATGGAAGGGATTTTGTCAACAAAAAGGGTGGTTTGGTAGGCATTAAAAAACAAAGGGTTTGTGTGTTTTTTTGAATGGTTTGATGAGCATTTATACTAGGCCGTCTGAAAATTTTTTGGTCGGCATGCCGATATTTTCAGACGGCCTCAAACTAAATTTATATATAAATGAATGGATTTGCTTTTTATCGACTACATGCTATTACATTTTTTCCTGTTTTTGTATATAGTAACAAGTATGGCTCTCGTCTAATCATGTGTATGAAAAGGAAAAATACATGTCCGCATCTGCTGTTAAAGAAACACTGAATCCGTTTGAAATTGCACAAAAACAAGTAAAAATTGCCTGCGATCGCCTGAATGCCGACCCGGCAGTATTTGAAATCTTGAAAAAGCCGCAACGTGTTTTGGAAGTCAACTTCCCTGTCAAACTCGACAACGGTACAGTAGAAAACTTCACCGGCTATCGTTCACAACACAATAATGCCGTCGGCCCTTACAAAGGCGGCGTGCGCTTCCATCCCAATGTAAATCTGGACGAAGTCAAAGCACTGTCTATTTGGATGACCATCAAATGCTGCGTGGCCGGTATTCCTTACGGCGGCGGTAAAGGCGGTATTACTTTGGATCCGCGTAACTATTCCGAAGCGGAATTGGAACGCATTGCTCGCGCTTATTCCGAAGCCATTTCTCCGCTGATCGGCGAGAAAATCGATATTCCTGCCCCTGATGTGAACACCAACGGCAAAATCATGTCTTGGATGGTTGATGCCTATGAAAACGTGGTGAAACATTCCGCGCCGGGCGTATTTACCGGCAAACCGGTTGAGTTTGGCGGCTCCTTGGCGCGTACCGAAGCCACCGGTTATGGTGTAAACTTCGCCGCCGTCCAAGCTTTGGAAAAACTGGGCAAAGACGTGAAGGGTGCCACTTACGCCATTCAAGGTTTCGGTAATGTGGGTTACCACACCGGTTACTATGCACACAAAGCCGGTGCGAAAATCGTTGCTGTATCTACTGTTGACGTTGCCATCTACAATGAAAACGGCTTGGATATGGAAGCAATCATCAAAGAATTCCAAACCAAAGGTTTCATCACCAACGAAGCCGGCTACGGCAAAGAAATCAGCAATGCCGAACTTTTGGCTTTGGATGTGGACGTACTCGCCCCTTGCGCGCTGGAAAACCAACTGACTTCTGAAAACGCCGGTAAAGTCCGCGCGAAAATCGTGGTTGAAGGCGCAAACGGCCCGACTACTCCTGAAGCAGACGTTATCCTGCGTCAAAACGGCGTATTGGTTGTTCCTGATATTTTGGCAAACTGCGGCGGCGTGGTGGTATCCTATTTTGAATGGGTACAAAACCTGCAAGGCTACTACTGGGAGTTTGACGAAGTTCAAGAGAAAGAAACCGTTGTCCTGCGCCGTGCGTTCCGCGATATTTGGAACTTGGCTCAAGAATACGATGTCGACCTGCGTACCGCTTCTTACATGATGAGTATCCGTCGTGTTGAAAAAGCAATGAAACTGCGCGGCTGGTATTAATCGTTTGAGCGATAGCTAAGAGTAGGCCGTCTGAAACCTGTTTTCAGACGGCCTTAATGTTTTTGATAAGAGCCTTTACAAATTTTAATCCACCTTGATTCCATTTCAATCAAACTCAGCTATAATCCCCTTTTTTGACCTTTCCGGAAAAGACATAATCATGAACAAAACTTTCAAATTCAGCGCATTGGCTTTGTCTGCTTTGTTGGCACTGACTGCTTGCAACCAAAAAGACACTGCCGCTAAAGATGCTCCTGCTGCTTCCGCAGCTTCAAATGCGACTGCAGATGCTTCCGCCATCGGTTCTACTGCCCAACAAGCCAGCTACGCAATGGGTGTGGACATCGGCCGTTCATTGAAACAAATGAAAGACCAAGGTACAGAAATCGATTTGAAAGTCTTCACCGAAGCCATGGAAGCCATGTTTGAAGGCAAAGAAGTTAAAATGACTGAAGCCCAAGCTCAGGAAGTGATGATGAAGTTCCTGCAAGAGCAACAAGAAAAAGCGGCTGCCAAACGTGCTGAAGATGCCAAAGTAAACTTGGAAAAAGGCGAAGCGTTCTTGAAAGAAAACGCGACTAAAGAAGGCGTGAAAACCAGCGCTTCCGGTCTGCAATATAAAATCACCAAAGAAGGCGAAGGCAAAAAACCGACTAAAGACGATATGGTTACCGTTGAATATGAAGGCCGTCTGATTGATGGTACCGTATTTGACAGCAGCAAAGCCAACGGCGGCCCTGTAAGCTTCCCTGTAAGCCAAGTGATTCCAGGTTGGACTGAAGGTATCCAACTCTTGAAAGAAGGCGGTGAAGCAACATTCTATATCCCTGCTAAATTGGCTTACCGCGAAGTGGGTGCCGGCGATAAAATCGGCCCGAACGCTACTTTGGTATTTGACGTGAAACTGGTTAAAGTCGGCGCGCCTGATGCTGCTGCGCAACAACCTGTACAAGTTGACGTACAAAAAGTTCAATAATCCGAATCAAGGCTTACGCCCTTAAACAACGGATAAAAGGCCGTCTGAAAAATTCCGTTTCAGACGGCCTTTGTTCCAAACCAACAAGGAATTATGATGAAAAATATCGTCATCCTTATTTCCGGACGCGGCAGCAATATGCAGGCGATTGTGAATGCTAATATTCCTGATGTCAACATTGCAGCCGTATTGAGTAACAGCGAGACCGCAGTCGGATTGGCATGGGCGGCAGAGCGCGGTATTGCCACCGACAGTTTGAACCATAAAAATTTTAACTCGCGCCTGGCATTCGATCAGGCCATGATGGAAAAAATCGATGCCTATCAGCCGGATTTGGTGGTGTTGGCGGGTTTTATGCGCATTTTGACTCCGGAATTCTGCGCCCATTATGAAAACCGCCTGATCAATATCCATCCGTCCATCCTGCCTTCCTTTACCGGTTTGCATACCCATGAGCGCGCATTGGAAGCAGGTTGCCGAGTGGCAGGCTGCACCATCCATTTCGTAACCCCTGAGCTGGATTGCGGCCCGATTATTTCGCAAGGCATTGTGCCTATTTTGGACGGCGATACTGCCGACGACGTTGCCGCACGCGTGCTGACGGTTGAACACCAGCTTTTTCCGCAAGCCGTTGCTGATTTCGTTGCAGGCCGTCTGAAAATTGAAGGCAACCGCGTTTTGAATGCACAACGCAATGCCACTGGTCAAAGCCTGTTGGCTTAATTAACACTATACACACAAGGAAAACATCATGAATCCGATTAAAACGACCTTATTGACACTTTCCTTACTCACTGCCTCTATCGGCGCACAAGCCGCTAAATTGCCGCAATCTGCCGTTTTGCAATACTCAGGCAGCTACGATATTCCTGCGACCATGACTTTCACCCGCAGCGGCAGCCAATACAAAATCGTTTCTACCATCAAAGTACCGCTTTACAATATCCGCTTTGAATCCGGCGGCAGTATCAACGGCACGACCTTGTATCCGTCTTACTACAAAGATGTACGCGGCGGTGAATTGTATGCCGAGGCCAAATTTTCTGGCGGTAACATTACTTACGGCAAAGCAGGTAATTTGAAAACCAAAAAATCCGGTCCGGCCATGGACTTGTTCACTTTGGCATGGCAACTGGCCGCAAATGACGTGCGTCTGCCGTCAGGTTTAAAGATTACCAACGGTAAAAAACTGTACACTCTTGGCAGCATGAACAAAATCGGCAGTGAAAGCTATAAACTGAACGGCGACACAACGCCTGTGAGCAAATATCGCGTTCGCCGTGGCGATGATACCGTTACTTACTCTTTTGCTTCCGATATCAACAATATCCCTGCGCAAATCAGTTATACCGATGACGGTAAAACCTACAACCTGAAACTGACTTCCGTCAAAATCAACGGTAAAGTAGTGAAACCGTAATCTTTATTTGCTCAAACAAGAAGGCCGTCTGAAAAGTTTTCAGACGGCCTTATCTTTACAGCAACACAATATCGTATTGTTCCTGCGTGTAGGCGGTTTCGACTGCCAGCGAAATCGGCTTGCCGATAAAGTCTATCAACATCGCCAGCGATTGTGATTCTTCGTCTAGGAACAAGTCGATGACATTCGGAGCGGCCAAAATGCGGAAGGCTTGGACATCGTAGCGGCGCGCTTCGCGGACGATTTCGCGTTGGATTTCGTAGCACACGGTTTGCGGCGTTTTCAGACGGCCCCGGCCTTGGCAGGAAGGGCAGGGTTCGCAGAGGATTTGGCTTAAGTTTTCACGCGAGCGTTTGCGGGTCAGTTCGACAAGGCCCAGACTGGTAAAGCCGTTGAGGGTGACGCGGGTGCGGTCGAAACTGAGGGCTTTGGCAAGCTCTTGCAGGACGGCTTCGCGGTGGACTTCCTGCGCCATATCGATGAAGTCGATGATGATGATGCCGCCGAGATTACGCAGGCGAAGTTCGCGGGCGATGGTGTGGCAGGCTTCGAGGTTGGTGCGGAAGATGGTTTCATCAAAATTGCGCGCTCCGACAAAGCCGCCGGTGTTGACATCGATGGTGGTCATGGCTTCGGTGGACTCGATGATGAGGTAGCTGCCGAAGTTGAGATTGACGCGCGGTTGCAGGGCGCGGGCGATTTCCTGCTCGATGTTGTGGGTTTCAAATAGGGGGCGTTCGCCTTTGAACAGCTCGATTCTGCCCAATGCGCCTTGAACGTATTGTTCGGCAAACTGGGTCATGCGGCGGTGGTTTTCAGTCGAGTCGACCAGGATTTTGTGCGTATCGAGGCTGAACATATCGCGCAAAACACGCAGGCTCAATGGCAAATCTTGATAGAGCAGGGTTTCAGGCGGTTGGATTTTCGCCTGTTTTTGAATGTGTTCCCACACTTTGGTCAGATAGTTGATGTCTGATTGTAGTTGGTCATCGGAGGCGTTTTCGGCGTTGGTACGGATGATGTAGCCGTGGCAGGCGTTTTCGGGCAGCAGGTTGTTGAGGCGCTCCCTCAAACTGCTGCGTTCGGCATCATCCTCGATGCGTTGGGAAATGCCGATGTGGTCTTCTTGCGGAAGATGGACGAGGAAACGGCCGGCCAATGAGATTTGGGTGGACAGGCGCGCGCCTTTGGTGTTGATGGGGTCTTTAATGACCTGAACCAAGACAGACTGGCCTTCAAAGAGCATGTGTTCGATGCGTTGGGTTTCGTCCGGATTGCGGCGTTGTTCGAGGACGTCGACGATATGCAGAAACGCGGCGCGCTCCAAGCCGATATCGATGAACGCGCTTTGCATGCCGGGAAGGACGCGTTTGACGACGCCTAAATAAATATTGCCGACCAAGCTATGGCCGCTGTTGCGCTCGATGTGCAGCTCGCAGATATTGTTCTCTTCCAAAACAGCCACACGCGTTTCTTGCGGAGTGATGTTGACGAGGACGGTTTCGGACGGACGCACGGCGTCCTTGGGGATGGGAATTCCTGAAAGCATGGGGATACCTGATTTTGAATAGAAAAACTTTTGCGATGTGTTCTTCTCCAAAAAACAAATGGCAAAAGTCATTCTGCGAAAGCGCTTATCATACTTTAATTATGGTTTTTCCGCATCTGCACAAATGTTTATAGCTAAGAGGCCGTCTGAATGTTTTTTACAACCGTACGGCGGGAACACTTGTAAAATAGCACCTATGCCCATATAGTCATGAACATTGGTATTTTGGAAGAAATCATGCAAACCGTTACTGTTTATACCGGTCCATATTGCCCGTACTGCACCATGGCGAAAAGGCTGTTGCAGGCGGTGGGTGTGAAAGAAATCAACGAAATCCGCATCGACGGCAATCCGGAAGTTTTTGCCGAAATGCAGCAGCTTTCCGGCCAGCGCAGCGTGCCGCAGATTTTTATCGGCGACACCCATGTCGGTGGCTTTACCGATTTGTACCGCTTGCAGCAGGAAGGCAAGTTGGACGAATTACTGAATCCTTAACCCTTAACTTAGGAAAATAAAATGAGCGAAGAATTGCAACCCGTATTCAGCGTTGAGCGTCTGTATGTAAAAGACTTGTCTTTGGAAGTGCCTCACGCACCACAAATCTTCTTGGAACAAGGCGAGCCTGAAGTCGATATGCGCGTTTCTACCGGCAACACCAAACTGGAAGACGGTTTCTACAGCGTTGACGTTACCGTTACCGTGACTGCCAAACTGAACGAAGAGCGCACCATGTTCTTGAACGAAGTTACCCAAAGCGGCATCTTCCGTTTGGAAAACATTCCTGAAGAAGACGTACAACTGCTGCTGGGCGTTGCTTGTCCGAACATCCTGTTCCCTTACGCACGCGAAGCCATTTCCAACAGCGTAACCCGCGCAGGCTTCCCGCCTGTACTGCTTGCCCCGATCAACTTCGAAGCCATCTACCAACAACAACAGGAAGCTAACGCTTAATCGCGTTATACCTAAATTAAGGCCGTCTGAAACATTGCGTTCAGACGGCCTTTTTGTTTTCGGATAAAATACAGCAAACTTTAAATCAGCTGCCTTTTAAGATGACGCCCGAAACCCAAAAACAGCTCAAAATTACCGATGTTTCCGCCAAGAAGCTTGAAAAACTCAACCTCCATACTGCATGGGATTTGGTGTTGCACCTGCCGTTGCGTTACGAGGACGAGACGCACATCATGCCGATTAAGGATGCACCGATCGGTGTGCCGTGTCAGGTCGAGGGAGAAGTTATTCATCAGGAAGTGACATTTAAACCGCGCAAGCAGCTGATTGTCCAAATCGCCGACGGTTCCGGCAGCATCCTTTTTCTGCGCTTCATCCACTTTTACGCCAGCAATCAGAAACAGATGGCGGTCGGCAAACGCATCCGCGCTGTGGGCGAAATCAAACACGGGTTTCATGGCGACGAGATGATTCACCCTAAAATCCGCGATGCAGAGAGCAGCGGTTTGGCAGAAAGCCTCACGCCGATTTATCCGACCGTAAACGGTTTAAACCAACCTACTTTGCGCCGCATTATTCAGACGGCCTTGGATGTTACGCCGCTGCACGACACCTTGCCTGATGCTTTATTAGGCCGTCTGAAACTGCCACACCTCGCCGAAAGTCTGCGCCTTTTGCACTCGCCGCCGCCGAGTTTCACTATTCATCAACTTTCAGACGGCACGCTGCCTGCATGGCAACGGCTCAAATTTGACGAACTTTTGGCGCAACAGCTTTCCATGCGCTTGGCGCGGCAAAAGCGTGTCAGCGGCTCGGCCACAGCATTGGGCGGCGACGGCACATTGACTCAAGCCCTGCGCAACGCCTTGCCGTTTGCCCTGACCGATGCGCAAGAAAAAGTTGTTTCCGAAATCTGCCGTGATATGGCGCAAACCCACCCCATGCACCGCCTGCTGCAAGGCGATGTCGGCAGCGGCAAAACCATTGTGGCGGCTTTGTCTGCGTTGACGGCTATCGAATCTGGCGCGCAGGTGGCTGTAATGGCGCCGACCGAAATCCTTGCCGAACAGCATTTCATCAAGTTCAAACAATGGCTTGAGCCTTTAGGCCTTGAAGTCGTCTGGCTTTCCGGCAGTCAGCGCAAAAAAGCCAAAGACGAAGCCAAAGCCAAACTGGCTGACGGCTCTGTCAAAATCGCCGTTGGTACGCACGCCCTGTTTTCAGACGACGTCGAGTTTCAAAATCTCGGCTTGGTGATTGTAGACGAACAACACCGCTTCGGCGTCGCCCAACGCCTCGCCCTTAAAAACAAAGGGCGCGACGTCCATCAATTGATGATGTCCGCCACGCCCATCCCGCGCACGCTCGCCATGAGTTTCTTTGCCGACTTGGACGTGTCCGTCATCGACGAATTGCCGCCTGGGCGCAGCCCGATTAAAACCCGCCTCGTCAACAACGTCCGCCGCGCCGAAGTCGAAGGCTTCGTCCTCAACATCTGCCGCAAAGGGCAGCAGGCATACTGGGTCTGTCCGCTGATTGAAGAAAGCGAAACCCTGCAACTGCAAACCGCCACCGAAACCCTCGAGCAGCTTCAGACGGCCTTGCCCGAACTCAGCATCGGCTTGGTACACGGGCGCATGAAAGCCGCCGAAAAAGCCGAAGTCATGGCGGAATTTGCCGCAGGCCGTCTGAACGTATTGGTAGCCACCACCGTCATCGAAGTCGGCGTAGATGTGCCCAACGCGGCCCTGATGGTGATCGAACACGCCGAACGCATGGGCTTGGCGCAGCTGCACCAATTACGCGGGCGGGTAGGGCGCGGCGCGGCAGAAAGCGTGTGTGTCCTCCTGTTTGCTGAACCCTTGAGCGAACTCGCCAAAGCGCGGCTGAAAGTCATCTACGAACACACCGACGGCTTTGAAATCGCCCGTCAAGACCTCAACATCCGCGGCCCCGGTGAATTTCTCGGTGCGCGTCAAAGCGGCGTTCCCATGCTGCGCTTCGCCAACCTTGAAGAAGACTTACACCTTTTGGAACAAGCGCGCGAAATCGCCCCTTTGCTGATTGAACAAAACCCTGAAATCGTCGAAGCGCATTTGGCAAGATGGCTTTCCAGTAGGGAAGGTTATTTGGGCGTATAAAATTTGCATGAAAAGAAAAAGGCCGTCTGAAAACAGACGGCCTTTAGTTTGGCTGGATAGGGGTTTAGAAACCTTGCGCCAACATGGCATCGGCAACTTTGACGAAACCGGCAATGTTCGCACCATTGACGTAGTTTACTGTGTCGCCGACTTTGCCGTATTTCAGGCAGGATTCGTGGATGTTGTGCATGATGTCGAACAGGCGTTGGTCGACTTCTTCGCGTGTCCAAGACAGGCGGATGGCGTTTTGACTCATTTCCAAACCTGAAGTTGCTACGCCGCCGGCGTTGGAGGCTTTGCCCGGAGCGTAGAGGATGCCGGCTTTGATAAATTGTTCGACTGCGCCCAAAGTTGACGGCATGTTCGCACCTTCTGCAACCACATAGCAACCGTTTGCCAACAGGATTTTGGCAGCATCTGCATCCAATTCGTTTTGGGTGGCGCAAGGCAGGGCGACTTCGGCCGCGATGTTCCACGGTTTTTGGTTTTCAAAGTATTGCAGGCCTTGTTCTTTGGCGTAAGTGGCCACGCGTTCGCGGCGTACTTCTTTCAGCTCGATCAAAGCGGCCAGTTGTGCTTCGGTCATACCGCTGTCAGGGAAGAGGACAAAGCCGTTGGAATCGGAAACGGTCAATACTTTTGCACCCAGTTGGATGGCTTTTTCGGCAGCGTATTGCGCCACATTGCCGGAGCCGGAAATCAACACGCGTTTGCCTTCGATGCTGTCGTTGCGGGTTTCCAACATGGCTTGGGCAAAATACACGCAGCCGTAGCCGGTGGCTTCAGGGCGAATCAGGCTACCGCCCCATTCGAGACCTTTGCCGGTCAGGACTGAAGCAAATTCGTTGCGGATTTTTTTGTATTGGCCGAACAGATAGCCGATTTCGCGGCCGCCTACGCCGATGTCGCCGGCAGGAACGTCAGTATCGGCGCCAATGTGGCGGTAGAGTTCGGTCATAAAGGCTTGGCAGAAACGCATTACTTCGGCATCTGATTTGCCTTTAGGATCAAAGTCGGAACCGCCTTTGCCGCCGCCCATAGGCAGGGTGGTCAGCGCATTTTTGAACACTTGTTCAAAGGCGAGGAATTTCAATACGCCCAAATCGACGGTCGGGTGGAAACGTAAACCGCCTTTGTAAGGGCCGATGGCGGAACTCATTTGAATGCGGTAGCCACGGTTGACTTGGACTTGGCCTTTGTCGTCCATCCAAGTGACGCGGAACATGATCACGCGCTCCGGTTCAACAATACGCTCAAGCAGGCTTTGTTGGGTGTATTTTGGGTTTTTCGCCAAAAACGGATCCAAACTCATGAACACTTCTTCAACGGCTTGATGGAAGGGTTCTTGGTTGGGGTTGCGTTGTTTGAGATTGGTAAATAGAGTGTTCAGATCGGTCATTTTTCTACTCCTATTGAGTGAGATATTTCAATATTTATGTTTTGAAATATAGCCGTAAAAATTTTACTTGCCAAGAAAAATTTTGCCTAGATTGTTGACATTATTTTTTTACCAATTTGTAAAAATAGAATTATATTTCAAATTTAATCAAAAATATTTAAAAATATTTTATTAAATATATTATAATAAAAATAAAATGCTTAGTAATTAAACTAGAAAATATTGAAAATTTTTTTGTAAAAATTTCATTCAGCTCAAAAATTTGTGTAAATCGGTGCTGAATTGTCAACATTGTTAATGAGTGTATTACGCGAATATGGGGAAGGTCGCCCCATTGAAGACAGAGAGGCAGGCCGCCTGAAAATTCGGTACAATACACACGAAATTCCCACAACACATACATTAAGGAAACACATGAAAGCCTATCACGACCTTATGCGCCATGTTCTCGACAATGGTATCGACAAATCCGACCGTACCGGCACCGGCACGCGTTCCGTGTTCGGTTACCAAATGCGTTTTGATTTGAGTGAAGGCTTTCCGCTGTTGACCACCAAAAAACTGCATCTGCGCTCGATTATTCATGAGCTGCTTTGGTTTCTCAAAGGCGATACCAACATCAAATACCTGAAAGACAACAACGTTTCCATTTGGGACGAATGGGCGGACAAAAACGGCGATTTAGGCCCGGTTTACGGCTACCAATGGCGCAGCTGGCCTGCACCCGACGGCCGCCATATCGACCAAATTGCCAACGTGGTGGAACAAATCAAGAAAAATCCCGACTCGCGCCGTCTGATTGTATCGGCATGGAATCCGGCTTTGGTCGACGAAATGGCCTTACCACCTTGCCACGCGCTGTTTCAGTTTTACGTTGCCAACGGCAAACTGTCTTGCCAGCTTTACCAACGCAGCGCCGATATTTTTCTTGGCGTACCGTTCAACATCGCCAGCTACGCATTGTTGACCATGATGATGGCGCAAGTGTGCGGACTGGAAGCCGGTGAGTTTATCCATACGTTCGGCGATGCCCATTTGTACAGCAACCATATCGAGCAGGCCCAACTGCAATTAAGCCGCGATTTCCGAAGCCTGCCAACCATGAAAATCAACCCTGAAGTCAAAGACTTGTTTGCCTTCAAATTTGAAGACTTTGAGCTTGAAGGCTATGATCCGCATCCGCACATCAAAGCAGCCGTATCGGTGTAATTCAAGTTAAAAATAAAAAGGCCGTCTGAAACTTCAGACGGCCTTTTGTTTAGGCAGGGTTATTGACGTTTCGCGCCATAGCCACCGATTAAGTGTTCGGTTGCATCTTTGTTTTTTAAGCCGTAAGTGCCGCCGATTTCAGCAGCATTGGGGCCATAGAATTTGCCGTTCAGGTTGCCGCTTAATTTGTCATCAGCCGTGCTGACTTTACCGGAGAAGAGGTTGCCGTCTTTCCAGCTTGCCGTACCTTTGAAATCGTAGTTTTTATCTGCTTTGGATACGCGCTTACCATTTTCCAAAGTATGGAAGTGTGAGTTTGACGTTTCAAAACGGACACCTTTGAGGCCGAAATCAACGATAGCCATGACATTGGAAGTCAACTGACGATTGTTATTGTCGGTAACCACATAGGCAGTGGAAATACCTTTATAGGTGGCTGTACCTTTAGCAGGCAGGGTCGTGAAGACAGTTTCATCGCCCAAGCTTTGATAGCCTTGATATACATGTCCTTTAGGGTCGGTGTAATGTGCGAAGGTTTGATATGTCCAGCCGGCCGCAGAAGGATCATGCAACACAATTTTGGTGCCGTCATCAAAATTGATGACATAGACACCGTCGAATTGTTTGTCAAAAACTAAGCCGTTTTTATCGGTGCGGAAGTAGGCTAAATTATCGCTGTCAATTTTATTAAAGGTTGCCAGATTAGTGCGATGTTGCAGATTTTTTTTGTATAAAGCGTCTAAGTCTCTAATTTTAGCTTCAATTTCCTTTATTTTGTCATGATCAATTTGGCCAGACTCTGAGTTTTGTTCTTTTTTTAGATTTTCTTCTTCGGCTTTTAACTTTTTATAAAGTTCAACAATACGTTCATCCAAAGTTGATTTACCGTATGCGAATTCGGTATTTTTCTCTTTGCCTGTTTGTTCGCTGACATCAGTTTGAGTATTGCCTTTTGAATATACTTTGGCAATAACAGAAGCATAGCTTGTCCATGTAGGTTGGGTTGCGTTGCCATCAGTGGTCTTGTTAAATAACACAACGCCGTCCATTTTGACTTCATCATTGCTGTTAAAGTCAATAGAACTGATCAGGCCATTTTGGTTGCGGTCTTGATTGTCCGTTTGGAACATTTTGCCTGCGGCATCTCTGCGGATTTGTACGTTGGGGTTGGATTGCTGCGCACCTTTGGAGGAGATGAAATGTGTGTGCAAAGGCTGGCTAACGTTGGCCGGATCGATTGGAGCTTCATCGGTCAGTTCGGCAAGCTTGTCGGCACTGTTGGTGAGCGTAGTAGACGGCGCTTTCGGAGTGTTGGCATTGCTGTTATTGTTGGTAGGATTACCATTGTTGCTAGCAGAGTTGCCGGTATTATTGGTAGGGGTCGAGCCGGTGCTTAAAGCAGATGAACCGCCGCCTCCGCCACCACCGCATGCGGACAAGATGGCTGCGCTGGTGGCTGTAAAAACGATGGTTTTAAGTTTGGTTTGGATGTTTGACATGAGATTCCCTGTATAGTTATTCGCTTGATGAAAAGGTCGGAGAGATCGTTTATCTGATTTTTAAACCTTTAATGCCCGATAATAACCATAAATCATAAAAAAATAAACAGTTTGTTTTCATTTCTGTACAAAAATTAATCAAAGGGAAGGTGGTTGGGTGGGTGTTTTTTTAGTTAATTGTTTTATATGGATTTATTTTGAATATTTTAGTGAGTTCGATAGCTGGTCTGTTTCTTTTTAACAAACTTTTCAGACGGCCTTTTGAAGATAAAAAAGCAGTCGGACTTTATGGATGCTTTTCTCTCAACGGATAAGCGTATTTCCGTTAAAATACGCCTTCTTTTCCGATTCGAAACATTGCCATGCGCCTTACCCACATCAAACTCTCCGGCTTCAAATCTTTTACCGACCCGACCACGATTCATGTGCCAGGGCAGCTTGTTGCGGTCATCGGGCCGAACGGCTGCGGCAAGTCGAATGTGATTGACGCGGTGCGTTGGGTGTTGGGCGAGGCTTCGGCGAAGCAGCTTCGCGGCGAGAGTATGCAGGACGTGATTTTTAACGGTGCGGCGACGCGCCGTCCTGCGCCGAGGGCTTCGGTGGAGCTGGTGTTTGACAACAGCGATCACAGTTTGCAGGGGGCGTGGGGGCAGTATGCCGAGGTGAGCATCAAGCAGCAGCTGACGCGTCAGGGCGAATCGACATATTTCATCAACAATCAGGCCGTGCGCCGCCGCGTATAGAAACAAAGTAGTACAAAATTAATCAATAATAATATCATTGCTTTGAAACTTAGTTAAAATGAGGCAACACTACGAATATCATAAGATTGTATAAATCTTTGAATTTTAAGTGGAGTGTAAATGGTATATTTCCATAGAATTTTCAAAGAAAGCAGGATTTGTTGTAGTTAAAGAATACTTCTAACAAACCACTGAAGATAATAAATGTACCGATAATCTAAAAAATCACACCGCTTGATAAATTGTTATAAACTTATTATGATAAACCAGTAGTTTGAAATAAAAATAGCAAAGCGATACGCTTTGGTATAGCACAAAGATTTATTATTAAGGTGGTAATCAATTTGCTGTGGATATTTCAGAGATCTTTCCCCTTAGGCTTACGGTAACGCAGTAATTTTTTATTTAAGTCGTATTCTTCACATTTGCCATCAATTTCTAAAGGAACAAAACATGCGTATTAAAAAAACTAACTCGATTATGACAAAAAACAATAATCATCAATTGAGTACAGCATTAACTACTCTTACTTGTATGTTGGCAGGTATGTTTCCGATATATACCCAGGCAGCATCGATTTATGGATGTAGTGAAAGTTTTTTTAGCAATGAAAATGCCAACGGTTGCTCTGCATCAGTAGGACTAAGACAGAAATTAGATGGTGATGTTATTGGTGGTAGTGCCTACAAAGGCTCTGCTAATAAGAATCGTGTCAATATTGCACACAAAGCCCATGTTTCAGGCGCTGTTATTGGCGGAAGCTCCACTCGGAAAGAAGCTAATCACAATGAAGTGGTGATAGGAAACAATGTCCAAATTGGTACGGAAAAAGATAATGGATTTGTTGAGGGCGGTTCATCGAACGAATCCAGTGCTATTTTCAATGCTGTGCGTATTGGAGCTAATGCAATAATAAATGGTTTTGTTGAAGGTGGTTCTGCTAGTCCCGTAAAGACAGATGAAGCCGGCCTCAAAAATATTGAAATAGATTCCTCCAGCAACAGTGTTCATATTGGAGATAATTCGGTTGTAACAGGAAGTGTCTCTGGCGGTTCGGATGGGATGCTATCTTCCTTCAACGAAGTCTATATCGGTAACAATGTCAGGGTGGGTCCGAAACTTCCCGACGATCAGTTGATACTTGGTGGAATTGTTACAGGCGGCAGCGCAGGACATCAAACTGATTATGTTCCTGTTGTCACTAACTCCAATATCGTTCATATCGGAGATGATTTTTATGCCGCACAGGTATTGGGTGGTAGTTCAGGCAAAGAATCCAGTGTCATCCCTGATAATACAGAAAACGAAAACCGCGTGACTATCGGAGACCGTAGCAGAATATTTAATGTTGTTGCGGGTAATGGCACAGAGAAAGCTATTGTAAACAAAAATGAACTCAGAATCGGCAAAGATGCAAATATTAATAGGATACGTGGCGGTTACGCTTGGAATGGCAGCAATGTTTCTGAAAATTTGGTAACGATAGGTGCAAACCTGACTGCTGATGAGGTTATGGGCGGTCAAGCTGGCTTGGAGAGCGAGGCAAACAACAATACTGTTATGCTCGGCCGTAATGCGACAGTGAGAGATAAGCTTGTCGGAGGGGTGGCAGTCACACGTGCAAATGGCAATAAAGTTCTGCTTAATAGAGATTTCAAGATTGCCAACCTCTTAGGAGGGGGGGCAACAGAAGAAGCTAATAATAATATCGTTACGCTTTTGGGCAGAGGCGAAGTTTCCGGTAAGCTCTATGGTGGTGTCAGCAATAATAAAAGTGTCGGTAATACGTTGAATTTGGGTAACATCAACGAACCGATAGAAATGAACAGCATATCTGCTGGTAAAGTTGGATATTTCAATACCTACAATTTTTATCTGCCCAACAATACCCGTAATCAAGATATCGCATTGAAACTGTTAGGTATTGAAGGGGATTTTGATTCAGTTATAGATTTGGGTAATGCTACCGTTAACAGCTATGTGCCGGGAGATACTGCTTTGAAAGCAGGAGATATTGTACATTTGATACAGGTAGATCCCACCAGGGAAATCGCATGGAAAGGGCAAGGAAAGGTATATCAAGGCGTTACTCTGACTCATGATTTGGCAGATATTAGAGTGGACGAGCAGTCAAGAAACCTAGATTTAGTATTCCAAAAAAATAATATTAAGGACAGCATAAACGTTCCAGCTAACAACAATGGCTCTGTGAATAATACTGGTACAGGGGATAAGAACAATGCCTCCAACAATACTGACACCACAATGCCATCTGCTAACGTCAACCCAAAAACCAAATCTTTGTTGCAAGGTCGTTTGGTTGCGCCAGCATTGATTAATGGTGGTTCAGCTTACCTTTTGGAAGGCGGTTTGGAATCATTCTATCAAAATACCAATGTAGATAAAAACAAAGCAAATACCGGTTCTAATGGCTTTGCTAATGTCCGTGCTGATAACCGTGAAGTAACGACAGGCAGTCATGTAAAACTGAAAGGTATGACATTTGATGCAGGTTATGCATGGAATAAACCTTTAGGCTTGGGTAATCTAACATATGGTATCGCTGCTGAATACGGTTATACTCGTTATACATCACATTTGGACGACGGTACCAGAGGTAAGGGTAAAGCTTGGTACTTAGGTGCAAATACATTTGGGAATTACTTGTGGAACAATGGCTTGTATATACAAGGCAGCCTTCGTATCGGCCGTGTTTCAGGAGACTACCGCAGTAACGATTTCGTGCATGCTAATGGCAACCAGGTCAACTATGACAGCAAATCCAATTACATAGCGGGCCATATCGGTGCAGGTAAGATTTGGCAGCTAGGCAGTCTAAATTCATTAGACACTTATATTAAATACTTTGACTCCCATACATCTAGTGATAAAGCTAAGTTGAATTCAGGCGAAACGTATCATTTTTCTTCAGTTCGTTCTCAAAGAGGCCGTATTGGTGTGCAATATAACCATCAGTTAGCCAAAACAAAATTGCATTTTGGTTTAGCTCATGAACGAGAATGGAGTGGTCATGTACGCGCTCAATATCAAGGCTTATCCTTACCTAGTCCGACTATGAAAGGAGGGACCACTTTGGGTGAAGCAGGAGTAAATTACCAATTGGGCGGTAAACAATTGAATACGGCCTTGCAGGTTTACGGCGGTCGCCAACGAGGTGCAGGTCTTCATTTGGGCGTTAAATTCTGATTAATTCATGGAATTGATACTTATTTGAAACAATCTGCAACGGTTTCGTCAACGACGTTCTACGCAGATAATCTTCAAACTATATCTTTCCAGATGACATTAAAACCTGAATCCAGTGAAAACTGGACTCAGGTTTTTTCATTTTTGATTTTTAAATTTCCATCTTTATATCTCTCATTAATAAAATAAGAATATAATATTTATGCATTAAATAAACTCAAGATGCAAAAATCAAAATGCAAAGCGTACTAAGCATGCACTTCGTAAGCTAGAGCGTAATTTCGTTTTACAGGCATAATACTTCCATGATTGAATTGTCGGTTTCTTCTACTGTTTTAGTATAAAATCCCACTTTATTTTTTTCCCGTCCTTATCTCATGCGCCTTACCCACATCAAACTCTCCGGCTTCAAATCTTTTACCGACCCGACCACGATTCATGTGCCGGGGCAGCTTGTTGCGGTCATCGGGCCGAACGGCTGCGGCAAGTCGAATGTGATTGACGCGGTACGCTGGGTATTGGGCGAGGCTTCGGCGAAGCAGCTTCGCGGCGAGAGTATGCAGGACGTGATTTTTAACGGTGCGGCGACGCGCCGTCCTGCGCCGAGGGCTTCGGTGGAGCTGGTGTTTGACAACAGCGACCACAGTTTGCAGGGGGCGTGGGGGCAGTATGCCGAGGTGAGCATCAAGCGGCAGCTGACGCGGCAGGGCGAATCGACTTATTTCATCAACAATCAGACCGTGCGCCGCCGTGACATTACCGATTTGTTTTTGGGTACAGGCGTGGGTGCGCGCGGTTATGCCGTTATCGAGCAGGGGATGATTTCGCGCATCATCGAAGCGCGGCCGGAGGAGTTGCGCGCCTATATAGAAGAGGCGGCGGGCGTGTCCAAATATAAGGAACGCCGCAAGGAGACGGAAGGCCGTCTGAAAGACACGCGCGAGCATTTGCAGCGTTTGGGCGATTTGCAGAACGAATTGGCGCGTCAGGTGGAAAAGCTGGAAAAACAAGCCGAAACCGCCGAACGCTACAAATCCCTGACCGCACAGCTGAACCAGCAACAGGATTTGCTCGATTACGCCCAATGGCAGCAATCGCTTGCCGCCGCCGACAAAGCGACCGCGCAGCATCAGTCTTTGCAGGCGCAGCAGGACGAAACCGCCGCGCAGGTTCAGGCGTTAAATGACGAAGTACACGCCTTGCAGACCGCCGAACAGTCGCAGCAACAGGCGGTACACGAATTGAGCAACAAACGCGGCGTGTTGCGCGAGCAGATTGCCCGTTTGGAAGAGCAAATCCGCCATCAGCAAAACCTGCACCAACGCATCGAGCGCGACAAGCAGGCGGCGCAGGCGCAGTTGCAGCGCATCCATCAAGAACAGCAGCAAATCCGCGTCAAGCTGGAAGAAAACGAGTTATACGTCGAAGAAAAGCAAACCGAATTGGCGGAATGGGCGATGCAGGTTGCTGAACACGAAGAGCGTCTACCCGAATTGGAAGAAGCCCAAGCCACGCTTAACGCCGCCTTCCAAACCCAGCAGGACGAGGCAAACCGCATCCGCCGCGAACTGGCGTTGAAGCAGCAGCAGCTTGCCCATGCTGAACAAACCGTTGCCAAGCACGAAGAGCGCAAAGGCCGTCTGAAGCAGGAAAACCAAGCCCTGAATCTGCCCGATGAGGCCGAAACCGCCGCCGTGCAGGAAGCCGCCGCTTTGTTGCAAAGCCAGCAAGAGTATTACGAAGAACAAATCATCGCCGCCGAAGAAGCCTTACACGCCGCCCGCGAGGCGTTTCAGACGGCCTCAAACCGCTTCCAAAGCCTGAAGCAGCAACACATTACCTTGCAGGCGCAGCAGCAGGCGTTGTCGCAAATCCTGTCGCAACAGCAGGAAGCCGCCGACTTCTGGCAGGCAACCGACCACGCCGCCGCGCCGCAACTGTGGCAACACATCACCGCGCCCGCCGAGTGGCAGCACGCCTTGTCCGTCATCCTTGCCGAACGCCTGCACGCCCGCGCCGTGCCGCACGGCTTCGTGCCCCCCGCGCCTTTGCCGCAAGGGCAGGCAGCATGGCTTTCAGACGACCTCTCCGGCGGCATCAAAAAATCCCTACCCGTACAGGCATTGCTGAACCAAATCCAAGCGCAGCCGCCGTTTCAGACGGCATTGCATCACTGGCTCGACGGCGTATTGTGCGCCCCCAATTTGAATTACGCCCTCGCGCATCAAAGCGATTTGGGTGTACACCAAATCTGGCTTACGCCCGAAGGCCATCAGGTCGATAAAGCCAGCGTCCTGCTCTATGCCAAACCCGCGCAGGAAAGCCTGATTGCCCAAAAAGCGCGCCTCGACGGCATCGCATCCGAACTGGAAAACCTAGCCCCCGAACTCTCCACCGCCGAAGCCGCGTTCAAACAGGCGGAAGCCGCCGTGCGCTCGTCCGAAGTGCAGCACAAAAACCTGATGCAGCAGCAACAGCAGCACACGCGCCAATACAGCCAAGCGCAGCAACGCGCCGCCGAACTTCTGGCGCGCACCAACCAAGGGCAAATCCGCCGTGAACACATTGAGCGTGAACTGGCGCAGTTGGCGGAAGAGCAGACCGTGTTGAAACATACTTCAGACGGCCTCGCAGACGACATCGCTACTTTGCAGGAAGCCGCCGCCGAACTCGAACACCAACAGCAAACCGCCGCACACAGCCGCCAAGAACAGCAAGGCCGTCTGAAACAGGCGCAGCTTGCCCTGTTGGAAGCCAACCGCCAATACGGATTGGCTGAAGTCACCGTTCACAAGCTCAACCAACAAAAACAAAACTACCAGCAGCAAATCGCCCGGCTTGAGCAGCAAACCCTCGACTGGCAGGAACGCCAGCAAGAGCTTGCCCTCGCCTATGAAACCGAGTTCCAAAACGACGAGCAGCACATCAAGCTCGACGAGCTGACCGAAGCCGTACACACGCTGGA
Organism: Neisseria sp. P0019.S003; assembly: GCF_051957115.1. Classification (NCBI taxonomy): domain Bacteria; kingdom Pseudomonadati; phylum Pseudomonadota; class Betaproteobacteria; order Neisseriales; family Neisseriaceae; genus Neisseria; species Neisseria sp. P0019.S003. Next base: position 467,685 of record NZ_JBQCWT010000001.1, on the reverse strand, counting down.
CGAAGAATACATCGTCGTGCAGGACAAACTCGCGCAGATTCAGGAGCAGGGCAGGGAGCAATACGCTAAAGTGCAAGCCCTGCAAACCAAGCTGCCGCAGCTTCAGGCCGCCACCCAAACTGCCCTGTTGCAGCAGCAGGAAGCCCTGATTAACGCCAAACGCTACCATCAAAATCTGACCGAACGCGCCGCCGATCTGGACGCGCTCGAAGCGTTGGCGAAAGAATCGCCGAAAGTATTGAACAGCAGCATCGGCAGCCTCACCCAGCAAATTGAAGCCCTCGGTGCCGTCAACCTCGCCGCCCTGCAAGAACTCGAAGAAGCGCGCGAACGCGACGGCTACTACCGCAGCCAGAGCGAAGACGTGCAGGCCGCCATCACCCTTTTGGAAGAAGCCATCGCCCAAATCGACGACAAAACCAAAGCGCGTTTCAAAGAAACCTTCGACGCCGTCAACGGAAAAGTCCAAACCTTCTTCCCGACCCTGTTCGGCGGCGGCGAAGCCACCCTCAAAATGATAGGCGACGACCTCCTGACCGCCGGCGTGTCCATCATGGCGCGTCCGCCCGGCAAGAAAAACAGCACCATCCACCTGCTCTCTGGCGGCGAAAAAGCCCTCACCGCCATGAGCCTCGTGTTCGCCCTGTTCAGCCTCAACCCCGCCCCCTTCTGCCTTTTGGACGAAGTCGACGCTCCGCTGGACGACACCAACACCTCGCGTTTCTGCAACCTGGTCAAAGAAATGTCGGCGCAAACCCAGTTCCTCTACATCTCCCACAACCGCCTGACCATGGAAATGGCAGAGCAGCTCGTCGGCGTAACCATGCAGGAAAAAGGCGTCTCGCGCGTCGTCGCCGTGGACATCAAACAAGCGTTGGAAATGGCGGAGCAGAATTGAGGCAAGAACAAAGGCCGTCTGAAAGAATGAGGAAGAAATCTATAATTTCATCTTCCTATTTTTTCAGACGGCCTTTTTGTATTGGATAAAGCGTTATTGTTTTGACGCATCATCTTTGGCTCGTTGGGGCTGCCCCGAGCGTTGGTTGCTGCCATTGACGGCATCGCGCCATGCTTTGCGTTCGGCTTCGATTTTGGCGGCTACTTCGTGAACCATGGTTTCTTGTTTTTTGACGGCCGGCTCTTCCGGTGTGTTGTCGGAAAAGTGGAGGCCGTACCACAAGGCGGCGAAAATGCTGCAGACGAAGATAACGGCGATCAGGCCGATGATGGCCTGTTTGCCGGCAAGGGGTTTTTCAGGGGGAGGGACGAGGACATCGAAGCAGTCGGCGCAATCGAGGGCGAAGCAGACGTTTTCGGCTTCTTTGCGGCCGCGTCGGCCTTCTGTGATGTTGAAGGAGATGTGTTGCCCTTCGGCCGGAAGGCGGGTAAGGGTGGTGAAGGCGGCAAGGGCAAGAAAGATTTCTTGGCCTGTGTCTTCTATGGTAGCGGCGCCGAAGCCGCGCTTGCTGTTCCAGCGAGTAATCGTTCCGTAATAGCGCATAATGTATGTGGGGATATTATTATAGGTAACAATTTTTCCTTGGACTGATTTTAAATCAAAAAGTTTAGTTATTGTCTTAATTTTACACTAGATTTGTCTTGTTGGAAGCAGGCAGGCCGTCTGAAGGATTTCAGACGGCCTGTATGGTTTATGCCTACTTATTAAGCACTTTTTGGAAGGTATCGATCAGGTGTTGTGCAATGGCACGGCTGCCGAATTGTTGCAGGCAATCTTGGCGCAAGCGGACGGGATCGTATTGTGCATGGTTTTCGTAGAGGGTGAGCAATGCTTTGGTCAGCTCCGGTATGTTTTCGATTGGTACCAGCAGGCCGTTGTTGGAAGTGACGATGGATTCGGGGCCGCCGCAACGTGTGGCGATAACGGGCAAACCTTGCGACAGTGCTTCGATATAGACGACGCCGAAGGTCTCGGTACGGCTGGCGAGGACGAATGCGTTGCTGTGGCGCATGAGGTCTAGGGTTTGGTCGGTGGTTAATGCGCCGGTAAAGGTAACGGCGTGGTTGATGCCTAAGTCGCTTGCCAGTTGTTTCAGACGGCCTTCTTCTGCGCCGCTACCGCCGATTTTGAGTTTGAGCTGCGGATAGGTTTTGAGTGCTTCGGCAAAAGCAGGCAGGAGCAGGTCGTGGCCTTTGAGGTGGCGCAGATGGGAGACGCTGCAGAAGGTGAAGTCTTGATTGTTTTTTTCGGGGAACTCGAAATCCTGTTCAAAATTGCCGCCTAGCATATTGGGCAGGTATTGCCAGTCTGTACCGGCGTAGGTTTTTTCGAGAATATGGCAGAAATCACGGCTGACGGCGAACCGGGCCGCGCTGTGGCGCACGGCTTCGTGCATGGACGGCCATTGGTTTTTGCGGACAAGGCCGCGTGAAATGGCGCTGCTGTGTTCGGTAATCACATAGGGAATGCCGTATTTTTTGAAGATGGCGCAGGCCAAAATGGCGGCATAGTTGACGCAATGGGCGTGAATTACGTCGGGTTTACCGTTGTCTGCGATATAGGCTTCAAAAGCTTTCATGCCTGCGTTGACCCAGCGGATGCGGTCGATATCGACAACAGGGCAGCGCGGGAAGAAATACATGCTGTCGTAGGCGTAAGTATTGAGTCCGCCTTGCTGATGGCGGCGCAGGCCGTAGAAGCGCGAGAAGATGGTTTTCGGCTGGCTTCTCAAATAGCGGAACATGGGTACGACCATGCCGATTTTCATGCCTTCGCGTTGCAGGGCTTGGGCTTGGAGGCGGAAAAAGATTCCGTCCACGTCGGTTTCGGAAGAAGGATACCAAGAGGGGATAACGACAATATGCATGATGTGTTTTTTATGGAAGTAGGTAACGGCGAGGCCGTCTGAAAAGAAAAGATATCTTTCAGACGGCCTTTTGTATATTTAGTTCAATCAGTTGCCGGCAACCGTCATTTTGGAAACCAAGATGGAGCCGATTTGGTTGGACGAACGGCGTAATGCGTCGTCTGCCACGCCGGTGATGTCGCGGTACATATCCTGCAAACGACCGGCAATGGTGATTTCCTGAACCGGATAGGCAATGACGCCGTTTTCCACCCAAAAACCGGCCGCGCCGCGCGAGTAGTCGCCGGTAATGCCGTTGACACCTTGTCCCATCAATTCGGTAACCAGCAAACCTGTTCCCATTTCTTTCAACAGGTCGGCCTGCGTGGCGTGGGTGTGGTTCAGATACAGATTGTGCGCGCCGCCGGCATTGCCCGTTGTCTGCATACCGAGTTTTTTCGCGCTATAACTGCTGAGGAAATAGCCTTCGACTATGCCGTCTTTCACTACAAAACGCGGCTGCGTGGACACGCCCTCGGCATCGAAATAAGTGCTGCGAAACGAGCGCAGGATATGCGGTTCTTCGCGAAGGCTGAGAAATTCGGGAAGCACTTGTTTGCCGATGCTGTCAATCAGGAAGCTGCTTTGACGGTAAAGCGCACCGCCGCTGAGTGCGCCGATAAGGTGGCCGATTAAACCGACGGCGACAGTGGTGTCAAACAGTACAGGATAGCTGCCGGTCGGAACGCTGCGGCTGTTCAGACGGCGTAAAGTCCGTTCGGCTGCAGTTTGGCCGATGAGTTCGGGCGCGTCCATGTCTTCGTGACGGCAGGAAGAATCATACCAATAGTCGCGCTGCATGCCGTGTTCGTCGCTGGCAACCACGCTGCAAGAAATGCTGTGGTGCGTGCTTTGCTGGTGTGCCGCAAAGCCGTGGGTGTTGCCGTAAACATATTGGTAATGGCCGGTATGAACCGATGCGCCTTCGGAATTTTCAATGCGTTTGTCCGTTGACAGAGCGGCCTGTTCGCATTGCTTGGCCAAATCAATGGCGGATTCGGTACTCAAATCCCATTCGTGGTAGCGGTCGAGGTCGCCGATATGGGTTGCCATTAGGGCAGCATCAGCAAGGCCGGCGCAATCGTCTTCGGCGGTATAGCGTGCAATATCGATGGCAGCTTTGACCGTATCTTGCAGTGCGCGTTCGGAGAAGTCGGCAGTGCTGGCACGGCCTTTGCGTTGGCCGACATAGACCGTAATGTCTAAAGATTTGTCTTGTTGGAACTCGATTTGTTCGATTTCGCCCAAGCGCACGCTGACGCTTTGACCGAGCGACTCGCTGAAATCGGCTTCGGCCGAGGTAGCGCCGGATTGTTTGGCCAAATCCAGCGTGTGTCCGCACAAGCGCAACAGCTCGTCCGGTGTGTGGTTAAACAGCATAAAAAGGTTTCCTGACAGGGTTTTGCGGCATTTTAACCGTTTCAGACGGCCTCTGCAAAAATCGCACGGAAAGGCCGTCTGAAAACTGATAAAATAGGCAGATTCAGAAAATCAGGGAAACACAATGTTTGAACAAGAAGACGAATGGGTCAGCAAAACCCAAATGAAAAAGCAGATGAACGATTTGCAGGCTTTGGGTATGGAATTGACCAAACTCTCCAGCGATACGTTGAAAAAAATCGGCTTGGACGAAGAGCTGTTCGAGGCCATCGTTACCTATAAAAAAATCACGTCCAACAGCGCGCTCAAACGCCAAGCTCAATTTATCGGCCGCCTGATGCGCGATACCGACCCCGCACCCATCGAAGCCTATTTGGCCAAACTGCGCGGCGACAATACGGCGCACAATGCCTTTTTGCAACGCGTCGAGCAGGCGCGTACCCGACTGTTGGTAGACGATGGCGCGATTACCCAATTTATGGCCGATTTTCCGCAAGCCGACGCCGGTAAATTACGCACCTTGATCCGCAACACCAAAAAAGAGCAGGAACAAAACAAGCCGCCTAAAAACTTCCGCGCGCTGTTCCAAGAAATTAAAGCAGTGATGGAGGCCGGTCAATCCGACGCTTCAGAAGAAGGGCAGGATTGGGAAGAATAAACCTTAAGGCCGTCTGAAAACGGATTGCGGTTTTCAGACGGCCTGTATCGTAATATCGAAGGAGGATGACCATGAAATTTCGCCGCTTTGTACCTGCCTTGTTAATTAGTGCACTAACCCTGAATGGTTGTACTGTCTTTCTTTGGGGAGAGAACAACCCGTTCCATAAAACCACAACCGAAAAAACCGTTGCCAAAGACAATATTCAAGCATTTGGCGTGGTTGCCAAAGACAATACGCAACTGGAAACAGGCAGCCTGGTCATGATGGGCAAAAAATATTGGTTTGTCGTTAATCCTAAAGATTCGGCCAAGTTGAAGGCGGTCTTAGATGTTAAATTGGATAAACAGTTTCAAATGGTTCAGCAAAACCCAAGATATGCGTATAAGGCTTTGCCGGTCGAATTGAAATCCCCTGAAGCGCAAACTTTCCGCTCAAAATTCTGCCTGCGTTACGATACTCAAAAAGTTGCCGAGATTGCCAAGTTGAAACAGTTGGCGTTTAAGCCGGTTGAGCTCGATGACAAAACTGTCTACACGCGGTGTATTTCTACCGAAGGTCATTATTATGCGACGCCGAAAAATGTTGCCGAAGACCGCCGTTTTGACACTGCCGTCCCGGTCAGAATTTATTATACGGAAACCAAAAAAAGCACTGACGTTCAGAAGTTGACGGAGAATATCCTGCAAACGCCATTTACATTGGCTTTGGACGCAGTCGGCGCAGTGATAGCAATCCCCTATGTCGTAGTCAGTGAAATTATCGATGCTTCACGCAAATAATATCCAAGGCCGTCTGAAAACGGATTGCAGGTTTCAGACGGCCTCCACCTTAAAATAAACGCTTCAAAAAGATTAATCTTCTTTCTTTAAACCCCACACACCATGTCCGTCAAAATCCAAACACGTTCCATTAATCCGACTGTTTTCAACGACTTGCTCACTGCCGGTACCGATCCTTTGATTGCGCGGCTGTGTGCTGCGCGTGATGTGCAAAGTCCGGCCGAGTTGGACGACAAGCTTGCAGCGCTTTTGCCGTATCAAACGCTGACAAACTGCGAAGCCGCCGCCGGACGTTTGGCGGATGCGATTGAGCGTCAGGAAAAAATCCTGATTGTCGCCGACTATGACGCCGACGGTGCGACGGCGTGTTCCGTCGGTATGAGCGGTTTGGCAGCGATGGGGGCGAAAGTGGATTTCCTTGTGCCCAACCGCTTTGAACACGGCTACGGCTTAACGCCCGAATTGGCCGAAATCGCTGCCGAGCAAGGTGTGGATTTATTGGTGACGGTGGATAACGGTATTGCCAGCATTGCAGGCGTGGCGCGTGCGCAGGATTTGGGCTTGGATGTGATTGTGACCGACCACCATCTGCCTGCCGAGACCGTGCCCGACTGCATCATCGTCAATCCAAACCAAAAAGGCTGCGGTTTCCAAAGCAAAAGCTTGGCGGGCGTGGGCGTGATTTTTTATGTATTGATGGCTTTGCGTGCCGAACTGCGCCGCCGCAATTATTTTTCAGACGGCCTGAAAGAGCCGAATTTGGGCGACCTCTTGGATTTGGTTGCACTCGGTACCGTCGCTGACGTCGTCACTCTAGACCACAACAACCGTATCCTCGTGTCTCAAGGTTTGAAACGGATGCGTTTGGGCAAGATGCGACCCGGCATCCGCGCCTTGTTTGAAGTAGCGCGGCGCGACTGGCGCAAAGCGCAGCCATTTGATATGGGTTTTGCGTTGGGGCCGCGCATCAATGCGGCCGGACGGCTGGACGATATGTCGGTCGGTATTGCCTGTCTGTTGGCACGAGATGATGCCGAGGCGCAGGAACTGGCGGCCCAGTTAAACAACCTCAATATCGAGCGCCGTGAAATCGAGCAGTCTATGCTGCAAGACGCGCTGAATGATTTTCCCGAAACCCTGCCTTCAGGTCAGACGACGTTGGTGGCGTATCGCGACGATTTCCATCAAGGCGTGGTCGGCATCGTTGCCAGCCGCCTCAAAGACCGTTTTTATCGTCCGACCATCGTGTTTGCGCCTGCCGACAACGGCGAAGTGCGCGGTTCGGGACGCTCCATTCCCAATCTGCACCTGCGCGATGCTTTGGACTTGGTGTCCAAACGCCATCCCGATTTGATTTTGAAATTCGGCGGACACGCGATGGCGGCGGGTTTGAGCATACTTGAACACAATATCCCCTCATTTCAGACGGCCTTTGAAGAAGCCGTGCGCGAGATGGTGTGCGAAGACGATTTGTCGCAAACCTATATTACTGACGGCAGCCTGCCTGCACGCGACATTACGCTGGAACAGGCGCAAAACCTTGCTAAACACGTTTGGGGGCAGGGTTTCGCGCCACCGAGTTTTACCGACGAATTTCATGTTGTCCGCCAGCAGCCTTTGGGCGCGGAGGGTAAACACAAAAAAGTCTGGCTGCAAAAAGACGGCTATGAATTTGAAGCCATGTTTTGGCGTTGCAGCGAAGACATTCCCAAATACATCCGCACGGTGTACCGCCCCGTTGCCAACGAATGGCGGAATAATCTCGAATTACAGCTTTATATCGACTACTGGGAAGCCGCGTAAACAAAGGCCATCTGAAAAATGAAGAAACAAAAACCTTGGCTCGGCTTTTCATTGGCGCTGCTTGCCACCATGACTTGGGGCTCGCTGCCGGTTATCGCCCAACAGGCCTTAAAAGCCGTCGATGCGCCCACGCTGGTGTGGATACGCTTTTTAGTGGCTTCGCTGGTGTTGTTTGTGCTGTTGGGTTTGACCGGCAAGCTGCCGAGGCCGTCGGAATTTTCTAAGCAAACCTTGTTTTTATTGGTGTTGGGCATTATCGGCATTTCTGCCAACTTCGTTCTTGTTGCCATGGGTTTGCACTATATTTCTCCGACAACCACGCAGGTGTTGTGGCAGCTCTCGCCCTTTACCATGATTTTGGTCGGCGTAGGCGTGTTTAAAGAAGCCTTTACGCACTGGCAAAAAATCGGCTTGATGCTTTTGTTGACGGGTTTGGTCATGTTTTTCAACGACAAATTCGGCGAATTTTTCAGCTTGGGCGGCTATGCGGTCGGCGTGATGATGGCGGCTTCGGGCAGCATGATTTGGGTGTGCTACGGTGTGGCGCAAAAACTCTTGTCCAAACATTTCAATTCTCAACAAATCCTGTTGATGATTTATTTTTGCAGCAGCTTTGTTTTCCTGCCGTTTGCCGAACCGTCGCAAATCGCCCATATCAGTAATCTGTTTTTATGGAGCTGCTTTATCTATTGCTGCCTGAACACGCTGATCGGCTACGGTTCATTCGGCGAAGCGCTCAACCATTGGGACGCTTCAAAAGTCAGTATCGTCACCACGCTGATTCCTGTATTCACCATGATATTTTCCACCATCGGCCATCATCTCACCCCCGATTATTTTGCCGCTTCGGATATGAATATTGTCAGCTATGTGGGTGCCATGGTGGTTGTGACCGGAGCATTGCTGGCTGTGGCCGGAGAGAAAGTGATGGGGCTTTTTTTGAGAAAGATATGAAGCATTTATTGCAAAACAGAATAAAACAAGGCCGTCTGAAACAGGTTTCAGACGGCCTTTATATTTTCTAAATCAGATTAATGTGAAACGGCAAATCAATAGAAGCCTTCGCGTTCTTCACGGGTGCTGATGTAGATGTTTTTCACTTGGGTGTAGGCGGCGAGCATCATTTTGTGGGTCTCGCGGCCGATACCCGAAGTTTTGTAGCCGCCAAACGGCGCGCCGGCAGGCAGGCGGTTGTAGCAGTTTACCCAAACGCGGCCGGTTTCCAATGCGTTGGAAACGCGCAGGCAGCGGTTGATGTCGGTACTCCACACTGCGCCGCCCAAGCCGTATTCGCTGTCGTTGGCCATTTTGATGACTTCTTCTTCGGTTTTGAATTTAATCACGGTGGCAACCGGGCCGAAGATTTCTTCTTGGGAAACACGGGCTTCGTTGCTGGCCTCAATCAAAGTAGGTTCGACAAATTCGCCTTTGCCCAATTCGCCTTCGATTTTTTTACCGCCGGTAATGATGCGGCAGCCTTCTTGTTCGCCGATTTTGACGTATTTCAAAATGGTCTCGAGTTGACCGGCATTGACTTGAGAACCCATTTGGGTGTCGTCTTCCCAAGGTAGGCCGACTTTGATTTTTTTGAATTCTTCAGCCAAAGCATTGACGAATTTGTCGTAAATGCCTTCTTGTACAAAAATGCGCGAACCGGCGCAGCACACTTGGCCTTGGTTGAACAAAATACCTTTTTGCGCGCCTTCGAGTGCTTTGTCGAAAGGCATATCGTCGAAGAAGATGTTGGCAGATTTGCCGCCCAATTCCAAAGTGGACGGAATCAGCAATTCGGCGGCGGCGATGCCGACGCGGCGGCCGACTTCGGTTGAGCCGGTAAAGGCCAGTTTGTTGAAGCCTTTGTGGTGCAGCATGTATTCGCCGGATTTAGAACCGCGGCCGGTAATCACGTTCAACACGCCTTTAGGCAGCAAGTGGTTGATTTTTTGAGCGAGGGACAACAGGCTCAATGAAGTGCTGGAAGAAGGGTGGATGACGATGGTACAACCTGCGGCCAATGCCGGAGCGATTTTCCATGCGGCCATCAAGAATGGGAAGTTCCAAGGAATGATTTGGCCGACAACGCCGATCGGTTCGCGCAAAACGATGGACAGGTCTTCGGCGTCAAGCTGGGTCGCAGTGCCTTCTTCGCCGCGGATCACGCTGGCGAAATAGCGGAAATGGTCGGAAGCCAAAGGCACGTCGGCGGCACGGGTTTCGCGGATCGGTTTGCCGTTGTCCAAGGTTTCTTGCAGGGCAAACAATTCGGCGTTTTCATCAATCACATCGGCGATTTTGTTCAAAATGGCCGCGCGTTCGGCAGTCGTGGTTTTGCGCCATGTTTTGAATGCTTCTTGTGCAGCGGCTACGGCAGCATCGACATCAGCATCGGTTGCGTCTGTGAACTTGGCCAACTCATCGCCATTGGCAGGGTTGTAAGAGGATAAAAGTTTGCCTTCGCTACCTTTCGTCCATTCGCCGTTGATTAAAAGACCATATTCTTTATCAAACACATTTAAATCTTTTGCCATAATGCTGTCTCCTTAATGAATGGGAATAGGTGGTTCAACACCATGAAAGCAGCTTATGCTTTTTTCTTTTTAAGTTCAAGTACTAAAAATGAGAATGTTCTTAAAATTTACATTTGCAATGTTGTTTCATGTAGCAGGCCGTCTGAAAAATTAAGGATTTGATTGAAATGAAAGTGCATTTGTTAATATATTTAAAGATTCAGGCGACCTGAATAGGATTTGTTATGGTATAACATCATAACTCGTTGTTTTGAAAAAGATTATGGGTTGACGGCTTAGGGTATGGGGAGTATTCTCATTCATAGCTAAACAGTTTTTCAACACCCTAGGAGACTCTCTCATGAAAATGCATGCTGTGGTAGTAAATAAAGATGTAGCAGGTGATGTAGAAGTTGTTGAACGCGAACTGCGTCCGCTGGAATACGGTGAGGCGTTGGTGGAAGTCGAGTATTGCGGCGTGTGCCACACCGACTTGCACGTTGCGGCAGGCGATTACGGCGACAAACCGGGTCGCGTATTGGGACACGAAGGCATCGGTTTGGTTAAAGAAGTTGCCGACGGTGTGAAAAATCTGAAAGTCGGCGACCGTGTCAGCATCGCATGGCTGTTCCAAAGCTGCGGTTCTTGCGAATACTGTAATACCGGCCGCGAAACCTTGTGCCGCTCTGTATTGAACGCAGGCTATACTGCCGACGGCGGCATGGCGACCCACTGTATCGTGAGTGCCGATTATGCGGTCAAAGTTCCTGAAGGCTTGGATCCTGCGCAAGCTTCCAGTATCACTTGTGCCGGCGTAACTACTTATAAAGCCATTAAAGTTTCCGGCGTCCGTCCGGGCCAATGGATTGCGATTTACGGCGCAGGCGGTTTGGGCAACTTGGCGGTTCAATACGCGAAAAAAGTGTTTGGCGCGCACGTTGTTGCCATTGATGTTAATGACGACAAACTGGCTTTTGCCAAAGAAACCGGTGCGGATTTGGTAATCAATGCTGCCAAAGAAGATGCGGCTCAAGTCATCCAAGAGAAAACCGGTGGCGCACACGCAGCCGTTGTAACAGCCGTATCCGCTGCTGCTTTCAATTCAGGTGTTAACTGCGTCCGCGCAGGCGGCCGTGTCGTTGCAGTCGGCTTGCCACCTGAGTCTATGGACTTGTCTATCCCACGCTTGGTATTGGACGGCATCGAAGTGGTCGGTTCTCTGGTCGGTACCCGCAAAGATTTGGAAGAAGCATTCCAATTCGGTGCAGAAGGTTTGGTTGTGCCTAAAGTCGAATTGCGTGCTTTGGATGAAGCGCCTGCCATCTTCCAAGAAATGCGCGAAGGTAAAATTACCGGCCGTATGGTGATTGATATGAACAAAGAGTGCAGCTGCATTCATCACTAATCAAATGATTCCGTGACAAAAAGGCCGTCTGAAAAATTTCAGACGGCCTTTTTTATTGGATTGGATAACTTAAAGCGCAAAATCGCTTTCAAATACGCGGATTTCTCCGCTGACAGGATCGGTAAACTCAATTCTTTTGGCCAGAAGTTTTAAAGGTTTGTCGTAGTCTTCATCACCGGCCGCCAATGGGGTAGGGTAAAGCGCATCGTTCATCAGCGGCATATTCAAACTCATCATATGCACGCGGAGCTGGTGTTTCTTTCCGGTATGCGGCGTGAGGCGGTAGAGGCTGAATGCGCCGCGGTTTTCGATAAGTTCGATAGTCGTGTGGGCGTTGGGTTCTCCTTCCGTTTCCCGCGTGAGAAAGAATTTTTCGCCGCGTTCCATTCGGGATGAAATATCCAGCGGATAGTCCAAATCCGTCCGCGTCGGCGCCACCGCTTCATAAGTTTTTTGTACAGTTTTTTCTTGGAACATGGTCTGATAATCGCGACGCGTGGCAGGGTTGAGTGAAAGCAGCATAACGCCTGCCGTATCTTTATCCAAGCGATGAATCGGCGTAATGTCTTCAACATTCAAATGCTGCAACTCAGGCCGCAAACGCAGGCGCGTGAGCAGGGTTTCCCGCAAAAACCTGCCGCTGGGGATGACGGGCAGAAAATGCGGTTTGTCCACCACAATCAAATGCTCGTCAATATGCAAAATCTTTTCTTCAAACGGAATACGCGGCTCGCTCTCACGGCTGGTTTCACGGTAATAAAACATCGTCTTGCCGGGTTCGAACAAGGTATTTTCATCAAACGGCACACCATCCGCGCCCACCACAAAACCGCTGTTCAGCCGCCGCCGCCAGTTTTCTTCGCCGACAAAGGGAAAATGAGCGCATAAAAAATGCAGCAGCGGCAAGCCGTAAAACTGCTTTTCATGCGGCAAAACCAAGTAGCTGGGTTTGACACCGTCTAAAAGGGGTAGGGGATTGGTACGTTTTTTCATGTGGCGGATTGTACTCGGTTTTTAGGATTTTTTCAGATGGTGTTTCGGATTGAGAAAGTGCGGCAGATCATCATTTATGTCTAATGTTTATATGGTCTATCGAACATAAGTGCTTGTACAATGTGGAAACTACCGTTTGTATGCCAGTAAATCCGCTTATACATCACTTCTGCTATAATTAAGGCCGTCTGAAACCTGTTTTTCAGACGACCTTTTGCCAGTCCAAGAAGGGGAAACCGATGAAACCGATGAACGCCTTAATGACCGCTGCCGTATTTTCAGTACTCAGCCTGAATGCCTGCGGCAGCTCGGAGAAAAGCATGAGTATTCAGGAAAAAACCGAAGCAAGATTTCAGCTAAACCCCCATCCCAAACAGGCATACCGCCTTAAAATCAAAATTAACGATGCACCCGGACCGTTGAAGTTGATGGGGAGTATGAGTGTAGGTTATGGAGCAAGGAATTGCTCGTATATTATTAATCGCATTGAAGGAGTGGCTGCCAATCCGGAAAAAGATTTGGAAATTGAAGTTCGCCAGCTAGGGGAGTTTGAATACGAAGCCATTGTCTATACTGATGCAATGCAGGATGAAAATTACTTTAATGAAGGTGTCTGCCATTGGCAGATAGAGGGATTCGGCTTGGGTTTTAAAGCAACAGGAGAGCCATCAGAGACTAGATTTAGTTTTGGAAATATTTTCAATGATTTGATAGAGAAAAAAACATTAACCAAATATTATTGGAAATGGTCATATCCTTATTTTACACGGGAAGATGGTTCCATTTCTCCGGATTTTGTCAATTTCGGCATTACCTCTCCTGAATTGTATAGTGCCGAAGAACATAAAGAAATGTTTACCATAACTGTAACCTTTGAGGAAATTCAATCATGAGTAATATTACTAGACAGCAGCAGGCCAATCTTGCAGTAGACGCCTGCAATACCTGTGCCTTTACCGTTAATCTGTCGACAAATTCGCTTATACATAACTTCCGCTATAATTGAGGCCGTCTGAAAACCTTTTGTATTTGGTTTTCAGACGGCCTTTGCCAGCCCAAGAAGGGAAACCCGATGAAACCGATGAACGCATTAATGACCGCTGCCGTATTTTCAGTCCTTAGCCTGAATGCCTGCGGCGGTTCGGAGAAAAGCATGAGTATTCAGGAACAAACCGAAGCAAGATTCCAGCTAAATCCCCATCCCAAACAGGCTTACCGTCTTAGAATCAAAATCAACGATGCGCCGGGGCCGTTAAAACTGATAGGTAAATTTGGGGTTGGCTATAAAGCCGAAAATTGTACGTACATCATCAATAAAATCGAAGGAGCCCCTGCAAAACCTGAAAAGAACTTACAGACCGATATCCGCCAGCTTGGGGAGTTTGAATATGAAACTGTGGTTTATGCTGACGCATTGTTGGATGAAGACTATTTCGGAGAAGGCGTCTGCCACTGGCAGCCTGAAGGCTTCGGTTTTTCGCTGAAGGAAACAGGAAGTCCTGAAGAAACAGAGTTTAATTTCAGCGATATAATGAAATATTTATTAGAAAAAAAGACGCTGACTAATTATTATTGGAAATGGTCATATCCTTATTCTAGAAAAGAAGATGGTACTCTTTACACCGATTCCGTTGATTTTGGAATTGAATCGCCCGAAATTTATAGTGCCGAAGAACATAAAGAAATGTTTACCATAACTGTAACCCTTGAGGAAATTCAATCATGAGTAATATTACTAGACAGCAGCAGGCCGATCTTGCAGTAGACGCCTGCAATACCTGTGCCTTTACCGTTAATCTGTCGACAAATTCGCTTATACATAACTTCCGCTATAATTGAGGCCGTCTGAAAACCTTTTGTATTTGGTTTTCAGACGGCCTTTGCCAGCCCAAGAAGGGAAACCCGATGAAACCGATGACCGCATTAATGACCGCCGCCGTATTTTCAGTCCTTAGCCTGAATGCCTGCGGCAGCTCGGAGAAAAGCATGAGTATTCAGGAACAAACCGAAGCAAGATTCCAGCTAAATCCCCATCCCAAACAGACATACCGCCTCAGAATCAAAATCAACGACGCACCGGGGCCGCTGAAACTGATAGGTAAATTTGGGGTCGGCTATAAAGCCGAAAATTGTACGTACATCATCAATCAAATCGAAGGTGCACCAGCTAAACCTGAAAAGGATTTACAAACCGATATCCGCCAGCTTGGGGATTTTGAATATGAAACTGTGGTTTATGCAGACGCATTATTGGATGAAGACTACTTCGGGGAAGGAATCTGTCACTGGCAGCTTGAAGGTTTTGGAGTTTCATTGAAAGCTACAGGAAGTCCTGAAGAAACAGAATTCAATTTCAGCGATATAATGAAACACTTATTAGAAGAAAAGACACTGACCAAATATTATTGGAAATGGTCATATCCTTATTTTACACGGGAAGATGGTTCCATTTCTCCGGATTTTGTCAATTTCGGCATTACCTCTCCTGAACTGTATAGTGCCGAAGAACATAAAGAAATGTTTACCATAACTGTAACCCTTGAGGAGGCTAAACCATGAGCAATATTAGCAGGCAGCAGCAGGCCGATCTTGCAGTAGATGCCTACAACACCCGTACAGTAACCAAAGGAAATAAAACCATCACTATTGGAAACAATGAATATAAAGTTCTAGCCGTCCGCAACAACCCTGTAACAGGTTATCAAGGAACGGTGTACCAAGATGTCCGAACCAATGAAATTGTCGTTGCCCACCGAGGAACGGCCAGCGTTACGGATGGTATCATTGACCTTGCGATGGTAACCAGTTGGGCAAATCTTCAGGCTGCTGATGCGGAAAAGCTGACTCGTAAGGCGATCAAGCTAGCTAATGACATACATCGAAACGATCCTCAAATTCCCATCCCAAAAATCACTCATACAGGTCATTCCCTCGGCGGTGCACATGTCGAAATCCAAGCCCACCGTTTCGGGCATGAAGGCGCAACCTTCAACGGCTACGGCGCGGTCGGAATGCACGGCGTTCCCAAAGGCGGCAGCACGGTAACCAACTATGTAAAAGCTGCGGATACGGTTTCCGCCGCCTCCGCCCATTACGGCAAGGTCATCGTATTGGCCGGACAAGACGACATCGCGCTGTTGCAAAAATTCGGTTACAACAATCAAAGCAATACCAGAGCCTATAAAGCCGTCGGCGTAGCGGCCCGTTCTATCAAAGTTCATTCTTCCGACAACTTCGTGGGCAAAAACTCCATCCTCTCCGAACGCAATTTCAACCAGGCACTTCAACTCGCCGAATCGAATAAAAACATGATTCAGGATTACCGAGGCGATGTAGCGGTAAGTAAAGCAGCCATTTCGATTGCCGCTTTCGGCGCTGCACCGCTGGCAGAAAAAGTCCGTATCCTCAGTAACCATCCGCATAGGCAAAAAGATGAACAAGCGGAAAAAATCCAAGAAATCATCAACAGTGTACCGCCGCCGAAATCCCTGTTCGACAACAGGATGTTTATGATGCAGAACGACGGCACACGTCCCGATGCAGGGAAGGAGGCCTATGCCGACGCAGGCAAACCCGACATCAGCAAACCCTTAGTCAAAAACGCTTCTGCCAACGAATTCCGCGAATACGGTTTTGCAGCCTTGCTGTCAGATGACGATAACAAAAGGTATGCCGCTTTGGATAGCATGCTGGATTCTAATGTCGGACGCGGTTTGCGGCAAAACGTAGACAAGGTTTATGCTACGCAGGAACGCGAGCAGGAAATGGCGCGCTTGGCGGAAGAGCAGGTGCGGCAGGTTGATGCGCCTGTGATGCGGATGGGCCGCGGTTAGTAGGTTGGATAAATAAAAGCGTTAATCGATCAAAGGCTGTCTGAAACTTTCAGACGGCCTTTTGATTTGTTCCCAACCTCACAAGCCCTTAAAAATCAGCTATAATGCCCAACTATTTGATTTTCGCTTATCCCATATTAA
This sequence comes from Neisseria sp. P0019.S003, assembly GCF_051957115.1. Classification (NCBI taxonomy): domain Bacteria; kingdom Pseudomonadati; phylum Pseudomonadota; class Betaproteobacteria; order Neisseriales; family Neisseriaceae; genus Neisseria; species Neisseria sp. P0019.S003. Next base: position 451,319 of record NZ_JBQCWT010000001.1, on the reverse strand, counting down.
AATGGCACAAAAAATTCAATCTGTAAAAGGTATGAACGACCTTTTACCTGTCGAACAAAAAGATTTCAAACTGACGGCTGCGTTTTGGCAGGCGTTTGAAGATACGGTCGGCCGTTGGACACGCGCTTACGGCTATCAGCAAATCCGTACGCCGATTGTCGAGCAAACCGGTTTGTTTGTCCGCTCCATCGGCGAGGAAACCGATGTGGTCGGCAAGGAAATGTACACCTTCTCCGATTCAAACGATTCTTTGAGTTTGAGCCTGCGTCCTGAAGGTACGGCTTCTTGTTTGCGTGCGGTGGTCGAACACAACCTTCTGTACAACAGCCCGCAAAAGCTGTGGTATATGGGGCCGATGTTCCGCCGCGAGCGTCCGCAAAAAGGCCGTTATCGTCAGTTCCATCAGGTCGGTATCGAGGCTTTGGGTTTTGAAGGGCCGGATATTGATGCGGAAATCATCGCGATGTCTGCCGACTTGTGGGAAAAATTGGGTATTCGCGAATACCTGACTTTGGAAATCAACAGCTTGGGCAACCGTGAGGAACGCGCGGCACACCGTGCGGCATTGGTTGAATATCTGACCCGTTATGAAGATAAATTGGACGAAGACAGCAAACGCCGTCTGAAAACCAATCCTTTGCGCGTTTTGGATACGAAAAACCCTGATTTGCAGGAAATCTGCAACGCGGCGCCGCGTCTGGTGGATTATTTGGGCGAGGCTTCGCAAAACCACTATGCACGCTTCAAGGCGATGTTGGACGGTTTGGGTATTCAGTATATTGAAAATCCGCGCTTGGTCCGCGGTTTGGATTACTACAATCAGACGGTTTTTGAGTGGACGACCGACAAACTCGGCGCGCAGGCGACTGTGTGCGGCGGCGGCCGTTACGATGGTTTGATTGAAGAGCTTGGCGGCAAACCTGCGCCGTCTATCGGCTTTGCGATGGGTATTGAGCGCCTGCTGCTTTTGGTGAGCGAATACGGCTCATTGGAAGTGAACGCTGCGCCTGATGTCTATGCAATGCACCAAGGCGAAGGTGCGGACTTGCAGGTGATGAAATACGCACAAGCCTTACGCGCTCAAGGCTTCAATGTGATGCAGCATTCCGGCTATCAGAGCCTGAAAGCGCAAATGAAAAAAGCAGACAACAGTGGCGCAAGCTTTGCCCTGATTGTGGCTCAGGATGAGCTGGCAAACGGTACGGTTACCCTGAAAGATATGCAGGGCAAACATGAACAACAAACCGTTGCCGCCGCTGATTTGACAGACACTTTACAACAATGGAAGAACGCATAAATGGCAGCCCATTTGGAAGAACAACAAGAGTTAGACAACTTTAAATATTTTTGGAAAAAAACAGGCCGTTGGATCTTTGCCTTGCTGATCGTGGCGGCTTTGGGGTATTTGGGTTACACCATTTACCAAGGCCAAAAAGCTTCAAAAGATCAGGAAGCTGCCGCCGTGTTGGCGCAAATGGTGGAAAAGGCGCAGCAAAAAACCGACCAAAAAGCCATCAACGCCGATTTGGCCGAATTGCAAAAAAACTATCCTGATTCCATTTCGACAGCCCAAGCTACTTTGATGGTAGCGGCGACCGAGTTTGATGCCGGCCGTTATGATGTGGCGGAAGGTCATTTGAATTGGGTGCTGAAAAACCAAAACGCACCGTTGGTTCAAGCTTTGGCAGCGCAGCGTTTGGGCGTTGTCCTGTTGCAACAGAAAAAATACGATGCCGCCATCAATGCCCTGAATACTCAGGTTGAGGCTGATTTCGAGCCTTTGATGCTGGAAACCAAAGGCGATGTTTACGTTGCCCAAAATAAAACCAAAGAAGCCGTACAAAGTTACGAAGCTGCTTTGAGCAAAATGCCGCAAACCGCAGTAGGCCGAGAATTGCTGCAAATGAAAATCGACAGCTTGAAATAAGTTTGTTTAAAATCAAGGCCGTCTGAAGTTGCAATGACTTTTCAGACGGCCTACACTTATCCTTATCAACCGTGTTTTTAAAACACCTGCTTGTGTTCCGCTCCCGTTTTTAGGCGGCACTTGACACAGAAAGACTCCATCATGAAACCAACCATCGCGCTTGTCGGCCGCCCCAATGTCGGCAAATCTACTTTATTCAACCGTTTGACGCGCACCAAAGACGCGCTCGTGCATGACTTGCCCGGCCTGACGCGTGACCGACATTACGGTCATGGCAAAGTCGGCAGCAAACCTTATTTGGTCATCGATACCGGCGGTTTTGAGCCAGTTGTGGACAGCGGCATTTTGCACGAAATGGCAAAACAAACCTTGCAGGCTGTCGATGAAGCCGATGCAGTGGTGTTTTTGGTGGACGGCCGCACCGGTTTGACGCCGCAAGACAAAATCATTGCCGACCGTTTGCGCCAAAGTCCGCGTCCCGTTTATTTGGCCGTGAATAAAGGCGAAGGCGGCAATAGGGCCGTACTTGCCGCCGAGTTCTACGAACTTGCTTTGGGCGACCCTTATGTTATTTCAGGTGCGCACGGCGATGGCGTGTATTATCTGATTGAAGATATTTTGGAAACCTTCCCTGAGCCTGAAAAGGAAGAGGAAGAAGCGAAACATCCTGTTTTTGCTGTAATCGGCCGTCCAAATGTCGGTAAATCGACCTTGGTAAACGCCATCCTCGGCGAAGAACGCGTGATTGCTTTCGATATGGCAGGCACGACGCGCGACAGTATCCATATCGATTTTGAACGTGAAGGCAAGCCGTTTACCATCATTGATACCGCAGGTGTGCGCCGTCGCGGCAAAGTGGATGAAGCGGTGGAAAAGTTCTCCGTTATCAAAGCCATGCAGGCGGTTGAGGCGGCAAACGTTGCAGTTTTGGTATTGGATGCGCAACAAGATATCGCTGACCAAGATGCGACGATTGCAGGTTTTGCTTTGGAAGCAGGCCGTGCCTTGGTGGTGGCGGTCAATAAGTGGGACGGCATCAGCGAAGAGCGTCGCGAGCAAGTGAAACGCGATATCAACCGCAAACTGTATTTCCTTGATTTTGCTAAGTTCCACTTTATTTCTGCGTTGAAAGAACGCGGTATAGACGGTTTGTTTGAAAGCATTCAGGCTGCCTACAACGCGGCGATGATTAAGATGCCGACGCCGAAAATCACGCGCGTATTGCAAAGCGCGATCGAGCGTCAACAGCCTCCGCGTGCTGGCTTGGTGCGTCCGAAAATGCGTTATGCCCACCAGGGTGGCATGAATCCGCCGGTGATTGTAGTACACGGCAATTCGTTGCACGCCATTTCTGACAGCTACACACGCTATCTGACACAAACGTTCCGCAAAGCCTTTAATCTTCAAGGTACACCGCTCAGAATTCAATACAATGTTTCGGAAAACCCGTATGAAAATGCGGAAGACAAACCGAAGAAAAAACCGCTGCGCCGTGTCAGCCTGAGCAACCGTATTGAGAAACGCGAAGGCCGCAAGGAAGAGAAAAACCGCTTCAAGAAGAAAACCAAAGTCAGCGTGAAAAAACAATTCAGCAAATAAGCACAAAGGCCGTCTGAACAATTTTAGACGGCCTTTTTATAATAAAAAACAGCTCATTAGAGCTTCATGGCATATTTTCGATAGGGTTTGCCGAATTTAAAAAACATCAAATTTGAATTTGGAATTGTTGTGAATATGAAAATGAAACAGTCGGTTTGATGGGAGGTTCCCTTATTGCTGGATTCCTAAACGGTGTGATAGAAAAAAATAGTTGGTAATTTATCCTATTCGGGGCTACAATCCCATCAAACGCCGATTTTGGCGTCTTTACAATCATAATAATGGAGCTCAAGAATATGACAGCTAAAGGACAAATGTTACAAGATCCTTTTTTGAATGCGTTGCGTAAAGAGCACGTTCCGGTTTCAATCTACTTGGTAAACGGCATCAAGCTGCAAGGTCAAGTGGAATCATTCGACCAGTACGTTGTTCTGCTGCGTAATACTTCCGTCACTCAAATGGTTTACAAACACGCTATCTCAACAATCGTTCCTGCACGCGCAGTCAGCCTGCAACACGAAAACAAGCAACCTCAAGCCGCTGCTGCAGCTGCTCCGGTTCAAGTTGAGACTGTGCAACAACCTGCCGAATAAATGATGTAACGCATTCCTGTTTTTCAATACCTTACCGCTTTTGCGGTAGGGTATTTTTATTTTCAGACGACCTTTATCATGCTGCTTGAAAACATTCTTCCTTTTGCACATTCCCTGTTACGACAAGCCTTAAAATCAGGCGGCCGCGCTTTGGATGCGACGGCCGGAAACGGGCATGATACTTTGCTGTTGGCGCAGTCGGTTGGCGAGACGGGTAGGGTGTGGGCGTTTGATGTGCAATCCAAAGCATTAATGCAGACTCAAGGCCGTCTGAAAGAAAACGGCGTAGATGGCCGGGTAGCCCTGATACATGACGGCCATGAAAACCTTTTGTCTTATATTGACGAGCCTTTAGATGCCGCAGTATTTAATTTTGGTTGGCTGCCGGGAGGCGATAAAAGCTGCACGACTGAAGCGGTAAGCAGTATCCGTGCGCTGACGGATACTTTAGGTTTGCTGAAAGAGGACGGGCTTGCCGTGGCGGTATTGTATCCGGGGCATGAAGCCGGCCGAATAGAGGCTGAAGCGATTGTGCAATGGGCGGAAACTTTGCCGCAGGAAGCCTTTGCCGTGTTACGCTATGGCTTTGTCAACCGCCGCAATGCGCCTCCCTATCTGCTGGCGATTGAAAAGTTGCGTCAGAAATAGATGTTTGCGGTAAAATAGCTGCTTTGTTTTTCAACCCTTAACATAAGAAACTGCCATGCAATATCTGTTTGTAAAATACAGCCATCAGATTTTCGTTGCCATTACCATCCTGTTGTTCAACATACGTTTTTTCCTGCTCTGGCGTCATCCTGAGAAGCCATTGGCTGGCATTTGGAAAGCCATGCCGCATTTGAACGACACCATGTTGCTGTTTACCGGCTTGTGGCTGATGAAGATTACCCATTTTTCGCCGTTCAATGCGCCGTGGCTCGGCATGAAAATCCTGCTGTTGCTGGTTTATATTGTGTTGGGCATGATTATGATGCGTTCGCATCCGCGTTCGCCGAAATTCTATATCGTCTATGTTTTGGCCATGTCGTGTGTTGCCACGATTGTTTTCCTTGCCAAAACCAAAACGCTGCCGTTTTAAAAGAGGCCGTCTGAAATGTATCCTCATTTTGCCGTTATCGCTTTGGGCAGCAATCTCGCTAATCCTGCCGAACAGGTTCGCGCTGCTTTGGCCGAATTGGCCGCGCATCCGCATATCCGGCTTGAAAAGACTTCTTCCTTATATCTGACTGCGCCGGTCGGCTATGACGATCAGCCTGATTTTGTGAACGCCGTTTGTGCGGTGAAAACTTCATTGGACGGCGTGGCGCTGTTGGCAGAGTTAAATCGCATCGAGGCCGAATTTGGGCGCGAACGTACCTTCCGTAATGCGCCGCGCACTTTGGACTTGGATATCATCGATTTTGACGGTATCCGCAGCGATGACCCGCATCTGACCTTGCCGCATCCGCGCGCGCATGAACGCAGTTTCGTCATGTTGCCGTTGGCCGAAATCCTTCCGGATTTCGAGTTGGGCAAGCATGGCCGTGCGGCTGAGTTGGCTCAGGCTTTGGGAGGGCAGGGTATTCGCCTGTTGAAAGAATAAAGGCCGTCTGAAAAACGGACGAAAACAAGAAAGGGCGTGTTGGACACGCCTTTTTTGCTATAAAATATTGTTGGGAAACACATTACAAAGAGTTACTATGAATCCTCGTTATATTGTTGTCGAAGGCGCCATCGGTAGCGGCAAGACCGCTTTGAGCCGCCGCTTGGCAGAGCATTTCAGCGCGTTGCTGTTGTCGGAGAATCCGGATCACAATCCGTTTCTCATGAAGTTTTACAGCAATGTTTCCAATAATGGATTGGCTGCCGAACTTTTCTTCCTGACGCGCCGCGCTGAAAGCGTGAATATTATTGAAGACCAATGCGCGCAAGGTGGAATGGTGGTGACTGATTTTCTGCCGGAAAAAGACCGTATTTTTACGCCTATCGTTTTGAATGATGACGAGCAGCAGCTTTTTGCCGATATGAAGCAACGCATTCTGCCGCAATACGCGGAGCCCGATGTGGTGATTTATCTGCAAACCGCTGTCGAAAACAACCGCAAACGTCTGCAAAAACGTCACGAAGGCATCATCAGCTTGTTCCCCGAAGGCTATTTGGGACGGGTGCATGACGAATACAGCCATTTCTTCCATTTGTATCAAAGCGCGCCTTTGCTGACCGTCAATGCCGATGAGTTGGATCTGGCCGGCAATGACGACCACTTCCAGCTTTTGTTGCGCGCACTGGAAGATTTTCAAGGTACGCGCAGTTATTTGAATTTAAGCGAAAAATAAACGCAGGCTAGGTTTAGGCCGTCTGAAAGGAATAATATGTCAAAATATCAATTCACACTCCCATCTTCTTCCGGCAGCGATTTTAACTCCGCCGAACATTTGCCGTTGGTTGTCTATTTTTATCCTAAAGACAGCACGCCCGGCTGTACCACCGAAGGTTTGGATTTCAATGCCCGATTGGAGCAATTCAAAGCATTGGGCTATACCGTTGTCGGTATTTCGCGTGACGGCGTTAAATCGCATCAGAATTTCTGCGCCAAACAAGGCTTCCAGTTTGAATTATTGAGTGACAAAGAAGAAACTGTTTGCAAACTGTTTGACGTGATCAAGCTGAAAAAGCTTTACGGCAAAGAATCCCTCGGCATTGAGCGCAGCACGTTTGTGTTGGACGAAAACGGCGAAATCGCCCATGAATGGCGCAAAGTCAAAGTGGCCGGACACGCGCAGGAAGTTTTGGATACAATTTCTCAAGCCTCTTAAATAGGGCTTTGAAAACATAAGGCCGTCTGAATGGATGTAAAGTCATGCCGTTCAGACGGCCTTTCAATACAGTTTGATGAGTATGGACGATTTAATAGACAAGCTGCTTGAATCCCTTTGGCTGCAAGACAGGCTCAGCCACAATACGCTGCAAAGTTACCGCCGTGATTTGGTCAAAGTCGCCGTGCGGTTGGCTAAGGGCGGGCAGGATTGGTTGAGTGCCGATGAGTTTGCCCTGTCTGATGCCGTGTATGCGGAAGGGGAAAAAAACACGTCCCAAGCGCGGGCATTGTCGGCTTGCAAGCGCATGTACGGCTGGTTAGAAGAAACAGGGCAGAGAGCAGACAATCCCACCCGTTTTCTCAAGGCGCCGAAATCGGAACGCAAACTGCCCACGCTGATTACCGAAGCCCAAATCGACGTGCTGCTGGCTGCGCCGGATGTGGAAAAGCCGCACGGGCTGCGCGACAAAGCCTTGCTTGAAGTCATGTATGCAACAGGTTTGCGCGTGACCGAAGCCGTCAAATTGACGCTCAGCGATATCGATTTACATCGCGGCAGTATCCGTACCATAGGCAAGGGCGACAAATTGCGTCTGGTTCCGCTGGGGCAGGAAGCGGCGTATTGGGTGGAACGCTATTGCAACGAATCGCGCCCGTTGTTGCTGAAAAACAAAATCTGCGACGAAGTGTTTGTCAGCCAGAAACGCAGCGGCATCAGCCGTCAGCTTGCGTGGATGATAGTCAAAGAATATGCCGAAGCGGCCGGTATTGCTTCGCTCAGTCCGCACGGTTTGCGCCATGCTTTTGCCACGCATTTGGTCAATCACGGCGTCGATTTGCGCTCAGTCCAGATGATGTTGGGACATTCCGATATCAATACTACGCAGATTTATACCCATGTTGCCAATATTCGTTTGAAAAACATGGTCGATGAACACCATTCCCGTTCATAAATAAAGGCGGCATCTCGAAGATGCCGCTTTTTGTTATTGAGGCCGTCTGAACGGTTATAAAGTTTATTATTTATAAAATAACAATCAAAATGCAAATTTAAATAGAAAAATTTCAAAACAAAAGGACAGTGCCAATATTGCAATGCAAACCGTTTTTATTTATATTTACGTTCAAGAATAAATCCTACTCTCAATTACAGAGGGTAACAAAATTATTGGAGCACATCATGTTTGTCTGCATCTGCAACGCCATTACTGACCACGATATCAAAGAGACCATCGCCGCCGGTGCAACCACCATGAGCGATTTGCAGGCTCAATTAGGTGTGGCGACTTGTTGCGGTTGCTGCGGCGAATTGGCAGCGTCATTTTTGACAGCAAGCAGTGCCCAAAATACCGTGACTGCCGGTATTAACGTTCAGTCTTAATTTTAGAATATACACAAAGGCCGTCTGAAGGCGTCGTCTTGCGCCTGTTCAGACGGCCTTTGTCATGCCTGTATGGTTTGGAGGCATTTTGCTATACAATGGCCGCTTTTGTCCCTCCGAGAGTAACCGTCATGAAACTGACCTTGATGTTTCGGGAATATTGCAGCCTGTGCCACAAAATGCGCGAACAATTAAAGCCTTATCAGGAGCAGTTTGGATTTGAGCTGGATATTGTCGATGTTGATGAAGATCCGGTTTTAGAAGAAAAATACAATGAGTTAGTGCCTGTTTTGTTGGATGGCGATACCGAAATCTGCCATTGGTTTTTGGACGAAGAAAAACTGAAAGCGCATTTGAGCGCGTAACAAACCGTTGACCATATTATCTTTCAGACGGCCTTCGGCTGTTTATGCCGTCTGAACATTGATTTTATTATGACTGAAAAACTTTCTCCCGATGCGCTGATTGAAGCGGCGCTGTTGACGCAAGTCGAACCCTTAAACGAAAAAGCCATGCGCGAATTGTGCGTGCCGCCGTTGTCGCAAGACAAGCTGATTGATGTGTTGGCGCAACTGAAGGCCCGCTGGCAGGGCAGGGCTTTGCAACTGGTGCATACCCATGAGGGCTGGCGTTTCCAAATCGCCCAAGCCGCATTTGAACGACTGGGCAGCCTGCAAGAGCAGCGCGCGCCGCGTTATTCCCGCGCCGTGATGGAGACGCTGGCGATTATTGCCTATCAGCAACCGGTAACGCGTGGCGATATCGAAGGCATACGCGGCGTGGCGGTGTCGCAAAATGTCATGCAAACCTTGCAAGATCGGGGCTGGATTGAAGTCATCGGCCACCGTGATTCTGTCGGCCGTCCGGCTTTGTGGGCAACAACGGCAACATTCTTAAGCGATTTGCGTTTGGAAAGTTTGGAAGAATTGCCGCCGCTGACTGAATTGGGCGAGCTGGTGTTGCCTGATTTGATGGAAACGCCGCCGACAGGCGATGAAGAAGCCGAAGAAGCAGTAGAATCAGGAAGCAGACTGATTAACTGATTTGAATGTAAAGGCCGTCTGAAACAATCGTGTTTCAGACGGCTTTTATTGTTGTGTAACATTATGATTTTAAATAAAATTTTCGTTTAGTTTTGTAACTTATTGATTTTGTGATATAATTTAAAAATTATTAGAATAAATATCTCTCATTCTGTAATAGTTTGAGAAGGCATACGGAAACGTTTCCCTCTTTATCAATCGGCAGCCCGTTTGTTCTTCAAATATGCGCTGTATCAACTACGGAACCGATATGAAATTCAAACAATTCATTCAAAACAAATCTTCTTTCAACCCAAGCGTGGTCGGTATTACGCTTTTCTTCGTCCTTTTGCTTTTGTCAGCTGCTTTGGTTTGGCCTCAAAATACTGAGGCTTTGTTAAATGCCATGAAGCAGTTTATTTTTCAAAATGTCAGTTGGTTTTACATTCTGACTTTCTCTGTATTCCTTATTTTCTTATTGGCGCTTCCCATCAGCAGCTTCGGCAGTATCAGGTTGGGTACAAACGAGGATGAACCTGAGTTTTCGTTTTTATCATGGCTGGCCATGCTGTTTGCAGCCGGCATGGGCGTGGGCTTGATGTTTTTCGGTGTGGCCGAACCTTTATCGCATTTCTCTTCCCCGATTGCCAAAGGCAATGCGCAAGAGGCGATTCTGCATACGGTGTTCCACTGGGGGATTCATGCCTGGGCAATCTACGGAATCATTGCACTTGCCTTGGCGTATTTCGGTTTCCGCTATAAATTGCCGCTGGCGTTGCGCTCCTGCTTTTATCCGATTTTAAAAGACAAAATCAACGGCAAAATGGGCGATGCCATCGATGTGATGGCTTTGATTGCGACTTTGTTCGGTATTATCACAACCTTGGGATTTGGCGCGGCACAAATGGGTTCCGGTTTGCTGAAGATGGGCTGGGTGCAGGACAACAGCTATGTCTTGCAGGTCGGCATTATCGTTGTTGTGATGGCGATTGCCATATTTTCCGCAACTTCGGGCGTGGGCAAAGGCGTCAAAATTTTGAGTGAAACCAACTTGGTATTGGCACTGTCATTGCTGTTGTTTGTCTTGTTGAGTATGCCAACGACGTATTTGATTTTCGCATTCAGCGACAATTTGGGCACTTATTTGAGTAACTTCGTTTCGTTCAGCTTTAAGTCATATACCTACGAGCCTGAGCATACAAAATGGTTTACCGGCTGGACGGTGTTGTATTGGGCTTGGTGGTGTTCGTGGTCGCCTTTTGTCGGTTTGTTCATTGCCCGAATTTCGCGAGGCAGAACCATCCGCGAATTTATTTTTGGTGTATTGGCAGTGCCTAGCCTGATGAGTATTTTGTGGTTTACCGTATTTGGCAATTCAGCCTTGTGGCTGGACACGCATGTGGCAAACGGCGCCTTGTCTGCCTTGACCAACGAGCCTGAAAAATTGTTGTTTGCCTTTTTGAATTATTTGCCGTGGCCGGTTGTCAGCAGCTTGGTAGCATTGCTGGTGATTTCGCTGTTTTTTATCACTTCTGCCGACTCGGGCATTTATGTGCTGAACAATATTGCTTCGCGCGATAAAGGGCTGGCTTCGCCCAAGTGGCAATCGGTTATGTGGGGCGTGTTGATTTCGGCTGTGGCTATTGTGTTGCTGGGCGCCGGCGGTTTGCCTATCTTGCAAACCATGACCCTGATTGCGTCTCTGCCGTTTGCGGTGCTGATGATTTTTATGATGGTTTCTTTGTGGAAAGCCCTGAACAACGATGCCAACTATTTTGCAACCGCCGTCAATCCGAGCAGTATTTTCTGGTCGGGCGATCATTGGAGGGAACGCCTTGGCCAAATGATGAATCAGACGCAGGAAGTCGATATCATCAAATTTATGAAAAATACGGCGCTTCCGGCAATGCAGGAATTGAAAAACGAATTGACCGAAAAATACAATATGGACGTAGAAATCCGTTGCCTGTTGCAACAGGATGAGCCGTCGGTGGAGCTGGTGGTGCATAAAGGGACGGTAAGGGATTTTGTCTATGGGATTAAATCCGTAAAGCGGGAAATTACCGACCAGTTGATTCGTGAAGACAGCCTGCCTCATTTCAAATATGCAGCAACGTTCATACCGTTGACGTATTTTTCGGATGGGCGCGATGGATACGATGTGCAATATATGACGCAAAAAGAATTGATTGCCGATATGCTCAAGCAGTATGAGCGTTATCTGAACCTGCTTGCCGGAGTGGGGCAGGAATTGATGGGGCATGAACAAGTAGAGCTGGCAGAGTAAAGCAAATTTAGGCCGTCTGAAAATGTAGCAATATTCAGACGGCCTTTTTATTGCCTGCTTAAAAAATAATTTGTTTAAAATAAATATCTTAGATAAATCATAAGAAAAATCTGATTTAAACTATAAAAAATCTTAGTTATAATCAGCTTATCTAAAGCTATTCCGCATAGGTGCGGGTAATTTACTAAGGAATACTGCAATGCTGTTGGCACTTTCTTTACGTGATTTTGTCATTGTTGAAAACCTGAATCTTGATTTTCAAAACGGCTTTACCGTATTGACGGGCGAGACCGGCGCAGGCAAATCGATTACTCTGGATGCGATTGGCCTGTTGTTGGGCGATAAAGCCGATTACAGCCAAGTGCGCAGCGGCGCCAAAGAAGCGCAGTTGTCGGCTTTGTTCGACATCAGCGGTTTGCCTGAGCTGAAAGCGCAGCTGCAGGAACAAGGTCTTTTGGAAGAAGATGCCGAAGAGCTCAGCATCCGCCGTATTATCGATGCCAAGGGCAAAAGCCGTAGTTATATCAATAATCAGGCAGCAACATTGGCGCAGCTGAAAGCCATCGGCGAGCAGTTAATCGATATTCACGGCCAAAATGCCCATCATTCGCTGAATCAAGAGTCTGCGCAACGCGAGTTGTTGGATGCGTTTGCTGGCAGCAAAGAGCAGGCAGAAACAGTCAAGCAGCTTTATCAAAATTGGGTCAATGCAAAAAAGGCACTGCAAGAAGCGCAAGAGCAGGCAGAAACCATGGCCATCGAGCGCGAGCGTTTGGAATGGCAGTTTAATGAATTGAACCAATTGGAGCTCAAACCCAACGAATGGGAAACCTTAAGCCAAAGTCACGACAGCCTGGCGCATTCGGCCGAGTTGCTGCAAACCGCTGAGCAGGTGGGTGAAAGCATAGACGGCGACAACGGCATCCAACGTCAAATCTACCAATGCCAAAAACTGCTGGGCAATCTGCAAAACATTGAACCGCGCTTTGCCGAGAGCCTGAATATGTTGGCAAGTATTGAAGCCGAGTTGGGGGAAATCAGTGCCAATATGCGTGATGTGGCCGGTCGCAGCGACATCGATCCTAATGAATTGGCCGCACAAGAAAGCCGTATGGGCGAATTGATGAGCATAGCGCGCAAATACCGCATTGAGCCGGAAGAGTTGCCGCAAAAGCTGGCGGAAATTGATGAGCGCCTGCAAAACCTGCAAGCGGCCGCTGATTTGGAAACCTTGGAAAATACGGTTGCGCGCAATCTTGCCGAATACCACGAAGCCGCCCACGTTCTCTCCGCCATGCGCCATCAGGCGGCTGGCCGTTTGGGCGAAGAGACCACCGAGCATATGCAGCATTTGGCCATGAAGGGCGCACGTTTTGACATCGTCTTGTTGCCGTCTTCGCCGACCGCGCATGGTCTGGAGCAGGTGCAATTCCAAGTAGCAGCGAATAAAGGCAATCCGTCCCGTCCGTTGAACAAAGTGGCTTCCGGCGGCGAATTGGCGCGTATCAGCTTGGCTTTGCAAGTGGTTGCCAGCCAATACACGCAAGTGCCGACATTGATTTTTGACGAAGTGGATACCGGTATTGGTGGCGGTGTTGCTGAAATGGTCGGTAAAGCTTTGCGTGCCTTAGGTAAAAAACATCAAGTCTTGGCGGTAACCCATCTTCCTCAAGTCGCCTCTTGCGGTGAAAACCATTGGCAGGTCCGCAAGCATAGCGAAGGGGAGCAAACCGTCAGCGAAATCAGCGTCTTGAACCATCATCAGCGCATTGAGGAAATCGCGCGTATGCTGGGTGGCGAAATCATTACCGATACCACACGCAGCCATGCCGCCGAACTCTTGCATTTGGCAGCCGCCTAAAAGCTTCAAGGCCGTCTGAAAATAGGATTCAGACGGCCTTTTCTATATTTTGCCACCTTTTCAGGCAGGCAGAATACAAGGTATGATTATATCGTCTGTTTACAAGGAAATTTTGATGAAAGTCCTGTTTATCGCCGATCCAATGGCAAGTTTTAAAACCTATAAAGACACTACTTACGCCATGATGCGTGAAATGGCAAAGCGCGGTTGGCAGCTTTTTCATACCTTGAGCGGAGAATTGTCCGTCCGTGAAGGTTTGGTAGTGGCTCAGGCGGCGGCATTTGAGTTTGTCGGCGCGAAGAATGATGACGATCACGAATGGTTTAAAGCAGAGACAAAAGTTCAGACGGCCTTGAAAGATTTCGATGCGGTCATTATGCGCACTGATCCGCCGTTTGATATGCAATATCTGTACGCGACCCAGTTTTTGACGTTGGCAGAGCAGCAGGGCGCAAAAGTATTTAACAGCGGGCAGGCAATGCGCGATTTCAATGAGAAATTGGCGATTTTGAACTTCAGCCAGTTTACCGCGCCGACTTTGGTTACCACACGTTCCTCCGATGTCCGTGCCTTTTTGAAAGAATACGGCGACATCATCATCAAACCGTTGGACGGCATGGGCGGTATGGGCATTTTCCGCCTGACCGAATCCGACCCCAATATCGGCAGTATTTTGGAAACCCTGATGCAGCTTGATTCACGCACCATCATGGCGCAACGTTATATTCCTGAAATAGTACATGGCGACAAGCGCATTCTGATTATCGGCGGGGAAGTTGTTCCGTATGCTTTGGCGCGTATTCCGCAAAACGGCGAAACGCGCGGCAACTTGGCTGCCGGCGGCCGCGGCGTGGCGCAGGAGTTGAGCGAACGCGACCGTGAAATTGCAGAAACCCTTGCACCTGAATTGAAGCGCCGCGGCATCTTGCTTGCCGGTTTGGATGTCATCGGCAGCAACCTGACCGAAGTCAATGTAACCAGCCCGACCGGCTTCCAAGAAATCATGAAGCAAAAAGATTTCGACGTTGCCGCCATGTTTGCAGATGCCGTGGCATCTTGGGCAAAACAATAAACCCAAAGGCCGTCTGAAAATTGACCCGACCGTTTCTTTTCAGACGGCATTCTAATGTTGAGCATATGATGAAACCATCTTCCTACGCTTCCGAGAAAAAAGGCAAAAACGGCATCAAGCGCATCATTAATGCGTTTGGTTATTCCAAAGACGGACTGGCTGCCGCGTATCGTTATGAAAGCGCATTTCGCCAAGTTTTTTGGTTGAACCTGATTTTAATTTTTTTGGCTTTGTTCCTTGATTTCGGCCCGGTCACCAAAATGGTGCTTGTTGTCGCATCGTTTATTTCACTGATTACCGAATTGTTTAATACCGCCGTCGAGGCAGCCGTTGACCATACCTCTACTGAAAAACACGAGCTGGCCAAGCGTGCCAAAGATGCCGGTTCGGCCGCGCAATTGATGGCTTTGTTCATGTTATTTATTGTTTGGATTATTGCATTAACTGCTTAAAAATGTGGTAATATGGTAATTCGTTAGGATTAGATAGTATTAATTAATCTATATCAAAGTTTTCAGACGGCCTTTGGTTGTAAGATGAAGGCTGTATATCCCAGCCATTTGGCAAACACAAGGAGCAAAACATGAAAAAATTAATGGCAACCCTGATTCTGGCAGGCTTGGCAACTTCCGTATCTGCAGCCGGTATCCATATTGAAGATGGTTGGGCACGTGCCACTGTCGAAGGTATGAAAATGGGTGGCGCATTCATGAAAATCCAAAACGATGAAGCCAAACAAGACTTCTTGGTAGGCGGCAGCAGCCCTGTTGCAGAACGCGTTGAAGTACACACCCATATTAACGACAACGGCGTTATGCGTATGCGCGAAGTTAAAGGCGGCGTGCCTTTGGCGGCAAAAGGCGTAACCGAGCTGAAACCGGGCAGCTACCACGTTATGTTCATGGGTCTGAAAAAACAATTGAAAGAAGGCGAAAAAGTGCCTGTAACCCTGAAATTCAAAAACGCGAAACCTCAAACTGTCGAGCTGGAAGTAAAAACCGCACCACAATCCGGTATGGATCACGGTCACGACCACGGTGCTCACGGTGGCGCGCATCAGCACTAATTGATTGAATTTGCATATAAAGGCCGTCTGAAAGTCATTGGGCTTACAGACGGCCTTTTCTGTCGTCAAATCAAAATGTGCTAAAATCACGCTTTAAAAAATGTATTTGAAACCCACATTCCGCTCATGAATACTCACAACACACCAGCAAACATCATCGTCGGCCTTTCCGGCGGCGTCGATTCATCCGTTACCGCGGCCCTGCTCAAACAGCAAGGCCATCAAATCAGCGGCGTGTTCATGCAGAACTGGGAAGATGACGACAACGACGAATATTGCAGCATCAAACAAGATTCCTTTGATGCCATTGCCGTTGCCGACATCATCGGCATCGACATCGACATCGTCAATTTTGCCGCGCAATATAAAGACAACGTATTTGCTTATTTCCTCAAAGAATACAGCGCGGGCCGCACGCCGAATCCGGATGTCTTGTGCAATGCCGAAATCAAATTCAAATGCTTTTTGGACTATGCCATAGAGCAGGGTGCCAATACCATTGCCACCGGACACTATGCTCGCAAAGAAGTTCGCAACGGCGTGCATTACCTGCTAAAAGGTTTGGATCAAAACAAAGACCAAAGCTATTTCCTATACCGCCTCAAGCCTTTCCAACTCGAGCGCGCGATTTTCCCATTGGGCGAGTTGGAAAAGCCTGAAGTCCGCCGTCTTGCCGAAGAATTCAAATTACCAACTGCAACCAAAAAAGACAGTACCGGCATCTGCTTTATCGGCGAACGCCCGTTTCGCGAATTTCTGCAAAAATACCTGCCGACCAATAATGGCAAAATGGTTACCCCTGAAGGCAAAGTAGTCGGCGAACACGTCGGCTTGATGTTTTACACGCTGGGCCAACGCAAAGGATTGGGTATCGGCGGCGCAGGCGAACCATGGTTTGTCGCGGCCAAGGATTTGACCAAAAACGAACTGATTGTCGTCCAAGGCCATGACCATTCTTTGCTTTATACACAAAGCCTGATTATGAACGATTTGAGTTTCACATTGCCCGAACGTCCGAAAGAAGGCCGCTATACCTGCAAAACGCGCTACCGCATGGCTGATGCACCTTGTACGTTGCGTTACTTGGATGATGAAACCATCGAGCTTGTTTTTGACGAGCCGCAATGGGCGGTAACCCCAGGCCAATCTGCGGTACTGTACGACGGAGACGTATGCTTGGGCGGCGGTATCATCATGTCCACCGACAAGCCTGTCATTATTACAGCTTAATAAAAGGGCCGTCTGAAAACGAAGCGGTAGATTGAATAAAGCCTTTCAGACGGCCTCGATTTCAAAAAACGACTAAATAAAAGACTGATCAATATGGAAAAACTCTGGCTCAAAAGCTACGAACAAGGCGTAAACCCTGAAATCGATATTTCTCAATACAGCTCCATCAGCGACGTATTCCGTCAAAGTGTTGAGAAATTCTCGGATAAACCTGCTTTTCAAAACATGGGCAAAACGCTGACTTATGCCGAAGTGGGCAAGTTGGCGACCGATTTTGCGTCTTACCTGCAAAACGTATTGAAACTGCCGCGCGGTGAGCGTGTGGCGATTATGATGCCGAACGTTTTGCAATATCCGATTGCGCTTTTCGGTATTTTGCAGGCAGGTTTGGTGGCAGTGAATACGAATCCGCTTTATACGCCGCGCGAGTTGGAGCATCAGTTGAAAGACAGCGGCGCGACAACGATTGTCGTGTTGGAGAACTTTGCCAATACGTTGGAGTTGGTGTTGCCGCGTACGCAAATCAAACATGTGATTGTCGCGTCGGTCGGCGAGATGTTCGGCATGATTAAGGGCGCGTTGATGAACTTCGTCATCCGCAAAGTGAAAAAAATGGTGCCGGAATACCGCATTCCCAATACCGTGACTTTTCAGACGGCCTTGAAGCAAGGTGCAGCAAATACGTTCAAACCAGTCGAGTTGACACGCGACGATACTGCCTTGTTGCAATATACAGGCGGCACGACCGGTTTAGCAAAAGGCGCCGTCCTCAGTCACGGCAATATCTGCGCCAATATGTTGCAGGCAAAAGAATGGATTAAAAACAGCCTGCACGAAGGCAAAGAAACGGTTATTGCCGCGTTGCCGCTTTATCATATCTTTGCCTTGACGGTAAACCTGATGATTTTCGCCAATACCGGTTCTAAAATCATCCTGATTACCAACCCTCGCGATATGAAAGGATTTATCGGTGAATTGAAAAAAGAGCCGATTAGCGTGTTCATCGGTGTGAATACCTTGTTTAATGCGATGGTCAACCGTCCGGATTTCGCCGAAGTCGATTTTTCCCGTTTGAAGCTGACTTTGGGCGGCGGTATGGCAACGCAAAAAGCCGTGGCGGAAAAATGGAAAAAAATCACCGGTACGCCGATTGTGGAAGCTTACGGCTTGACCGAAGCCAGCCCGGGCGTATGTTGCAATCCTTTGAATATCGAGGCTTACAGCGGCGGTATCGGTTTGCCGGTTCCTTCGACCGAAGTCGAATTGCGCGATGCGGACGGCAAAGAAGTGCCTATCGGACAGCCGGGCGAATTGTGGGTACGCGGTCCGCAAGTGATGAAAGGCTATTGGAACCGTCCTGAAGAAACCGCCAAAGCAATCGATGCACGCGGCTTTTTAGAGACCGGCGACATTGCCGTGATGGATGAAAAAGGCTGGCTGAAGTTGGTGGACCGCAAAAAAGATTTGATTGTGGTATCCGGTTTCAATGTATATCCGAACGAAATCGAAGAAGTGGTGGCCAGCAACGACAAAGTCTTGGAAGTCGCCTGTATTGGCGTGGCAAGCGAGAAAACCGGTGAAGCGATTAAGGTCTTCGTCGTACGCAAAGACCCGTCTTTGACCAAGGAAGAGCTAATCGATTTCTGCCGCAAAGAACTGACTGCTTATAAAGTGCCGAAAGACATCGAATTCCGCGACGAGTTGCCAAAATCCAACGTTGGCAAAATCCTGCGCCGCGAGCTGCGCTGATACATAAAATCAGTATGATAAGGCCGTCTGAAAACGCTATTTTCAGACGGCCTGAAGCTTTTGCCGTTTGCCAGAATATGCTGCTTCAAGTTAAAATCACACATTCCAACATGGGTATCACATCATGACTAAATTTATTTTCGTAACCGGCGGCGTTGTATCTTCTTTGGGTAAAGGTATCGCCGCCGCTTCTATTGCTACTATTCTCGAGTCGCGTGGCTTGAACGTGACCATGCTTAAGCTCGACCCGTATATCAACGTTGACCCGGGTACCATGAGCCCGTTTCAACACGGTGAAGTATTCGTGACCGATGACGGCGCGGAAACCGACCTCGACCTCGGTCACTACGAGCGTTTCATTAACGCCACCATGACCCGCCGCAACAGCTTCAGTACCGGCCAAGTCTATGAAAACGTGATTGCTAAAGAGCGTCGCGGCGACTATTTGGGCGGTACTGTACAAGTGATTCCGCACATTACCGATGAAATCAAACGCCGTATCCATGAAGGCGCGGCCGGTTATGATGTGGCGATTGTCGAAATCGGCGGTACAGTCGGCGATATCGAATCGTTGCCTTTCTTGGAAGCCATCCGTCAAATGCGCAGCCAGCTCGGCCGCAACAATACATTGTTTGCCCACCTGAGCTATGTTCCTTACATTGCCGCTGCCGGCGAAATCAAAACCAAACCGACCCAGCATACCGTTAAAGAAATGTTGAGCATTGGTTTGCAACCGGACATCCTAATCTGCCGTATGGACAGAGAAATGCCTGCGGACGAGCGCCGTAAGATTGCTTTGTTCTGTAACGTTGAAGAACGTGCCATCGTGGGCAGCTACGATGTGGACAGCATTTACGAATGCCCTGAAATGCTGCACAACCAAGGTATCGACAGCATTATTACCGAGCAGCTTCAACTGAATGTCAAACAAGCCGATTTGACCGAATGGAAGAAAATCGTTCACGCGATTCAAAATCCGAAACACACCGTCAAAATCGCAATGGTCGGCAAATACGTTGATTTGACCGAGTCCTACAAATCGCTGATCGAAGCCCTGAAACACGCCGGTATTCATACTGAAACCGACGTACAAATTACCTTTGTCGACAGTGAAAGCATCGAGAAGGGCAATGGCGACGTTTCCATGCTCAAAGACATGGATGCGATTTTGGTGCCGGGCGGCTTCGGTTCACGCGGCGTAGAAGGCAAAATTGCCGCCGTACGTTATGCACGTGAAAACAACGTACCATACTTGGGCATCTGCTTGGGCATGCAAATTGCCCTGATCGAATACGCCCGCGATGTTGCAGGCTTGAAAGGTGCGAACTCTACCGAGTTTGACTTGAAATGCGCCGCGCCTGTCGTTGCCCTGATTGACGAATGGCAAACTGCCGACGGCAGCGTAGAAACCCGTGACGAATCTGCCGATTTGGGCGGTACCATGCGTTTGGGTGCGCAAGAAGTTGACCTCAAACCGGGCAGCCTTGCCGCAAAAATCTACGGCAGCGAACATATCCGCGAACGTCATCGCCACCGCTACGAAGTCAACAACAACTATGTGCCTCAGTTGGAAAAAGCCGGTTTGGTCATTGGCGGCGTATCCGCAGGCCGCGAGCGTTTGGTTGAAACCATCGAATTGCCAAATCATCCTTGGTTCTTCGCGTGTCAGTTCCATCCGGAATTTACTTCCAATCCGCGCAAAGGCCATCCTTTGTTTAGCGCGTTTGTGAAAGCCGCGTTGGGTAACAAAAAAGCCTGATTGATGTGATTGAAAAAGCACCCGTTATCCGGGTGCTTTTTTGTTTTCAGACGGCCTTAGAAGTTATTTGTCTTCATTGACTTCGCGGTCGTTCAAAGGTTGTACGGGACGGTTGTTTTCGCCGCCGATAATGTCGCGCATGGCTTTAAACTGCGCCGCATCTGCTTGAACCGGAGTTTTTAAGACAACCCAAGTCACGTTTTCGCTGCAAGGCGGCGTTGTCAGCGATCCTTTCAGTTGGAAGGACTTGCTATCTTTAGGCAGCAGGGCTTGGATGTTCAAGTTTTTCAACGTTACGGATTCGCCCACTTTCAGTTTTTTTGCAGTGAGTGCAGACAAGGCAGGGTTGTTTTTGCCCGGTTTAAATACAGAGCCGATGACCGCCAAAGTGCCGTCTTCGGATTGATGGACAAAATGCGCTTCCATCGGGAAATGTTTGCCTTTGAAAGTATGTTCGCTCGGCGTATGGAAGTGGAATTGTTTGAAGGTATAGGTTTTACCGTTGATCACGATGGTTTGGGCCTTGCCTTGCGGCGTGGCTTGAAGGGTATGGCCGTTATTTTCTACTTTGTAGTCGGCGACGTTGTAACGGTATGCCAGTTGTTTGCCTTTTACTGCTTTTGTTGTGGAGAAGTCCACTGGAGATTGCTGTTTGCCTGTTTTGCAGACGGCAAAGTCTTCACTCAAATCGCCCCAGTGTGCAGCATCGTTTTCACCTGTGTAAGACCAATGTGCATGATGGGTTTCGGCGGATACCGTTGCAGTAGAGACAGCCATTAGCAAAGATAAAAAGAGATGTTTGTTCGACATAAGGACTCCTATTTATTTATATTAGGTAAAAGGAAAATTTATACCAAATAAATTGTTGATATAAAAAAGCTTCTTCATAATAAGAAAGTTAATGATAGTGGCAATTTGGGAATATTAGGTTGATATATGGCAAACATTTATCAAGCAATCATTTTTGATTAAATGATTACAATAATAGGGATGATTGTCCTTGCTATGATTTTGAATGGGAGAGGCCGTCTGAAATTTCTTTCAGATGGCCTGTTTTATTTGAAAATGTTGTAAAAAGTCTAAACTCTAATGAATAAAAGTATCTATCAAGATGAAAGTAGTTGTTTGTAGCGTTGGAAAACATTAATATTGCTAAACGTGTTTTCACGAGATTTTAACTTTGTTTTGGAGAGAATAATGAAAAAATCGATTATCGCTTTGGTTATTGCCGGTTTGCCGCTGGCTGCATCTGCAGAAGTGATTCTGTATGGTCAAATCAAAAGCAGCGTGACCGTCGGTCAAGTAAAAATCAAAGGTGATGCAGGTTCTGAAACCAGCTCTACCGCAACCAGCATCAATGACAATACTTCCCGTATCGGTTTCAAAGGCAGCGAGAACTTGGGCGGCGATTTGAAAGCCATCTGGCAGGTAGAACAAAAAACGGCCATTACCGGCGGTTCCCAAGGTTTTGCCACTCGGGACTCCTTCATCGGTCTGCAAGGTAACTTCGGTAAGATTCGCGCCGGTAAACTCAGCAATATGCTGAACGAAATGGACACCATCGATCCATGGATGTACAAAACCAATGCCGCAGGCTTGGGCATCTTTACCCGTACCGGCAACCGCAACGCCGCTGTACGCTACGACAGCCCGGATTTCGGCGGATTCAAATTCAACGTGTCTTACGCACCGCGCGACAACCGCAATCCTTCAGACAAATACACGCACAGCAAACCGGCCAAAGACCAATACACCGGCGGCGTGAGTTTCTCTAAAAACGGCTTTACCGCCAATGCGGCTTACGGTCACTACAACGGCGCGTACACCGACAAATCAGGCAAAGTCAAAGCGGCGCAAATCGCCAAAGTCGAAACTTATTACGATAAAGACAATCTCTTTGTCGGCGGCGGCGTACACTATGCCAAAGGCCATGAGACAGGCAACGAATATTTAGGCTATTTCACCGATGGTTTTAATGAGTACAAGGGTAGTGACATTACTGTCGATACAGGCAAATCTGAAGCCGTAAAAGTAGTTGATGCAGCGGTAACAGTCGGCTACAAATTCGGCAACGTGACCCCACGCATTACTTACGCACACGGCTGGCCTGCCAAGGGCGTGAACAGCGGCGAGAAATTGGTGGATAAATTCGACCAAGTCGTTGTCGGCGGCCAATACACCTTCAGCAAACGCACCGGCATCAATGCCCAACTGGCGTATCTGAAAGTCGGCAACAAAACCCGTCTGACTGCAGCCAACAAAGGCGGCGTTGAACAAAAAGCCGCTTCTGTGGGCCTGTATCACAAATTCTAAGCCGTCTTGAAAGACAAGGCCGTCTGAAAAATTTCAGACGGCCTTTTTCTTGATTAAAGCAGTTTATTTGTCGTGGTTGGTCAGCGTTGTACCGTGACGGCCGCCGCGTTCTTTCAAACGTTGTACCAAGCCTTCGACCGTTGTCGGCATGCCGTCGATACAGAATGCCTGATACAGGGCGGTGTGCAGGGCATCATTGCGGCTGAATGTATTGCCGATCAGCTTCCAATCGCCTTTACGCGGCTCGATCCAGCGGTGGTTTACTGTGTCGCCGTAAGCGAATATTTTGTAAGAAGAACGCTTGTCGTTGCTGTAAGTAAAGGACGTACGGGCGCAATAGAGGCCTTCGACGGAGAGGTTGTCGTAGCCTTTGTCGGAGCGCACGTTCAAGACGTAGCGGATGCTGTTGTCCGGCTCAGGCATGATTTGCAGGCTGCTGAGCAGGATTTTGGGCTGCTTGCCGTAAGTTTCGTTAACGTAGAGGTCGAACCAATCGCCCGATTGGGTATCGGGCAGGGGCGGCAACTCGGCTTTGTGTTCTTTAAATTCGCGTGCGGCAACTTCTTCAGGGCTTTCCTGATAACGCGTGTTGGTCAGCGTATCCTTTTGGCTGAAACCCAAAGCAAATGCTTGAGTCGCGGCAAGGCTGAGAGCGAGAAGGGCAAAACGGCGCATAGACAGCTCCAAAGTGAAAAACGGCTTTATTTTATGGGCTTGCAGGGTGGGGTGCAAGTAAGTGCGGTATAATTGACGTTAATTCTGATTAATATGACGAGTTTTCATCATGAATACACAAACTCTGGATGTCATTGGTTTGAAATGCCCTCTGCCGATTTTGCGTGCTAAAAAAGCTTTGGCGCAAATGCAGGAAGGCGAAGTGCTGAC
This sequence comes from Neisseria sp. P0019.S003, assembly GCF_051957115.1. Classification (NCBI taxonomy): domain Bacteria; kingdom Pseudomonadati; phylum Pseudomonadota; class Betaproteobacteria; order Neisseriales; family Neisseriaceae; genus Neisseria; species Neisseria sp. P0019.S003. Next base: position 427,778 of record NZ_JBQCWT010000001.1, on the reverse strand, counting down.
CGTATTGGCTACCGATGGTGGCGCGCCCGGCGATTTTGAAGCGTTTTGCCGTCAGACCGGACATGTCTTGTTGGAATCGAGCGAGGCCGACGGCGTGTTCAAGCTGGTGTTGAAACACAAATAAAGGCCGTCTGAAATGTCTAAAGCCGTCGCGTTGTCTGCCGCTGTATTGGCCGTCTGCCTGAGTGCATGCGGCAATGAAGGCGTTTCACCGCAGAACGCTGCCGATTATGCCCAAAATGTAACCGACTTGTTCCGCCAAAGCTGCGTAGCCGCAGACGGCGATGCTGCCCTTGTCGGCGAGTTTGCCAATGCCAACAAACTGGTTTTATTGTCGAAAAAAGATATTGCCGATTTGCCTGCCGGAATGATGGATTTGGAGGCATTAAGCATTTGGAAGAAAACGGTAAACGGCGCAGATTATTATTTGAGCCTGACTGAAGACAGTTGCAGTGTGCGTACGGCCAAAGCCGACGATCATCTGATTTTCAAACAATTTTTGGCTTTGGCAGAAAATCCGCCGCAAGGTTTGAACGCTGAGTTGCGTGCCGATAATTTGTCGGAAGCCCCGTTGCCTATGCGCCAGATTTCCTACGCATGGCGCGCGTCCGGCAGTCCGAAAGAAACCTTGCTGACCGTCAAAACAACGTCGTCCGAGCATTTTCCGGTACAGGCTGTTTTTTATTTGACCCATCATTCTTACGACAATAAGGCCGCCGTTTTGCCTTAGGCCGGTTGACGATTAAAAAACATCAAATCGATAGAAACCGTTACCGCCGAATAGAGGCCGTCTGAAACATTATCAAACCAAACCACTCGAAAGTAAGCTATGCAAACCCTGACCATCATCCGCCCCGACGATATGCACTTACACCTGCGCGACGGCGACGCGCTCAAAGCCGTTGCCCCGTACACCGCCCGGCAAATGGGCCGCGCGGTTATCATGCCCAACCTGAAGCCGCCCGTTGTCAGCGTTGCCGATGCCCAAGCATACAAAGAGCGCATTATGGCTGCCCTGCCAGAAGGCAGCGCCTTCCAGCCGTTGATGACGCTTTATTTGACCGACAACGCCACTCCCGAACTCGTGCGTGAAGCCAAGGCTGCCGGTATTGTGGCTTTCAAACTTTATCCTGCAGGCGCGACCACCAATTCCGATTCCGGCGTGACCGACTTGTTCAAACTGATTCCCGTGTTGGAAGAAATGGCGAAACAGGGCATTTTGTTCTTGGTTCACGGCGAAGTGACCGATGCTGAAATCGATATTTTCGACCGCGAAGCCGCCTTTATCGAGCGCGTGATGAAGCCGGTTTTGGCGCAAGTGCCCAACCTCAAAGTCGTGTTTGAACACATCACCACTGCCGAAGCAGCCCGACTGGTATTGGAAGCAGGTGATAATGTGGCCGCGTCCGTGACGCCGCAACACTTGCTGCTCAACCGCAACGACCTTTTGGTCGGCGGCGTGCGCCCTCATCATTTCTGCCTGCCTGTACTCAAACGTGAAACCCACCGTCAGGCTTTGGTTGCCGCCGTTACCGGCGATAAGGCGCACAAATTCTTTCTCGGCACGGACTCTGCGCCACATGCTAAAACCGCCAAAGAAAATGCTTGCGGTTGCGCCGGTATGTTCAGCGCGATGACTGCCATTGAGCTTTATGCTGAAGTGTTTGAGAAAGCAGGCGCGTTGGATAAACTGGAAGCCTTTGCTTCTAAAAACGGCCCACGTTTCTACGGTCTGCCTGAAAATTCCGATACCATCACATTGCTTAAACAAACGCAAACCGTACCTGCCAGCGTACCTTACGGCGATGGCGAGCTTGTGCCGATGAGGGCCGGCGGTGAGATTGAATGGACGGTGCAATATTAAATTTGTTGTCAATAAGGCATAAAAAGAAACAACCTGCTTGAAAGGGCAGGTTGTTTTTTATTGTCGTTCAGACGGCCTGTCATGGAGAGGGAGGCAGACAAGGCCGTCTGAAAACTGGATTAGATGTGTGTTTATTCAGTCAACATGGATTTCAGTGCTTCCCAAGCCTGTGGCAGTTGGGTAAAGCCGTCCGAAGCCATCAAATGGCCGCCTTCGGGAATATGGGTAACAGGACTTTTGAGTTTGGCCGCCATGTCCAAAGTCAGTTCGGGCGGAACATGGGTATCGTTGTCGGAAACTAGACAGTGTTTGGGCATGTCGATTTTGCGCAGGATGTCGAAATCGGGGGACGCTGCTTTGATGTAGGCATCGAGTGCGGGCAGGGGAGGCAACGTATCGGCAAAACCTGCGGCAAGCAGCAGACCGCCGATTTTTTGCGGCTGTTGGCGGCTGAGGAAGTGAAGGAGGGTAATGCAACCGAGGCTGTGGCCGACTAGGAAGGTATGGGCATCGGGCTTGCCAATGTGCTGGTCAAGGGTAAACTGCCACGCGGTCGTGCTTGGTTTGTCGGGATTGGGCATGGCGAGGGAGATTGCTTGTGCGCCGGTGCTTTTGACTTGGGCGCAAAGCCAGTCAAACCAGTTGCCGTGCGGATTGCCTTCAAAGCCATGTACGATATAAACGCGTCGATTCATGTTTTTCCTCCTTCAGACGGCCTGAGACTTTTGTCTAAATCTCTGCCTGTAAACATTCATTATACCATGTTTGTTTATGTTTTATTGTTTGTCGCTTAGTAAGGATTTTTGATTAAGCTTTTGTTGTTAAATGATATTTGCAAGAATAATAAAGCAAACAACACGGCAGGGGCGGATGGTTTTACCGTGTTGTTCGGGTTTGAAATATATATGTGCCGTCTGAAAAAACAGTTTAGAAATAGCCTTGTTTTTTGCGCTCTTCCATTGCCGCTTCTGATACGCGGTCGTCCATGCGTGTGGCGCTGCGTTCGGAAATGGTTGCGGCGGCGGTTTCGGCAATGATGTCTTCGGGCGTGGCGGCGGTACTGGCAACAGGGCAGGTGCAGGAAATATCGCCGACGGTGCGGAAACGGACATCGCGGATTTGGGCAACTTCGCCTTCGCGTTTTGGGGTCAACGGGGTAACGGGAACGAGCAGGCCGTTGCGTTCGACGACTTCGCGTTTGTGGGTGTAATAAATCGGCGGCAGGGCGAGTTTTTCGCGTGTGATGTATTGCCAGATGTCCAATTCCGTCCAGTTGGAAATCGGGAACACGCGCATGTTTTCGCCTTGGAATAGGCGCGTATTGTAGAGCGACCATAATTCGGGACGTTGGTTTTTAGGATCCCATTGGCCGAACTCGTCGCGGAAAGAGAAGATGCGTTCTTTGGCGCGCGCTTTTTCTTCATCGCGGCGTGCACCGCCCATTAGCGCATCAAAGCCTTGTTCTTCGATGGTTTCAACCAGTGTAACGGCTTGGGCGGCGTTGCGCGAATCGGTTTCGCGGCGCAAGACGATGCTGCCTTTGCGGATGGATTCTTCTACGCTGCCGACCACAAGTTGTACGCCGGTACGCGCGACCGTATCGTCGCGGAACCGAATCACTTCGGGGTAGTTGTGGCCGGTATCGACGTGCAGGAGTTTGAACGGCAGCTTCAGCGGACGGCCTTCGATTTGGAAGGCTTTGGCGGCAAGCGCCAGCAATACGACGGAGTCTTTACCGCCGGAAAACAGCAAGGCCGGATTTTGGGCATTGGCAATCACTTCGCGGATGATGTAGATAGACTCGGCTTCGAGCCAGTCGAGGTGGTGGTTTTGGATAGACATTTTTTCTCTCTTTGCAACCTTGGCGATAGCCGATACTTTAGTGAGGCCGTCTGAAAAAGGGAAAGAATGGTTTGTTTGTTGCAAAGATGTTTTTGTTATATTGCAAGGCCGTGTTTTTCAGACGGCCTTTGCGCTTTAACTTATTTTTAACCCGATTTCTCTGACGAAGCGCCTGTCTTAGCGTACACTTTGGTTTTTTATAAATGAGAATGGTTTATGTATCACGGCGAGAGATTTAATGCGTACAGCCATTTGGCCGGTTTCTTGTTGGCAGTGGCGGCGTTGGTGCTGATGCTGGTGAAAGCGGTGGAATCGGCGGACGGCTATCGGATTGCCGGTGCACTGACTTACGGAGTTTGCCTGCTGCTTCTGTATTTGGGCTCAACCTTATACCACAGCATTCCGCAGCCGAAGGCCAAGGCGATTTTGCAAAAGGTCGATCATTGTATGATTTATCTTTTGATTGCGGGCAGCTATACGCCGTTTACGCTGATTACCCTTCACGGTGGCTGGGGCTGGTCGCTTTTCGGCGTGTCGTGGGGCCTGGCTTTAGTGGGTATCATTCAAGAGCTGACGGTTGGGCGCAAAAGCGAGAAGCGGCTGCTGTCGATGGTGATTTATGTGTTGATGGGCTGGCTGATTGTGGTGGCGGTATGGCCGCTGATACAGTCGCTTTCGGCCGGTGGATTATTTTGGCTGGTGTTGGGCGGCGTATTGTATAGCGCGGGGATTTATTGGTTTATCAACGATACGAAAATCCGCCACGGCCACGGTATCTGGCACTTGTTTGTCTTAGCAGGCAGTTTGACGCAATTTATCAGCATTTATTTTTATGTGTTGTAGTTTCAGACGGCCTGAAATAAAAAAACCTCTCAGTTTGACTGAGAGGTTTTTGTTTGTCGCTAACCTGGGTTTTTGTCGTGAAATTCGTGGAATTCATAGTTGTAGGTCAGCTCTTTGCCGGCTTTGGTTTGCGCCAGATAATCGTCGTAAACCGCACGGATTTCCTTACGCAGCAGGAAGAGGGCGATTAAGTTCGGCAAGACCATAAAACCATTGAACATATCGGACATGCTCCAAACCAAATCCACTTTGCCCAATGTACCCAATACGATGGCCACCAAAACCAGTGCGCGGTAGATGCCCAAGTGTTTGCCGCGGAACAGGAAGCGGATATTGGATTCGCCGAAGTAGTACCAGCCGATGATGGTGGTAAAGGCGAAGAAGGTCAGACAGACGGCGAGCAGTTGCGAACCGAAACCCGGGAAGGCCTTGTTAAAAGCCAGTTGGGTAACTGCCGCACCAGTTTCGCCGGACAGGTTGGCGTCGGTCAGCAGGATAATCAACGCAGTTGCCGTGCAGACCATCAGCGTATCGATAAAGATACCGATAAACGCGGCCATACCTTGTTGAACAGGGTGTTTGACGTTGGCAGTCGCATGAGCGTGCGGGGTAGAACCCATACCGGCTTCATTGGAAAACAGGCCGCGTGCCACACCGAAGCGGACGGCCTCGCGCATACCGATACCGGCCGCACCGCCCAATACCGCTTCAGGATTGAAGGCGGCGACAAAGATACTGTGGAACATCGGGATGATGTGGTCGGAGAATTTGAACAAAATAATTACGGCACACAAGATGTAAATCACCGCCATAAACGGCACGACAAATTGCGCGATACCGGCAATACGGTTGATGCCGCCGATAATGATCAGGCCGGCGAATACTGCCAAAGCAATGCCGACAGCCATCGGAGGAATATCGAAAGCCAAATTCATGGCCGAGGCGATAGAGTTGGACTGGGTCGCGTTACCGATGAAACCCAGCGCGATAATCAAGGCGATGGAGAAAAAGCCGGACAGGAAACGCGCCGCGCCACGGCCGATTTTCGGGGTCAGGCCGTGCGTGATGTAAAACGCAGGGCCGCCGATGTATTTGCCGTGGCTGACCACACGGTATTTTTGCGCCAAAACAGCTTCTGCAAAAATGGTAGACATGCCCAGAATGGCAGACAACCACATCCAAAAAATGGCACCCGGGCCGCCGGCAGTAATCGCAGTGGCGACGCCGGCCACGTTACCAGTACCGATTTGTGCGGAAATCGCCACGGCAAGCGCTTGAAATTGAGACAGGGATTTGCCTTCGTGGTCTTTGTCTTTTTTGCTGAACAAGCCGCCGAAAACGGATTTGAAACCCGTCCCCAATTTGGTCACTTGCGGCGCGCCCAAGTACAGGGTAAAGAACAGGCCAATACCGATTAAGGCATAAATCAGCAGGTAGTCCCAAAGAACCTGATTGACTGCACCCACCAGAGCAGACAATATTTCTTCCATAATAAAACCTTTAATAAAAACAATAAAAATAAAATGATACGGGTAACTACTCCCACTCATTTTTCATGGTTGGCAACATCGGCGAGCAGGCCGTTTTGCCATTCGATACCGGTTAAGTTGTTAACAATTTTGACCGATTTTGTCATCATACCGTAAACCTTCGTGAATTAAAACGAAAAACTGACAAAGGTTTGCCGCAAATGTGCTTCTTTATTTAAAAAAGGTTTCTTTGTTTTCAGACGGCCTTTTTTTGTAAATGTTTGGGCCGTTCGAATATTTTGGGTAAAGGCAACTTATGATAAAATGCACGCCTTACAAATGAAGCAAATTCCGCCTCAACGCGTGAAAAAACGAAAGGAATCAACATGGCAGGCCATAGTAAGTGGGCAAATATCCAACACAAAAAAGCCCGACAAGATGCCAAACGCGGCAAAATCTTTACCCGTCTGATTAAAGAAATTACCGTTGCTGCTCGCATGGGCGGCGGCGACCCCGGCGCGAACCCGCGCCTACGCCTGGCTTTGGAAAAAGCCGCTGAAAACAATATGCCTAAAGACAACGTGCAACGTGCCATCGATAAAGGTACGGGCAATCTGGAAGGCGTGGAATACATCGAGTTGCGTTACGAAGGCTACGGCATAGGCGGCGCGGCTTTGATGGTGGACTGTCTGACCGACAACAAAACCCGTACCGTTGCCGATGTACGCCATGCGTTCACTAAAAACGGCGGTAACTTGGGTACCGACGGTTGCGTAGCGTTCAACTTCGTTCATCAAGGCTATTTGGTGTTTGAACCGGGCGTTGACGAAGATGCGCTGATGGAAGCAGCTTTGGAAGCTGGTGCGGAAGACGTCATCACCAACGACGACGGCTCCATCGAAGTGATTACCGCGCCGAACGACTGGGCAGGCGTGAAAGCGGCATTGGAAGCCGCAGGTTATAAATCTGTTGACGGCGACGTTACCATGCGCGCCCAAAACGAAACCGAGTTGAGCGGCGAAGATGCGGTTAAGATGCAAAAACTGATTGATGCATTGGAAGATTTAGACGACGTACAAGACGTTTACACTTCTGCTGTGTTGAATCTGGACTAAACAGTTTAAAGAACAAAAGGCCGTCTGAAATTTCAGACGGCCTTTTTATATCGAAACCAATCAGATTTTTCTGGTTTTCAACCAAGCCCAAAGCAGCAGCAATACGACGAAGCTGAAATACAAAATACTCCATACCGGCAGGGCGATGCCGAATAGATAGTCCGGCTCGGCGCAGTTGCCAAAGCCACGGACGATGGGTTCAAACCAATCGAACAAAGGCCAGTCGCGCAGGCGGAAGGTCCAAGGTGCGCCGCAAGAAGGGGCGGTGCCGGGCGGCAGGCTTTGCAGCCAAATTTGATAGGCGGCGACACCTGCGCCGTAAACGGCCGGGGCGGCAATCAACAATGCTGAGAGCGAGCGGGCAAATTTGGAAGATTGAGAACTGAATGCCGTAACAATGGCCAACAGTCCGACAGCCAATACGCACAAGCGTTGCAGGATGCACAATACGCACGGGTTCATGCCCAAAACGTATTGGGAAATAAAGGAGCCGCAGGCGGCAAATATGGAGAGGACGACTAAAAATAAAACAGTCTTGCGGAAAAAGTTCATAATATAAAACCTTTCATACGGCCTGGACGCAAAACAGCCGATAAATAATGTTTACTTTAACACAAAACGCATATGCTTTTTTTGGTTTGACGGTTTTTTGCGTATGTTTGTTGATGTTGCGTAACCATAAATATAGAAACAAGAATGTGTCGTACAGAAAAGGCCGTCTGAAATATTCAGACGGCCTTTAGGGGAGAGACGTTTTATTTTTTCCCGTGAGATTTTTTGACATCTGCTTCAGTAATCGTACCGCCGCCATTATTGAAGGCGTTCATGATGTAAGTGGCAACGGCGGCAACATCGGCATCGTTGATGGCGGTAGAAGGCATAAAGCCGTTGTAGGATTTGCCGTTTACTTTAATCGGGCCGTTGATGCCTTTGGTCATGCTTTGCAACAGCACTTGCGGTTTTTTATTGATATAGTCGGACTGGAATAAAGGTGGGAACATGGCACCCCGGCCTTCGCCTTTTTTCCCGTGGCAGGCAGCGCAGTTGGTTTCGTAAATTTTTTGTCCTTTGCTCATCAACGCAGCATCAGCGGCAAAAGCGGTTGGGATGCTGAATGCGGTCAGAAGGAGCAGGATAGGGCGGAGTGCAGTCATGATGTGTTCCTTTTTGAGTGGTATTTTTGATGGCCACACGCTTGGTTTGCGTTTTAATAGCTTGATGATAACGCTAAAGGCCGTCTGAAAGTAGATTTTTCAGACGGCCTTTGGTTTAGGTCAAATCCAGCCTTGCAGATTAGCCCGACTTAATTGTGCAAGTGCGGCAATCCAGTCGGCGGAATCGTTGAGGCAGGGGATGTAACGGTATTCTTTGCCGCCTGCGGCGTGGAATTGTTCGCGTCCCATAATGGCGATTTCTTCCATGGTTTCGAGGCAGTCGGCCAGGAAGCCGGGGCAGAATACATCGAGTTTGGCTGTGCCTTGTTTCGGCAGCTGATCAAACAGGGCTTGCGTACTGGGCTTGACCCATTGGGATTTGCCAAACTGGCTTTGGAAAGAAACGATATATTCTTGTTCGGACAAGCCCAATGCCTGCGCCAGCAGTTTGGCAGTATGGTGGCACTCGTCAGGATAAGGGTCGCCGTCGTCGTGATGCTTTTGCGGAATACCGTGGAAACTCAACATCAGTTTTTCGCTGCGTCCGTTTTGGGCCCAATAGGCTTCAATATGCTGCTTCATGGCTTGAATATAGGCGGCATCGTCGTAATAACGGGAGACAGTGCGGACGCTCATTTGGTTGCGTTGCAGCAATAACTCTTGGAACACTTTATCCAAAGCCGCGCCGGTAGACGAGCCGGCATATTGCGGATAGAGCGGAATGACCAGCAATTTGCCCACGCCTTGGGCTTTAAGTTCCGCCAAAACATCGGCAACGCTTGGATTGCCGTAAGTCATGGCATGACGGACGATGACATCGGGCAAGTGTTTAGCCAGGGCTTCTGCTTGGCGGCGCGTGTAAACCTCAAGCGGCGAACCTTCTTTAAACCAAACTTTTTCATAGGCATGCGCGCTTTTTTTCGGACGAAAAGTCAATACCAAGCCGCGCAATATCGGTTGCCATAAGAGCTTGGGCAGTTCGACAACACGTTGATCGGACAGAAACTCTTTCAAGTAAGGCTTGACTGCGGCAGCCGTCGGCGCGTCAGGCGTGCCAAGGTTGAGCAGCAGGACGGCGGTACGGTTTTGTGCGGTGTAGGCTAAGGGAGGTTCGGTATGGAAACGGGACATGATTGTGCTTTATTAATTAAGAATATTGAGGCCGTCTGAAAAGCAGTTTGAATTAAAACCTGATTTCAGACGGCCTTTAAAAGGATTAATCCACACCGCGGGCGCGGTTTTCATTGAATTGCGCCTGCCAATCGGCAAATTTGCCTTGTTCGATGGCTTCGCGCATTTCTGCCATGATGACTTGGTAGAAGTGCAGATTGTGGATGGTGTTGAGCTGTGCGCCCAAGATTTCGCCGACACGGTGCAGATGGTGCAGGTAGGAGCGGCTGAAATTCTGACAGGCGTAGCAGGTGCAGCTTTCATCGATCGGACGCTTGTCGAGTTTGTGTTTGGCGTTTTTGATCTTCAAATCGCCAAAACGGGTAAACAGCCAGCCGTTACGCGCATTGCGGGTGGGCATGACGCAGTCGAACATATCCACGCCGTGTGCCACGCCGTACACCAAGTCTTCAGGCGTGCCGACGCCCATCAAATAATGAGGTTTGTGTTCCGGCAGGATAGGGCCGACGGCGCGCAACATACGGTACATTTCGGGCTTAGGTTCGCCAACGGACAAGCCGCCGATGGCCAAGCCGGGAAAGTCGAGTTCTTCCAAACCTTTCAGCGACTCTTCGCGCAAATCTTCATACATCGCACCTTGGACAATACCAAACAGCGCATTTGGGTTTTTCAGGTCTTCAAAAGCCTTTTTGCTGCGTTCCGCCCAGCGCAGGCTCATTTGCAGCGATTTTTGCGCTTGGCTGTGCGTTGCTTCGCCAGGGGTGCATTCGTCTAACTGCATCACAATGTCGGAATTCAACACAGTTTGGATTTTCATCGACACTTCGGGCGAGAGGAACAGTTTGTCGCCGTTGATCGGGCTTTGGAATGTACAGCCTTCTTCGGTCAGCTTACGCATATCGGACAACGAAAATACTTGGAAACCGCCTGAGTCGGTCAAAATCGGCTTATCCCAGCCGATAAATTCGTGCAGGCCGCCGAATTGTTCGATGACTTCCAAACCGGGGCGCAGCCACAGATGGTAAGTGTTGCCTAAGATGATTTGTGCTTTGATGTCATGCAGGTTTTGTGGGTTCATCGCTTTGACCGAACCGTAAGTGCCGACCGGCATAAATACCGGCGTTTCGATTTTGCCGTGGTTCAGTTCCAAAGTGCCGCGTCGGGCATGACCGTCTTTTTTGTGTAAGGTAAATTTGAGCATAGTAATAGATTGGACGTTCACGTGTGTGCGAAATGAAAGGGCAGATTATAAAGGATTTTTCGTTGGTTGACGGCTGGATTTTATCTTTGTCAAAACAATGCTTCAGGCGGCCTGAATGATGGAGGAAATAAAAAATGAGGTATAAATCAAACAAAAATATTCAGGCCGTCTGAAAAGTATTTACAGATGCTTGCAAAAGGGAACACGCTTCGTTACAATAAGCGACTTAGATGAAGGCACATAGCTCAGTTGGTTAGAGCACCACCTTGACATGGTGGGGGTCGTTGGTTCGAGTCCAATTGTGCCTACCAAATTTCCATAACGGCTTTATGCCGTTATTTTTTAATGTTTTGGAGCTTTCTAATGTTGAACATTACCTTGCCGGACGGTTCGGTCCGCCAATATGAATCACCCGTTACCGTGGCGCAAATCGCAGCGTCTATCGGTGCAGGTCTGGCAAAGGCAACGGTAGCGGGCAAGGTTAACGGTAAATTGGTGGATGCTTGCGATCCGATTACCGAAGATGCCCATGTTCAAATCATTACGCCTAAAGACAAAGAAGGCGTGGAAATTATCCGCCACTCCTGCGCGCACTTGGTTGGTCATGCGGTCAAGCAGCTCTACCCAGATGCCAAAATGGTTATCGGCCCGGTGATTGAAGACGGGTTCTATTACGATATTGCGACTGAAAAACCGTTTACGCCTGATGATGTGGCCGCCATCGAAGCGCGCATGAAAGAGTTGATTGCACAAGACTATGACGTCATTAAAGTGATGACGCCCCGTGCAGAAACCATCAAAATTTTCCAAGATCGCGGCGAAGAGTACAAATTGCGTCTGATTGAAGACATGCCTGAAGTGGAAGCAATGGGTATGTATCATCATCAGGAATACGTCGATATGTGCCGCGGTCCTCACGTTCCCAATACCCGTTTCTTGAAAAACTTCAAGCTGACCAAACTGGCAGGCGCATACTGGCGCGGCGACAGCAATAATGAAATGTTGCAACGTATTTACGGTACGGCTTGGGCAAGTAAAGACGAATTGAAAGCCTATATCCAACGCATCGAGGAAGCAGAAAAACGCGACCACCGTAAGCTGGGTAAACAATTGGATTTGTTCCACCTGCAAGATGAAGCGCCGGGTATGGTGTTCTGGCATCCTAAAGGCTGGGCTTTGTGGCAGGTGATTGAGCAGCATATGCGCAAAGAGTTGAATGCTGCCGGTTATAAAGAGGTGAAAACGCCTCAGATTATGGATAAAACCTTCTGGGAAAAATCTGGCCACTGGGAAAACTATAAAGACAATATGTTCGTGACCAGTTCAGAAAAACGCGAATACGCGGTTAAACCGATGAACTGTCCGGGTCATGTACAAATTTTTAATAACGGCCTGCGCTCATATCGCGATTTACCAATGCGTTTGGCTGAGTTTGGTTCTTGCCACCGCAATGAACCAAGCGGTGCATTGCATGGTCTGATGCGTGTTCGCGGTTTTGTGCAAGATGATGCGCATATCTTCTGTACCGAAGATCAAATCGTTGATGAAGCACGTGCATTCAATGAATTGCTGGTTCGCATTTACAAACAATTCGGTTTCCATGATGTTGCTGTGAAGCTGTCCCTCCGCCCTGAACAACGTGCAGGTTCTGACGAAGTTTGGGATAAAGCCGAACAAGGTCTGCGTGATGCATTGACCGCTTGCGGCGTAGAATGGGAAGAGTTGCCTGGCGAAGGCGCATTCTACGGTCCTAAGATTGAGTATCATGTCAAAGATGCCTTGGGTCGCTCTTGGCAGTGCGGTACCCTGCAGTTGGACTTTGTATTGCCGGAGCGTTTGAATGCAGAATATGTAACTGAAAACAACGACCGTGCGCGTCCTGTAATGTTGCACCGTGCTATTTTGGGTTCGTTGGAGCGCTTCATCGGTATTCTGATTGAAAACCATGCAGGCTCATTCCCATTGTGGCTTGCGCCGGTTCAAATGGTGATTATGAATATCACCGAGAACCAAGCAGATTATTGTCGTGAAGTGGCTGCCAAATTGCAGGCGGCAGGCTTCCGTGTCGAATTGGATTTACGTAACGAAAAAATCGGTTACAAAATCCGCGACAACAGCCAATACCGTTTCCCTTATCAAATCGTCGTCGGCGATAAAGAGAAACAAGAAAACAAAGTTGCGGTACGCCGCAAAGCAGAAGACTTGGGTTCTTTGAATGTAGATGATTTTATTGCGCAATTACAGCAAGAAATCACTGATGCCCTCGTCAATCATTAATTTTTATAGGAGTATTCATCATCGCTCAAGAACGCGAAGCACGAATCAATGGTGAAATTACCGCCAAAGAAGTGCGATTAATCAGTGAGTCAGGCGATCAGCTTGGTGTCGTTTCAGTTCGTGAAGCTCTGGCTATGGCCGAAGAGCAAGATGTCGATTTGGTAGAAATTTCCCCGACTGCCAAACCGCCCGTATGCAAACTGATGGATTACGGTAAATACAAATACCAACAAGCCAAGAAGCGCGACGAAGCCAAGAAAAACCAAAAGCAGGTACAAATCAAGGAAATTAAATTCCGTCCGGGTACTGATGAAGGCGACTATCAAATCAAGATGCGCAACATCAACCGCTTCCTCGCCGATGGTGACAAAGTCAAAGTGACATTGCGTTTCCGCGGTCGTGAGATGGCCCACCAACAATTGGGTGCCCAACTGCTTGAACGCGTAAAAGAAGAGTTGGCTGAAGTGGCACAAATCGAATCCTTCCCTAAAATGGAAGGCCGCCAAATGGTGATGATGATTGCACCTAAGAAAAAATAAAGCTATAATGCAAGGCTTATTTCGATTGCCGCTCGAAATAAGGTTTAATTAGCGGCAAAAACCGTGGTATTTTGGGATCCAAGTGTTTGAAATTTATTTCAAAACCCCTTATACCTTATCTAATAACGAATGGAGTTTTCCAATGCCTAAAATGAAAACCAAGTCTAGCGCGAAAAAACGCTTTAAAGTACTGGGTAACGGTGGTGTAAAACGCGGTCATGCGTTCAAAAGTCACATCCTGACCAAAAAAACCACTAAAACTAAACGTCAATTGCGCGGCACCGCTATGGTGGATTCACGCGATTTGGCTTCTGTTGCTAAAATGTTGCCCTACGCTTAAGGAGTTTAGAATATGCCACGCGTAAAACGCGGTGTTACCGCTCGTGCTCGTCACCAAAAAGTCTTCGCGTTAGCCAAAGGCTACCGCGGTCGTCGTAAAAACGTTTACCGTGTTGCCAAACAAGCGGTAATGAAAGCCGGTCAATACGCATACCGTGACCGTCGCCAACGCAAACGTCAATTCCGTCAACTGTGGATCGTTCGTATCAATGCAGGTGCCCGTGAAAATGGTCTGTCTTACAGCAAATTCATGAATGGCCTGAAACGCGCTGCTATCGAAATCGACCGTAAAGTATTGGCTGATTTGGCTGTATTCGACAAAGCTGCATTTGCACAATTGGTTGAAAAAGCTAAAGCTGCTTTGGCTGCTTAATTCGATAAGATTATTTAAAAAGGAAGCTTATGCTTCCTTTTTTCTTTTCTTAAAGAAATCCTATGTAGTTGATTTTCTTTCTTTAAACTCTATTTTTTTATACTAATTTGCGATAAAATAGGCCACTCTTATCAAACGGATTGGCCGCAGTAAGACAAAAGGCCGTCTGAACGGGTTTGCAATCAAATCCAACAGACGGCTTTGTTGTTTCAGACGGCCTGCCATCAACAAACAGACGATAAACCACTATGGAAAATGTAAACCGTATCGTTGCAGAAGGTATTGCCGCTATTGAAGCCGCGCAAGACTTCAATGCCTTAGAACAAATTAAAGCACGCTATCTTGGTAAAACTGGCGAATTGACCGGACTTTTGAAAACTTTGGGTCAAATGTCTCCTGAAGAGCGTAAAACCATAGGCGCGCACATCAACGAATGCAAAAATCAGTTTCAGACGGCTTTTAATGCCAAACGCGATGCCCTGAATGAAGCCAAGTTGCAGGCTCAATTGGCTGCAGAAGCCTTGGATATTACGTTGCCGGGCCGTGCACAAGAGCATGGCGGTTTGCATCCGGTTACTTTGACTTTGCAACGTGTGGTTGAGCTGTTTCACGGTATGGGTTTTGAAGTGGCGGACGGCCCTGAAATCGAAGACGATTTCCATAATTTCCAAGCCTTGAATATTCCTGCAAATCACCCAGCGCGTGCGATGCAAGATACTTTCTACGTTGAAAACGGCGACGTTTTGCGTACACACACTTCGCCTATTCAAATCCGCTATATGCTCGACAAAAAAGAGCCGCCTATCCGCATTATTGCCCCTGGCCGCGTTTACCGTGTGGACAGTGATGCCACTCACTCGCCTATGTTCCATCAGGCCGAAGGTTTGTGGGTGGAAGAGGGTGTCACTTTTGCCGACTTGAAAGCAGTGTTCACTGATTTTATCCGTCGCTTCTTTGAACGTGATGACCTGCAAGTGCGTTTCCGTCCGTCTTTCTTCCCGTTCACCGAGCCTTCTGCCGAAATTGACATTATGGGCGAAAACGGCAAATGGTTGGAAGTAGGCGGTTGCGGTATGGTACATCCTAACGTATTGAAAAACGTTAATATCGACTCTGAAAAATATACCGGTTTCGCTTTTGGTATTGGTCTCGACCGCTTTGCCATGTTGCGTTACAACGTCAATGACCTGCGCTTGTTCTTCGATAACGATTTGAACTTCTTGAAGCAGTTTAAATAAATTTCAGATGGTCTTTTGATAGGCCGTCTGAAAAAGCGAATAGATATTACTGATTTCGTCTGATAAAAATTTGTTTCAGACGGCCTGATAGTAGAGAAAATAATATGCAATTTCCTTATTCATGGCTGAGAACCCAAGCCAATCCTGATCTTTCTGCCGATAAACTGGAACATCTTTTGACCATGGCCGGTTTGGAAGTGGAAGAAATCGATACTGCTGCCCCTGCTTTCAGTGGCGTGGTTGTTGCCGAAGTAAAATCCGTTGAAAAACATCCTGATGCAGACCGTTTGAACGTTACCCAAGTTGATGTCGGTACGGGCGAGTTGGTTCAGATTGTTTGTGGTGCGCCGAATGTCAAGCTGGGTATTAAAGTCCCATGTTCGTTGCCGGGTGCCGTTTTGCCGGGCAATTTCAAAATTAAGCCGACTAAAATGCGTGGCGTACCATCAAACGGTATGCTGTGTTCGACCAACGAACTGGGTTTGCCTGATGATGGTGTAGACGGTCTGCACATTCTGCCTAAAGATGCGCCTGTCGGTACCAATATCCGCGAATACTTGGATTTGGACGATACGCTGTTTACGTTGAAAATTACGCCTAACCGCGCTGATTGCTTGAGTGTTAAGGGTATTGCGCGTGAGGTTTCTGCGTTGACTCAATGTGCGTTTACGCCTGTTGAAATTCAGACGGCCTCTATCGACAGTGAGAAAAAACAGGCTGTCCGTATTGATGCACCGACCGATTGCGGTCGTTTTATCAGCCGCGTTATTGAAAATGTCAATGCGAAAGCGGCTACTCCCGATTGGATGAAACAACGTTTGGAACGCAGCGGTATCTGCAGCATTTCCGCATTGGTGGACATTGGTAACTATGTGATGCTGGAAATCGGTCAGCCTATGCATGTTTTCGATGCTGACAAGCTGTCAGGCAGTTTGATTGTCCGCCGTGCTCAAAATGGCGAGACTTTGGCGTGTCTGAATGAGAAGACGGTTACTTTGGCTGACAATACACTGGTGGTCGCTGATGAAAAAGGTGCGTTGAGCTTGGCCGGCTTGATGGGCGGCGAGGCAAGCGCGGTTTCTGATGAGACACAAAATATTGTGTTGGAAGCTGCTTGGTTTGCTCCGGAGATTATTGCAGGTAAATCCCGTCAATACGGTTTTGGTTCGGATTCTTCTTTCCGTTTTGAGCGTGGTGTGGATTACCGCTTGCAAGCTGATGCCATTGAGCGTGCTACCGAATTGGTGTTGCAGATTTGCGGTGGTGCGGCCGGTGAAATGGTTGAAGCACAAGGTAAATTGCCTGAGACAAAACAGGTTGAATTGCGTTTAGGCCGTCTGAAAACGGTATTGGGCGTTGAAATCCCTGCCGAGCAAGTTGAAATTATCTTGCAACACTTGGGTTTACAGCCTGAGAAAACCGAAGAAGGCTTCCGTGTCACTTCTCCTAGCTTCCGTTTCGATATCGAGATCGAAGCCGATTTGATTGAAGAAATCGGCCGCGTTTACGGTTATGAAAATATTCCCGACGACTATACTTCAGGCCGTCTGAAAATGTTGGCATTGCCTGAAACCAAACGCCCGCGTTTTGCGGTTTATAACGAAATGGCGGCTCGCGGTTACCGCGAAGTGGTCAGCTATGCGTTTGTGGATGAGCAATGGGAGCAAGACTTTGCTGCCAATACCAATCCTATCCGTCTGCAAAATCCGTTGGCGGCGCAGTATGCCGTTATGCGTTCTACGCTTATCGGCGGTTTGGTGGAAGTTTTGCAAAACAATTTGAACCGCAAGCAAAACCGAGTACGCGTATTTGAAATTGCCCGTGTGTTCAGCAAAGATTCGGCTGATCAATTTGTTCAAAACGAACGTATCGGCGGTTTGTGGTATGGCTCTGTGCTGCCTGAGCAATGGGGTGAGAAAACACGCAACGTAGATTTCTACGATATGAAAGCCGATGTTGAGAGTCTTTTGAAAAACAAGGAAGTATCCTTTGTTAAGACCGAACATCCGGCATTGCATCCTGGACGTGCCGCCAATATTGTTTCAGACGGCAAAGTAGTTGGTTTTGTTGGCGAGTTGCATCCGAAATGGCTGCAAAAATATGACTTGCCACAAGCGCCGCTGGTATTTGAAATCGATATGGATGCGGTATTGGGTCGTGAGAAAACCCGTTATCAGTCTGTATCCAAATTCCAACCTGCGCGCCGAGATTTGGCATTTGTAATGCCTGAGGCTGTGACGCATGATGATTTGTTAAATGCCCTGAAAGCGGCAGCAAACAAGCTGGTTCAAGAAATCAGCGTGTTTGACGTTTACCGCGGTACGGGCGTGCCTGAAGGCATGAAGAGCGTTGCCGTCAAAATCATTTTGCAAGATATGGAAAACACGCTGACAGATGAAGTCATCGAGCCTTTGGTTGCGAAAATGATTAAAGCGGCAGCCGAAAAAGACGCACAGCTTCGCGCTTAAAATTAAGATAAAAGTTGTCGCCAAAAATCACCAATAATGTTTGATTTTTTGGTGAGGACTTGATTTTTAAAAGAATTTTGGTAATAATTGCACCAGTTTGAATAAAGGTAAACACATGACACTAACTAAAGCAGAATTGGCTGATATTTTGGTCGACAAAGTCAGCAACGTCACCAAGAATGATGCCAAAGAAATCGTCGAGCTCTTTTTTGAAGAAATCCGTAGCACTTTGGCGCGTGGTGAAGAAATTAAAATTTCCGGTTTCGGCAATTTCCAATTGCGCGACAAACCTCAACGCCCTGGCCGTAACCCTAAAACAGGCGAAGAAGTGCCGATTACCGCACGCCGTGTGGTAACTTTCCATGCCAGCCAAAAACTCAAAGGCATGGTGGAGCATTACTATGACAAACAACAATAATCCGGTTATTCCTGCCAAGCGTTATTTTACGTTGGATGAGATGTGCCAATTGGTGCAAATCAGCCCGGCTCAGTTTGCCCAATGGCAGCATGAAAATAATGTTGTGATTGGATACGGTGGCGATAGATATACGCGCTCAGATGTGGTTAAGTTGTTGAAACTTAAAGATACGTTTGAACCGTATATCGATACGTTCAGCCGTGGTGCTTTGGATGCAAACGGCAATCCTGCCGCTAATGCGGAAGAAGTCCGTCATGGTCTGACGCAGATTTTGTCTGATTTGGAGCGTCATCTAGGTTCTGAACAACAAAACCATCATGTTGAGCTGTAATCGATAGGGAAACTCTGATCAAAAGTGCGAAGGCATACAAAGATTTGCATAATTGATTCTAATAAAGGCTGTTTGAATGATTTTCAGACGGCCTTTATTGTTTTATATTGCTTTCAAAATATCAGAATCTTGATTGCAAATGATTCTATGAAATAGCCGTAAATGTTATACTTAGCCTCTTGTTTGCCGATTGGGAAGAAACAGTCATTAGATAATGCGGATAGATACCGCCTTTTCATGGCAGACTGAGGTTTTTAAAACAAATGTAACGGCAGAATAAACAGGCTGCCGGACAACATTCAAATCGATGAAATGGATAGCAGAAAATGAGCAGAATCCAACAAACTTTCTCAGCGCTCAATGGCGCAAAAGCACTGATTCCTTATATTACGGTGGGTGATCCCAGCCTTGAGACAACCTTGGTATTGATGCATAGCCTGGTGGCTAATGGTGCTGATATTTTGGAACTGGGTGTGCCGTTTTCTGACCCGATGGCGGATGGTCCGACCATTCAGCGTGCGGCCGAAAGGGCGTTGGCAAATCATGTTTCTTTGCACAACGTATTGGAAACAGTACGTTTGTTCCGCCAAACCAATGATAAAACGCCGATTGTGTTAATGGGTTATTTGAACCCAGTACATAAAATGGGTTATCAAGCATTTGCACAAGCGGCTGCCGACGCGGGCGTGGATGGCGTATTGACTGTGGATTCTCCGGTAGAAACCATTACCCCGCTGCATGACTCGTTGAAAGCGCAAGGTATTGATTGTATTTTCCTTATTGCGCCAACAACAACTGAGGAGCGTATTCAAACGATTGCCAAAGTAGCCGGCGGTTTTGTGTATTATGTATCGCTCAAAGGTGTAACCGGTGCTGCAAGTTTGGATACTGAAGAAGTTTCGCGTAAAATAGAGCTTTTGCGCAAATACATCGATATTCCGATTGGTGTCGGCTTCGGCATCAATAATGCGGAGAATGCGCGTAAAATTGGTGCGGTAGCGGATGCCGTTATTGTCGGCAGCCGTATCGTCAAAGAGATTGAAAGCCACGCAGGTAGCGAGGCCGAAGCGGTAGGCGTGTTGGTTAAAGAGTTGAAAGACGCGATTCGCTAATATTTTTTATTCCATTATTTCAGACGGCCTTACGTTCAACAGGCCGTCTGAATTCTGAATTCCAAGGAGTCATTCATGAGCTGGCTAGATAAAATTCTTCCTCCGAAAATTAAAAACCGAAGCAGTTCGTCCAGCGTCCCTGAAGGCCTGTGGCACAAATGTCCGTCTTGTTCGGCAACGGTTTACTCAACCGAGTTAAAACAAAACAGCGAAGTCTGCCCGAAATGTAATCACCACAATCCGCTTTCTGCGCGCGAACGTTTGAATCTACTTTTGGATGAAGAAGGCCGTGAAGAGATTGCAGCCAATATTAAACCGACCGACCCGCTGAAATTCAAAGACAGCAAAAAATATCCTGACCGCCTCGCGGCTGCGCGTAAAGCAACCGGCGAAGACGATGCATTGGTTGTTATGAAAGGCACCATGAACGGCCTGCCTGTCGTTGTGGCTGCGTTTGAATTCCGTTTTATCGGCGGCTCTATGGGTTCGGTCGTGGGTGAGCGTTTCGTTCAGGGTGTACGTCGTGCCGTTGCAGATAATTGTTCGTTTATTTGCGTGGCGGCTTCCGGTGGTGCGCGTATGCAGGAAGGGATTAACTCTTTGATGCAGATGACGAAGACCAGCGCGGCTTTGCATTTGCTGACTGAAAAACGTCTGCCGTTTATTTCCGTATTGACTGACCCGACCATGGGCGGCGTGTCTGCCAGCTTTGCCTTCTTGGGCGATGTGGTTTTGGCAGAACCGAATGCGCTGATTGGTTTTGCCGGTCCGCGCGTTATCGAGCAGACTGTACGTGAAACCTTGCCGGAAGGTTTCCAACGTGCAGAATTCTTGTTGGAGAAGGGGGCAATCGACCAAATCGTCGATCGCCGTTCCATGAAAAAACGTATCAGCGATTTGATTACTTTGTTGCGTCATGAAGGTAAAGTAACTGCTGCTTGATTGGCACAATAAGAAAGGCCGTCTGAAAATAATATTTCAGACGGCCTTTTTGATTATTGATGATTAAGCAGTCAATGCGGCTTTCAAAACCTTGTTGACTTCGCCCATGTCGGCTTTGCCGGCCAGGCGGGTTTTCAGTACACCCATGACTTTGCCCATATCTGCCATGCCTGATGCACCGGTTTCTGCAATGGCTGCTTCAACGACAGTCTTGATTTCTTCTGCAGACATCATCTGCGGCAGGTAGCGGTTGAGGATTTCGATTTCCGCGTTTTCTTTGTCAGCCAAATCTTGGCGACCGGCTTCGGTGTAGATTTTGGCGCTGTCTTTGCGCTGTTTTACCATTTTGGTTAGGATAGAGATGACTTTTGCGTCATCGGCTTCGGTGCGCTCATCTACTTCAAATTGTTTGATGGCGGCATTAATCAGGCGGATGGTGCTTAAAGACACTTGGTCTTTGGCACGCATGGCGGTTTTCATGTCTTCGGTTAATTGTGTTTTTAGGCTCATAATGTTCTCACTTTATATCAATAAAAAGGTGCCGTCTGAAAAACAAAACACACCGCAAAGCTGCCCTTGCGGTGTGTCGTTTATCACAGGGCAGGCCTGTAATTAGTACATTTTAGGAGGCAGTTGTTGGCTGCGCAGACGTTTTTGCAGACGTTTGGCTGCAGCAGCTTTTTTGCGTTTGCGTTCAGTAGTTGGTTTTTCGTACGCTTCACGGGCGCGCAACTCAGTCAACAGACCGGTTTTTTCTACGGCACGTTTGAAACGACGCATAGCAACTTCAAATGGTTCATTCTCTTTAACACGAATAGCAGGCATTTTATTTCCTTTAAATTTTGTTCAATCAAACCGTTTTAAGAAATAGAGGACGGTTTGTCATAATAGGGGAGTTGTTGTATCGCTGGTTTGCCTAGGGCAGGGCGGGATACGCGCCGTGATGTAAACATCACCTCCTAACAAGTCGGCTTTTGCCGTGCAAGTGACCTTTTCGGTCAGAAACAATCGGGCGATTATCTTATAAACCCGATAGTCTGTCAAGGTTGCAGGCCGTCTGAACGTTTGATTCTGTCTCACTTTTCAGACGGCCTATCGGGATTAATAACGGCCGGGAACCGTACCCATACGTTGTTTCAACGAAGTTTGCGGTTCGTTGAACAATGACGCGTAATAAGTCGCGTTGGTCATGACTTTTTTCACGTAATCGCGGGTTTCGGTAAATGGGATGGTCTCGGCGTAGATGGCGCCTTCCAAAGGAGAAGAAGCCTGCCAGTTGCGGGCGCGGCCGGGGCCGGCGTTGTAGCCTGCGGTGGCCATCACTTCGTTATTTTGCAGGCGGCGTTTGGCATCTGCCATGTACCAAGTACCCATGCGGATATTGCCATCCATGGTGTAGAGTTCGCTGCTGCTCATGCCGATTTTGCCGGCGATTTCGCGGGCGGTTGCAGGCATGACCTGCATCAGGCCTTGTGCGCCGACGCTGGATTGCGCACCCATGACAAAGCGGCTCTCTTGGCGAATCAAACCGTAAACCCATGCCGGGTCAACGCCTGCCTGTGCGGCATAGCGGACGGTCAGGTCTTTAAACGGAGAGAGATAGCGTAGCTTGTAGTTGAGTTTTTGGTCGGTACGGTCTGCGCTGTTGATTGCCATGTCGTAGAACTGGTTGTCAAAAGCGACTTGCGCGGCAGTCAGCAGGTTGTCTTCGTTGAAGTCGCGAGTGGCAAAACGCCATTCCGCCTGTGCCTGACGGCGCATTTTGGAGTCACCGTTGCTTTGGCTGTTTTTAAACAGAACCAATGCGCGTTTGATGGCACCGTCCTCGCTCATGCGGCGGACGTCTCTGGCATCAGCATCGGAAACGTTGTTGCGCGTATTGATGCGGCGACCCAATTCTTCACCTGCCATTACGGCGTAGAAATTGCGGCCGGAGGCGGCGGTTTTTTCATACATTTCTTTGGCTTGGCCGCTTTTGCCTTGTGCGGCAAAGCTGCGGCCCAGCCAATATTGCCATGTCGGGTCTTTTTGCAGTTTTTCAGGCATATGCTGAATCACGCTTGCCAATTCGTCCCAACGTTGCAGGCGCAAAGCGGCGCGTGCGTACCATTCCAATTGTTCGTCGGTCAGTTGTTTGCGGTCGGAAACGCGGCCGTAGTAGCTCAAAGCGGTCGGCATATTTTGGCTTTGTGCATGGTAGTGGCCCAATACGCCCCATGCGAAGCTGCGTTGTTCGCGGCTGAGGCCTGATTCCATGTCGGACAGGGTAGCGGCGGCAGAAGCGGATTTGCGTGCATCTTTGCCGATTACGCTCAACAGGCTGTATTCGGTTGCGCCTTGCGCGCCACCTTCAAAGGGGCTGCCCAATGCGGCGGCGAGGTTGCGTGCATCTGTGGTTTGGCTGTTGCTCAATAAGCCGCGTACGCGACGCCATGCATCGTTGGCGTTCAGACGGCCTGAAGCTGCCGCGCTTTCAACCAAGCGGGTACAGCCGGCAGGCAGTTTGCCGGTAACGCGAACCAGCTCGGCGGCTTTGCTGTAATTGCCGCTGCTCAAATCGGCATAACATTGCACTTCTTGTGCGACGCCGGCGGCGTTCAATTTGCCGAATTCTTGACGGAACAAATCCCATTGGCCGCGCGCGCCCAAGGTTTTCAGCCATTCGTTGCGGACATTTTCAGCCATTGCGCTGTCGCTGGCTTGGGATAAAAATTGTTGTACCCAAGCATCGTCACCGCGTTTGGCGGTATCGATGGCGCTTTGGTATTGGCTGTAATCGGACAGGACTTTGGATTCACTGTCGGCGCGGCGTGAAGGAATAGAAGTAGATTTAGGCTGAACGACGGTTTCGGTTTTCGAAGCAGTCGGTGTGTTTTGGGTGGCGCACGCCGATAAAACAGCGGCGGTAATCAAGCTGAGGGAGAGAGGGAAAAGACGTTGAACGTTCATTGGGTACCGTGTCGTTTTTAGAATCAAAATAACTGCTTATTTTAAATGATTTATGCGGAATAACCGAATTACAAACCGATATTTACATTTTCAAAGCCTGGAGATGACTAAGGCCGTCTGAAATATGAAACACTTTTGAGGTATTTTTATTTCAGACGGCCTTTTATGAAGGAAGTCGTCAATCGGGTTTGTGTTCGATATAGTCTTGCGGCTTGTCGGCTTTGCTGGTGCGCGTAACCGTATATTCACCTTCGATAATGTCTTCATCATCTTTGGCAGAGCTGTAAGTCTGGCGGCTTTGGAAAGACTGCGTAGAAGAAACGGCCGTGTTGCCTTTAAACGGAATCAGCAAGAGCAGGGCAACGGCGGTTGAAATAAAACCGGGGCTGAGCAGGAAAACCGCGGCGGCAGTATAGCGAATCGGCCACAGCATCTGATAGAGGGAAATATTTTGGCCGCTGCGGACGGCTGCGCCTGCGAGCAAAAGGCCGGAAATGCCGGTATGGCGCAGCATAAAGATACCGCTGATAAAGCTGAGAGCCATCACAAACAGCGTCCAGCCGCCACCTATCCAGTCGGCAACCCAGACGATGGACATGATTTCCAAAAAGATTAAAACCAAAAAACCGATTCCAAAATACTGCATAAGTGTTTGTTCCTTCATTCAACGGATAGTGTCGATTGTGTTTTATCTAGATAAAGATAAACCTTATTTTTTCAAGCAAATGCTGTGTGAAAAAGGGTAAACAGGCGATGAGGCCGTCTGAACGGAGATAAAAGAAGACAGATGTTTCAGACGGCCTTTAGATATTTTATCGCATCACATTGTTCCAATCGCTTTCAAAATAACTGACGAGAATTTGGTTGTTCAAATAATTTGCTTCCACCTTGCGCCTTGCCATATCGGGCGGAAAGCGGAACATTTCGGCGACGGTCTGAGCATTGAGATAGCGGGTGGGTACGTCGAATTTTTGCGGAATGGGGAAGTTTTGGTCAAGCCCTGCCAACACAAATCCCCATTCGCCAAATGAGGGGACGTAAACATGATAGGGCGCGGTATTCAACTTGGCCGCTTCGAGGGTGGCAACGACCGACCAGTAGGCATTGGGTGCGAAATAAGGCGAAGTGGATTGCACAACAATCTTGCCATGCGGTTCAAGATGGCGGGCAACGAGGCGGTACATGGGGACGGAGTAGAGTTTGCCCAGCGAGAAATTGGAAGGGTCGGGCAGGTCGATGATGATAACGTCGAATTTTTCAGACGACCCTTCCAGCCATTTAGCGGCATCGTCGTTGACAACGTGCATTTTGGGATGGGACAGCGAGCCTTGGTTGAGTGCGCTCAAGGTGGCAGAGGTTTTAAAAGTGGCGGTCATGTCGGGGTCGAGATCGACCAAAGTAACATTTTTGACCTGCGGATATTTTAAGACTTCGCGTGCCGCTAATCCGTCGCCGCCGCCGAGAATCAGGACGCGTTCGGCATTGGGAACCATCTGCATGGCAGGCAGGACAAGTGCTTCATGGTAACGGGCTTCGTCGCGTGAGGAGAATTGCAGGTTACCATTGATGTAGAGGCGGGTGTCGTCTTTCCAGCGTGTAACGACCAGCCGTTGGTAGGGAGAATGGCTTTGATAGACGACGGGATCGCCGAAATAGCTTTGTTCGGCTTTAAAGGAAATACGGTCGGCGTAGACGAAGAGCGTAATGAGCGCGGTCAATACGATAAACGCACGCGTACGGATGGCGTGATAGCGGGGTAATTCGGATTTGAATACGCGGGCGGTCAGATAGGCGACGGCGGCGTTGAAGATGCCAAACAACAAGGCGGAACGCGCCATGCCGAGTTTGGGGGCGAGCAGGAGCGGAAATAATAACGAGACGGCAAGTGCGCCCAAGTAGTCGAAGGTCAATACTTTAGAAACGAGTTCTTTAAATTCCGCCCCTTTTTGGTTTAACACGCGCATGACCAAAGGAATTTCCATGCCGACAACCATGCCGACAATCAGTACAAAAGCGTAGAGCAGGGTGCGGAACGGGGCGGCGGATAAACCGAAGGCCACAAATAATGCCAGCGCGGAAATACCGCCAATGATGCCGACCAAAAGTTCGATTTCGATAAAGCGGTGCAACACGTCTTTATCTTTGATGTATTGGGTCAGGTGGGCACCGATACCCATTGAAAACAGATAAAGCCCGATGACGGAGGAAAACTGCAAAATACTGTCGCCCAAAAGATAGCTTGCGAGCGCAGCGATGATGAGCTCGTAAGCGAGGCCGCAGCTGGCGACGATAAAAACGGAGATGATGAGGGTGCGGTGGGCGTTCATGATGACGTTTTTGTTGCTTGAGTGTGGGCAATGTAATGATTTTTAAGGTGGGCTGCAAGTTTAATTATAGGATGTAGAAAAGGCCGTCTGAACAAATTGTTTCAGACGGCCTTTAATCTGTCAGGCATTAATAGCGGTGTTTGAATACCATGCCTACGGCGTAAGAAGATTTTTTCGGCAAATCTTCGTCGTATTTCGGATTGACGTTTTCTTTCAACCAGCCGGCGCCGAGTGTGGCGGTCGTCCGTTTGGAGAAGCTGTAATCGGTGCTGACGGCGACGTGTTTGTAGTCTTCGCCGATAGAGCTTTTACCGTAGGCGAAGCCGATTTGAGGTTTGAAATTGCCTACTTTGTATGAGCCGGACACCATAAATTCTTTGGTGTTGTTGATTTCTTTGTCTTCGTGTTTTATTTTTATACCATTCTTCTCCTCCTCCCATGGCCCCCAGCAGCTGAAGCCGTCGCAAGTGTTTTTGGCGTATTGGAACGCGGCATCGACGGAGATTTTGTCTTTGCTGTATCCGGCCATGAATGCATGGGCTTGGAAGTCTTTGGTTTCGGTCGGAGAGTCGTTGGGTGCGTATTCGGCAGCGTAGTGCGCGTTAAAGCCGTTGCTTGGGTGGTAGTAGTCCATGCCCCAGCCGAAGACCCAGTCGCCGTCACGTTTTTTATCCGGCTTCCAGCCGTTGTTGTTACGCGGAGCATTGGAACCTGGGGAAACGTTGAATTTGAATTGGAAACCGTTTTTCCAAGGAGACTCATAAGCCATAGAAACGCGACGTTGGCCGAAGCGAGAAATTTTGCCGAATTCCAAAATCGAGCTGTTGGTGTCGAACGGGTTCAGATAAATGCTGTTCATGGGTGTACTGATGTAGCCCATTTTGACGGTGCCAAGGTTTTTGTAGCTGTTGAGTGCGACGTATGAGTCGGCAGAGCCCCAGCCGCTCCAGCTGTCTGAATCGAAGTAAATAAAGGAGCCAAGTTGCCATTTCAGCCATAAGTCGTTGTTGAGTCGTACTTCATCGGAGAGATAAAGACTGGAACTTTTATCGGAAATGGTTGTATTGGTTACGCCGGTTTTATTGTTGTGTTCGACCTCGGTCATGAGGTAGATGGTACCGCTCATTTTAGGTTCGGCGTGGGCGATGCTTATGGAAGAGCCTATGAGGGTGGTGGCAATAAAGTAAGATAACTTCTTCATTTGATTCTCCTTTTTATGTCTTTTTCTTGCTTATGGCGAAAGAGTTCGGATAATCTTATTTGACAAATCATAAAAAATCAATACATTTGTAACTTATCGTAGGATAAATTGAAAAATAGTTTTCAGTTACGTATTTTTGTGTTAATTTGCCGACAATCTTGGATGGCTCATTATTATTCTGATGGAATATGCAGTTTAAAACACTATTTTCATGACTTGAAATAGACGATTTAACTGCATTGGAAAAATTCTAACTAAATGTAGTCGAGTGTAGTTTGAATAATCAGGCCGTCTGAAAAAGAAGAATACCCAAAAAGAAGGAATGAAATATGGCCGGAAAAACCTATCCGCTGTTGGCTGCATCATTGGCTGCCGTATTCGCGTTGTCGGCGTGCAGCCGCGATGTTAAGCCTGCTCCTGAGTTTAAACGTACCGATTATGAGCGTGTAGTGGTCAGCAACGGCGTTGAGCCGGGTACGCTGGATCCTCAGATGAGCGGCGATATGGCGGCTGGTGCGATTATCCGTCAGTTGATGGATGGTTTGGTCGGTACGGATGCCGAAGGCAAAACCATTCCTGCTTTGGCGGAAAAATGGGAGAGCGAGGGCGAGCGTATTTGGACCTTCCATCTGCGTGATGCTAAATGGAGCAATGGCGATCCGATTACTGCCGAAGATTTTGTATACAGCTTCCGTCGTCTTGCCGATCCGGCCACTGGCGCACCTTTCGGCAGCTATTTGGTCGATGCACAAGTGGAAAATGCGGAAGATATATTAAACGGCAAAGCCAAGCCTGAGACATTGGGCGTCAAGGCGTTGGACGCGAAGACCCTGCAATTTACGCTGATTGCGCCCGTGCCTTATTTCCCCGATATGCTGATTCAGCAATTCACATTTCCGGTTCACCGCGCCACTGTTGAAAAATACGGCAATAAGTGGACGCAGCCCGGTCATTATGTTTCCAGTGGCGCTTATCTGTTAACGGATTGGAAAGTCAACAGCCACATTAATATGGAACGCAATCCCAATTATTACGATAAAGACAAAGTAGCCATTCCGAAGGCGGTTTTCTTGTCAGGCAGCGGCGAGTACAACCGTTATCGCGCCAATGAAATTGATGTGACCTACGGTATTCCCAGTGATCAGGTCAAAGTGGCGGATATTGAGTTTCCGGGACAAGTGAAACGTACAACTTCTTTATGTAGCTGGTATTTGGAGCCGAACCACGAAGCAGCGCCGTTTAACGATCCGCGCGTCCGCAAGGCGCTCAATATGCTGACGCGCCGCGACATCGTCGTCAAAGTGGGCGGTCGTGGCGATACGCCTGCGTTCCAATTGACACCACCGCAAATGCAGGGCGTGATTCCTGTTTATCCTGAGTGGAAAGAGTGGACGCCTGAAAAACGCATCGAAACCGCACGCAAACTGTTGAACGAAGCAGGCTACAACGATGACCATCCGCTTGAGTTTGATATTTTGTACAGCACCAGCGAAGCGTCCAAAAAACAAATTACTGCCGTGCAGTCGGTGTGGAAAGCCGCCATTCCGTTTATCCGTCCGACTTTGTCCAACGAGGAATGGAAAACTTATTTGGATACGCGCGCGCAAGGCAATTTCAAGGTTTCGTTCAGTGGCTGGTGTTCTGATTTTAACGACCCGGCGGGCATGCTCAATATCTTGAAATCCAACAACTCAAACAATGCATTCCGCTACAAAAGCGCGGCGTTTGATACATTTATGAACAATACGCTGAAAGATGGTGTCAGCAAGGAAGCGCGCAGCCAGCTCTATGCCGATGCGGAGAAGCAGCTTCAAGAAGACGCTGCACTGATTCCGCTGTATCATCAGGTTGAAGTGCGTATGGTCAAACCCGATATTATCGGCTATTCCGACAAAGACCCTTTGCGGAACTATACGGTCAAGAGCTGGTCGTTCGCACCGAAAAAATAGATTGATTATAGATAGCACAAGTTTTCAGACGGCCTTAATGACAGAGGCCGTCTGAAACAACAGGAGACATAACACATGAAATCTGTACAACAACGTTTGTCCGCTTTGCGCGAAGCCATGAAAAAACATGGTGTGGACGCGTTTGTCATTCCTTCCGCCGATCCGCACCTTTCCGAATACCTGCCCGAGCATTGGCAGGCACGCCGCGATTTTTCCGGCTTTACCGGTTCGGCCGGCACTTTGGTGGTGACCGCCGATAAAGCAGGCGTGTGGACGGACAGCCGCTATTGGGAACAGGCAGGCCAACAGCTTGCGCCAAACGGCATCGAGCTGCAAAAAATGGGCGTTGATGCGCCTTATACCGAGTGGTTGGCACAAAATCTGCCCGAGGGTGCAGTGGTCGGTGCGCCTGCCGATATGTTCGCACTCAGCGGCGAGCGCGGTTTGAAACAGGCACTTGCCGCCAAAAACATCCGCCTCGAATATCCTGAAACCTTGTTGGACGAAGTGTGGGACGACCGTCCTGCATTGCCGACTCCGGAAATCTACGTCCACCATCCCGACTATGTTTCCGAAACGGCGGCCGAAAAACTGGCCCGTATCCGTGCGGCCATGAAAGAGCAGGGCGCAGAGGCGCATTTGGTTTCTTCTTTGGACGACATCGCTTGGATTACCAATCTGCGCGGCGATGATGTACCGTTCAACCCCGTGTTCTTGTCCCATCTGTTTATCAGCCAAGACAAAGCCGTATTGTTTACCGATGCAGGCCGTCTGAAAGCCGAATCTGCCGAAGCTTTGAAAGCGGCAGGTTTTGAAGTATTGCCTTATGCGCAAGCGGCGGACTATTTGGCAGGCGTTAACGGCGCATTGCTGATTGATCCGAACAAAACTGCTGTCGGTACTTTGCGCCGCCTGCCTGAAGACGTCCGTTTGATTGAAGCCATTCACCCAAGCACATTCTTCAAATCTGTTAAATCCGATGCCGACATCGCCCATATCCGCAATACCATGGCGGAAGACGGCGCGGCATTGTGCGGCTTCTTTGCCGAGTTTGAACAAATCTTGGCAGACGGCGGCGAATTGAGCGAGCTGGACATCGACGGCATGCTCTATAAATACCGCAGTCAACGTCCCGGCTTTATTTCGCCAAGTTTCGACACCATTGCCGGCTACAATGCCAATGCCGCCTTGCCTCATTACAGCGCGACGCCGGAAAACAACAGCAAAATCAAAGGCGACGGTATGCTGCTGATTGATTCCGGCGGCCAATACTGGGGCGGTACGACCGACATCACGCGCGTGGTGCCTGTCGGCAATCCGAGTGCGGCCATGAAGCGCGATTACACTTTGGTGTTGAAGGCGCATATTTCTCTGGCGGAGACCATTTTCCCTGAAAACATCAAAGGCCCGATGATTGATGCCATCTGCCGCAAATCGCTCTGGCAGGCGCAATGCGATTACGGTCACGGTACAGGCCATGGCGTGGGCTATTTCCTCAATGTGCATGAAGGTCCGCAAAGCATTGCCGTTGCTGCCGTGCCGCAACCGCATCACGGGATGAAGTCAGGCATGCTGACTTCTAACGAGCCGGGTCTTTACCGTCCGGGCAAATGGGGTATCCGTATCGAAAGTCTGGTAATCAACCGTCCGGTTGAAAACCCAGAGGAAACCGAGTTC
Source organism: Neisseria sp. P0019.S003 (assembly GCF_051957115.1). Taxonomy (NCBI): domain Bacteria; kingdom Pseudomonadati; phylum Pseudomonadota; class Betaproteobacteria; order Neisseriales; family Neisseriaceae; genus Neisseria; species Neisseria sp. P0019.S003. The sequence goes on along the minus strand of NZ_JBQCWT010000001.1, from coordinate 397,019 downwards.
GGCAAATTCCTGTATTTTGAAACCGTTACCCTCTGCCCAATCGATACGCGCCTCATCGATACCAAACTGATGACCGGTAGCGAAATCGAATGGCTGAACCAATATCACGCTGAAGTACGCCGCCGTCTTGAGCCTTTGACAGAAGGCGCGGCCAAAGCATGGCTGATTGAACGCACCAAACCTTTGGCGCGTTAACGTGAAAGGCCGTCTGAAACGGCGGATACAAAGTTTCAGACGGCCTTATAACAACAATTATCTAAAAACTAAAAAACCTTACCCGACTCCGAATAAAAACAATAACCCGGTCGGAATAGAGAGAGAAACCGGCGCGGCGACGTTACAGATGCCTGCTGCCATTCATCCGATTTCCGCTTCAGGTCAGCTTGTTTTCACGAGTCCGGTATGTTCAGACAGGACAGCCTGATTATGTTGAAATTCATCATCAAACGGATATGTGCTTCCATCCCGACCATGCTGGTGTTGATTACCGTATCTTTTTTCCTGATGCGGCTTGCACCGGGTAGCCCGTTCACAGGTGAGCGCAATTTGCCGCCTGCGGTCATGGCCAACATTGAAGCCAAATATCACCTCAATGATCCGATGTACCTCCAATATTTCCACTACCTCAAGCAGTTGGCGCAGGGGGATTTAGGACCGTCGTTCAAATATAAAGATTTCAGCGTTAATGAGTTGCTTGCCCAATCCCTGCCGGTATCGGCAGAACTCGGCTTCTACGCCTTTTTGATTGCCGCTATCTTCGGCATGTTTATCGGCATTATCGCTGCCTTAAAACAAAACAGCTGGCTGGATTATGCGCTGATGAGCGGTGCGATGACCGGTATCGTCGTTCCCAGCTTTGTGATGGCGCCGGTATTGGTGCTGGTGTTTGCCGTCAGACTGCAATGGCTGCCTGCGGGCGGTTGGAACGATGGCGCACTGATGAACTTGATTTTGCCCGTCGTTACTTTGTCCATCGGTTATGTATCCAGTATCGCGCGGATTACGCGCGGCGCGATGATTGAAGTATTGAACAGCCCCTTTATCCGCACGGCACGCGCCAAAGGCCTGCCTATGAGCCGCATCATCCTGCGCCATGCGCTGCGTCCCGCCATGCTGCCGATTGTTTCTTTCTTAGGCCCGGCATTCGTCGGCATCATTACCGGCTCCATTGTGATTGAAAACGTGTTCGGTATTCCCGGCGTCGGACAATTATTTGTCAACGGCGCGCTCAACCGCGACTACGGCATGATTTTGGGTTTGACGATTTTGGTCGGCATCATGACCATTTTGTTCAACGCCATCCTCGATATTCTGTATGCCATTATTGACCCGAAAATCCGTTATTAATCCCATTTGCGCAAAGGCCGTCTGAAACGTTCAGACGGCCTGAAGAAAGAATAAAAAGCGAGAGAGAATATTATGTTATTCAAAAAGAAGCAGACTCAGGCCCTCGCAGAGGCAGCAGAATACGCCCAAGTACACGGCAAAAGCCTGTGGAGCGACGCATGGCGGCGTTTTAAACAGAACAAAGCGGCGGTGTACAGCATTATCATCCTGTTGCTGATCAGCATTTTTGTGATTGTGGCGCCATGGATTGTCCGCTACACCTACGACTTCACCGACTGGGACAATATGCAGATTCCGCCGTCCTTTTCTACCCATCACTATCTGGGTACGGATTTGCTCGGCCGCGATTTGCTGTCGCGTGCGGCAACCGGCGGACGTATTTCCTTGCTGGTCGGTGTGGCCGGCGCATTGGTGGCCGTTGTCATCGGTACGCTTTATGGCGCGATTGCCGGCTTTATCGGCGGTAAGCTCGATTCGCTGATGATGCGCTTTTTGGAAATTTTGAACGCATTTCCGTTTATGTTTTTCGTGATTCTGCTGACCACGTTCTTCGGCCGTAATCTGCTTTTGATTTTTGCCGCCGTGGGTTTAGTGTCTTGGCTGGACGTGGCACGTATTGTGCGCGGCCAAACCTTGAGCTTGAAGCATAAAGAGTTTGTCGAAGCGGCGCGTGTGAGCGGCGTGGCAAAACGTAAAATCGTAACGCGCCACATTATTCCGAATGTTTTGGGCGTGGTGATGGTGTATGCCTCTTTGTTGGTGCCGGGCATGATTATGTTTGAATCCTTCTTGAGCTTCTTGGGCTTGGGCGTGCAAGAGCCGATGACCAGTTGGGGTTCGATGTTGCAAGAAGGCGCGATTTCGATGGAAGCCGCACCTTGGCAGCTGCTCGTGCCAAGTTTCTTCTTGGTAACCACCTTGTTCTGTTTCAACTTTATCGGCGACGGCCTGCGCGATGCGCTCGACCCGAAAGACCGCTAAACCACAACCAAAAGGATAATCAAAATGACAAAACAGTTACTGGTTGTAGAAAATCTGGACATCAATTTTGAATTGCATGAAAAGAACGTGCACGCCGTGCGTAATGTCAGCTTTAAAGTGGCAGAGGGCGAAACATTGGCTTTGGTCGGCGAGTCCGGTTCGGGCAAGTCTGTAACATCTATGTCCGTTATGCGCCTGCTACCTGAGAAATTTGCCCGATACAGCAAAGATTCGCGCATTACTTTTGACGGCATTTCCATTTTGGATGCTGATGAGAAAACCCTGCGTGATTTGCGCGGCAACCGCATCAGCGTGATTTTCCAAGAGCCGATGACCTCGCTCAATCCGTTTATGCGTATCGGTATGCAACTGATTGAAGCGGCACGTGTGCACAATAAAAAGCTTGGCAAAAAAGAAGCAGGGCAGAAAGCATTGGCATTGTTGGAACGTGTGGGCATTAAAGAAGCCGAACGCCGCATGAAGCAGTATCCGCATGAGTTTTCCGGTGGTCAGCTGCAACGCATCATGATTGCCATGGCGCTCATCAATGAACCTGACTTGCTGATTGCCGACGAACCGACCACGGCTTTGGATGTGACCATTCAAGCCGAGATTCTTGATTTGCTCCACGATTTGCAACAGCAAATGGGCATGGCGATTATCTTCATTACCCACGATTTGGGTTTGGCGGAACACTATTCCAAAACCGTCTGCGTCATGCGTAACGGCGAAATTGTCGAGCGCGGCAAAATCAAAGAAGTATTTGCCCATCCGAAACACGAATATACCACCGAACTCATCAATGCCATTCCCAAGGGCATGAAAGAGCCGGAAGAAACCAGCGCCGGAGTGTTAATCGATGCCGATAATGTCAATGTTTCTTTCGTATTGAAGCAAAACTTTTTCGGCAAGCCGCTCAAAACTTTTGACGCCGTCAAAGGCATCAGCCTCAAAATTAAAGAAGGCGAAACATTGGGCGTCGTCGGCGAGTCCGGTTCCGGCAAATCTACGCTGGGCAAAGCCGTCATGCAGATGCTGCCTTATACCGGCCATATCTCCTTTGAAGGCAAAGACCTGAAAAACTATACCGCCGAAGAAGCACGCCGTCTGAAATCGCAACGGCAAATTGTGTTCCAAGATCCGTTCGGTTCGCTTTCTCCGCGTTTGACCGTTGGAGAAATTATTGGCGAAGGTTTGACGGTTCATCATCCTGAAATGACCAAAAAAGAACGTATCCAGCGCGTTTTGGAAGTCATGAAGGAAGTGTCCCTGCCGCTTGACGCGCTCAACCGTTATCCGCATGAGTTCTCCGGCGGCCAGCGTCAGCGTATCGCCATTGCACGCGCCGTTATCCTGCGCCCTAAATTCATCCTTTTGGATGAGCCGACTTCTGCACTTGACCGCTCCGTGCAATCCAAAGTAGTCGAACTTTTGCGCGATTTGCAAAAGAAATACGGCCTGACTTATATGTTCATTAGTCATGATTTGTCTGTCGTGCGCGCTGTCAGCGACAATGTAATTGTGATGAAGCAGGGCGAAATGGTTGAGTACGGCAGCGCGGATCAGATTTTCCACCATCCGCAAAACGATTACACCAAACGTTTGATTAACGCCGCATTTGATTTGTAGAAAAGGAAAAGGCCGTCTGAAAAGAAATTTTCAGACGGCCTTTGGTTTATCGATAATGTTGACCTGTCAAAATAAACTTAAATTTCAAAAGGACAAAAATAAAAAAAGACTTGAATCAATCAAGTCTTTATATCCTTATCAAGAATGGCGGAAGCGGTGAGATTCGAACTCACGGAGGGCTATCAACCCTCGACGGTTTTCAAGACCGTTGCATTAAACCGCTCTGCCACGCTTCCATTCTTGAAGCCGTAATATTAATGGAACTTACGGCCTTTGCCAAGTGGTATTTTAGGGAAAATATCTAGTATTTTGTTTTTATTTGGATTGTTTTTCACGCATGAATACCCATTCGGCTTCGTTTGAAGCTGCTTCATTGAATGAATAGCCCTCGTAGTCGAAATTTTTGAGCATTTCAGGCTCGGTAATGCTGTGTTCTGCCGCGTAGCGCACCATCAAACCGCGCGCACGCTTGGCGTAGAAGCTGATGATTTTGTATTTGCCGTTTTTCTCGTCTTTAAAAATCGGCGTAATCAGGCGTGCGTTGAGTTTTTTGGTGTTGACGGATTTAAAATATTCTTGTGAGGCGAGGTTGATTAAAACGTCGCTGCCGGCCTGCTTCAGTGTTTGGTTGAGCAGGTCGGTAATTTTGTCGCCCCAAAATTCGTAGAGGTTTTTGCCGCGTGTGTTGGCAAAGGCTGTGCCCATTTCCAAGCGGTAGGGCTGCATCAAGTCGAGTGGGCGCAGTACGCCGTATAGGCCGGAGAGCAGGCGGACGTGTTGTTGCAGGTAGTCGATTTGTTCCGGTTTGAGCGTATCGGCGGCGATGCCTTCATAGACGTCGCCGTTGAACATAAATACGGCTTGTTTGGCGTTTTCAGGCGTAAACGGCGTGTGCCATGCGGCATTGCGTTCGGCATTGAGCAGGGCGATTTTATCGGAAACATGCATCAGCTCGGCGATTTGTTGGGGGGCAAGCTGGCGCAACTCCTGCATCAGGATTTCTGCTTCGGGCAGAAGGTCGGGCAGGGTAAAGCTGCTGACGGGTGAGGAGTCTTTTTCGTTGAGGTTTTTGGCTGGGGATAAGACAAAAAACATGATAATTTCGGCTTTGAAATGAATAATGTGTGGGATTGTAGGTTTAAAATCGGGGAAGAACAAGACGGGATAAACGCATTAATTGAATGCTTTTATTGAAACGTATTTCTGTTGAAAGTAAAATTCGAAGCTTCCACCTGATTCTGACATTTCTATTTGAGGAGAATATCATGTCTAAAACCATTATCCATACCGACAAAGCCCCTGCCGCGATTGGCGCATACAGCCAAGCAGTCCGCGCAGGCGATACGGTTTATATGAGCGGTCAGATTCCTTTGGATCCGGCTACGATGACCGTGGTCGGCGATGGCAACTTCCGCGCCGAAGCAGTGCAAGTATTTAAAAACCTGCGAGCCGTAGCCGAAGCAGCCGGCGGTTCTTTAAACGATATCGTCAAACTCAATGCTTATTTGACTGATTTGGCCAACTTTGCCGTGTTCAATGAAGTGATGGCTGAATTTATCGAACAACCTTTCCCTGCGCGCGCGGCGGTTGGCGTGGCCAGCCTGCCTAAAGGCGTTCAGGTTGAAGCAGAGGCTGTATTGGTTTTAAATGCATAATTGATGTTTTCAGACGGCCTGGGCTGGTCTTGAGGCCGTCTGAAAAGAATAACAACGGAAAACAATAATAATGGCACATTACGCAATCGGAGACATTCAAGGCTGTTTTGACGAGCTGACTTTGTTGCTTGCCAAAATCGGCTTTAATCATGGTACGGACACCCTTTGGCTGGTCGGCGATATTGTTAATCGCGGCCCGAAGTCCTTGGAAACCCTGAGATTTGCCAAAGAGCATGACAGCAGCGTGCAAATGGTTTTGGGTAATCATGATTTACATCTTTTGGCAGTCGGTTGCGGTGAAGGAACGCTCAAGCGTAGTGATACGGTTGAGCCGATTTTGACCCATCCCGATAGTCATGCCATGCTTGACTGGCTGCGTCATCAACCGCTTTTGGTACGCGGCGACAGGCATGTGATGGTGCATGCTGGTATTTTGCCGCAATGGTCTGTTAATAAAGCCGAAAGCCTTGCCCGTGAAGCTGAGGATGAATTGCAAGGTAAAAAGTACAGGAAATTTTTTGGCAAAATGTACGGCAACAAGCCGACCGAGTGGACGGACGATTTGACAGGCTACGAGCGCCTACGCATGATTATCAACGTCTTTACCCGTATGCGTGCACTGACGTACAAAGGCGAATTGGATTACGAATATAAATCCACTTTGAAAAAAATGCCGCTTTACCTGCGCCCTTGGTTTAAAGCACCCGATAGGCAGAATTTGGATTATATTACCGTGTTCGGACATTGGTCGTCATTGGGCTACGTTAATACCGATCAGGTTATCGCTTTGGATACCGGCGCGTTGTGGGGCGGAGAGCTGACAGCGGTCAATTTGGATACCAATGAAGTGATACAGGTACCGTCGTTGGGCGGATTGGATTGGAAAACGGCATTGAAATAGTTTGGATAAGATAAAAGGCCGTCTGAAATGTTTCAGACGGCCTTTTGTATTGGTTAATCCAAAGAAGGCAGGAGTTTGTCCGGATTCATAATGCTATAAGGGTCAAGCTGATTTTTGATGGCATGCATCAGAACGAGTTCGGCCTGCGTACGTACACGGGGCAGCCAATGTTTTTTGATGATGCCTACGCCGTGTTCGGCGGCAATCGTACCGTGGCAGGCAAGGATGTTTTCATAAACGATGGTATTGACGGCGTCTTCGTATTGGTAGGCTTCGTTGCTCAATACGTTGGGCAGGAATGTATTGTAATGCAGGCTGCCGTCGCCTAAATGTCCGAAGCAGACAATTTGTATGCCGGGGAAACGGGTTTCCAAGGTAGGGGCGCATTGGCGGACAAAGGCGGCCACTTGGGCGATAGGGACGGCAATGTCGTGTTTGATGCTGGTGCCGAGTTTGCGTTGGGAAGCGGAAATATTTTCACGCAAGATCCATAAGTCGGAGCGCTCTTGCTCGGATTGCGCCAAGATACTGTTTTCCCATCCGTTTTGATAGAGAAATTCAGCAAGCTTTTCATCCAGTCCGGCATCGGGAACGGAATCTGCGAGTTCAATCAAAATATGCCATTCCGCGTCGGCAGGCTTTTTGAGTTGGCTGAATTCTGAAGATAAATCGAGGGCAAAGCGGCTGATCAGCTCGAAGCTGGTCAAGCGTTCGGCAAAATGGCCTTGCACCGCAGTTAAAAGCGAGACGGCGGATTCAATATCGTCTAAACCTACCCATGCGGTCGCTTTGGTTTTGGGCTGGGCAAAGAGTTTGAGTGTGGCGGCGGTAATGATGCCCAATGTTCCTTCGCTGCCGATAAAAAGATGGCGCAAATCGTAGCCGGTCGTGTTTTTGTGTAGGGGCTGAAGGTGGGAAACCAGTTCGCCGTTTGGTAAAACGACTTCCAAACCCAATACCAAATCACGCATGCTGCCATAACGCAAGACATTCAAACCGCCGGCATTACAGGCGATATTGCCGCCGATTTGGCAAGAGCCTTCGCTGGCAAGGCTGAGCGGAAACAGTCGACCGGCTTCGGCTGCTGCCTTTTGAGCATTCTGCAAAATTACGCCAGCTTCAACCGTCATGCTGTTGTCGGCAAGGTTGATATCGCGGATGCGGTTGAGCTTGGAGAGGTTGAGCAGTACGCCCTCAGTGGTTACCGTTGCGCCGCATAATCCTGTATTGCCGCCTTGCGGGGTTACACAGATGCGGTTTTCAAAACAGAAACGCATGATTTTCTGCACGCTCTCGACAGAGTTCGGCTGTAAGACAATATCCGGCGAAGAAACAAAGCGGCGGCGTTGGTCGTTTAACAAGGCCGGAGTGGCTTCGATGATTTCAGAGGCGGAAAGAAACTCAGTAAAACGGTCGTGAAGGTGCATGGCAGTCAGGCGAAAAAGTCGGGAAGGGGAGTGTGAGGAATGTAAAAAAGCAGGATACGCAATGGTATCCTGCTTTTCTTATATTCAAAAGAATATTATTTAGCAGCTTCAGAAGCAGCAGCTTCAGTAGCAGAAGCAGCAGCTTCAGTAGCTTCGGTAGCAGCAGAAGCAGCAGCTTCAGTAGCTTCGGTAGCAGCAGAAGCGGCAGCTTCAGTAGCAGATGCAGCAGCTTCAGTAGCAGATGCAGCGGCTTCAGAAGCAGCAGAAGCAGCAGTTTCAGCAGCTTTATCAGCACCGCCACAAGCGGCCAAAGCTAAAGACAACAAAGCAGCAGCAAACAGAGATTTTTTCATTTTTAAGAACCTTTTTTAAATCGATTTAAACTAAAAATAGCCGTCAAACGGCCTATACAGTAGAAATTCATTGCTGAATTTTTCAATATTATGCCCCACGGGATAGGTCAATGCAACGTTGCGTAACCGTTTGCCGGCTAAAATCAATACGAAAATAGTGAAAATAATGTAAATCATATTGGCGCGCGAAAAATCATCTGAAAATATTCATTATTAATGAAGATTTTAAAAATGTATTGTATTCAATGGGTTGTATATTTTTATTTGTTATTGGTTTTAAGGGTTCGGAATGTTTTTGCTTTGGGGAAGTTTTTTGTAATTTAATCACTTTGTGTTGTGAAAAAGCAACTTCTGCGTATTGAAATCATTTGATTTTGCTTTTTTATATAGGCTTTTATCTTTTTATCGTATTTGCACAAGGTATTTATTAAAGCAAGCCGATTGTTTGGTTGCGACTATGATAGAATAACCGTAGCGTAACTTTTAAATATTGATTAAGGACGGCATGATGTCTATTGTTAAAAATTCCGTAGTTTCCCTGCATTATGAAATGTACGATGCAAACAACCAGCTGCTGGACAAAACCGAAGAGCCGATTGCTTACCTGCATGGCGGTTATGACGGTATTTTCCCTTTGGTGGAAGAAGCGTTGCACGGCAAAAATGTAGGCGATACCGTTGAAGTGGCTTTGTCGCCTGATGATGCTTTCGGCGAGCAAGATCCTGAGTTGGTGCGCATTGAAGATGTAAGTGTGTTCCCTGTTGAAGTTGAAGTCGGCATGATGTTTGAAGCCGATGATCCGGAAACAGGAGATGTATTGATTTATCGTGTAACCGATGTTGCCGACGGTAAAGCCGTAGTAGACGGCAACCATCCTTTGGCCGGTATGAAAGTATTGTTCAAAGCGACCGTTGAAGATGTACGCGATGCGACTGAGGAAGAAATTGCCCACGGTCACGTACATGGCCCGCACGGTCATCATCACCACTAATCAGGCTTGAAGCATGATAAAGGCCGTCTGAAAAGGAATGAAACCTTCCTTTTCAGACGGCCTTTAAGTTTTTACAAGACAGATAAATAGGAAATTTTGGCGCAGGTCAAATCAAACAGGGAAATATGGATTTTGTTAGAGACTACAATGAATTACATGTAACGGTGCGACAAAATCTGTATTAAGATTCAGATATTGGTAAAACAGGCAGAATGCAATGAGTGAGACATTGGAGCAGCAGGCTGTAGAGACCGGTATTGATTTAGGCTACCACGACATCAACGGGACATATCATGCGACCAAACCTGAAGTTTTGGAATCGATCGTTGCTGTTTTGGATAAAAGCAAACCGGATTCAGACGGCCTTTATCTGAATACGATGGTCGCGCATGAAAACGGCGAAGAATCTTTACAGATGCCGTCTGAATTTCATGGTGCGGAAGCGGTCGTATTGATTGATGAGGCGGATGAGTGCCAGACCTTGACTTTATATCCGGGCGACAACGATACGCTTTGGATTAAGCTGCCCCAACTGGCTTGTGGTTATTACACTTTGTCGGCTGAGACCGGCGGCAAATGTCACCTTGTACGCCTGATTGTTGCTCCTGAATCGGTTTACCAACCCAAACTGCTTGCCAATGGCGGTCGGATGAATGGTTTGACCATGCATTTGTACAGCCTGCGTTCCAAGCGCAACTGGGGCATAGGCGACTTTACCGATTTGCTGAACCTGATGAAATACGCGGCGGATAAAAAGCTGGATTTTGTTGGTATCAACCCTTTGCACGCCTTGTTTACCAGTAAGCCTGCCTTTGCCAGCCCGTATAGCCCTTCTTCGCGCGAATGGCTCAATCCGATTTATTTAGATATTAAGAAAGTGGGCGCATTTACTTATAACGAGCAACTGAAAAACTGGCTGGCACAACCGAAAATCCGTCAGCGCATTGCCGCTTTGCGTGTTACGGAAACAGTGACTTATACGGCGGTTTGGGCATGCAAGCGTGATGCGCTGCAAATGGCGTTTAATGCATTTGAACAAGATACTTGTGAAGCCGCGGAAAATGAGCGCGCTGCATTTGAATCGTTTGTGATGGAAAAAGGCAAAGCCTTACAGGGCTTCGGTTTGTTTGAGGCTTTGGACCAGTATTACAGCCGTCCCGGACAAGTGGGCTGGCAGTCGTGGCCGTCTGAATTTCATCAACCTGATGGCGAAGCAGTAGAAAAATTCGCGCGCAGCCATGAACGTGAAATCCGTTTTTATATGTGGCTGCAATGGCTTTGTGCGGAGCAATTGCAAGAAGTCAACCAAGCCGCTGCCGAATACGGTGTCAAACTCGGCATTTACGGCGATTTAGCGGTCGGCGTGGCGCGCGGCAGTGCGGATACTTGGTTAAACCGTCAAGATTATTGTATGGACGTATCGGTCGGTGCGCCGCCCGATCCTTTAGGGCCGACAGGGCAGAATTGGGATTTGCCGCCGCTTAATCCGTCGATGTTGAAGCATACGGGCTATGAGAAGTTTGCCCATTTGTTGCGCGAAAACATGCGCCTGTATGGAGTATTGCGGATTGACCATGTGATGGCATTGTGTCGTTTGTGGTGGGTTTTAAACGATAAAACAGCGGATTTCGGCGCATATGTGCATTACGACGCCGAAGTGACTTTTGCCATATTGGCATTGGAAAGCCAGCGCAACCGTTGCGTCATTATCGGCGAGGATTTGGGAACGGTACCCGATCAAGCGCGTTATCTGCTCAACCGCTATCAAGTGTTCTCCTACAAAGTGATGTATTTCAGCAAGGGCTGGAACGGTTTCCAATTGCCTGAAGAATACCCCGAGCAGGCGATTACAGTTATCAGCACCCATGATGTCGCGCCCTTGGCAGGTTATTGGATAGGCAAAGATTTGGATACGATGTTCAAACTCGGTACTTTGCCTGATGCAGCCGCTTTTCAGACGGCCTTGGACGAGCGCGAACACGATAAAGCCGATTTACTGGACAAATTGAAATATACCGGCTGTCTGAGTGCGGACGTACAAATGCCGGCAAAAGCCAATGAAACCTTGCTGGCGGCTTTGCACAAATACGGTGCATTGAGCCGCAGCAAGCTTTACGCCGTGCAACTGGAAAACCTGCTGGGCGTCATTGACAATTTGAATGTCCCCGGCGTAACGGACGGCTATCCGAACTGGGCGCAAAAAATGCCGGTTTCTTTGGAAGATTTCCTACAACACCGCCTCATGGGCGGCCAACTTGCCATTATTGACGAGGTACGCATGAAAAAAAACAGCCAAATCAAGGCTTATCATGAACTTGACCAAATCGAGCGCGATACGGTCGAAAGCCTGTTTCTTGCCACCCACAGCGACTTGTTCGCTTATCTGGGACGACACCGCCTTGCAGAGGGCGATGAAGTGGTGCGCGTTTTGATTCCCGGCGCAGTAAGCGTGGATATTGTGAACCGCCGCAGCGGCGAACTCATCGTGCCGTCTGAAAAAGTTGATGAACGCGGTTTCTTTGTGGCTGTTTTGCCCGATGATGCGCCCGATTACGCTTTGAGTATCCGTTATACCGAAGACTCCGAGCCTGTGATTGAAGAAGACCCTTATCATTTCAGCTCCGCGTTGCAAGACATGGATTCCTGGCTGTTGGCCGAAGGCAAACACCTGCGTCCTTATGAGACTTTAGGCGCGCATTTTGCTGAGTTGGACGGTGTGAAGGGCGTACGCTTTGTCGTCTGGGCGCCAAATGCGCAACGCGTTTCCGTCATCGGTGAGTTCAACAACTGGGACGGCCGCCGTCATGTGATGCGTTTCCACTGCGACAACGGCATTTGGGACATCTTCATCCCTGCTGTCAAACTCAATGCCTTATACAAATTTGAAATCCGCGATGCCAACGGTAATGTACGTGAAAAAGCCGACCCGTATGCTTTCGGTGCGGAACTGCGTCCAACCACGGCATCTATCGTGCGCGGTTTGCCTGACGAAGTGGAAGAACCGGCCTTCCGCGCCCGTGCCAACGCCATTGATGCGCCCATCAGCATTTATGAAGTGCATTTGGGTTCGTGGAAGCGTAATCCGGAAAACAATTTTTGGCTGACTTATGAAGAGTTGGCCAAAGAATTGGTCGCATACGTCAAAGACATGGGCTTTACCCATATTGAATTTCTGCCTGTTTCCGAATATCCGTTTGACGGCTCATGGGGCTATCAGGCAACCGGTTTGTATGCGCCGACCAGCCGTTTCGGTTCTCCGGAAGAATTGCGCGCCCTGATTAAAGCCGCGCACGACGAGGGTATCAGCGTTATCCTCGACTGGGTGGTCGGACACTTCCCAACCGATGACCACGGGCTTGCCAAATTCGACGGCACCGCGCTGTATGAACACGCCGATCCGCGCGAAGGCTATCATCAAGACTGGAACACTTTGATTTACAACTTCGGCAGAAACGAAGTGAAAAACTTCCTGCAAGGCAATGCTTTGTATTGGATAGAACGTTTTGGCTTTGACGGTATCCGCGTTGACGCGGTGGCTTCGATGATTTACCGCAACTATTCGCGCAAAGATGGCGAGTGGATTCCGAACCAATACGGCGGCCATGAAAACCTTGAAGCCATCGCTTTCCTGCGCGATACCAACACCATGTTGAAAGAGGAAGTTCCGGCTGCGACTGAAATTGCTGAAGAGTCTACTTCATTCGCCAATGTAACCCGTCAAGAAGGTTTGAACTTCAGCTTCAAATGGAATATGGGCTGGATGAACGATACCTTGCGTTACATGATGGAAGACCCCATCAACCGCAAATATCACCACAACAAAATGACCTTCGGCATGATGTACCAGTACAGCGAAAACTTCGTCCTGCCACTTTCACACGATGAAGTCGTGCACGGCAAACGCTCGCTGCTCGGACGGATGCCCGGCGACTGCTGGCAACAATTTGCCAACCTGCGCGCCTACTACGGCTTTATGTACGGCTTCCCCGGCAAAAAACTTTTGTTTATGGGCAGCGAGTTTGCACAAGGTCGCGAGTGGAACTACAACGAAGGACTGGATTGGTTCCTGCTGGAGCAAGAGGGCGGCTGGCACAAAGGCGTGCAAGACTTTGTGCGCGAGTTGAACCATGTCTATAAAGACACTGCGCCGCTTTACCAATTAGACCAATGGCCTGAAGGCTTTGAGTGGCTGGTTGCTGATGACGGCGACAATTCCGTATTCGTCTTCGAGCGACGCGACTGCGAAGGCAACCGCGTTATCGTCATCAGCAACTTCACGCCAGTAGTACGCGAAGGCTACCGTTTCGGCGTGAACTCTGCCGGCGAATACCGCGAAATCCTCAATTCAGACGACCTGCATTACAAAGGTAGCGGCGTTTCTGCCGGCACAACGGTGGAGACAGAAGAAGTTTGGTCGCATGGCAAACCAAATTCCCTGTCTGTTACCGTACCGCCGTTGGCAACCGTTTACCTGTATCAGGCGGCAGTCAAAGAAGAAGCGTAAATCAACTTTGAGGGTGGGCATCATGCCTGCCTCATCAGCTGAAAATTAAAAGATAGTGATATCAATATGACTCAAGGCCGTCTGAAAGATTTTCAGACGGCCTTATATTGGACACGAAACCAAATACATACCAAGGAATCATTCTATGACTGCCAAATCATGGCATATCGAGGAAGGCAAGCCTTATCCCATGGGTGCGACCCTGACGAGCAAGGGCGCGAATTTCACCTTGTTTTCCATCAATGCCGAAAAGGTCGAATTGTGTCTGTTTGATAAGGATAAAGAAACCCGTTTGGAGATGCCTTCGCGGCGCGGTTCGGTATTTTACGGATTTGTGCCGGACGTTAAGGCAGGGCAGCGATACGGTTTTCGTGTGTATGGACGCGAAAACGCAGAATACGGCTCATGTTTTAATCCCAACAAATTGCTGATTGATCCGTATTCCAAAAAAATTGACGGCAAACCAAGCTACCGTACCGCCGAAGAAATGGCATGGTTCAGGCCGGAAGATGAGCGCGACAATGCCACCGTTGCACCGAAAAGCGTCGTGGTCGGACGCAGCCGATTCAATTGGGCCAAAGATTGCCGTCCGGAAATACCGTGGGGCAAAACTGTTATTTATGAAGCCCATGTCAAAGGGTTGACCAAGCAATTCCCCGATTTGAAATATGCAGGCACTTATAAGGCCTTGTGCGATAAACGGGTTTTAGCCTATTTGCAAGAGTTGGGGGTAACAACGGTCGAGCTGCTGCCGATTCATTATCATCTGGACGAATACCATCTTCAGCAGATGGGCTTGAGCAATTATTGGGGCTACAACACTTATTCTCATTTTGCCGTCGAGCCGTCTTATGCCGACAATCCCGAGCGTGCGGCGGCGGAGTTTAAACAAGCGGTCAAAGCCCTGCATCAGGCAGGTTTGGAAGTGATTTTGGATGTCGTGTACAACCACACGGCAGAACAGGATGACAAAGGCCCGATGCTGTGTCAGCGCGGTATCGACAACACCTTATGGTATTGGCACACCCCTTACGGCAATTATGAAAACTGGTCGGGTTGCGGCAATACGCTCAATATTGTCCGGCGCGACGTTACCCGTTGGGCGGCAGATAGCCTGCGCTATTGGGCTGAAGAGTTTCATATTGACGGCTTCCGTTTCGATTTGGGAACCGTATTGGGACGCGAACCCGATTTCCAATCGTACGGCCGTTTTTTCCAAGTCTTGTATCAAGACCCGGTTTTGGCCGGTTTGAAACTGATTGTCGAAGCATGGGACATCGGCGAGGGCGGCTATCACTTGGGCAATTTCCCGCAACCTTTTGCCGAATGGAACGGCCGTTTCCGCGATGATATGCGCGCGTTTTGGTCATGGGAAAGCGGCAATTTGGGCGCATTTGCCGAACGCTTGGCCGGGTCGTCCGATATTTTCAACCACAGCGGCCGTCACCCGTCTGCCAGCATCAACTTCATCACTGCACACGACGGCTTCACTCTGCGCGATTTGGTCAGCTATAACGAAAAACACAACGAAGCCAACGGCGAAAACAACCGCGACGGGCATAATGAAAACATCAGCTACAACCACGGCGTAGAAGGCGAAACCGATGATGAAGAAGTTTTGCTCAACCGCGAATACACTTCCAAAGCGCTGCTTGCCTCCTTGTTTTTATCCAACGGTACGCCCATGCTTTTGGCGGGCGATGAGTTTGGCAACAGTCAGCAAGGCAACAACAACAGCTACTGCCAAGATAATCCGATTACATGGTTGGATTGGCAAAATGAGCCTCATGAGTTACAAAATTACACTCAAGAGCTGATACGCGTAC
This sequence comes from Neisseria sp. P0019.S003, assembly GCF_051957115.1. Classification (NCBI taxonomy): domain Bacteria; kingdom Pseudomonadati; phylum Pseudomonadota; class Betaproteobacteria; order Neisseriales; family Neisseriaceae; genus Neisseria; species Neisseria sp. P0019.S003. The sequence goes on along the minus strand of NZ_JBQCWT010000001.1, from coordinate 381,405 downwards.
GCAGCCGAATCAAGTTGCTGACAGATGATTGCTGGTGGGAAAAAGAGCGTGTGCAATGGCTCAATGCCGATAGCAGCCCGATGACCGAATATTGTTGGCACAACAGGGGCAGCAAGGCGATTCAGGTTGTTTTGGATGATGAATGGCTGCTGTTGGTCAATGCCAAACGTAGTCGTCAGTTATTTAACCTGCCTCAAGGCAATTGGGAAATTTCTTGCGTACCATCTGAGAAATTTAATTACGAAGAATCAGGAAAATGTGTTGTTGAGCATATGGGGATTTGGATTTTACATAAAACAAATTAAATGAGAATCAAACTATTGGTTGATTAACTCTCTGATATTTTGTCGATATTTGTTCATTTTTGGCTTGGTGGTATAAATTGAAAATGCCGATAAGATGATGAATGGTTTAATTGTTAATTGAATGTTTTATAAAGAAAAATATATCCTTTTTTTGAATCTTTCCGCTATAATCTCCTTAGTTTGTAACAAATCTACGCACCATTCCTTTCAGACGGCCTGTTGTCGTTGTCAGGCCGTCTGAAAACCGAGTTTCGTTGTTTTTAATAAAACCATCAGGCGCGTTGTCCAGTGCCTCACGCTAGAGAAAGGCTTCCATGGCTAAGAAAAAACTCCCCATCTCCGGTTACGATTATGTAATGCCTAAACCGGACGCCGAAACCATCCGTAAATCCATCGTTTACAAGCTGATTTTCATCTTGGGCGTAGATCCGAAGGAGGCAACTTCACACCAATGGCTCAACGCCGCCATGCTTGCCGCGCGTGACCTGATTGCGGAAGATTTCCTTAAAACACGCCGTGCCCACATCGACAACAGCAAACGCATGGTTTATTACCTGTCTATGGAATTCCTGCTCGGCCGTTCGTTTGTTAACGCGCTGATTAACGAAGGCGTTTACGCCGAATTTGAAGAAGCCTTCAAGCAACTGGGCAAAGAATTTGCCGATGTCTGCGAACAAGAAGAAGATCCGGGTTTGGGTAACGGCGGTTTGGGTCGTCTGGCCGCCTGCTTCCTCGACTCTTTGGCAACCCTGCGCATTCCGGCCATGGGCTACGGCATCCGTTACCAATACGGTATGTTCAAACAAGAAATCGTGGATGGCCAACAAGTTGAAAAACCCGATTTGTGGCTCGACCAAGATTTGGCGTGGCAGTTTGCCCGTCCGAACAAACAATATTCCGTCCGTTTCGGCGGTCAAGTGTTGAACTTGGGCGACAAAAAAGAATGGCAGCCAAGCGAAGAAATTTCCGCTTGGGCATACGATGAAATCATTCCTGGCTATGGCGGCGAATGTGCCAACCCATTGCGCTTGTGGACTGCACACGCAGGCAACCTGTTTGACCTTGCCGACTTCAACCGAGGCGATTATGCCTCTGCCGTTCGCGCACAAAACAGTGACGAAAACATCTCACGCGTTCTGTATCCGAACGACTCTACCGATTCCGGCCGCGAATTGCGCCTGAAGCAAGAATACTTCTTGGTTTCCGCTTCCGTTCAAGACATCGTTGCACGTCACAAATGCCGTTTCCCAAGCATCCGCACTTTGGCGGACGAAGTCGCCATCCACTTGAACGACACCCATCCGGTGCTCGCTATTCCTGAATTGATGCGCATCCTGATTGATGAAGAGGGCATCGCATGGACTGAAGCATGGAATATGTGTTGTAAGATTTTCTCTTACACCAACCACACATTGATGAGTGAAGCCTTGGAAACTTGGCAGGTTGACCTGATGGGCCGTCTGCTGCCGCGCCACTTGGACATCATCTTTGAAATCAACGCCTACTTCCTCAATGCCTTACGTGCCATCGGCAACTTCGACGACGACTTTGTCCGCCGCGTATCCATCATTGATGAAACCCACGGCCGTCGCGTCCGCATGGCATGGCTTGCCGTGATCGGTTCGCACAAAGTCAACGGCGTGGCAAAAATCCACTCAGATTTGATGACCACATCCATCTTCGCCGACTTTGCCAAAGTGTTCCCAGAACGCTTTACCAACGTAACCAACGGCGTAACCCCGCGCCGCTGGATCAACATCGCCAACCCGGGCCTGACCAAATTCTTGGACAAACATCTGGGCGACGAAGACTGGCGTCTGCATTTGGACAACTTGACCAAGCTCAACGACAAAGTGGACGATGCCTCCGTACAGGCAGAATTCGGCGAAGTGAAAAAAGCCGCCAAAGAGCGCCTTGCCAAATACATCGAAACCGAGCTGGGCATCAAAGTTAACACCGATGCACTTTTCGACATCCAAATCAAACGTATCCACGAGTACAAACGTCAAGCATTGAACGTGATGCACATCGTCGACCGCTACAACAAAATCCTGGAAAACCCGGATTTCGATTGGCAGCCGCGTGTGTTCATCTTTGCCGGTAAAGCCGCTTCCGCCTATTACATGGCGAAGAAAATCATCCGACTGATTAACGACGTTGCCAAAGTCATCAACAACGACACCCGTATCCGCGACCTGATTAAAGTCGTTTACATCCCGAATTACAGCGTCAGCCTTGCCCAAATCATCATCCCAGCCGCCGATTTGCACGAACAGATTTCACTGGCAGGTACAGAAGCATCCGGTACCAGCAACATGAAATTCGCCCTCAACGGCGCAATCTGTATGGGTACACTGGACGGAGCGAACGTTGAGATTTTGGAAAAAGTCGGCGCGGACAACTGCTATATCTTCGGTAACACCGTCGAGCAAGTCGAAGAAATCCGCCGCAACGGTTATGACCCGTTGAGCTATATCGAGCGAGACAGCGACCTGCGCCGCGTCGTCAACCAAATCAGCCAAGGCACTTTCTCTCCGGAAGAGCCAAACCGCTACAACGACGTATTGCAACCATACGGCGACTTCTATCAACTGATGGCCGATTTCCGCAGCTACATCGACACGCAATACAAAGCGGACGAACACTACCGCAACGTATCCGCATGGCGTAAATCAGCCTTGATCAATATCGCCAACATGGGCTTCTTCTCATCCGACCGCTCCATCGCCGACTACTGCCGCGATATTTGGTACATCAAACCATTGAGCGAAAAAGAATTGCCCGGCAGAAATTAAGCGTTAAGCAGATAACGAAAGCCGATACATCGGAAAGGTGTGTCGGCTTTTTTTATATTCGCTGTTTTTGAATTGGATAATAAACTTAAAAGGCCGTCTGAAAACTTTCAGACGGCCTTTTGTTTCATTTGCTTTGAGAGATAATCAAGCAAGATTATTTTTCAGCTTCTTCAAAGCCGACGACTTCGAGGCCGAAGCCGGTGAGGCCGGTGAAGGATGAAGGCTGGCCGAGGACGCGTAGTTTTTTGACGTTGAGGCCGGCGAGGATTTGTGCGCCTATGCCGTAGCTTTTGCTGTCCCATTTGTAGGCTTGGTTTGCGCCTTTGGGCAGGGTGCGGTCGAGCAGGGTGGCGCCGTCTTCTGTGCGGTGCAGGAGGATGACTACTCCGCTTTCGGCTTGTTGGATGCGCTCAAGGGCTTTTGGCAATGACCATGAATGGCGCAGGTTGGCTTGGATGAAGTCCATGACGCTGAAGGGTTCGTGGACGCGGACGAGGGTTTCTTCGTCGGCGGTTGGTGTGCCTTTGACGAGGGCGAGGTGGGTTTCGCCGGAGAGTTTGTCGACGTAAACGTGTTGTTGGAACTCGCCCCACGGGGTTTGTACGGGTGCGTTGCCCATGTCTTCAAGCAGGCTTTCGGTACGGCTGCGGTATTCGATGAGGTCGGTAATGGTGCCGATTTTGAGATTGTGTTCTTCGGCAAATTTCATCAGTTCGGGCATACGCGCCATGGTGCCGTCGTCGTTGATGATTTCGCAGATAACGGCGGTGGGAATCAGGCCGTTCATTTGTGCCAGGTCAACGCCGGCTTCTGTGTGTCCGGCGCGGACGAGTACGCCGCCTTTTTGGGCGCGCAGTGGGAAGATGTGGCCGGGTTGGACGATGTCTTCGGGTTTGGCGGATGGGGAAACGGCGGTTTGAATGGTCAGGGCGCGGTCGGCGGCGGAAATGCCGGTGGTAATGCCGTGGGCGGCTTCGATGGAGACGGTAAAGTTGGTGCCGTATTGCGCGCCGTTTTTCTGGGTCATCATGGGTAGGCCGAGTTTTTCGACCATTTCGCCGTCCATCGGCAGGCAGACCAAGCCGCGTGCGTTTTTGATCATGAAGTTGATGGCTTCGGGGGTAACGAATTGGGCGGCCATCAGCAAGTCGCCTTCGTTTTCGCGGTCTTCGGCATCGGTGATGATGACCATTTTGCCGGCTTTGATGTCTGCTAGGATTTCAGGGATGGTGGAGATGTGGGACATGGTATTTCTTTCTTGGCTGATGGTGGGGGCGTGGCGGTCTTGGTGGTCTTGATCCAACCACATGTCAGGCATATTGGCTGCCTGCTCGATTTTTCGGGCTTTTTTCTCGCCGAAAGATTTGTTTTTCAGCAGGGCGGACAGCTCGCCTTGGTTGATGGCGATGGCTTGTGCAAACTTGGTTTGCTGGCCGTTGTGGTGTTGTGTTATCCATTGCCGTAGATTGTGGCGGCGCAGGTCGGTGGTATTCATGATGAGATGAAATTGAATTGTGTGTAATGGATTGTAGTCTTGTCTTTACCAAAAGGCAAACTTTGTTTGTGGGGATTTTTTATTACTTTTTAGTAATGAAATTTATTGTTTCAGACGGCCTGGGTATGGCTTGAAATTGACGGTTTTGGGAGAATATGGGGAATGTTTTGATGATTATTTTAACGGGGGATATTTGAAATGAAAATGTTTGGGCGCGGATTGGTCGTGCTGGTGTTGTGTGCGTTGACGGCTGCAGGCGGCTGGTATGCCCTGCATGGTCAGAACGAAGAACATCAGGTTTTGTCTCGTGAGGGGGTTTTGATGCAGATTAAGCAGATGAACCGCTTGGAAAGTACGGCATTTTATATCGATACGATTATCCGTACGGAGAAAAAAGGGGATTGGCGCAGGCTTTGGCAGGATTCTCAAAGCGGTATTTTTATTGTGCGCGGTAAGGTGTTGGCCGGTTTGGATTTGGACAAGTTAGGCGCGGACAATGTCAATATTGTGGACGACAAGGTATTGATCAGCCTGCCGGCGGTGGAAATCTTGAGCGTGGATTTGGAAAATATCGAAGTGTACGATATTCAGACCGGCTCGTTTAATTTGCTGCCTATGGATAAGTCAGTATTTAAGACGGTGCAGGAAGAGGCGAGACGGCAGGTATTGCAAAGCGCGTGCAAGGCTGAGATTTTGGAACATGCCAACCGTCAGGCGCAAATGCAGTTGGAAAACCTGTTTGCATTGACACAGACTAAGGTGTCCGTCTATCCGGCTGCGGTAGGGAAATGCGGTTAAATAGATTGCTTGAAAAGATAAGGCCGTCTGAAGAATTTTCAGACGGCCTTTGTTTCTTATAGCCATTAACCACGTCGTAAAACGGCGGTATTGATGTATTTTTGAATACCGGTGGCAATGGCTTGGGCGCATTGCTGGCGGAATGATTCGCTGCCGAGCAGCCGCTCTTCGGTAGGGTTGGAGAGGAAGGCGGTTTCCACCAAAATGGACGGAACATCCGGCGCACGGAGGACGGCGAAGTTGGCTTCATCAACGCGGCCTTTATGCAGTTGGTTGAGTTTGCCCAATTCGGTCAAGACGGAATGGCCGAGCTTGCGGCTGTCGCGCAGGGTCGCGGTTTGGGTCATGTCCAAAATAGCGTTGTCGACGTTACGGTTGCCACTGGATTGTACACCGCCGATGGCGTCGGCGTTGTTTTGGGTTTGAGCAAGGAATTTTGCCGCCGAGCTGGTCGCGCCTTTGGTATTGAGCATATATACGCCGGTACCGCGAGCGGACGGGCTGGTAAAGGCATCGGCGTGGATGGATACGAATACGTCGGCATTGCGTGCACGGCCTTTGGCAACGCGTACGCCCAATGGGATAAAGATGTCTTCGTTGCGCGTCATGAATACGTTGTAACCCAAGGCTTCGAGGCGTTTTTTGGTTTCGCGTGCGATGGAGAGTACGACGTTTTTTTCTTTGAGGCCGCTTGGGCCGATTGCACCGGGGTCTTCGCCGCCGTGACCGGGATCGATCATAATCACGGGACGGCGGTTGCCGCCGCCGCCGCGATTGTTTTTAGGGGCAGGGGTGTCGTATGCGATATTGGTATTCGGACGTTGTTTGGGAACATTGCCGTTGAGCAAGGCCATCATCGGGTCGTTGGCATCTGCGCCGTGCGGATAAAGGTCGATAACCAAGCGGTTTCTGAAATTGCCGACGGGGGCGAGCGCAAAGACTTGCGGATGGGTGCTTTGTTTGAGGTCGATGACGATACGCACGGTATTGGGCGTATTTTGACCGGCACGAATGCTGCGGATAAAAGGGTCGTTAGACAGCACTTTGCTGGAAATGCCTTGCAGGACGCTGTTGATTTCCGCTCCTTGAATATCCACGACCAACCGGCTGGGGTTGTCCAACATAAAATGTTGGTATTTCATTGAGTGGTTGCTCTCAAGGGTAACGCGTGTGTAGGCGTTCGCCGGCCAAATGCGGACGGCAAGGAATTGCGCAGGAGAGGCCGGTTTGGCCAATGCGGCACCAACGGGCGTGAGGGTGAGAAATAGTCCTGTGCCTTGACGGAGAATGTGTCTTCTAGTTAATTTGACCATGATTCTAAACTTTTTCGGCCTTGGTTTGTGTGGGCGGAAAAGGTGCAGGTTCTGCCCTTATCGGTGTACGTCAATGTAATGGTAATGTCTGCCGGAGGCGTGAATTCCCCGCCTTGCTGCGGCCATTCGATGAGGCAGATGCTGTCGGGCGCAAACAATTCGTCCAAACCGGCATCTTCCCATTCCTCTGGCATGGTAAAGCGGTAGAGGTCGAAATGGTGGAGGGTGAATGTATCCAGCGGATAAGATTCGACAATGGTGTAAGTCGGGCTTTTGACTGCGCCCGTATGTCCCAGTCCGCGCAAAATCCCGCGTGTCAGCGTAGTTTTGCCTGCACCCAGTCCACCTTCAATATAGATGGTCAGCGGAGCGGAAAGCTGCTTGCTCCATTCTTCACCCAGTTTCAGGGTTGCTTCTTCATCGGGCAGAAAACGGGTGTACAGTCCGTTTGAGTGCATGGAATAGGCCTTGTCGTTCAAAAGGCTTAATTATGATGGAATTGGCGGCGTTTGCAAACCTGATAGACGATAAAGTTAGATAAAGATAGTGTTGAGGCCGTCTGAAAACGGAATTCAGACGGCCTTTAATGTTAAAATGAAAATATCCCACACAAAATTGCGAGACAGCTTATGCCTTTATCCATAGACGAACAATTATTGCCGCACCGCAATGCCATCGACAGCATCGATGCGGAAATCCTCCGTTTGCTCAACGAGCGCGCCGGGCATGCGCATGCTATCGGCGAATTGAAAGGGACAGGCGCGGTGTACCGTCCTGAACGGGAAGTAGCCGTTTTGCGCCGGATTCAGGATTTGAACCGCGGCCCTTTGCCTGATGAATCGGTTACTCGGCTGTTTCGCGAGATTATGAGCGAATGTTTGGCGGTGGAGCGTCCGCTGACGATTGCCTATTTGGGCCCGAAGGGGACATTTACCCAGCAAGCCGCCATCAAACATTTCGGACACGCCGCACACACCATGGCGTGTACCACCATCGACAACTGCTTCAAACAAGTCGAAACGCGCCAAGCCGATTATTTGGTGGCGCCGGTAGAAAATTCGACCGAAGGCTCAGTGGGGCGCACTTTGGACTTGCTGGCCGTAACTGCGTTGAAAGCCTGCGGCGAAGTGGTTGTCCGCATTCATCACAACTTGCTGCGTAAAGACAGCCACGAAATCGGCGGCATTACCAAAGTTTTCGCCCATGCTCAAGCCTTGGCGCAATGCAACGACTGGCTCGGCCGCAACCTGCCCAATGCGGAACGTATCGCAGTAGCCAGCAATGCAGAAGCAGCGCGTTTGGTTGCCGAATCTGACAGCCCGAATGTGGCCGCCATTGCCGGACGTATCGCGGCGGAAATTTATCAGTTGAGCTTTGCTGCCGAGTGTATCGAAGACGAACCGAACAACACCACGCGCTTCTTGGTGATGGGCCATCAAGAAACCGGCCGCAGCGGCAACGATAAAACCTCTTTGGTCGTCTCCGCACCCAACCGTGCCGGTGCCGTTACTTCTTTGTTGCAACCTTTCACCGATTTGGGCATTTCCATGACCAAATTTGAAAGCCGTCCAAGCAAATCGGTTTTGTGGGAATACCTGTTCTTCATCGATATCGAAGGTCATCAAAGCGATGAAAATGTCCAAAAAGCCTTGCAGCTTTTGGGTGAACGCGCTTCCTTCGTGAAAGTTGTCGGCTCTTATCCGACCGTTGTTTTGTAAGGATTATTGGGTATCAAAGGCCGTCTGAAAAGTTTTCAGACGGCCTAAATCATGTTCTTAATAGTTGCTATTTATGCAACATCATTGGCAGATTGATGTCAGTAAGTTTGCATGATTGGAAATGAACCCTCTATAATCCGAACGTTTTTAATATTTTCATGCAAAGAAAGGAGCAAGCCATGACACGCAATACTTCAATCCGCTCAATCACATTCTTTGCAGCCCAAGCGTCGGTCTGACTTTCGGATAACGCTTTTCGCATTCCATGTCGCCCGCTTCGGGCTGCTTTCCCTACGATTATCGGCTAGAAACCAGGCCGTCTGAACATTTCGCAGACGGTGGATATTTATTGTCATCTGTTGTCGGTTTCTATCCGTTTTAAAGAAAGCATAAACACATGGGCAATTATCCCAATCATATTCAAATTATTGCCGATTCAAATACATGGATTGAAGGCAACGCTGTTGCACAGCTCGAAACCACCGCCCGATTACCGCATATGTTACGCGTTGCCGGAATGCCGGATTTACACGCAGGGCGCGGTTATCCGGTTGGTGCGGCATTTTTCAGCGACCGCCATTTTTATCCTGCCCTGATTGGGAACGACATCGGTTGCGGCATGGCGTTTTGGCAGACCAATTTACGCGCAGCCAAACTCAAACCGGCCAAACTCGCCAAACAGCTGGGTAATATCGATACGCCGCTAGACAAAGACGAACAGGTCGAATTATTAGGCGATGCTGTCGATATGTTCCCATTTTCAGACGGCCTTGCCGTAGGTACGATTGGCGGCGGCAATCATTTTGCTGAGTTGCAAACCGTTGATACCGTTTATCACGCCGATCTGCTTCCGCCCGATTTTGATGAAAACCATCTGCAACTGTTAGTACATAGCGGTTCGCGCGGATTGGGGCAGCAGATTTTGCAACGCCATATTGCCGCCTTTGGGCATCAAGGTTTGGCAGAAGGGGGCGAAGCGGCGGCAGCCTATCTTGCCGAACACCAAACAGCCCTTGAATTTGCCAGCCTTAACCGCCGTTTGATTGCGGCCAGAATGCTCGACCGTTGGCGCGCAGAAGGGACATGTCTGCTTGATGTCCATCATAATTTTTTGGAACAAACCGAGATTGACGGCACAACCGGTTGGCTGCACCGAAAAGGCGCAACGCCCACCGATAAAGGCTTGATCATGATACCCGGCTCGCGCGGCGATTACAGCTATCTGGTCCTACCTGCCGAAGACTGCCAAATTTCGTTGAATACTTTGGCTCACGGCGCAGGTCGGAAGTGGCAGCGCGGCGAATGCAAAGGCAGGCTGTCGCACAAATATACTGCCGACAGCCTGCGCCAGACAGAATTTGGCAGTGTAGTCGTCTGTCAGGATAAGGCCCTGATTTTTGAAGAAGCGCCGCAGGCTTATAAAAGCATCGACAGCGTTATTGCCGCCATGAAAAACGCTGGTTTGATTGAATTGGTTGCGCGGTTTAAACCTGTTTTGACTTATAAAACCGGCGGCGAGTGTGGAGCATAAAGATGAAACAGAATATACCAGCGGTTTATCTGAAAATTTCCACCGCGCAAGGGCCGGCAGAGTGCCGAATATTTGCCTGTTTCGTCTTGGGCAAGCTGCTTGCCGAAGCTCAAGCCAAAGGCATTGATGCCGAACTTGTTACCGAAACCGCCGATAAGCACGGCATTTTGTCGGCAACGCTCAAATTGGAAGGGCAGAAAGCCGAAAGTTTGGCACAAACTTGGCAGGGGACGCTCCAATGGATATGTCCCAGCCCTGTCCGCCCGAAACATCCGCGCAAAAATTGGTATATAGGCGTTTTCTGCCTGCCCGATATGCCGCAGATGTATGACATGCCATCTGAAATCCGAAAAGAACGTTTGTCGGATCTACGTTTAAGGAGAAATAATTTATCTGCCGGATAAGGAGGTATTTAAAACATAAACTAAAGGCCGTCTGAAAACGTTCAGACGGCCTTTTATCGTTTTATCGTTTTATCGATTAGCGTTCGCTTAGCGCTTGTTTCATACGCGTAATCGGTTTGATCAGGTATTGGAAGATGGTTTTTTCACCAGTTTTGATGTCCACCGTTGCAACCATACCCGGAATAATCGGCATAGGTTTGCCGTTTTTGTCTTTCAGTGAGTTGTTTTCGGTTTGGACGAGAACACGGTAATAGACTTGGTTAGGGTCGAGTTTCAGGTCGTTGGCACGGTTTTGCATGGAGTTGCTGACGGTATCGGCACCAACGAGGGTAACTTTGCCTTCCAAACCGCCGTAGATGGAGTAGTCGTATGCGCTGACTTTAACCAATGCAGGTTGGCCTGCGCGGATAAAGGCGATGTCTTGCGGACGGATATAGGCTTCGACCAGCAGTTTGTCGTCAACCGGGACAATTTGCATGATGTCTTCACCTGCGTTCACAACGCCGCCGATGGTCGTGACTTTTATGCCTTTGACGATGCCGCGCATAGGTGCGCGGATTTGCGAGCGTTCAACCGGATCGGCACGCATGGCAACGTTTTCTTTGGATTGAGCCAGCTCGGATTCGGCTTGCAAAAGTTCGTTGTTGGCATCGGTTTTGTAGCGGTTGCGGCGTTCGGAAATTTGGGTGGCCAAGTCGGCAGACTCACGGCGCATTCTTAAAAGTTCGACTTCGGAAACCACGCCTTCGGCAACCATGGGGGCGGTAATGGCGATTTCGCGGTCAAGTGCGGCCTTGCTTTGGGAAAGGCCGCTGACGGCGTCGGTCATGGCTTGACGGCGTGCTTTGTAGGCGGCGATTTCGCGACGGCGCAGCTCAGGGCCCACGCTGTCAGGGAAGGAGAGCTTGGTGCCGTAGGCTTCGGCTTTAAGGCGGGCAACGGTGGCTTCGAGGTTTTCGACTTTGGCTTCGCTTTCACGCAAAACGGCGGAGCTGCGCGTGTCATCGAGTTTCATCAGAATCTGATCTTTCTCGACCATATCGCCTTCTTTAACCATGATTTCGGTTACGATGCCGGGGTCGAGGCTTTGAATCACTTGCTCACGGCTGCTGGGAATGATATTGCCGTTGCCGCGGGTCACTTCTTCGACAGGGCTGTTGTATGCCCAGACGACGAAGACAACCAGGAAAAGGAAGAATAGGATGATGACCCAAAATTGGCCGCTGTGTTTTTCTTTTTGAAGGGCGGCATTGAGGTCGTTGATGAGGTGTAGGTCTTTGGATTTGACGTTGTTTTCGCGGCTCATAATCGTGTATCTATATTGTGTTTGGTGGATTTTAACCATTAGGGCAGGCCGTCTGAAAGGGTAAGTAGATTTTCAGATGGCCTTTTGCTTTATTGTGCTGCCGATTGAGGGGCTGTGGCAGCTTGTTGTTGCTGTTTGGCGGCGGCAGCTTGTTGCTGTTGTTGTTTGACGTTGGCTGCTTTGGCCTGTTCGTTTTGCATGAGTTTTTGCAATACCAGGTCGCGCGGACCGTCCATTACGACTTTACCATTGTCCATCACAATGATGCGGTTGACGATTTGCAGCACTTGCGGACGGTGGGTTACCAAAAGCATGGTGCGGTTGCGACCCCATTGGGCGATGGCATTGAGCGCCATACGTTCGGTAGCCTGGTCCAGACTGGTGGTCGGTTCGTCCAGTAGGACGACTTTCGGATTGCGCAAGGTCATGCGCGCCAGGGCGATGATTTGTTTTTGACCGCCGGACAAGCCCAAACCGTCTTCACCCAAAGGCATATCCAAACCGCGCGGATGGTTGCGGATGATTTTGTCGAGGCCGAAGCGGTTGAGCGCAGTCAGTAAGTCTTGGTCGGTAGAGTAGCTGCCGGTACGCGCCAAGTCCATGTTTTCACGCAATGTGCCGAGGAACAGGCGTGGCGATTGACTCAGCAGCAGGACTTGATCGCGCAGGAAGTTGGGGTCAAGTTGGCGCATATCGACGCCGTCAAGGGTAACGTTGCCTTTTTCAGTGTCGTACAGACCGCTGGCCAGTTTGAGCATGGTGCTTTTACCGCTGCCGATACGGCCCAAAATACCGACTTTTTCGCCCGGTTTGATGGTCAGGCGCAAGTCTTCGACCGCGCTGTTGTTGTCGGCTTGATATTTGAACGATACGTTTTCAAAGGTAATACTGCCTTGAACATTGTCCAAAGTAATGTATTTGCGTTCCGGGTTGCGCTCGATAGGGCGGGTAACGATGTCGTTTACGCCTTTGAGGGCAAGTTTGGCCTGTTGGAAGCGGGTAGCCAAACCGGCGATTTGTGCCAACGGCGCCAAGGCGCGACCGGACAGAATTACGGAGGCAATCAATGCACCCATGGTGATGCGTTCCGCATGGTTGTCGGCATGAATCAAATAGGTACCGACGACGACCAAAAAGACAGTATTGAGCTGCTGCATGGCAACGGCAAAGTTGACCATGAAGTTGCTGGTGTCTTTGACTTTGATGGAAGAGGCGGAAGTTTTGGCGGTGTATTCGTCCCAGCGTTGTTGCGCCCAAGATGTGGCGTTGTTGGTTTTCAGGGTTTCGATGCCTTCGATGGCTTCAACGGCAAGGCCGGAGCGTTGCGAACCTTCTTTCATCGATTCGTTGATGTGGCGAGAGAGTGGGCGTTGTACGACAAAACCGACAATCACGACAATCGGAATGATGGTCAGGGGAACGAGTGCCAGTTTGCCGCCAACCATGGAAATTACGAAGATAAACAGCAACAGGAAAGGCAAGTCGACGATGGTCAACAAGCTGGCACTGGTCATGAACTCGCGCACGGCTTCAAATTCGCGCAAATTGCTGGCGTATGAACCGGAGGAAGCGGGACGGTCTGCCAGACGCAATGCCATCACGCGGCGGAACAGGGCGGAGCTGATGATCAGGTCGGCTTTTTTGCCGGCAATATCGGTCAAGTGGCCGCGAATCATCTTGGCGGCAAATTCAAACAAAATCGCCAAGACCACGCCGATGCTCAATACCCACAAGGTTTCATAGGCTTGGTTGGGAATCACGCGGTCGTACACGTTCATCACATATAAAGAGCTGACGAGCGCAAGGAAGTTGATGATGATGGTGGCCAAGATGACTTGGTAGTAGTAGCTGCGGAAACGCCAAATGACTTTCCAAAACCATGCTTTGGGCAAATGGTATTCAGGCAGCTCCGAGCGCATATCGGTAGCCATTTTGGGTTTGATAAACCAGCAGTAGCCCAAATACAGGCCGGAAAGCTGTTCATGGCTGAGTTCCTGTTCCAAACCGTCAACTTGGCGGATATGGTATTTGCGCTCTTGGCCGGAGCCTTCGATTTGGGTGATGACCGCTGCTTCTTCGTTGTGCAGGATAATCATGACCGGCACGGCGAGCGAGGGGATATCTTCCAGATTGCGTTTGGATAAGGTGTTTTCAAAGCCGTGGTTGCGCAGGACTTCGACAAGTGAGTGATAGTTGACCTTGAGCTTTTTGTCGCGCACGACTTCGGCGGACAAAGCGGCTTCGGATACGGGCGCACCCAAAAGGCGGGTCACTAAAACGATGTGTTCAATGATGGCTTTCATATTTTTTCGCGTAATGTTTTTGGTTTAACCGGCGGATATGGCTTTATTTTTGTGCCAAACCGACCCAGGCGGAGATTTTGGCCTGGGTATTTAAATAGTCGAGCGCCGCATCGCGGAAATCGTTGCGGGCGGCAACGTAATCCTGTTCGATGGAGGATAACTCGCTATATGCGCTCAAAACGTCGGTCAGCGTACGTCGGGCGATTTTAAACTGCAATTCGTACACTTTGATGACTTCTTTTTGGGCGGCGATGTGTTGCGCCGTCAACGCGGTACGCTGTTCGCTTTCCTGCATATCAATGGCCGACGTTTGAACGCGTTCGTTCATATCGCGCAGGATTTGTTCGGACTTGGCTTCTGCGGCAATCAATGATTTGGCATTGCGCTCTACATTGTGTCGTGCGGCAATATCCAACATATTCCATGCAACGTTTAAATAAAGTTGTCTGGTGTTGCGCGTTGCACTGCCTTCCAAATTGAGGGCAGGCAGGCGTTCGGCTTTGGAGGCGTCCAAATCGGCACGGACACTGTCGCGCTCGGCCAATTGAGCCTGATAGGACGGATTGTTGTTGCGGTTGGGGTTGTTGAAGCGTTCGGTGATAGATTTTGCCGTGTCGTTTTTAAACGGATCTTCCAAGTCGTTGGCAGTCAGCTGGCGCGAGGTATAGCGGGACAGGCGGCTCAGTGCCAAATCCATGGTGCGGCGTTGTTGGGCAATGATGTTTGCCACTTGCAGTTGGCGTGCGCGCGCTTCAATCAGCTCGGAACGGCGGCCGGCATCATATTTGACGATGGTATCCAAGTCTTTTAAGAGGTTGTTGTGGCGCGCCAAAGTCTGTTCGTTGAGGATCAGGGTTTCTTTTGCGCGCAATGCGCTCAGGTAGAGGCGGCCGATATCGCTGCCCAGCTGCTCTTGGCTTTCGGTGTATTTGTGTTGATAGTATTCTTCGCGGCTGCGGTCGCGGCGGACGGCGGCTTCAATTGCACCCCATGAGTAGATGTTCAGGCTGCCGCGTACGCCGACGCCGTCATCCATATCGTTGCTGGTGTATTTATTGTGTTGTGCCAGTACTTTGGTGCCGGTCAGGGTAACAACGGGGTAATGGCGCGCACGCGTGGCTTTGGTCGTGCTTTGCGCTGCTTCTTGAGTGGCTTTGGCTTCACGCACAATCGGGTCGCTGATTAAAGCGTCCCTGAGGATGTCTTGCAGGCTGTATGCAGAGGCCGTCTGAAACGGCAACAGACAGCAGGCGACGGCAACGGCCGATGACAATAAACGGGGCTTTGTGGGTGAAGAATAAATATGCGACATGATTTTTAACCAAATGATTTATATATTATCGTTGTCTGTATCGGGTATCGCCTGAGGCATGACCGGGCGAATTTTGAACGAGAACACATACATTTACAAAGCATAAAGCATTTTTTCCAGCTTTTCACAATATTCTGATAAAAGGTCGAGATACATGCCTTAAAGTATATTATTGCAGAGCGCGACTATCGTATCTAATGATTTTAATGTAAAAAATCTATCAAAGAGGCCGTCTGAAAGGATTTCAGACGGCCTCTTTTCAACCTTAATTCTTACGTTGCAATACAGCGGCAAAGAAGCCGTCGGTTTGGTGTTCTCCTGAGTTGAGGCGCAGGTATTTTCCGGTATCCAAATCGATCTTCAGGCTTTGCAGCAGTTCGGCACAGTTGACGAGTTCAAACTCGGGATGCTCGGACAGGAAACGTTCGACTTGCAGCTCGTTTTCTTCCGGCAACACGCTGCAGGTGGCGTACACCAAGCGGCCTTGCGGTTTTACCAGTTTGGAGGCGGCATCGAGGATGCTGTGTTGCTGTTCCAAAAGGTTGGCCACGGTCTCGGCGGATTGGCGGTATTTGAGGTCGGGATTGCGGCGTAAAGTACCCAAACCGGAGCAGGGCGCGTCCACCAACACACGGTCGGCTTTGCCTGCCAATCGGGCGATACGGGTATCGTGTTCGCTGCTGATGCGTTCGGGATGGATGTTGGTCAGTCCGGCGCGGGTCATGCGCGGTTTGAGGTTGGCAAGGCGTTTTTCGGCGATATCGAAGGCGTAGATTCTGCCTTTGTTGGCCATTTGCGCGCCGACAGCCAAGGTTTTACCGCCGGCACCGGCACAGAAATCGACAACGATTTCGCCACGTTTTGCCCCCACCAATAAGGCAAGCAGCTGGCTGCCTTCGTCTTGGACTTCCAGCGTGCCGTCTAAAAACAGTTCGTGTTTGTTAAGCGCGATTTTGTTTTTCAGGCGGATGCCCCAAGGCGAATAAGGCGTTACCTCTGCATCGGCACTTTCAGCCTGCAACAGCGGCAGCACTTTATCTCGTTTGCCTTTCAAGGTATTGACACGGATGTCGAGCGGGGCAGGTTGGTTGATGCTGCGGCCGAAGGCGAGGATTTCTTCTTCGCTCCAATGCTGTTGCAGCTGTTCCACCAGCCATTGCGGCAATTCTGCGGCGGTATTCAGGCCGTCTGAAAACTCGGTTTTACGGGCTTTCAAATTGCCGAGAAACTCTGTTTCTTCTTCATCAAGCAGGTCTTTGATTTGGCTGATGTTGGTACTTCTGCCGAGAACCAGCGCGGCGAGAGCGGCCTTGCGCGGCTGCGCGTGCGGACGGCGCAGGGCGGTACTGATTTTTTGGTAGTGGCGCAGCGCGGCAAAGGCGGTTTCGGCGATTTCGTGGCGGTCTTGGCGGCCGAGTTTTTTGTGTTCGCGGAAATAGGCGGAGAGGACAGCATCGGAAGGCTGTTTGAAAGTCAGCATTTCAGTCAAAACTTTGGCGGTATGGTCGAGTTGTGCGGCGTTCATAATGTAATGAGTTCTCTTAAAGTTAGTAAAGGGTTTCAGACGGCCTTCATGATGCGTTCGATTTCGTGCCAAAAGCCGTCCGGCCGTAATTCCAAAACGGCAATCAAGCCTTGGTCGATACGGCGGATTTCGGTTTCGTTCAATGTTTCGGTTTCGACGACACGCGCAGGCGCAAGGTAGGCCATACGGTCGAGCAGATGGTAGCGCGCTTCTTGGCGTTCAAACCCGTATTCCGCCCAATCTTGAATATAGACGCCGCGCCAGCCGTATGGGTTAAGTGGCGGCTCAAAAGCATTGAAACCTTGTGGAAAAAAGCCGATGCCACGCATGATGGAAGCAGGGAGCGGATTTTCCGGCAGGCCTTGTGTGGCTAAGGTCGCTTTGCCTTGCGGCGTATGCAGCAGCTGGGATTGCTGCACCAGTTTGGCGGCTTTGTCCGTCAGCGTATCTTTAGGATTGAGGCCGCGCAGGTTTTGCGCTTGGTCTCCGCCGTAGTATTTACACGCCAGCTCGATATGGTAGGGCTGTTGGTTGAGGGAAACGACGAAATCCGCAGCACCTAAGGTTTGGCCGTCTGAAAAAACGGGCAGATTGTATGCGTGCAGTTTGATGTGCGGCGCGTTGGTAAACCAAAAAGCCAGCAGCTCTTCGGCATAAATGCCGAGACGGTGGCTGAACGGGGCGCGTTGGGTGAGATGCTCCTTCAGCGGCGTGGGGTCGGCATCCAATGTCAAAAGGTAACGGAAACCGAGTTCTCCCAATAGTTCGCGCACGCTCAATTCGCAACCGCTTTGCCACAAAGGTGGCGCAGTCAGCAGCGAGGCGAGGTCGCGGACGGGTTGGCTGGTGAGTTTCCACCATAATGCGTCTAGGGCGTAATTCATGCTTATCCGAATATCAGTCATGCCGTCTGAAAAGCTGGAAATGTTTTCAGACGGCCTTAATCAGTCTTTTTTATGGATACGGTGGCTGACGGTATTGAAAAAACCGCGCAGGATGTCGATGTCTTCGGTTTGCGTGTTGGCGCGTCCGAACAGGCTCTGCATACGGCGCATCAGGCGCTCGCCGTTGCGGCGGTTGAAAAAGCCGATGTCGTTCATCACGCTTTCCATGTGGGCGACCATGCCTTTGATTTGCTCGTGGGTCGCGGCGTGGTCTTCCTGTTGCAGATGGGTCATGGGCGAATCGGTTTGGCTGAAGATTTCGTAGCACACGACCTGCACGGCTTGGGCGAGGTTGAGCGAGAAATAGTCGGGATTGCCGTTGATGGTCATCAGTCGGTTGCAGGCTTGGACTTCTTCGATGCTCAAGCCGAAAGTTTCGTTGCCGAAGACCAGCGCCACTTTCTCGCCGCGGTTGGCGGCCTGCAGTAATTCGGGCACCAAATTGCGCGGCGTTTGCAGCGGCGCGGTGATTTCGCGGCGGCGGCTGGTCAGGGCGCAGGCGATGGTGGTGTCGGCAAGGGCTTCGTCCAAAGAAGCGGCAATGGTGGCATTTTCCAAAACGTCTGCCGCGCCGGAAGCGAGGATGAAGCTTTCTTCCGGTAATTTAAACAATTGCGGATGCTCCGGGTCGAACACGGGCGGATTTTCCGTCATCGGCGTTGCCATCAGATTGGGGGCGACGATGGTCAGTTTGTGCAGGCCCATTGTTTTCATGGCGCGCGCGGCGGAGCCGATATTGGCGGGATGGCTGGTGCGTGTGAGGATGATGCGGATGTTGTCCAGATAAGCGGGCAGGGCGGGTTTTTCGGAAGTCATGTTTTATTTTCTGTTTGTACGGGAATCAGGTATAATGCGCCATCTTTTTGTTTTCAGACGGCCTTTTTCCATGCCGTCTGAAATGTTCTTTAACAGCATCGGAAACGATTAACAGCCTCTTGTGTGCCTTGTTCGGCGCATTAGGGCGTATTTTACCTGAATTAGGAAGAAAACCATGAATCCGTTTTTAAATACCGCTTTCAAAGCCGCCCGTAAAGCAGGGCAAATGATGATTCGCGCCGCCGGCAATCTGGATGCCGTCAAAGTAGACAGCAAAGCATTCAACGACTTCGTTTCCGATGTTGACCGCAGCTCCGAGATGATTTTGGTGGAAGCGCTCAAAGAAGCCTATCCGCATCATAAAATCACTTGCGAAGAAGGCGGCTCCCACGGTAAAGCCACCGCCGAGTACGAATGGATTATCGACCCACTCGACGGCACAACCAACTTCCTCCACGGCCATCCTCAATACGCCATCTCTATGGCACTCCTGCACAAAGGCGTGTTGCAAGAAGCTTTGGTGTACGCACCTGAGCGCAACGACGTGTACATGGCATCCCGCGGCAAAGGCGCGTTGCTCAACGACCGCCGCATCCGCGTTTCCAACCGCATCGAATTGAACCGCTGCCTGATCGGTACCGGCTTCCCTGTTGTCGATCAAAGCATGATGGACAAGTATCTGGCGATTTTGAAAGACTTCTTGGCAAAAACCGCCGGCGGCCGTCGTGAAGGCGCGGCTTCTTTGGATTTGTGTGCCGTTGCGGCCGGCCGTTTGGACGGTTTCTTTGAGTTCAACCTTAAGCCTTGGGATATTGCCGCCGGTGCATTGATTGTCCAAGAAGCAGGCGGCATCGTTACCGATATGTCCGGCGATGAAGGCTGGTTGGAAAGCGGCGACATCGTTGCGGCCAATCCTAAGGTATTGGCGCAAATGCTGAAAATTATTTCTGATCACCAATAAGCGTTTGTAGGGAACGGTCTGTATTTATCGTGACAGGCTAGAGTTTCAACAATCGGTAAAAGGCCGTCTGAAACCTGAAATAGGGTTTCAGACGGCCTTTTGTTTTGTTGTTAACGGATTCGGATAAAAGCTGAAATACGGCTTTTAAAGGAGGAGTTTTTTAATTTTGTCTGTATTTTCTATTGCTACGCAGTTATGATGTGGATACGTTTGGCTGAAATAATGCCGCATGCAATCATAAAAATAGAAAGCAGAGGAGAATAATGAAACGAGATTTTGAAGCAGTAAAACGCATTGTCATTAAGATTGGAACCAGTTCTTTGGTGTTGCCAAACGGCAAAATCAATTTGGCAAAAATCGACCAACTGGCCTTTGTCATTTCCAGCTTGGTCAGTAAGGATAAAGAAATTGTGCTGGTGTCTTCCGGCGCGATGGGCTTTGGGCTGAATGTCCTTAATATGGAAAAACGTCCGGCGGAAATGGCGCAGCAGCAGGCTGTTTCCAGCGTCGGCCAAGTGGCCATGATGAGCCTTTACTCGCAGATTTTTTCCCATTATCGGATGACGGTATCGCAAATCCTGCTGACGCGTGATGTGGTCGAATATCCGGAAAGTTTGGCAAACGTTACCAATGCTTTTGAATCCCTGCTTTCCATCGGCGTCATCCCTATTGTCAATGAGAACGACGCTGTCAGTGTGGACGAAATGGACCATGCGACCAAGTTTGGCGATAACGACCGCCTGTCGGCAGTCGTGGCGAAAATCGTTAAAGCCGATTTGCTGATTATGTTGTCCGATATCGACGGTTTGTTTGATAAAAATCCGGCTGTTCACGCCGATGCCAAGCTGCGCAGCCATGTTACCGATATTACCGAAGAAATTATTGCTTCTGCCGGCGGATCGGGCAGTAAGTTTGGTACGGGCGGCATGCTCAGTAAGATTAAGAGCGCGCAGATGATGTTTGAACATCATGGCCAGATGGTGTTGATGAACAGCGCCAATCCGCGCGATATCCTTCAGGTTTTAGATGGCGCGCCTATCGGAACGTGGTTTGCACAAGAGAAATAGGGAGGTTTGATGAGCTATATCGAACAGTTGGGCAAGAATGCCCAAAAGGCCAGTAAAACGTTAATCAGCTTGGGAAGCGTGGAAAAAAACAATCTGCTGCGTCAGGTTGCGGCGGCTTTGCTTGAACAGGCTGAGATGATTTTGGCGGAAAATACCCACGATTTGGCCGCTGCAAAAGAAAACGGCATTTCGGATATTATGCTTGACAGGCTGCGCTTGAATCACGAACGCATCAAAGGCATTGTGGAAGGCGTTGAGCAGGTTGCCGATTTGCAGGACCCGATTGGGCAGGTTGTCCGCGGCTATACTAATCTGGACGGTTTGAAGATTGTTCAGAAGCGCGTGCCTTTGGGCGTGGTTGCCATGATTTTTGAAAGCCGTCCCAATGTTTCGGTCGATGCGTTTTCTCTGGCCTTTAAAACCGGCAATGCCATTATTTTGCGCGGCGGCCGTGATGCCATCCATTCCAATACCGCATTGATTGCCGTCATCAGGCAGACTTTGGTACAAGCGGGAATGGATGCCGATGTGGTGCAGCTGGTCGAAGATACCAGTCATGCTGCTGTCGAGGAATTGATGCAGGCGGTTGATTATATTGATGTACTGATTCCGCGCGGCGGCGCACGCTTGATTCAGACAGTGAAAGAGAAATCGAAAGTTCCCGTCATTGAAACCGGGGTCGGTAATTGCCATATTTATGTAGACGACAGTGCCGATTTGGAGATGGCGGTCGATATCGTCGTGAACGCCAAAACGCAACGTCCGAGCGTGTGTAATGCCGCTGAATCTTTGGTTGTTCATGAAAAGATAGCGGAAGCGTTTTTACCCAAACTGGAAGAAGCTATTGCCAAAGTGCATCCGGTCGAATTTAGAGCCGATCAGGAAGCATTGCGTATGTTTAAAAATGCTGTTTTGGCAACCGAAGAAGATTACAGTACCGAGTTTCTTGACTATATTATGTCGGTCAAAATAGTAAAATCAGTGGAAGAAGCCGTCGATTGGATTAACGGCCATACGACGCATCACTCGGAAGCGATTGTGACCCAAAGCATTGCCCATGCCGAGTTTTTCCAAGAAAGCATTGATGCGGCGGCGGTTTATGTCAATGCGTCCACTCGGTTCACCGACGGCTTTGTTTTCGGATTGGGCGCGGAAATCGGTATTTCCACCCAAAAAATGCACGCCCGTGGCCCGATGGGTTTGGAAGCGCTGACTTCGACCAAATTCTATATCAACGGCAGCGGTCAGATCCGACGTTGATAAACGCCCCTCAACTTCATCAATTTGCGTATAATGGCGGGAAATTTGATTTTCCCCGAACAACCGATTTAGTAAAAAGGAACACACCATGTCCTCTATCCACGATCAAATCAAAGAAGTCGTTACCACCCACCGCGTCGTATTGTTCATGAAAGGCACGAAGCAATTCCCGCAATGCGGCTTCTCTTCCCGTGCCGTACAAATCCTGAATGCGGCAGGTTGCACCGACTATGTGACTGTCAACGTATTGGAAAACGATGCCGTACGCCAAGGCATTAAAGAATACAGCGATTGGCCGACCATTCCTCAACTGTACGTTAATGGCGAATTTGTCGGCGGTTCTGACATTTTGATGGAAATGTACGAAGCCGGCGAACTGCAAGAATTGCTGAAAGCTTAATTATCCACAATATTCCGTAATGTAAAATTGTTGACAAAGGCCGTCTGAAACCCTGATTCAGACGGCCTTTCGCGTGAATACGCACTTTGCGCGCCATGCGAAAAAAAGTATAATCCCTCTCCATCAACGCAATTCGGAAAATCAACATGAACGTTACCGTTATCAACCACCCTTTAGTCCGCCACAAACTCACGCTGATGCGTGAAGCGGATTGCAGCACTTACAAATTCCGCACGCTTACCACCGAGTTGGCACGTCTGATGGCATATGAGGCCAGCCGTGATTTTGAAATTGAAAAATACATTATTGACGGCTGGTGCGGCTCTATTGAAGGCGATCGCATCAAAGGCAAAACGCTGACCGTCGTCCCGATTTTGCGTGCCGGTTTGGGTATGCTTGACGGCGTACTCGACCTGATTCCGACTGCCAAAATCAGCGTTGTCGGCTTGCAGCGCGATGAAGAAACTTTGAAACCGGTTTCTTATTTTGAAAAATTTGTCGACAGCATGGACGAACGTCCCGCGCTGATTATTGACCCAATGTTGGCGACCGGCGGCTCTATGGTTGCCACCATCGACCTTTTGAAAGCTAAAGGTTGCTGTAACATCAAAGCATTGGTATTGGTTGCCGCTCCGGAAGGTGTGAAAGCCGTCAATGACGCGCATCCTGATGTAACCATCTACACTGCCGCGCTCGACAGCCACTTGAACGAACACGGTTACATCATCCCCGGCTTGGGCGATGCCGGCGATAAGATTTTCGGTACACGTTAATTGAAATGTTTAAGGCCGTCTGAAAAGTGTCAAACATCAACTTTCAGACGGCCTTGTTATATGGTTTGTTTTAACACCCACATCAGAAAGGACAATCATGAGCTTCCAAGACAATCTGGCCGCCATGCCTGCCATCGATCATTTGAGCGGCTTGGATATTCTCGATAAAGAGGGCAATGTGGTTCATCACATTCCCAATGCACCCGGCAAACAAGGCTCGCTCAAGCTTTACCATGCTTTGGCGCAAGAGTTTTACGGTAAACTTGACGCAGCGGCGGCAGAACACGGCCTGGCATGGTTTGCCGAACATGTTGCCGATGCCGAAGCCAATCCGGGCAAACATCCGAATATTGATTTGCTGTTTAAAGTGAAGGCTGACAATATCAGCCTGACTTTGAAACCATTGGCTGCTTAATGAATACAAAAAAAGGCCGTCTGAAAACAATTTTCAGACGGCCTTTTTATATGCTTAAAACCTTAAGCGATAGAAGCTTCAACGAATGCAGTCAGTTGGCCTTTAGCCAATGCGCCGACTTTAGTTGCAACGTTTTTGCCGTTTTTGAACACCATCAGGGTAGGGATGCCGCGAACGCCGAATTTGGCAGGAGTGACTTCATTTTCGTCGATATTGATTTTAACGACTTTCAGACGGCCTTGGAATTCGGAGGCAATGTCGTCCAAGATTGGGGCGATCATTCTGCAAGGGCCGCACCATGGTGCCCAGAAGTCCAGCAATACAGGTACGTCGGATTTCAAAACGTCTTGTTCGAAGCTGGCATCGCTGGCGTGGATAATCAATTCGCTGCTCATGTTTGTTTCCTTTTAAATCGGGATTAATAAATACGTTGTTCAGAATAGTGGCAGACAGGGAAAATTTCAAGTGCCGCCGCCCGATAATAGTTTTTTTGAAATGCGTCTATCGTAATCCTTAAAGATTCAGACGGCCTCTTGAACCATGTGGCCGGAGTGTGCAATCAAATGGCGCGTGTAGTCGCTGCTTGGATTGGCAAACACATTTTCGCATTCGCCTTCTTCAACGATTTTGCCGTCTTTCAACACCATCACGCGGTGGGAAATGGCGCGGATGACGGCGAGGTCGTGGCTGATGATGATGAAGGCGAGGCCGTATTCTTTTTGCAGGCCGCTGAGCAATTCAAGGATTTGTTGTTGCCATTGGACATCAAGCGCGCTGGTTGGTTCGTCCAATACGAGGATTTTCGGGCGGACAATGATGGCACGGGCGATGGCGAGGCGTTGGCGCTGGCCGCCGGAGAATGCGTGCGGATAGCGTTCGAGTGCATCTTCGGGCAGGCCGACTTGTTTGAGGACTTCTTGAACGCGGCGGCGCATTTCTTCGCGCGGCATTTCAGGTTCGTGTACGCGTAAGGCTTCGGAAACGGTATCAAAGACGTTCATGCGCGGATTGAATGCACCGAACGGGTCTTGGAACACCATTTGGATTTCGCGGCGCAATTCATGTCGCCATGGCTCGCCGTTGATGTTCAGGCTGCCTTCGGAGTCGATAAGGTGCATAACGGCTTTCGCCAGCGTGGTTTTGCCGCAACCGCTTTCGCCGATAATGCCCAATGTTTCCCCCGATTTGAGATCGAAAGAAACGGGGTTGAGAATGGTTTTGTCGCGTTTTTTAAACCAGCCGTCTGATTCTTTGACGGAAAAGGCGATTTGTTCGGCCTTAAGGACGGTGGCAGGGTTTTCAGGCAAGGGAGCCACGCGTCGCGTTGTGCCGGCGTTGAGCAACATTTTAGTGTATTCGTGCTGCGGATTAGCGAAGACTTCGGCTGCTTTGCCGGTTTCGAGAATGCGGCCGTCACGCATAACGGCGACATCGTCGGCAAAACGGCGCACAAGGTTCAAGTCGTGCGTAATGTAGAGCATGGTCATGCCGTGTTCTTCCTGCAGGCGTGAGAGCAGGTCGAGGATTTGGGCTTGGACGGCAACGTCCAAAGCAGTGGTCGGTTCGTCGGCAATCAGAAGCTTAGGCTGGGCTGATACGGCCATGGCAATCATGGCGCGTTGGCGTTGGCCACCGGAAAGTTGGAAAGGATAGGCCTGGGCTTTTTGCTCGGGCTGGTGGATGCCGGTTTCGTCCAGGAGTTCGATAGCGCGCGCCCATGCCTGTTTTTTATCCAAACCCAAATGCAGGGACAGGACTTCGGCGATTTGTTCGCCGACGCGCATGACAGGGTTGAGGGCGGTCATGGGTTCTTGAAACACCATGCCGATTTCGCGGCCGCGCAGTTTTTGCAGGGCGCGTTCGGGCTGGGTCAGCAGATTGGTTCCGCAATATTTCAGACGGCCTTCAAAGGTAACCATCGGATTCAGGCGCATAATGCCTTGCGACAATACGGTTTTGCCGCTGCCGCTCTCGCCGACCAATGCCAGCTTGCGGCCGGGTTGCAAGGTCAGGTTGATATCGTGCAGGACTTGCTTGCTCGGAAAGGAGCCGTTTAGGTTTTCGATTTCGAGTATCGGTGTCGTCATGGTCGTGGCCGTCTGAAAAGTTTGTTGATGACAGGTTTTCAGACGGCCTGCATGAATCAAGAGGCCGTCTGAAACAGCGGTTTAGTCTTGAAACTGTTCTTTGAGTTTGCGTTTTAACACTTTGCCTGTGGCATTGCGCGGCAGCTCGTCTTGGAAGATGATTTGTTTAGGGATTTTAAAGTTTGCCAACAGGCCGCGCAGGTGGCTGCGGACTTCGGCTTCTTCCAACTTCATGCCTTCTTTGAGTTGGATAAAGGCAATGATTTCTTCATCGGCGTATTGGTCTTTCACGCCGATTACGGCGGCGGCTTCCACGGCTTCGAGTTTGTAGATGGCTTCTTCGATTTCGCGCGGATAGACGTTTTGGCCTTTGGAGATAATCAGGTCTTTTTTGCGGTCAACGATGAAGATAAAGCCGTCTTCGTCTATGGTGACGAAGTCGCCGGTTTTCAGCCAACCGTTGACAATGGTTTCATCTGTGGCATCAGGCATATTGAGGTAGCCCTGCATGACCGAACCGCCTTTGATGATGAGTTCGCCCACTTCTCCGCGCGGCACTTCGATTAATTCGTCATCGACGGCTTTTACGGTCAGGCCGGGCAGGGCGACGCCGACGCTGGCGGTTTTTTGGCGCTCAGGCGTATTGACGGCAACTACGGGCGAGCATTCGCTCAAGCCGTAGCCTTCCAGCAATTTGGCACGCGAGAATTTGGCTTTGAAGTCGTCAATGGTTTGTCCGGCCAAAGGCGCACCGCCGCTGATGAACAGACGGACGCGGTTGAACCATCTGAAATACCAAGGGATTTTGGCTTTGCTCATGGCAGTGTAAATAGCCGGTACACCGAGGAAAATGGTAGCGTGTTTGAGCAAAACCTGTTTCAACACGTTGGAGAACGGGAAGACGGATTTGACCAAAATAATCGAGCAGGCTTGAGATATCGGCAGCAAAACCATGGCAGTCAGCGTAAAGCTGTGGAACATGGGCAAGAAGACGACGAAGCGGTCTTTTTGCGAGATTTGGAAAATTTGTTCGATGCCCGAAAGGTTGGAAAACAGGTTGCTGTAACTGATTAATGCGCCTTTGGGGTGGCCGGTTGTGCCGGAGGTGTAGATAATGTGCGCCAAATCGTTGACGGACGGCTGACGGCTCAGATTCGGCTTGCCGGGGAATGTACGCGCGGCATCGAAATAGCTGTCATCGCCACTGGCGGCGTTGGTTTTACCAATCCAGATGATTTTATTGACTTTGGTTTTGGCTTTGATGTTTTTGAGTTCTTTGGCCAACGGCGAGGAGGCGAACATAAAGCGTGCGCCGCAGTCATTGAGGATGTAGGAAAATTCTTCGCTTTTCAAAAAGACGTTGAGTGGGACGGCTACCGCGCCGATGGAGGTAATAGCGAAATAGGCGGCAATAAATTCGGGAGAGTTGGAAACGACAAGGGCAACCCTGTCGCCATATTGTACGCCTTGGTGTTGCAGATAGGCGGCGACGGTTTCTACTTCGCGTTTGAGGGAGGAATAGCTGATTTTTTCTTTATCGTTGAAAATGACCGTGCCTTTACCGTTTTTTTGGCAGGCTGCAGTCAGCATAGCGTAAAAATTAGGGTGGGTGTGCATTTCGGAGTTTGTGTCCATATTGTGTCGATTGATGTACGGTTTCGATGAACCGTTTATTTCGAAGGATAGGTTTTACATCCTATCGGTAAAATAAGCAAGAGGCCGTCTGAAAATACTTTCAGACGGCCTTGAGCTTTGCTGGGC
Source organism: Neisseria sp. P0019.S003 (assembly GCF_051957115.1). Taxonomy (NCBI): domain Bacteria; kingdom Pseudomonadati; phylum Pseudomonadota; class Betaproteobacteria; order Neisseriales; family Neisseriaceae; genus Neisseria; species Neisseria sp. P0019.S003. The sequence goes on along the minus strand of NZ_JBQCWT010000001.1, from coordinate 354,116 downwards.
TTAGGAAAGCAATATTTTGAATTTAAACTTATTTATTGTGTTGATGGGAATATTCCCATTCTTCAAAGTCTGCCGTTCGGAAGATAGTGCAAGCCGATTGCGTTTCTGTCTCAAGCCATTTCGAGTTTACCGCTGTGTTTGAGGCAGAATCCGGATAACGGGTAGGCAGAGCCAATGTTAGAGACTTTGAGACCTAGCCGTTGTTCAGACGGCCATCGGGTACTTTCTTAAACAGGCGATAGAAATTGTCGCTGGTGTTTTGTGCCAATGTTTCCAAGCTCTCGCCGCGCAGATTGGCTAAGAACTCGGCTGTATAGCGGACGTAGGAAGGCTCGTTTTGTTTGCCGCGTTTGGGAACCGGCGCGAGGAAGGGCGCATCGGTTTCTACCAAGATTCTATCGGCAGGGACGTATTTGGCGGCTTCCTGTATTAGCGGCGCGTTTTTAAACGTCACAATGCCGGAGAAGGAGATGTATAACCCTAAATCCAAAGCGGCTTTGGCAAAGGCGACGTCTTCAGAGAAGCAATGAATCACGCCGGAATTAGTGTGGCATTCTTTCAAAATTCGCAACGTGTCTTCGGCCGCATCGCGCGTGTGGACGATAACGGGCAGGCCGCTTTCGTTGGCTGCTTGGATATGGTCGGCAAAGCGTTGATGTTGCCATGACAAATCGCCTTTGCACCAGTAATAGTCCAAACCGGTTTCGCCGATACCGACGATTTTGGGATGTTTGGCTGCCTCTACCATTTCGGCAATGGTAAATTCTTCTGCTTCTTGGCTGTCGGGATGTATGCCGATGGTGCAGTAGATGTGGTCGTTTGCCTGAGCAATGTCGAAGACTTCGGCAAAACTTTGTTTGCTGACGCTGATGGCAAGCGCCTGTTTGACGCTTTGCGCTTCCATATTGGCAAAGACTTCGGGCAGGCGGTCTTTTAAGCCGTCAAAATTGAGATGGCAATGTGAATCGATTAAGTACATGGTATTACAGGGTAAAAGTAGTGCGGTCGCTGCGCAGGCGCGGACCAAGTTCGGCTTCGATCAGGTTTTTTGCCTGCAGGCAGCTTTCGTGTTCGGAGAATGCAAGGCCTACGCCTTTGGGGCGATGGGCCGAGGTGCGCGCCGGATTGATCCAAACGACTTTAGTTGGCAGGAAGCGTTTGGGATAGTCGGCGATTTCGACGGCCAAGAGGATGTCTTCGCCTAGTGAGAATACGTCATCGGTCGGTACGAACAGGCCGCCGTGTTCTAAAAACGGCATATAGCAGTTGTACAACAGATTGGGGTCTTTGAGTTGCAAAGCCAACATCTTCGCCGGAATGTCTTTTTTATTCATCATTGATTACCTGTTAGGGTTTGTTTTGCCAAAAATCTAAATATTCGATAAGCAGATACTCAAGCTGCATTTTAACACTCAAGGTATGGTATCCGTAAGGGTTGAGCGCGTTCAGACGGCCCAATAGGGCAAACAGCTTGCGTGAATCGGTTTTAGAGGCCGTCTGAAGCAGGGCTTGGGCATGGTGCGGATAATAAAGCGGCGTCATGCTTTGTTGTGCCAAGCCGACATCCATCAGCCACTTTTGCAGCCAGTCGATGAAAACGGCCAGCGGTTGTTTTTGTTTGTCGAACGCGGCGGCGTAGTCGAGTATAGCCAACAGGCGCGGTGCAGCTAACAGCGTCAGCAACTCTTCACGCAATGCGTCCAATTCGGGAGTCGGTGTAAATAAAGGCGCGCCGCTGTGGAATGCCAACAAGGCTTCGGCATTTTCCACGCCCTGTTGACGCAGGTATGTCGCAGCCTGCTCATGGGTAGGCGAGGGCAGCACCATCTGGCGGCAACGGCTTTTGATGGTGGGCAGGAGTTTGTCGCGCGCATGGGTAACGAGCAGGAAAACGACGTGTTGCGGCGGTTCTTCCAAAGCTTTCAACAAACCGTTTGCCGCCTGTGTATTCATGCTTTCCGCCGGATGTACCAATACCACGCGCAGGCCGCCTCGGACAGCGGTCAGGTAAATGTTTTCCACAATATCGCGCACGGCATCGATTTTGATTTGCAGGAGTTTGCGTCCTGTTGCCTCGCCTTCGGGAATTTCCGGCGTGAGTTCGTAAAAGTCGGGATGCGTGTTTTGGTTGAACAAATGGCACGAAGCGCATTCGCCGCATGGCTCATGGCCGGATTTGGGCGATTCGCACAGCAATGCCTGCGCGACAAAGCGGGCAAACTCGGTTTTACCGGTATTTTCTTTGCCGGTAAACAGCCAAGCGTTAGGTCGGTTTTGCCAATGGGCGGCGAGCTGTTGCCATTGGGTTTCATGCCATGGATAAATCATATCGTTTGGGAACTATTAGGTAGGTGGTTATTATACTCTCAGGCCGTCTGAAAAAGGTTTCAGACGGCCTTTAATAAACTGCCTAAAAATTAATCAAATATCGTTCTTCTTTGAAATATCAATGAATAAGCTGATTTATTCACAGCCTTTGCACACGCTTGTTTGGGGAAAATGTGCATTTTGTTTGGGAGTAAAGTTGTGCTTAAAATTTAGGCAGATGTGTTTTTTAATTTTAAATCAGACAGTAATCTGATTTATGCACAAGCTGTCCACGCGATTGAACAGTGAAAATGTGCATGGTGGGGATATATTTCAGACGGTCTTATTTGCTGATTTTCAATAAAGCGGTCAAATCCCCGATAAATTTTGGTTCCCGTTTGATGAGGTAAACAATCAACGGAAGATTACCCACGGCAACAATCAAATACAGCAGCGTGATGCTGTCGAACAACATCAGCAAAACCGCGCTCAAAATGGCGGCTGACACCATAAATACGCCGTTGATGATGTTGTTGGCAGCAACAGCGTGGGCGCGGAAGGTTTCGCTGCTGGCAGTTTGCAGCCAAGTGTAGAGCGGTACGGAGAAGAAACCGCCGAAAAAGCCGATGGCCGACATCACGAGCATAATCGGATACGCCTTTGCTTGCGATAAAAACCAAATAATGCCGTTTAATTCGGTAAAGCGTTGGCCTTGGGTCAGCCACACCAGCAATAATCCACAGACCGTCAGCCCCAGCGTGCCGATGGTAACCAAGCCCAAAATCAGGCGCTCATGGCTGAGTTTGGCGCATAATACCGAGCCGATGGCGATACCGATGGAGAACAGCGCCAACATCAGGTTGAACACATTATCGTTGCCGCCCAAATGGATTTGCGTGAACGTCGGCAGTTGGATGGTATAAACCGAGCCGATAAACCAAAACCATGAAATACCAATGATGGACGTGAATACGGGACGATCGGCTGCTGCTTCACGAATCAGTGAATTCGTGCCTTTGATGATGTTCCATTCGATTTTTGTGTCCGGCATTTTAGCGGGTACAGACGGCATAAACAGGCTGGTCATCGTGCCGCCGACGGCGACTAATAACACCAAACCGCCAACAATATACGGTGAAACGCCTGCGACTGCTGTGCCCAAAATCTGGCCGAGCAAAATGGCGATAAACGTACCCGATTCAATTAGGCTGTTGCCCATAATCAGCTCTTTGTCGTTGAGGTAATCGGGCAAAATTGCGTATTTCAGCGGGCCGAACAAAGTCGATTGCGTACCCATGCAAAACAGGCAGATTAAAAGCAAAGGCGCGGATTGAATATAGAAGCCATATGCCGCCACTGCCATGATGATGATTTCCAACAGCTTGATCCAACGCGCTAAAACTGCTTTATCGAATTTGTTGCTCAGCTGCCCTGACAGTGCGGAAAACAGGAAGTAGGGCAGAATAAACAGCATTGCGCCCAAATTCAGCATTTGGCTGGGCGGCAGAAAGTCGTTTTTACCCAAACCGTAAAAACTGATCATCACGAATAATGCGGTTTTGAACATATTATCGTTCAACGCGCCCAAAAACTGCGTCCCAAAGAGCGGCGCAAAACGGCGGGTTGTGTGGAAATTCAGATTGTCTTTTTTAAGGCTCATTGTTTGGATTCTTTGTCTTCGTCTTTTTCGATCAGTTTTTCAGTGGAGTCGTCGTCCATCAAAATGCGGTGCGCAGGTCCTTCAAGGTCGTCAAACTGTCCGTTTTTACCCGACCACCAGAAAAACCAGCCGATGATAAAGGCCAAAATAATGCTGATGGGGACAAGGATAAACATACTTTCCATTACATCGCTCCGGTCAAATCGGTCAGGATAAAGGTTTTACCGTTGATGGTCAGATATTCGTTGCGCAACGCACCGATATTTTTATCGTCAAAAAACAATTCGATACGGTCTTTAACCACGCGCCAGTATTGTGGGATATCGGTTTGCTCAAAAGGCGACAATACCGCTGCTTCGGCTGCGTCTTCGCTTTGCAGCTTGATTGCGAAGCGTCCGCTTTGCGGCGGATTTTGCGATTCATCATCTGCTAACATAATAAAAAATCCGGCATGTTCGCCGTCTTGAGTGTGGATACTGAAATAATGCATATCGGGAAATCTTCAAAACCGCCGTCATTTTTTCAGACGGCCTAAAATAAAATTCCGTCCATTTTACATCAAATATTAAGTCAAGCAGCCGATTACATTTTTTGTTAGAATACGGCGTTTACTTTGTTAATCTGTTCAGACCGCTACCCACTACGTCCCACAAGGGGTGCAACATAGCCGGAGCCGCAGTCAGGTCCCGACAAAAATGCCGTCTGAAACCTCAAGGAGCATAAAATGACACAAAAATTAATCTTGGTTTTGAACTGCGGCAGCTCTTCCCTCAAAGGTGCCGTATTGGATAACGACAGCGGCGAAGTATTGTTGAGCTGCTTGGCAGAAAAACTCAATCTGCCTGATGCCTATATCACCTTTAAATTCAACGGTGAAAAACGCAAAGTCGATCTTTCTGCCAAACCTGACCATACCGGTGCCGTTGAAGCCCTGATGGAAGAACTGAAAGCGCATGATCTCGACAGCCGTATCGGCGCCATCGGCCACCGTGTCGTCAGCGGCGGCGAGTTGTACAGCGAATCCATCCTCGTTGATGACGAAGTTATCGCCGGCATCGAAAAATGTATTCCGCTCGCTCCGCTGCACAACCCTGCTCACCTCTTGGGTCTGCGTGCCGCACAAAGCATTTTCAAAGGTTTGCCTAACGTTGTCGTATTCGACACCGCTTTCCACCAAACCATGCCGGAACATGCCTACACCTACGCTGTTCCACATGAATTGTATGAAAAATACGGCTTGCGTCGCTACGGCGCGCACGGTACCAGCTACCGCTACGTTTCTGATGAAACCGCCCGTTTCCTCGGTAAAGACAAAAAAGACCTGCGCATGGTGATTGCCCACTTGGGTAACGGCGCATCTATTACCGCCGTCGCCAACGGCGAATCACGCGATACCAGCATGGGTCTGACTCCGCTGGAAGGTTTGGTCATGGGTACCCGCAGCGGCGATATCGACCCTTCAGTTTTCAGCTTCTTGGCTGAAAATGCCAACATGACCATCGCCCAAATCACCGAAATGCTGAACAAGAAATCAGGTCTGCTCGGTATTTCAGGTTTGTCTAACGACTGCCGCACCATCGAAGAAGAAGCTGCCAAAGGTCATCCAGGCGCCAAACTGGCTTTGGAAATGTTCATCTACCGCTTAGCTAAATACATTGGCAGCATGACAGTAGCGGCAGGCGGTTTGGACGCATTGGTCTTTACCGGCGGTATCGGTGAAAACTCCGACATCATCCGCGAACGCGTATTGGGCTACTTGGGCTTCCTCGGTCTGCACATCGACCAAGAAGCGAACCTGAAAGCCCGCTTCGGTAATGCTGGTGTGATTACCACTGCCGACAGCAAAGCTGTTGCCGTTGTGATTCCTACCAACGAAGAATTGATGATTGCACACGATACTGCCCGTCTGAGCGGCCTGTAATCCGTCATTATTGAAAACCTGCCCGCAAGGGCAGGTTTTTTATTGTGTATAGATGAAGAAAATTTTGAAATGGTACTTATGAAGAAAAGGCCGTCTGAAAATGATATTTCAGACGGCCTGAGACCTTTGCAAAATTCCTTTTCCTCCGACAGCCGAAACCTAAACAAAGATTTTCGGCTGTTTTTGTTTCAAATATCCACTGACTCTACTCAAATACCCTCTTAATCCTCTTGGATACCTGATAATCAGGCATCCGGTCACCTTTTAGGCAGCAACAGGCACACTTAGCCTGTTAGCGGCTTTCAATAGGTTCAAACACATCGCTTTCAGATGGCTTTGTGCACTCACTTTAATCAGTCCGAAATAGGCTGCCCGAGCATAGCGGAACTTACGGTGCAGCGTACCGAAGCTTTGTTCGACCACATATCGGGTCTTCGACAAATACCGGTTACGTTTGGTTTGCGTTTCCGTCAGCGGACGGTTGCGGTGGGCTTTGCGCATAATGCCGTCCTGCAACCGATGTTCTTCCAGATATTGCCGGTTTTCCGTACTGTCATAGCCTTTGTCGGCATAGACGGTCGTACCTTTGGGCAGTCCTTCCAATGGGCAGTCCTTCCAACAAAGGCGACAGGTGTTTGCACTCATGGGCATTGGCGGGGGTAATATGCAGTTTCTCGATATAGCCTTCCGCATCGGTACGGGTATGCTGTTTGTAACCGAGTCTGTATAAACCGTTTTTCTTTATCCAACGGGCATCGCTGTCTTTACTCGGTGTGGTTTGGCCGCTGACTTGTCCTTCTTCATCGACTTCTATGGCCTGGCGCTGTTTGCTGCCGGCGGTCTGAATAATGGTGGTGTCAATGACGGCGGCGTATACTTTCTCTACTTTTAGGCCTTTTTCGGCCAGTTGGCAGTTAATCAGTTTTAGCAGTTCGGACAGTGTGTCGTCTTGCGCCAGCCAGTTGCGGTAGCGGCATAAGGTGCTGTAATCGGGGATGCTCAGTTCGTCAAAACGGCAAAACAGGTTGAAATCGATGCGGGTGGTGAGGCTGTGTTCGAGTTCGGGATCGGAGAGGCTGTGCCATTGTCCGAGCAGGACGGCTTTGAACATGGATAACAGGGGATAGGCGGGACGGCCGCGGTGGTCTCTAAGGTAACGGGTTCTTTGACGATTCAGGTATTGTTCGATCGGCTGCCAATCACCTGATCCAACTTCAATAGCGGGAAACGGTCGATGTGTTTGGCGATCATGGCTTGGGCGGTTTGCTGAAAGAAGGTGGTCATGGAAAATCCCCTAAATGTCTTAGTGGGAATTTAGGGGATTTTGGGGAATTTTGCAAAAGTCTCGGCCTTTATTGCTTTAAGCCTTATTCCGGACCGCGGAATGTGTCGTGGCAGGATTTACAGCTTGCACCGGTTTCGCCGTAAGCGGCTTTGATTTCTTCCAATTTGCCGGTTTGTGCGGCGGCGTTGAGTTTCTCAACTGCAGCGGCAAATTTTTCTTCTTCGGCTTTGAAGGTTGCCGTGTCTGTCCAGATGGCAGGCAGGGCGCGGCCGTTGCCTTGAGGGTCGGATTCAAACAGGGTGAACGGTTTTTTGCTGTTTTCGGCGAAGGTTGCGGCGGCTTGTTTGAATTTTTCTACGTCGTAAGGCTCTTCGTCTTTGACCATTTTGCCCATGCGGGTAAACTCGGGCATCATGGATTTGAACGCGGCCGTACGGTCTTCGGAAATCGGGCCTTTAGGCTGGGAAGGCGCGTCGCTGCCGCCGCAGGCGGAAAGGGTAAGCACCACTGTTGCCAAAGCAACAGGGAGAAAACGGGTTTTCATATGGAGTGTGTCCTATTGTAATGATATGATTATCGTTAAATTTAAAATCAGCCGGCCAAACACTCAGGCCGTCTGATAAGGCGTTATCATACCTTAAACCCAAGTCTGAAACGAGTACAGAAAGGAAACGATATGGCAATTTTGATTACCGGAGCATCGGTAGGATTCGGCGCGGCAATGTGCCGTACTTTTGTTGCGGCAGGCTATCATGTCATTGGCGCGGCACGGCGCGAAGACAAATTGCAGCAGTTGGCAGAGGAATTGGGCGAGCAGTTTTACCCGTTGGAAATGGATGTTTCTCGTACGGAGTCGATTCAAAACGCTTTGAACAGCCTGCCCGAGCATTTATCCGAAATCGATTGCCTGATCAACAACGCCGGTTTGGCTTTGGGTTTGGATACTGCCGATAAAGCCGATTTTGGCGATTGGGAAACCATGATTCAAACCAATATCATCGGCCTGACTTTTCTGACCCGCCAGATTTTGCCGCAGATGGTAGCGCGCAAACAGGGCTACATCATCAATTTGGGTTCGATTGCCGGCAGTTATGCTTATTCCGGCAGTAATGTCTATGGTGCAACTAAGGCTTTTGTGCGCCAATTCAGTATGAACCTGCGCGCCGAATTGGCAGATAAAAATATCCGCATTACCAATATCGAACCGGGTTTGTGCGGCGATACCGAGTTTTCCAATGTCCGTTTCAAAGGCGACGACCAGCGTGCGGCCGAGGTTTATGAGAATGTCGAGTTTATCCAGCCGCAAGATATTGCCGATACCGCTTTATGGCTCTATCAACGTCCTGCGCGGATGAACGTCAATTCCATCGAAATCATGCCGGTTGCCCAGACCTTTGCAGGCATGAAAGTTTACCGCGATGAGCCTGCTCCAGTGAAGGAAGAAACGTTTGAAAAACAAAGCATGTCTTTGTTTGGAAAAATTAAATCTTGGTTTAAGTAATCGGCATCAGGCCGTCTGAACGTTTCAGACGGCCTCTTTGTTATCTGAAATTGAACAAACACGTTATAATGTAATTTTTTATTAACAAGGCCGTCTGAAAGGCTGTTTCAGTTATGAACGCAATCAAACAAAAAATCTTAGAACAAGCGCAGCGCGATGGCGTGCAGGTAACCGCATTGCGCGAGCAAGTGCTTGATATTGTTTTGAAACAAAGCGGCGTGATTAAAGCCTACAACGTTCTGTCGCAGATGCAGCAGCAAAGCGAGGGCGTGGTTGCGCCGCCGACGGCCTACCGCGCCCTTGATTTTTGGGCGGAGCAGGGCGTTTTGCACAAAGTGGCGGCGGTCAACGGCTATATTCTGTGCAGCCACGCGCAGCATGAGTGCAACGACCATTGCCATGACCACGAAGAAGCCGAAGCGCACCACAGCGCGTTTATTTTGGTTTGTACCGAATGCGGTACGGCAGATGAGCAGACCTTGAGCCAAGAATGGGCGGCATTGCGTGCGGGCGTGGCCGAAACCGGTTTCTCATTAAAAGAAGAACATGTTGTTTTAACAGGAATTTGTAAAAAATGTCAGAAGTAAAAAAGACTAAAGTCCACCTGATTTCAGGCTTCCTCGGAACAGGCAAAACCACTGCACTCAAAAGCCTGATGGCGCAAAAAGACCCGAATGAAAAATGGGTCATCATCGTCAACGAATTTGGCGAAATCGGCATTGACGGCGCCGTCTTGAGCGACAACGGCATTCCCGTGGCAGAAATTGCCGGCGGCTGTTTGTGTTGTACTGCCGGCGCGCAAATGGGTACGACCGTACAAAAAATGCTGCGCGATGCCCAACCCGACCGCTTGATGATTGAGGCCAGCGGTCTGGCGCATGCCGCCAGCGTTATCGATGAATTGAAAGCCAAGCCGCTCGACAGTATGTTGGAAATCGGCGCGGTCTTTACCGTTGTCGATCCGCGCCAATTCATTAATCCCGATTACGCGCAACAAGCATTGTATAAAGACCAAATCGGCATTTGCGACGTATTGGTCGCTAGCAAAACCGACTTGTGCACGCCGGAGCAACTGGCCGAATTTCATGATAAAGCGGCCAAACTGTTCCCACCCAAAGCCAAAGTCGTTGAAGTACAAAATGCTCAACTCGACATCCAATGGCTTGATATTCCCGTGGTCGAAAAATCGCGCTACCGCCTAAAAGCCTTGCCGGACAACACCATGGGCTTCCAGTCTCAAGGTTTCACTTTCCCTGCCGGACGTGATTTCGACGGCGAAAAACTGACTGATTTCTTCAACGACCTGCCTAAATTTACAGACGGCCTCGTGCGTGCCAAAGGCGTGTTCCAAGTGCTCGGTACTTGGGTATGGCTCAACTGGGTGGACGGACAATGGGGCGCAAATCAGGTTTCATGGCGCCGCGATTCACGCTTTGAGCTGATTGCCAAATCGTTTGACGCGGATTTAATTGAGAAAAAATTGCAGGAGGCTTTGGAGAAGTAAATCATCGGCCAAACGCTTATTAATCAGTTACGATAACGCCGTCTGAAGCAAGCGGTTTCAGACGGCCTTCAAATCAAAAAAATAGAGGAACACTTAACCATGTGGCGTTATATCTTTCATCGTTTGCTCCTTTTGATTCCCACGCTGTTGGGGATTTTGGCGATTACCTTCGCCGTGATTCAGTTTGTTCCCGGCGGCCCGGTGGAGCAGATGGTTCAGCAGCTGACGCAGGGCGCGGTTGGCGGCGAGACGGCGGGACACAGTATGCCCGGAACTTTGGCTAAAAACGGCAACCGCATCAGCGCGGAAGATTTGGCCGCGTTGAATGCTTTATACGGTTTCGACAAGCCGCCTTTGACGCGTTTTGCCGATATGGTATGGAAATTCGCCCGTTTCGATTTGGGCGAGAGCTTTTTCCATCACCAAACCGTATTTGAGTTGGTGAAAGAGAAAATGCCGGTATCGATGAGTTTGGGTTTGTGGACGTTTTTCCTAACTTATTTGATATGTATTCCGTTGGGTATTGCCAAGGCGGTCAGGGATGGCAGCCGTTTCGATACGATTACGGGTATGATCATTTTGGTCGGCTATACTGTACCGCCGTTTGTCTTGGGTTTGGTGTTGCTGGTGTTGTTTGGCGGCGGCAGCTTTTTTGCCTGGTTTCCTCAGGGCGGCTTGGTCGGCGATGATTTTGATACGCTCTCTTGGGCAGGTAAAGTCAAAGATTATTTGTGGCATATGGCCTTGCCGATTACCGCTTCGGTAGCAGGCAACTTGGCGGTGATGACCGTATTGACGAAAAACGTGTTCCTTGAAGAAATCCGCCGTCAATATGTTTATACCGCACGAGCCAAGGGCTTGCCTGAGAAACAGATTTTGTGGAAGCATATTTTCCGCAACGCCATGATTCCTTTGATTACCGGTTTCCCGGCCGCATTTATCGGCGCATTCTTTACCGGAAGCCTGTTGATTGAAACGCTGTTCTCGCTGGATGGTTTGGGTTTGTTGTCTTACGAGGCAGTGATGAAACGTGATTATCCTGTCGTAATGGGTACGCTGTATGTGTTTACGCTGATGGGGTTGTTGGCTAAACTGGTGTCGGATATTTCTTATTCGTGGGTCGATCCGCGCATTCACTTTGGCGGACAGAAATAAGGCCGTCTGAAAATATCTTCAATCCATTATTCAAGAATGTTTCGAACCATGAAAAAGAAAAAATCTACTTCAAACCCTACTTGGCAGGCCTTTAAGCAACATAAGCGCGGTTGGTTGGCTTTGCGGATTTTGGCCGTTTTGTTTGTCGTCACTTTGCTTGCTCCTTTGTGGAGCAACGACAAACCTTTGTGGATACGCTATCAGGGCGAGTATTTCTTCCCCTTGGTAAACGAATATAACGAAACCGCATTTGGCGGCGATTTTGATACGCCTGCGGATTATCTGGATCCGCTTATCCGCCACAACATCACTTCAGACGGCAATTTTGCCCTGTATCTGCCCAATCCTTACGATGCCGATACCTTAAACGATTTTGATACGGCACCCGATCCGGCCAAACCGTCCGAACGGCATATCTTGGGAACGGACGACCGCGGCCGCGATCTGTTGGCGCGCTTGGTTTACGGTTTCCGCGATTCGCTGTTGTTTGCCTTGGTGTTGACTGTGGTGACTACCGTAATCGGCGTGGTTGCAGGCGCGGTACAGGGTTATTTCGGCGGCAAAACCGACCTTCTGATGCAGCGTTTTATCGAGGTTTGGGGCGGTATGCCGGAGCTGTACCTCTTGATTATCCTGTCTTCGTTCTTTAATCCGGGACTGTTGATTTTGCTGGTGTTACTGTCGCTTTTCGGCTGGATGGGTTTGTCCGACTATGTCCGCGCCGAGTTTTTAAAAAACCGTCAGACCGATTACGTTTTGGCGGCGCGCGCGATGGGCGTGGGCAACCGTGAAATCATGTGGCGCCATATCCTGCCCAACAGCTTGACGCCGGTATTGGCTTTCCTGCCTTTCCGTATTTCCGGTGCCGTACTTGCCCTGACCAGTTTGGACTTCTTGGGCTTGGGCGTACCTGCCTCACAGGCGAGCTTGGGTGAGTTGCTGGCACAAGGCAAGGACAACTTGGACGCATGGTGGATCGGTCTGTCTGCCGTTGCTACGCTGACGGTAATGCTGCTTTTGCTGGTCATGATCGGCGAAGGTTTACGTCAGGCGTTTGACGTACGCGCACGCAGTTAATTGCTTTTCTAAAGCGTGAAGAGGGTGGGCGGAAAAGTCTGTCCTTCATTCTCAAGGCCGTCTGAAAAGTTTCAGACGGCCTCATCCATTCGTTTGAATCATTAAAAACCATGAATCAAGAAATCACATTTCTTACGCTTTTTTTGCTCGGTTTTTTTGGCGGAACGCATTGCGTCGGCATGTGCGGCGGATTAAGCAGCGCATTCGCTTTGCAGCTGCCGCCACATTTAAACCGAATCGGGCTGATTGTATTGTTGAACTTGGGGCGCATCAGCAGCTATGTCGTCATTGGCCTGTTGGTCGGTTTGGTCGGGCAGGTCGGCATTTCCTTGGATGATACGCGCGCAGTTCAAAACGGTTTGTATATTGCCGCCAATGTCTTATTGCTTTTGCTTGGACTGTATCTTGCCGGTATTTCGACTGCCGCAACCAAAATCGAAGGCATCGGCAAACCGATATGGAAACGCCTGAATCCTTTGCTGAACAAATTGTTGCCGATTAAATCAGTGCCAGCCTGTTTCGGCGTGGGCGTGCTTTGGGGCTGGCTGCCTTGCGGTTTGGTGTACAGCGCGTCTTTGTATGCCTTGGGCAGCGGCAATGCCTTGCACGGTGGGCTGTATATGCTGGCGTTTGCATTGGGGACATTGCCGAACCTGCTTGCGATGGGCATATTTGCAGCGCAGTTGAAAACCTTTCTTCAAAAACGCATGGTTCGTTTGTGTGCCGGATTATTGGTGGCAGGATGGGCAATATGGCGCTTGGCCGTATTTACAATGGGGCAAATCGGGTAAGGTAAAAAGGTTTTATTTAGTTTGTTGTTTTGCAATTAAAAAGCCGTCTGAAAGATTTTCAGACGGCCTTTTCACAAGAAAGATTTTAATGTATCAAATTCCAAGTCATCTTGGCGGCAATCAGCAGCAACATAATGCCGAAGGCAATTTTGAGTTTTCGGGCGGGCAGCTTGTGCGCCATTTTTACGCCGAGCGGAGCAAAGAGGATGGTGGCAACGCTCAATATGGCCACGGCCGGAAGATAGATAAAGCCTGCCGCACCTTCAGGCAGGTTGGCAATATGCAAACCGTTGGCAAAATAGCCGATGGTGCCGGCAATCGCAATCGGCCATGCTAAACCTGAAGATGTGCCGATGGCGCGGTGTGCCGGAAAGTTGCAATACAGTAGAAATGGAACGGATAGCGAACCGCCGCCGATACCGACCCAACTCGAAGCCGCCCCAAAAAGCGTGCCGACGGCTGTCAGGCCGGGGAGGGCAGGCAGGGTGCGTGAAGGTTTGGGTTTGGAATCGCGTAGGGTTTTGAGTGCGATAAAGGCAAGAAATGCAATAAAGAAAACTTGCAAAGCCAACGTCGGCATATATTTTGCCGACACCGCGCCGAGGAGTACGCCAAGTATCATGCCCGGCGTCATCCGGCGGACGGTCGCACAATCGATGGCGTGTTTTTTATGCTGGGCATACATGCTGGAGAAGGTGGTAAACACCATTACGGCAAAGGAAGTGCCGATGGCAAGATGCTGGGCATAGGGGTGGCCGCCTATGCCTTGCAGCTGCAACGCCCATAAGACAACGGGAACAATCAACGTGCCACCGCCTACGCCGAATAGTCCGGCAATAAAGCCCGCCGCGCTGCCGACGGCGAGCAGGGCAAAGATGATGTCCCAAGACCACATTTCAGACGGCCTTGTCGTGTTTGTGTGCTTTATGGCGTTTTTTAAACCAACGGATGATTGCCATCACATAACCGGACAGGCTGTAACCGAGGAAGAACAGGAAGAGGACGAGCGAAGGCTCCCAGTTAATGAGCAGCAATACCAACACGGCCAACACCATGCCCATAAACGGTACTTGGCGGCGGATGTTGATTTCTTTGAAGCTCCAAAACGGAATCTGCACAATCATGGAAATGCCGGCAAACAGGGTAATGCCCAATGCCCACCAATGCACGCCGGGGAAGCGTTCGACGTGGTGGACCCAAATCAGGCCGACAATCAACGCAGCGGCGGTCGGGCTGGGCACGCCGATAAACCAGCGTTTATCGACTTTGCCGATAAGCGTGTTGAACAGCGCCAAACGCAGGGCAGCACAGGCGCAGTAGATAAAGGCGACGGAATAGCCGATTTTGCCAAACTGCCAAAGTTGCCATTTGTAGGCAATCAGGGCAGGCGCGACGCCGAAACTGACCATATCGGCAAGGCTGTCGAGCTGTTCGCCGAACGCGCTTTGGCTGTTGGTCAGCCGCGCCACGCGTCCGTCCATGCCGTCGAGCAGCATGGAAAGGAAAACTGCAATCGCCGCTGTTTCATAACGTCCGTGCATGGACTGGGTAATGGCGAAGAAGGCGCAAAACAGCGCGGCGATGGTAAAGGAATTGGGCAGCAGGTAAATGCTGTTTTTGCGGATGGAGTTACGCGGAGGAATCGGATTTTCTGTATTTTGTGAGTTGTCCATAATGTTTCCGTATATGCTGCGGGTGCAGATAAGGCATTATACCGCATTGGCAGGTTAAGGATTTTTAATAGGCAAACATAGTTTCACTTCAATCGCATAAAGTTTCAGACGGCCTTTATTGCGTCAGTCAAACAACTCACCCTGTGCCTGCTCTTTGGTCACGCGTACGTCAGTTTCGCCGTCGGCAAAAGTGATGTGCAGTTTTTGACCTTGTTTCAATGTATCGGCATTGCGGATGACTTGTCCGCGTGTGTTTTTGACGACCGAAAAGCCGCGCTCCAGAATATGTTGCGGCGAGACGGCTTCGAGCAATGCAGCTTGGGCGGTCAGGCTTTGACAGCGGTGGGTAAGCAGCTGGCGGAAGGAATGCGACAAGGCCGTCTGAAAGCGGTCGATGTTGTGTTTGTAAACGGAAACATCAGGACGGCAATGCTTCAGGGTTTGGGTTTGGCGTTCAAAACGGGCGGTATGGGCGCGGAGGTTTTGCGTCATCGAGTAAGACAGCATTTGCGCCAGCTTGCTGATTGAGGCGCGCTGCTCGTCAAGTTTTTGGCGCGGATGACGGATTTGCCGCGCCAGCCAGTCGAGTTTTTGGCTGGCATCGAAATAGCGTTGCTCCAAAACGGTTTTCAGACGGCCTTGCGCTTGGGCTAGACGATGTAGCGATTCTTGGCGGTTGGGGCTGACCAATTCTGCTGCGCCGGTCGGTGTCGGTGCGCGAACGTCGGCGACGAAATCGGCAAGCGTGAAATCGGTTTCATGTCCTACGCCGCTGACAACGGGAATTGCGCAGGCCTCAATGGCACGCACAACCGGCTCTTCATTAAACGCCCACAAGTCTTCAATGCTACCGCCGCCACGGCAGACAATCAATACGTCACACTCGGCGCGTTGCGATGCGGTTTTAATAGCTTGGGCAATTTGCAACTCGCTGCCCGTGCCTTGAACGGGCGTCGGATAAACGATAACGGGGATTTCGGGCGCGCGGCGGTTTAAGGTGGTTACAACATCGCGCAATGCCGCCGCCGCCAGACTGGTGACGATGCCAATACATTGCGGACGGGCAGGCAACGGTTTTTTGCGTTCCGCCGAAAACGCGCCCTCTGCCTGCAACTGTGCCTTCAATCGCTCATAGGCTTCGTAAAGCTGCCCCAAGCCTTTGAGCCGTACTTCGTTTACGGTAATTTGAAATTCGCCCCGCGCTTCATAAATACTGATTTTTCCTGATACCTCGATATGGTCGCCTTCTTTCAAAGGCTTCTCCAAGCGCATGGCCGCACCCCTAAACATCGCGCAACGCACCTGAGCGCGGCTGTCTTTGAGCGAGAAGTAATAATGTCCGCTGGCGGCACGGGTTAGGTTGGATACTTCGCCGGCAATCCACAAGCCTGCGAGATGGTCTTCCAGCAAAGCTTTGGCAAGGGCGTTGAGTTCGGATACGGAAATGGAGGAGGGCGCGAAAAGTTCGGACATTGCGAAACAGGAAAAAATTTGGGAAAGCTGAATTATAAGGGTTTTAGAGCGATTCGTTGTATTCGTTTTTATGAAACTTGCGCCCTTTGTTTTAATATTATCAAAGGCGCATGTTCAGACGGCCTTGCCTGGGCGGGCTTGTGTTATATTATCGTTTGATTTTCGCTCCAAAAGCCGTGCGTATGCTCAAACTCCACCAAATTATCGAACGCCATTGGCAATCCCCCAATCCGTTTTTGTCTTTGCTGTTAAAACCATTGTCCAAGCTGTTTGCCAAAATTGCGGCGAAACGGCGCGATGATTTTGTTTCAGGCCGTCTGAAAAGCGAAAAATTGCCTGTGCCTGTGGTGGTAGTCGGCAATATCCATGCAGGCGGGACGGGGAAAACGCCGATAGTCGCCGCGCTGGTGTCGGGGTTGCGGGAAAAGGGCGTTAAGGTCGGCATCATCAGCCGAGGTTACGGGCGCAAGAGTAAGGCGGTTCATGTATTGAATACAGCCAGCAGTGCGGCAGATGCAGGCGATGAGCCTTTATTGCTGTTTCGCCAAACCGGTGCGCCGACGGCGGTAGGCAGCAGTCGTGTAGAAGCAGGCAGGGCATTGCTTGCGGCGCATCCTGAGCTTGAATTGATTGTGGCCGACGACGGCTTGCAACATTATGCCTTGCAACGCGATATGGAAATTGCCGTATTCTCGGCGGCAGATACTGGACGCACCAATTTGGATTTACTGCCCAACGGCAGCTTGCGCGAACCTTTGTCTCGGTTGGCTTCCGTTGATGCGGTCGTCGTCAGTGGCGGAAAAGCAGATACGGCATTCAGGCCGTCTGAAAATATGTTTGCCAGCCATATTGAAACAGGGCAGATTTACCGTTTGAACAGGCCGTCTGAAAAATTGAATTTGGCAGGTTTGGGAAATCAAACCGTCGCTGCCGTCGCCGGTATCGCCAAGCCGGAGCGTTTTTTCAATACGTTGCAAAGCCTGAATATCGCTTTGAAACAAACCGTTGCCTTGCCTGATCATGCAGATATTACGGCAGCGGATTTGCCGGACGCAGATGTGGTGATTATCACGGAAAAGGATGCGGTCAAATTTTCAGACGGCCACGGCCTGAATCATGTGTGGGTCTTGCCTGTTTATGCGATAATTGAGCCGGACTTGGCGGCGTTTGTATCCGCGAATGTTTCAATCTAAATGCTTATAGATGTTTCACAGATGTTTTAAAGATGATCTTCAAACTACGCGATAGGAGTAAATCATGAAGTTAAAATATTTGTTGGTCGCTTGTGCAGTTTTATTTGTATCCACTCAAAGCTTAGCTGCTAAACCAAGTGATGAATCTGCAATGAAATGGTTGGAGATTCAAGGGATAAGCAATAATTATAGCGAGAAAGTACAACGTTCTTTGGAGATGGTGAATAAAGAAGACAATGAACGCTTGTTAACGATGACGCCCAAAGCTCAAAAAGCGCAGATGAAGGCGGTCATCAGTCGTTATATGAAAAACATGCAAGACGATTTGAGCCGCCCTGAGTTGAAAAAACAATGGTTGGATGAAGAAAAGCGTGCCGTACAGAAAGTATTTACACAAGAAGAAGTGGATGTGTTCAACCGCTTTTTCTCTTCCCCTCGGGGCAAGGGTATTTTGAAAAAAATCAATCATCTCAGGCAGCATGGCGGAGATATTGACAATGTGCTGAGCCAAGCAGACGTGGACAGCATGGCAAAATTGTTTGAGCATGGGGCCGGTAAGTCTGCATTTGAAAAGATAGAACGTTTCGACAAATTGAATGATGAGATTGTTGAAAAGACAATGAGCAACAACTATATCAACGCAAGCAGGAAATATACGCCCGCTTTTAAAGCGCAAACGCGCGATATTTTGTGTAAGGGCAATAAACATTCTTCGGAATGTGCCAAATAATTTTCCGACTATCTGAAATTATTTATTTTTTGTTGAAAGGTAGAAAAAGATGAAACTGAAAACCTCATTATTATCCTTCGCCGCTCTGGTATTGTGTGCCAATGCGTTTGCCGCCACACCTAGCGATGAGTCGCTGGAGCGTTTGTATCAAGTACAGAAGATGGATGCTCTGTTAGACCAGTCTTTCCAAAGCATGGAGAGCATTGTGCTTTCCGATCCGAATGCACAGAAATTTTTGAAAGATGCGCCGGAAGACAAACGTCCGCAGTTGGAGGCGGTATTGAAAAAGTATGCAAACCAATCAATTGCCGAAATCAATACGCCGCAAGTGCGCGCCCAATTGCGTAAAGCGACTTTAGACGGCATGAAGACGGTTTATACGCAGGAAGAAGTCAACGCATTGATTGGCTTTTACAGCACGGCGGTAGGTCAATCGATAATGGACAAAACGCCGCGCTATCTTGAGGCAACGGTGAAACCTATGATGGACATCCTTGCCGGCAAATACACCCAATCCAACCAAAGCGCAAACCTGAGACGTGAAATCCGCCAAATCATGTGCGAAGGCAAAAATCCTGCCCAAGCCTGCGCCAAACAGCCTAACAAACCGGCACGGAAAAAATAATGCCGCTTGAGGTCGTCTGAAAACGAGCGAAGCAAGTTTCGCCAAAACGAGCGAAGCGAGCTTCGCTAAAACCATCAAACCCGAAAGAAACCCCATGGAAAAAAAATTCTTAGACATCCTCGTCTGCCCCGTTACCAAAGGTAGGCTGGAATATCATCAGGACAAACAGGAATTGTGGAGCCGTCAGGCGAAGCTGGCTTATCCGATTAAAGACGGCATTCCCTATATGCTGGAAAACGAAGCGCGCCCGTTGAGCGAAGAGGAACTCAAAGCATGACCGAATTTGTCGTATTGATTCCGGCGCGGTTGGATTCTTCACGTCTGCCGGGAAAGGCTTTGGCCGATATTCACGGTAAACCGATGGTTGTACGCGTCGCCGAACAGGCGGCAAAAAGCGAGGCTGCGCGTGTTGTTGTTGCCACCGATCATCCCGATATTCAGACGGCCTGTCAGGCGCATGGTGTCGAAGTGGTCATGACTTCCAATCAACATGAAAGCGGTACAACGCGCCTTGCCGAAGCGGCCAATACGCTGAAACTGCCGCAGCATCTGATTGTTGTGAACGTACAAGGCGATGAGCCTTTAATTGATCCCGAGCTCATCAACCGTACAGCTGAAGTTTTGGTTGAAAACAATGTGCAAATGGCAACTGCCGCCCACGAATTGCACTATTTTGACGAGTTTATGAATCCTAACGTTGTCAAAGCCGTTCTCGATAAAAACCGCAACGCCATCTATTTCAGCCGCGCCCCGATTCCTTATCCACGCGACGCCATGCGCGCCAAAAAACGCGAATTGCCTTCCGAAACAGCCGTTTTACGCCATATCGGCATTTATGCCTACCGCGCAGGCTTCCTGCAACGCTATTCCGAAATGGAAGTTTCTCCTTTGGAAACCATTGAATCGCTGGAACAATTACGCGTCCTGTGGCACGGTTATCCGATTGCCGTTGAAATTGCCCAAGAAGCGCCAGCCACCGGCGTGGATACGCAGGAAGATTTGGACAGGGTAAGGGCTGTGTTCGAGGCCGTCTGAAAGGAAAAAACATGAATGATTTACGCCATTTGAGCCGTGACGAACAAAAACTGCTTGCCGATGTCACTTTGCTGGTCAAAGACGACGATCAAGAGTTCAACTACGAAATGTTGAAAGTGGCCGCGCCCGACGAGGCCAGCGGCGAATTTTGGTTTCGCATGGCAGAAATGCTCAGCACCCTGCCGCCCAACCAATCCTTAGATTTGCGCATGACCGGCGGACGGTTGGCGGTCGCCGTATCGATTTTGTCGGTATTGCTGCAAGACAATCCGGATGTTCCGCAGCTTTGGGCACAAAAAATCATTGCGCTCAACTATTTGGCTCATGGCCATCAAACCCGTGCAATCGGTTTGGCGCAGCAGCCTGACAAAGCGGCCGAAGCCAATGAGGAAGAATATTTGGCGAAAGCCTTATCGCAAAACTTGCTTTCCACTTTGAAAGACGCGATAGAGCGATTCCCTGAAGACGCATGGTTTATCGGAATGCGCGACGATGCATGGAAGCATTTCGGCCCGAAAGAGGCCGTCTGAAGTTTTGAACGATAAACACAAGCCGTGTAAAATTATCTGAACATTAAATCCGTCAACCAAAAGGACTCATCATGAAAGTATTATTGTTGGGCGCACCAGGCGCCGGCAAAGGCACACAGGCTCAATTCATCACTGCTGCATTCGGCATTCCTCAAATCTCTACCGGCGATATGCTCCGTGCTGCCATCAAAGCAGGCACTCCGCTGGGTTTGGAAGCAAAAAAAATCATTGATGAAGGCGGTTTGGTACGCGACGACATCATTATCGGCATGGTTAAAGAGCGCATTGCTCAAGACGACTGCAAAAATGGTTTCCTGTTTGACGGTTTCCCTCGCACATTGGCACAAGCCGAAGCCATGGTCGAAGCCGGTGTGGATTTGGATGCCGTGGTTGAAATCGATGTACCTGACAGTGTGATTGTCGACCGCATGAGCGGTCGCCGTGTGCATTTGGCTTCCGGCCGTACCTACCACGTTACCTACAATCCACCTAAAGTCGAAGGCAAAGACGACGTTACCGGCGAAGACTTGATTCAACGCGACGATGACAAAGAAGAAACCGTGAAAAAACGCCTTGCCGTTTACCACGAGCAAACCGAAGTTTTGGTTGATTTTTACAGCAAACTGGAAGGCGAACACGCGCCTAAATACATCAAAGTTGACGGCACTCAAGCAGTAGAAGCCGTGAAAGCCGAAGTATTGAAGGGTTTGGGCAAATAAGTTTTGCCAAAGTAAAATCATGAAGGCCGTCTGAAAAAATATTTTCAGACGGCCTTTTGTGTACAAAAGCTGTTAAAATCGAAGCTATAACCGTTTATCCGCAGGCATCTTATGAATCCTTTGATCTCCGACTTCCAAACTCAGCAACAACGCACCCCCGTTATCGTCGCCCTCGATTTTGCCAACGAAAAAGATACGCTCGGATTTGTCCGTAATCTTGACCCGGCATTGTGTCAAATCAAAATCGGCAAAGAGCTGTTTACCGCAACCGGCCGTAATTTGGCAGAAAGCTTAATCAATCAAGGTTTCAAACTTTTCCTCGATTTGAAATACCACGATATTCCCCACACAGTTGCTCAGGCCTGTAAAGTTGCCGCCGATATGGGCGTTTGGATGGTCGATATGCACGCCTCCGGTGGCCGCCGTATGATGGAAGCCGCAGCAGAAGCCGTTGCCGGATATCAAACCAAGCCGCTTTTGATCGGTGTAACCGTGTTGACCAGTATGGAACAAAGCGACTTGGCAGAAATCGGTTTGAATATCGCTCCCGAAGAGCAAGTCATCCGCTTGGCAAAACTGACACAAAGTTCAGGCTTGGACGGCGTGGTATGTTCCGCTCAAGAAGCCGCGCCACTGCGCCGCGAATTGGGACAGGATTTTGTCTTGGTCACACCGGGTATCCGCTTGGACGTTGCCGGCAATAATGACGACCAACGCCGTATTATGACGCCGGCCGAAGCCTTGGCTGCAGGTTCAACCTATTTGGTAATGGGTCGTCCGGTAACTAAAGCTGCCGATCCGGTAGCCGTATTGCGTGATGTTAATTGGGTAGCCAACGCTTAAGGCCGTCTGAAGTATGAAGGCGATTGTGATTGGCGCGACAGGCGCAACAGGAAAAGCCTTGTTGCCTCTGCTTGCAGCCAGTTCAGAGGTTGAGCCTATTGACTGTTTTGGTCGCAGACATCCTGATTTTACCCACCAAAAGCTAAATAGCCGTCAGATTGATTTTTCTCATCCTGATGATTGGCGTGAAGAAGTGCAGGGCGATGTATTGTTTGCCTGCTTGGGAACAACCCTGAAAGCAGCAGGAAGTAAAGAAGCGCAATGGGCAATCGATTATGAAGCTAATCTTGAATTTGCCAAAGTAGCCAGACAAAACGGCGTCAATGCTTTGGTTTTGATTTCTGCTTCTGGTGCAAATTCTGCTTCACGCCTGTTTTATCAACGGATGAAGGGCGAATTGGAGCAAGCAGTCATTGCTTTGAATTTTCCACGCCTTATTATTTTCCGCCCGCCCTTATTGATTCGTCCGAATAGCGATCGATTGGGTGAGAAAATAGCCGAACGGATTTTGCATGGATTCGACCGTATCGGCCTGATGAAAAGCCAACGTCCGCTTGCTGTCGAAAAATTGGCGCAAGCCATGCTGAAAGCGGTGTTGTTGTCATATCATGAACAGGCGTCGTACTCGAAAAACCATATGCAGGTATATGAGCCTCAAGATATTTTTAGGCTGTTAGATCAATAATCTGATAACAAGCCTTATACAGAGATTTTAATGGAGCCAGTATGGTAACCAAGTTCCAACAAGAAACCCTCAAATCCCGTTTTGCACAAGCCAAAGTCCTGGTTGTCGGCGATGTGATGCTCGACCGCTATTGGTTTGGCGATGTATCCCGTATTTCTCCTGAAGCCCCCGTACCGGTGGCGAAAATCGCCCGTATCGACCAGCGGGCAGGTGGAGCAGCAAACGTTGCCCGCAATATCGCCTCATTAGGCGGTAAAGTAGGGCTGTTGTCCGTGACCGGCGATGATGAAGCTGCAGATGCGCTAGACGCATTGATGGTGCAAGACGGCGTTGCTTCCTATCTGATGCGCGACAAGCAAATTGCGACTACTGTGAAATTGCGCGTTGTTGCCCGCAACCAGCAGCTTATCCGACTGGATTTTGAAGAGTCGCCTCATCGTGAGGTGTTGGAACAAATCAAACATCAATATCGTGAAGTGTTGCCCGAATATGATGCCATTATTTTTTCAGATTACGGTAAGGGCGGTTTGTCGCATATTTCCGATATGATCGATTGGGCGAAACAGGCCGGTAAACCCGTTTTAATCGACCCCAAAGGCGATGATTACGAAAAATATGCCGGCGCTACGCTGATTACGCCTAACCGTGCAGAATTGAAAGAAGTGGTGGGAAGCTGGAAAAACGAAAACGATTTGACCGAGAAAGCCCAAAATCTGCGCCGCCATCTCGACTTGACCGCTATTTTGCTGACCCGAAGCGAAGAGGGTATGACCCTGTTCAATGAGGGTGAGCCGATTTATCAGCCTACACGGGCCCAAGAAGTCTATGATGTATCCGGTGCGGGCGATACCGTTATTGCTGGAGTGGGCTTGGGTTTGGCCGCTGGTTATACCATGCCTGAAGCAATGCACCTTGCCAATACTGCGGCAGGTGTTGTCGTAGCGAAACTTGGTACGGCGGTTTGCTCGTTTGCTGAATTGACTAAGGCATTGGAAGAGCAATAATTGCTGTTTCAGACGGCCTTAAAATCTAAATGCCGTCTGAAAATAGAGTTGGAAAATAATCCAGACAGACAAGTTTTTATTTTCAGACGGCATGATTACTTAAAGGCCGTCTGAAAAATCAAAATAAAGGAAACTCATTATGACCATTATCGTAACAGGCGCGGCCGGCTTTATCGGCAGCAACATCGTCAAAGCACTTAACCAGCGCGGTATTACTGACATTGTTGCCATTGACAATTTGAGCAGAGGCGAAAAATTTAAAAACCTTGCCGAGTGTGAAATTGCCCACTATCTTGATAAACAAGAATTTATCCGCCAAGTGCGCGGTCATCTTCTGCCTTACGACGATATCGAAGCCGTTTTCCATCAAGGCGCATGTTCCGATACCATGAATCATGACGGCCTTTACATGATGGACAACAACTACCAATACACGCTCGATCTCTTGGACTGGTGTCAGGATGAACGTATTCCGTTTCTTTATGCCTCCAGCGCCGCTGTATATGGCAAGGGAGAAATCTTCCGAGAAGAGCGTAAACTTGAAAAACCGCTCAATGTGTACGGCTACTCTAAATTCTTGTTTGACCAAGTATTGCGCCGTCGCATGAAAGAAGGTTTGACCGCCCAAGTTGTCGGTTTCCGCTACTTCAATGTTTACGGACAACAGGAGCAACACAAAGGCCGTATGGCGTCCGTCGCCTTCCACCATTTTCATCAATATCGCGAGCATGGCTATGTTAACCTGTTTGGTGCTAATGACGGCTATGGTAACGGCGAGCAAACACGCGACTTTGTCAGCGTAGAAGACGTTGCCAAAGTTAACCTTTACTTCTTCGATCATCCCGAGCTTTCAGGTATCTTTAACCTCGGTACAGGCCGCAGCCAACAGTTTAACGAACTTGCCGCCGCCACCGTCAACGCCTGTCGTGCAGCTGAAGGCAAGCCTGAAATGAGTTTGAAAGAGTTGGTTGAAGAAGAACTTATTCGCTATATCCCATTCCCCGATGCACTTAAAGGCAAATATCAGAGCTTTACTCAAGCGGATATTACCAAGCTGCGCGAAGCCGGGTATAAAGAAGAATTTTTGGATGTAAAACAAGGCGTCAGCCGTTACGTTAAATGGATGCTGGAGAAATTGGTTTAATCCCTTTGCTTAAATGATGAGGACGTCTGAAAAAGGGTTTTCAGACGGCCTGAGACCTTTGCAAAATTCCTTTTCCCCAACAGCCGAAGCCCAAAACAGGATTTCGGCTGTTTTTGTTTCAAATATCCACTGATTCTACTCAAATACCCTCTTAATCCCCCTTGGATACCTGATTAATCAGGCATCCGGCCGCCTTTTAGGCAGCAACAGGCGCACTTAGCCTGTTGGCGGCTTTCAAAAGGTTCAAACACATCGCCTTCAGATGGCTTTGTGCACTCACTTTAATCAGCCCGAAATAGGCTGCCCGCGCATAGCGGAATTTACGGTGCAACGTACCGAAACTTTGTTCGACCACATAACGGGTTTTCGACAAATACCGGTTACGTTTGGTTTACGTTTCCGTCAGCGGACGATTACGGTGGGCTTTGCGCATAATTGTAAGGTCGCGGCGGATTTGTCATAGTTTCGCGGAAATTTTGACACTTTTAAAAATATCGGCTGTGCCAAATAAATTGCAATTCAGAAATGAAAACAAAAGCGACGATACCGTCGCTTTTTATTTTACCAATTACATATGACCAGCTCGCCGCTTGTTTTACCGGTTTTGTCTCTGCCAACCGTAGACGGATGTTGTTTCAAATAGCCAATACTGGCAGGCTTAATCTCAAATTCAGGCAGCTGCGGTTTCAACACAGACAGAGCCAAAGCAATCAAAGACTTTTTCATACCTTCGCCGCTCCCAATTCCACCGCAATCGCGTCTGCAATCGCGCGGCAGATGCCCCATTTAGTAGTCTTAAACAAAGCCAAATCAGTGTCGTTGCTGATAAAAAAAGGCTCAAACACAATGCCGCCGGCCTGCGCATAAGCCAGGCGTGAATGCTGGCCCGCATTGTCAGGCTTAAAGCCGTCTTCGCCGCGCAGTTTCCAGCCGGTCGCCTTCGCAACAGCCTTGCTCAACACCTGACACCAGCGTTTGTTTTTTAGCGTGGACAGAGCTTCGATGCCTGTCGCCGCCTTACTGACGGCTGCGTTGGTGTGAAACTCAATCGCCACATCCGAGCCGCGAATCAGCTTGACTGCATCGCGCAAGGGCATATTGCCTTTGCCTTCAGGCTGTCCAAGTCAAAGGTTTTCAAAATCCGCATCGTCCGCCACAAGGCTTCCGTTACCGGACATTTCAACGGCTGACCGTCATCAGACAAGCGGGGCGCATCCACACCCGCATCCCGCTCCAGTCGGTATCCGTACGGTCTGCAAAAGTCCGAACCCTTCTGTATCGACACAAACCCGCCTTTATTAAGAGCTATCAGATACTTGTACACCGTATTCCCGCTCAGTTGACAGGCTTTGGCTATTTCAGAGACAGTCTGAAGCCTGTCCTTATTGCCCCGCAGACAGTTCCAAATCTCTTGTCGGCGGTTGTGGGGCTTCGTCAATGTCGTCACGCTCATAATTTGACTCCGCGTTTAGGTGCTTCGCCCTTGTACAGGTCGGCTTTCGCACAAACCTCGCGCGTTACCGTATCCAAGCCTTGCTGGTTGGCAAGCTCCAACAGATTGACCAGATTGACCGTTACGCGGCGTACCGAACCGTGCGCCAAATCCACCAAATAAGACAGCGCATCTTTTTCAAACGTCAAATCAGGCGCGTAAACCTTCGCCAACTCTTCCGCGTCTGCCAAATCGACAGGTTGCGCAGGTACCCAAGCCAGCACGCGGCCGTGGAAACGCTCGAATTTCTTCAGTTTGGTCGGCAACATTTCCTCGCCCACCAACATCAGCGGGGCTTGGCTGCCCTCGTAGATGTCGCGCACTAGTTCGACCAATCCCTTATGCGTAACCAAATAGTCCGCCTCATCCAAAATCAACGGACGCTGACTGGCGGCCAACTGTTCGCAGATTACATCCAAACAACCCGCCGCCGTCCGGGCAGGCGGCAAGCCCATCTCGAAGCAGATCTTTTCCAAAAGCGTCTTTTTGCTCCATGCGCTGCGCAGCTGGACATAGTAAGCGCGGGTCTCATTTGCCACCGCCACCGTCGCCGTCGTCTTACCGAAACCGGAAGGGCCGTACAACACACCCAAACCCGGCAAACCGTCCTGACGGTTAACCAAACGCTCCATCGCAACAGAGACCAAAGACAGATTGTTGATATTTGCAATTTTCATTTTTAAAATCCTTTTAAAATAGTAAATAAACCTTGTTTAAAACCCCGAAAGGTCGTCTGAAATCAAGCCATCATCGCCCGTTTGGACAACGCCTTATACTCATTGCTTTGCGGATACCGCTCCAGCCATCTTTGCGCCTGCGGCGGCAAATCCGCCTGACCGCAAAGACGCTGATACAGCGCAAACCGCTCCGATGCTTCGGACGGTACCGACCAGCCCGCAGCAGCTTCCGTTTCAGACGGTTTTTCAACCGCCTTCACTGCCGCCACTTCTACAACCACATCGTCCTCGCGGCTTCGGCGTTCTGACAATGCGGCAGCCTTAGCCTTGATTTGACTCATATCCAGCACCATCCCCCCGATATTGACCGAGTCCTGATGTTCGATGGTCGGTACGCGGCGTTCTTTCAGGATGTTTTGCTGTTGAAGCTCGTTGCGTTTCAGACGCTCGTCGTTGCGTTTGTCTTCCGCGCGCTCCAAGACGCTGACAGGCATATAATCCGTCGAATTTCCATGCCATTCCGCCTTGCAGATAAGCCGTCCCAAATCGTCGTAAATCCAAACCCAAAGCGCGTCCTGCACGTCGTAGCCGACCCTGACCGTTTCGCCGTTGAACTCCATCAGCTCGGCGGAATAATAGGTATTGCTGAACAGCGATACCTCTCCGCGCCGTACCGTGCGCATCACCTGCGGTCGGAACAAATACCCTTCCTCCTCCGGCGACACCCTCGGCGGCTCGCCAAACTCCGCCACCTTCAAAGCCCAAAACTCATTAGGTGACATATGCCGGCGTTTGCCTTCACGGTCAGTAAACTTAGGCAGCGAGCGGTGCGGTCGGTCGTTATATTCGTCCACCACCCGTTCGATATAACCCTTAAACTCATCCCAAGTCGGAATCGGCGAATTCAAAATCTTCCCGTGCAGGCGGACTTCCTTGCGCGACAGCTTAAACAGCTTCTGCCGCGCCTCGTCGTCCATATTTTTCCCCACAAAAGACGGCAGGTTCGCTGCCGCTCGTGTGAAAATATTATGGCTGCGTTCCGACGCGCCCTTCGCTTGCGAGTTATAAGCCCGCGAATGCGTCATCGTCATGCCCAGCCTGCCCATCAGACCCGTTGCCTCATCCGTCATCATCAAGTTTTCAAAGCCACGACCCCAGTCCACATACCAAAGCGCACCGATGGCCGCGCGGCTCGCGTGGCTTAAAGCCTCAAGCACGGTAAACCGACTTTCCGCCAGCCCCACGCTCCAGCCCATACACCGTCTTGTGCCAACGTCCAAAACCGTCGTAATTTCAGGCCTGAACGGCAGCCCCGATAACGGATTCAACACCTCCGCGTCAAACGTATGACCGTCGGCGGTGTAG
Organism: Neisseria sp. P0019.S003; assembly: GCF_051957115.1. NCBI lineage: Bacteria > Pseudomonadati > Pseudomonadota > Betaproteobacteria > Neisseriales > Neisseriaceae > Neisseria > Neisseria sp. P0019.S003. Next base: position 325,727 of record NZ_JBQCWT010000001.1, on the reverse strand, counting down.
ATGGCGGCAGGTTTCAAGTGCAGGAAATCGCGCCGTTTGTGTGGCAGGATATTTTTCAAATCCCGCGCACCGCGTCGTCCGCGCTCACGCTCCACATTACCAAGCTTGCCCAACCACCGGCGCACTTGATGAATACTTGGCACATCGCCCACTCTCCCCGTGGAAGAGGGTTGGGGAGAGGGCAAAGCCTCCAGCCTGCTCACAAATAAGCGGTAAGCTTCGGAAACAGAAGGCTTCATCGGCAGCCGGTAGCATTCCAAAAACACAGGCAGCCAAGACGGGACGTTCATATCCTCGGTTCTGGATTTCGGCGCGAGGCTGTTAGATTCCCGTGCCGCAAACCACCGTTTGATTGTCCGTACGCTCGGCAGTTTCCCACCGCCGCCACGCCCGTCGGCAGCCAAAGAAAACAGCTTCGCAATATGCTCGAAGCCAGGCATCTTCGCCTGCGTTAAAACAGTCGTCATCGCCGCCTCCTTCGATACGCCCGATTCCGCCATTACCCACTCGACCGCGGAAAGAACCCCGCGTCGTGCCGATTCGCACAGCCGTTGTTGCTCCGTCGAGCCGTCCGCAACGCCGATGGTCAACTCTCCCCCTCTCACATCGGGAGAGGGCAGCCCCGCCGCCTCACTGCTTTTTTCTTCAGAAGACGACAGAGGGGCGGGCAAATCTGACAAACCGCCCAAAACCTCGTTCAACTTCTTCGCCTGAATCAGTTTCAACACCTCCGGGGGCGGTGCATATTCGCGGCGTTTGCCGTTTTTCCCACCCTGACAAGAGGCTTCAATAAAAGACCACTTCTCTCGTTCGACCTTATATAAGATTGCTCTGTTCGTCTTAGGAAATTTTTCCAAGTTCATTTCCAATAACTCGGAAATCGAATAATGCGTTTTCATGCTGCCGCCTCTTTATATAAATAAGCATAGCGGGGGCGGATGCGCCGCCCGTCTTTCGTCCACCGTTCAGGCCACAGCTCATACAAGGGCTTGCCCAACACTTTCGCAATCGCCATCTCGCCGGCAGTCGACGGCTTTCTCAAAGCCTGACGCACTGTGCTTTCGCCTATACCTGCCATCGCAGCCACATCGGCAAGCGACAGTCCCTTCATTTTGATTTCCGCCCGTATCATTTCAGGATGCATACCACTCATCGTTTTCCTTTCTTTATTATCTAGACAGGTCGTCCGCCGTTTCAGACGACCTGTTTAACCTTATTAAATTCGACGAATAAAGTTCCAAGTATCAGCATTCAAACCTATAGCACAGGCATCGTAATAACCGCCTTTCACTTCGGTTTTCTCTCCACCCAACCATTCGATGACGAATTTTTTAGTCTTCCCGCGACCATATTCCAATATCCGCCCCACTGTACTTTCTTGATTCATATCCCAATCGTTCATCTGCATAATATTTGCAATGTGCTTCATTTTGATTCCTTTCTGTATAAAGTATCTAAGCAAAACCGCTTAATCGGTCGTCCGAACCGTTTCAGACGACCTGTTAAACAGTCTCCTTCCTGACGGGTCGAATACCCGTCATTTTTTTGGCTATTTCCAAATTGTTAAAGAACTCTGCAAAATCGGTTATACTGTTTTAAAGTCGCCGTTTTGCTGTTTTTAAAATTATATAACTTGGAAATTATTTCGCAACTAAAATTTCCATGCTTTTCCATGCTTTTTTAACAAGTGATTGTTTTAAATATGAAAATAATTTCTAAGATTTTTTCCATGTTTTTGATTGGAGCATGGAAATGAAAGAGCCGAAATTCAGTATCTCTGAAATTCAGAATTTGATTACCCAGTTGAACCTAATAAGTCTGCCGAATACAACACGCGCCATTCAATACAGGGCAGAAAGAGAGCATTGGGAATATGAAGAAGCACCTTCACAAGGTGGGAAGAAAGGGGTTAAAAGAATCTACCCTCTTCCTCCTTACGTTATTGAAGAATTGGAACAAAAAGGCTTGCTCCATTTGATAGATGGCGCGGATACAGACACGCCGCTTGAAGTCCGCGACACTCAGCCCGATGTGCCGCATCTCGAAAATATGGATTACGCCGACTGGGCGGCGCGTCAGGATACGCGCGACATCGTACCCGTCCGCTATTACAAAGAAGTCTTCGCCAGCGCAGGCAGCGGCGCAATACCGTGGGATACCGACCCCGAGGCCATGTGGTTCCGAACCGCCTTCTTCAAACACCTGCAGCTCTCCCCAGCAGACTGCTTCTGTACCCGTATCGACGGGGACAGCATGTTTCCAACCCTAATCGACCAAGGCACCGTCCTATGGCAAACCGCCACGCGCTACACCCGGGAAGGAATCTACCTATTCCGGCAACAAGACGAACTCCGAGTCAAACGCCTGCAACGCCTGACCGCCGATACACTCAACATCATCAGCGACAACCCAAATAAATCCATCTACCCGACAACCCAACTGACCCTGTCCGCCTCCACCCCCGCCGACTTCCAAATCCTCGGCAAATACCTCTGGAGCTGCGGCATATCAAAATAAACAACTTCCCGATAATTCCCATGACAAAAAAGCGCGAAACCGACAAAAAACCGTCAGATTTCGCGCTTTTTTCGCAATTCTAAAATTTCCCCCACTTTTTTAAATTTCCTTAGCCTTTCAATAATTTCCGCCTTTTTTTCTCGTTATATATCTATGACAAAACTAACACCACCCCACAATGCCTTCCAGCAAAGGCAACAGGTGTTTGCACTCATGGGCATTGGCGGGGGTAATGTGCAGTTTCTCGATATAGCCTTCCTCATCGGTGCGGTTATGTTGTTTGTAACCGAGTTTGTAGAGGCCGTTTTTCTTTGTCCAGCGGGCATCGCTGTCTTTACTCGGTGTGGTTTGGCCGCTGACTTGCCCTTCTTCATCGACTTCTATGGCCTGGCGCTGTTTGCTGCCGGCGGTCTGAATAATGGTGGCATCAACGACGGCGGCGGATGCTTTCTTTACTTTTAAGCCTTTTTCGGTCAGTTGGCGGTTGATCAGTTCCAGCAATTCGGACAGGGTGTTGTCTTGCGCCAGCCAGTTACGGTAGCGGCATAAGGTGCTGTAATCGGGGATGCTCAACTCGTCAAAACGGCAAAACAGGTTGAAATCGATGCGGGTGATGAGGCTGTGTTCCAGTTCGGGATCGGAGAGGCTGTGCCATTGTCCGAGCAGGACGGCTTTGAACATGGACAACAGGGGGTAGGCGGGACGGCCGCGGTGGTCTCGAAGGTAACGGGTTCTTTGACGATTTAGGTACTGTTCGATCGGTTGCCAATCAATCACCTGATCCAACTTCAATAGTGGGAAACGGTCGATGTGTTTGGCAATCATGGCTTGTGCGGTTTGCTGGAAGAAGGTGCTCATGGAAAATCCCCTAAATGTCTTGGTGGGAATTTAGGGGATTTTGGAGAATTTTGCAAAGGTCTCAGATAGTATAAAAACTTAGTTGTATTCTTAGTGATGGGTAGTTGCAATACGGTTAATTTGCCAATCTAAAAATTGAGTGTAAACACTGCCTCGTTCAATAAAAGGTATATCTTCAGCAGGTGGTTGGCTGATTTCAGCTTCTGCCGTCTGCAGTCCCTGATTGTTCCAACGATGGAACTCCTGATTGCTTAAATTATAAAAACCATGTTCAGTTACTAAAACTTCGGGATTATAACCATAGCCACACCATGAAGAATCACCAGTAGGTGCAGTCAAATTACAACCAGTTTGATAATAGGGTATTTCTGATAGGCTAAGATTATATAACGTTGGCAGAATGTCTTTATGTGAACCTGCACGCTCAGGATGATATTCTGCATTGGAGCGATAAGTAGGTGGAACATAAAGATAGAATGGTACACTGTGGCCAAGGGCAATTTCATTAGGTGCAGGATAACTGATTGCGCGCATATTATGGTCTCCAGTTGCAGCAATAATAGTATCCGGTGCAATAGATTTTGTATGACTAATGAAGCGTCCAAGTTGGTCGTTGCTATATCGGAATGTGTTAAAAATTTCATTCAATTCTTTTCCTGTCGCTAGACTGGAAAGTCGCTGTTTTTCTTGCTCTGTGAGATGAAAATCTTTAGCTTGGTTAGGTTTAGGTAATTGATAGGGGGGGTGATTAGTTACTGATAGCATCATGATGAATACGGGAGTATTATTTTTTCTTGCTTGTTTCAACTCGTCTTCTGCATATCGGAACATAAATTCATCAGGTACTCCCCATGTGCTTGATTGGGCTTCAGGGTAGCGTGCTTTAATCGCATTTTCATCAATAATTTCATGTACACCCAAATGACGCAGAAAACTATCAAAATCACGCCACCCCCCATTGCCGGCAGTGATATACACAATACGATATCCTGCATCAAGATATGGTTTAAACATGTTTCCAGGAAAAGTTTTATTTTTAGTGGCAGATTGGCTAAGGTTAAGGCGTGGGCTACGAATAAAAAAACGGTGTAGTGAGTCGCTAGTACCATCACCCTCAGAGATAAAACGTGAATAAACCCAATCTTCTTTCCAATGTTTATCTAATTCACCTAATAGATCTCGTTCAGGCGTATTTAGAGAAAGCAAGTGTGTGCTCATACTTTCCATAACTGCGAATACGACGTTGGGCTTACGTTGTTCAACAATTAAATTTTTATTAGTTTGTGTAAATAAGCGATTTAAATTGGCATCAGCTTTTTGATTTTGTAGACGATTCATCAGTTCAATACCATCTGAATCGGTAACTTCGACAAAATTATTACTGTTTCGATGTTCTGCAAAAGCCCAATTTAAAGAAATTAGTGCATTGGGAACTAATTTATTTATTTGCGGTAAGGTTGAAATTTGCATGGAAGTTTGACGTAAAGGGAATTTACCAAACGAACCACGTATACCAATACTTAAGATTAAGATAGGTATTATTATGATAGCCACCCAAGTTGCTTTGCTTGTAGTAGTAGCAGAAAAAGAGCATCTGTTAATTTGGGAAAAACATTTCCAAAAAAGGGTTACTGCTATGGCTAAAGCAATTAATCCCCAAATAATTGGGAAATCGGACCAAATAGTTTTGAGTACGGCTACAGTATCTTCCTCTGCAAGACCAAAAATAAAAACATCGAATTGGCGTTCGTAGACTCCATAATAAAACCAATTCCCTATAGCCAGAGCGGAAACGATAGATAACAATACTGTAGACAATAGTGCTTGAATCCGTCCATATATTACAACAGTTTTTGAATTTAATAAGCTGAATAACCCCAGTAAAAATGGTAATGCCGTTAATACAGAAGCAGATTTAATATCAAATAATAACCCTTTGATCATAAGCTGGATAATATCCTCGGAATAACGACTACGGATATCATCTGATAGATAATAGTGTGACATTAAACACCGTTCAATAAAAAGAATTAGAACGGTGCAAAGCCATAATGAAAAAGAATTGTATAGAATTTTTTTGTAGGCAAGTAGACGAGACATTTTGTAGATATGTAATAAATATTTAAAACGGCGTTATTTTATAACCCTTTGAGGTTTTAAACTAGCACATGATTTTTATAGAAATCATACGATATGATGATTTGAGTTTGGGAAGGAGATAGACATAAGATTTGTCTATTTGTTATAAAAAATGATATAATATATTGAATTTATTATATTATTTAGAGTAATTAGAGGAATTTGTTTTTTAATTGGTATCTATTATGGTAATACAATTAATCTAAAATAAGAATAATTTAGTGGTTTAAATGAATCTCTTGTCCTAGATAGAATAGTGGGTATTTATAACTACAAAGCTGTTAATGGGCTATCTTTACTATCATGAGGAACCATATCTATAATCCTTTAAAAGGTACGTAGAGGCTTTCGCAACAACGGATCAGATAGAAGACGGATCAGATAGAAGAAAGAGTAGTTGCTATTTAAGATACGCCTCTATTTTGTGGCTATGTTCTTTCAGAAGCTGTTTGGAATAAACTTTTTCATTCTTTGAATCTCGAACTTCCCTCCAAAGGATAGCAGCAACGGTTAACTTGTTAGCATACTGATGGCTACATTCATCCGTACAAAAGTCTTTTAAAAATTGATTCCACTGACAAGCCGAATGATCATACTTGGCGTAATCTGACTCTCCATAATAAATTTTAATCATATCTTGAATCGTGAATTTTAGATCATGATTCCTTTTTACTTTTCGCCAAGCGGTTGGCATATCCGCATTAAATTTAAACGGACTAACCCCTGTTACTGCAGCAAAATATTCTCTAAACTTCTGGTTAAAAGAAAACCCACAGTTCAGGAGCGGAGTCTCTAAAGTGATTACTTCGGATTGAGTTTTGAGACCTTTCCTCAAAGATTTCTCTATTTTATTTCCCTGAAAATATTGTTCAATAATAAAAGTCAATTCTTTCTTCGTACCTCGATACTCTAAACCAAGAGACTTACAAATTTGGGAAAGTTCCTCTCGATACCAATAGTATTGGTTAAATTCTTCAAATGATTTGATTTCTTTAAAACTAGGTCTGTTTTCTACCAAACCATCACCTCCACCCTTCATATCTATAACAGTAACGTCAATCTGCATGTCACGTCAACGTATGATCATACACCTATATATACGATTATTTTATTACAACCGTTTCTTCCCATCGTCTAAGCACCTCTATTAGGCGTGGATACTAGACAAAAAAATAACCGCTTAAAAGCGGTAAATGGTGCCCGGAGCCGGAATCGAACCGGCACGGCCGGTTTAGGGCCGACGGATTTTAAGTCCGTTGTGTCTACCTATTTCACCACCCGGGCGTAGACAGTAAATTGAGAAATTGGAGGCGGGGGCGCGGATTTGAACCGGCCTATATAAGGGTTGCACCCCTTATAGCATAAACACTCTGCCACCCCGCCATGAAAGGGATGGAGGCGAGAGTCGGAATCGAACCGGCGTAGACGGATTTGCAATCCGCTGCATAACCACTTTGCTATCTCGCCAAAACTACGTTTGAGTGTTGTAGTATGAAACTGGAGCGGGAAACGAGTCTCGAACTCGCGACCTCAACCTTGGCAAGGTTGCGCTCTACCAACTGAGCTATTCCCGCGTATTCGGATGCATGATTTAATGGAGCGGGAAACGAGTCTCGAACTCGCGACCTCAACCTTGGCAAGGTTGCGCTCTACCAACTGAGCTATTCCCGCATTTGAGTGCATCTGAAATTAAACTGGAGCGGGAAACGAGTCTCGAACTCGCGACCTCAACCTTGGCAAGGTTGCGCTCTACCAACTGAGCTATTCCCGCATATTGAAAAAGAACAATCAACAAGTAATCAGAATGGAGCGGGAAACGAGTCTCGAACTCGCGACCTCAACCTTGGCAAGGTTGCGCTCTACCAACTGAGCTATTCCCGCTCTGATAGTTTGTTGCTTCGTATATCGACGAAGACGCAATTATTATGGATTTAATCGTGTGCGTCAAGTGTTTTGTTTTTATTTTTTTAAAAAATTTTATTTGAATTCTTTCCATGCCATTTTCAGGTAGTAGCACATAGACCAGATGGTCAATACAGATGCTATAAACATCAATATGTTACCAATGAGATAGAAGGGGTCGTTATATTTGTCCGTGCCGATAAGCAAAAGGAAGATGGCGATCATTTGGGCAGTAGTTTTGAATTTGCCGATAGTAGCCACTGCAACGCTGCCACGTTTGCCCATTTGTGCCATCCATTCGCGCAAGGCGGAAATGGTAATTTCTCGGCCGATAATAATCATGGCGAAGATGGCGTATGTTCTGCCAAGGCTGACGAGCAGGAGTAGGGCAACGGCAACCATGAGCTTGTCGGCAACGGGGTCGAGGAATGCACCGAAGTCGGAGGTTTGTTTCCAGCGGCGTGCTAAAAAGCCGTCGAACCAGTCTGTAATAGCTGCAAGTGCAAAGATGATAGCGGCTGTCCAGTTGACGGTTTGTGGTTGAATCCATGTGTTTGGTAAATAGAATAGGATGGTGAACACGGGGATTAATAGGACGCGCATCCAGGTAAGTAAAATAGGTATGTTCCAAGGCATGGTTTGGGATCTTTTGGATGATGTGTCGGGTTGTTCATTATAGCTTATTTGTTCACTCTGCTTTTTGAAGTGTTGTTTTTTTGCCGACAAGTATCTTGGGCATAGATTTTTGTCGTGTGGGTTGTGAAGAAAATCTGCTAAGGCCGTCTGAAAAATAGGCTGTTGCGGGGTGTAAATGTTTTTGGGTAGAAAAGTAGCTGCGAAATAGTGAGCAATAAGGTCTGCCTGCTGTTCGATATTTAATTGGTTGATGTGGGGTAAGGGGATAGGGTAGGCGTAAGCTTTGCGTTTTCTGTATCCGCCTTTGAGCATGATGAATAGGCCGGAAAGCCAAACTTTGTGACCGCGCTGGTGTTGCCAGACATGTGTCAGCTCATGAATCAGCCAGATTTTGTAGGCGATGCCGGCTTGAGTGAAATCATCAGGGCAGTGTTTACGAGGAAAGTATATGTTTCCATTGGGCGCAATGGCGGTATTGGCGTTGGGTATAAGTGGAATGCCGCGATATATTTTGATGTGGTGGAAGTTTATGCTGTCCGCAAAAACTTGTTTTGCCATACGGACTTCATTTTCGGTCAGTCTGCGCCAATCGGAAAAAATCATATTTGGAAGGGAATATAAGAGGGTATGAAGATTTCAGGCCGTCTGAAAGGTTTCAGACGGCCTGGGTCGGGATTTATTGTTCTGTTGAAGCGGCTTGTTTTCCGTTGTCGAACAATTTGTCCATGGGGGTCAGGTTGACTGCATTGCCTTGGCTGACTATCCATTTGTTTTCAACACGCCATACGCCTGAGGCATCTTCAACGCGTAAGTACCAATGATTGGTTGGGCGTAAAGGTTTAAAGACGGCTTCGTATTCCATGCGGCCGTTTTGTGGTTCGGCTGTTACGGCGCGCAGCTTGACGGTTTGGTCATCGGCTTTGCGCGTTGGGTGCATCAACAATAGGTTTAATGGCTGTTTGGTATCGAATTGTCCGCTGACGAATACTTTGGCGGCATTCATATCTGGACTGATTAAAACCTGCACCTGAATTTGCCGTTTAACGGCTTCTTCATCGCGGTGAAGTTGGATTTCGATGTGCTTGCCGTCTTTGTAGTAATCGTCAGACACCAAGTCTGTCGTATGTTCTTTTGCGACGAAGAACATGGAAACGCTGGCGATAACGACGAAGATGGGGCCGGCCATCAGCACCCAGGGCCAAATATGTTTGTACCAAGGTTTAATTTGGGGTTGTGGGGACACCGTTTATTCTCCGATAAAGGTTGCTTTTTCTTCTAAAGTAGTCGGTTTGGAGTCGGCAGAGCCGGTCTCGCGATAGATAAAGGTAAATTCAATCGGATGGCTGCCTTTGTCGGCGTATTCGGGAATGGTAGATACCTGTACCGGGATGGTAACGGTTTCCCGCGGCGCAATTTTAATACCGTTTTCAGGCAGGCCGGTCAGCGCGATTTCATCAAAGCCTTTGACGGTTGCGGTCATCAGTTGTTCGTTTTCACTATTGTTGATAATGCGCAGGTTATAGGCATTTTCCAACCAGCCTTGGCTGTTTTCGCGAACCATGACGCCACGGTCTTTCAGGATATCGACTTCGACCATTTTTCGGGTGGAAATGCCGACCAGGAAGGCGATGATGACCACCAGGAGTACTGCGCCATAACCAGCTACGCGCGGACGTTTCAAGCGTTTTTTGATGTCGCTTTCAGGGTATTCGTGTTCCAACGCGCCTTCGGTTGTATAACGGATCAAGCCGCGCTCGTAGCCCATTTTGTCCATGATTTCGTCGCAGGCATCGATACACGCCGCGCAGCCGATACATTGGTATTGCAAACCGTCGCGGATGTCGATACCGACGGGGCAGACTTGCACGCACATGGTGCAGTTGATGCAGTCGCCCAAGCCGCTGTCTTCTTTGTTGGCGGTTTTCTTGCGTGCGCCGCGCGGTTCGCCGCGTTCGGTATCGTAAGAAATAATCAGCGTGTCTTTGTCAAACATTGCACTTTGGAAACGTGCATACGGACACATATGCAGACACACTTTTTCGCGCATGATGTGGGCGAAGAAGAAAGTCATGAATCCGTAAAATGCTGCGGCAAACATTGCGCCGCCGCCTGCTGCTCCGGTGAATAAATCGGGAACAAATTGGCGGATCGGGACAAACCAGCCTGCAAAAGTGATACCTGTCCATGCGCAGACAAGGAAAATCAGCAGGTATTTGGTGGCCTTAATGCGAATTTTAGTAAAGTTCCAAGGCGATTTTTCCAGTTTTAGTCGTTTGTTTCTATCGCCTTCGACTAAGTTGTCAATCCACAGCATAATTTCGGTGTAAACCGTTTGCGGGCATGAATAGCCACACCACAAACGACCGGCAATGGTTGTCCACCAAAACAATCCAAATGCGCAAATCATCAGCAGTAAGGCAAGATAAATCAAATCGCCCATACCCAGCGACAGTCCGAAAATGAAGAAATGACGGTCAGGGATATTGAATAAAACCGCCTGACGGCCGCTCCAGTTGAACCATGGAATAACGTAAAATACAAACTGGGTCGCCAATACTGCGGCGATACGCAGTTTGGCAAAGCGTCCTTCCGCCTTTTTAGGATGGATGCGTTCGCCTTCGGGATGGATTTGAATCACGCTGGATTTGGGTTTGGAAGGTTTGGGCGCAGTGGCTTTTGCTGTTTTTTCTGTTGAGGGTGCGGTGTTTTCAGCTTGGTTTTCTGGTGACATTTCAGTGTTCCTTGATGAAGTGCACACAAGCCTGTTGTCATGGTAGTAGTTTGATGTGAATATTTTCAGACGGCCTTTCGCGTGCATACAAATCATAACATTTGACTCTATTCAAAGCAAAAGAGGGACTTCGTCTTAACGATGGATTCCTTGCGGCCGTTTGATGTAGGGCCGTCTGAAAAGGGCAGTATTCAAAGGTTTACGAATCAGCCTGTATGCAAACTTATAGTGATTTGCTATTTACACGATAAAAATATATAAAGCACTGTTTCAAAACGAAATAACAGTTAATATCATCTATCCTGTCCGTTTCAGACGGCCTATTGGAAATCATGCCGTCTGACAATGCAAATATCAAAGGCTATTCTTGAAAGCACGGCTGATTCAGGCGATAATCGGCACACTTTTTCATATTTCCAATCTTGTCCAAGGAAGGTCAAACCATGTCTCAACTGGCAAACGCAATCCGTTTCCTCTCAGTCGATGCCGTACAAAAAGCCAACTCCGGCCACCCGGGTGCGCCTATGGGTATGGCGGAAATGGCGGAAGTATTGTGGACGAAGTTCCTCAATCATAATCCGGCCAACCCAAAATTCTACAACCGCGACCGTTTTGTCCTCTCCAATGGTCATGCTTCCATGATTCTTTACAGCCTGTTGCACCTGACCGGCTACAACGTCTCCATTGATGATCTGAAAAACTTCCGCCAACTGCACAGCAAAACCCCCGGCCATCCAGAATATGGTTACACCGACGGTGTGGAAACCACGACCGGCCCATTGGGACAAGGTATTGCCAACGCAGTGGGCATGGCTTTGGCCGAAAAAATCTTGGCTGCCGAATTTAATAAAGACGGCTTGAACATCGTTGACCACCACACCTACGTCTTCATGGGCGACGGCTGCATGATGGAAGGCGTGTCGCACGAAGCCTGTTCGCTTGCCGGTACTTTGGGCTTGGGCAAACTGATTGTTTTATATGATGACAACAATATTTCCATCGACGGCAAAGTGGACGGCTGGTTTACCGAAAACATCCCACAACGCTTTGAAAGCTACGGCTGGCATGTGATTCCAAATGTAAACGGTCATGATACTGATGCCATTCAGACGGCCATTGAGGCGGCCAAAGCCGAAACCGGCAAACCTTCCCTGATTTGTTGCAAAACCTTAATCGGCAAAGGCAGTGCCAACAAAGAAGGCAGCCATAAAACCCACGGTGCGCCTTTGGGTGCGGACGAGATCGAAGCCACGCGTAAACATTTGGGTTGGGCTTATCCTGCGTTTGAAATCCCTCAAGAAATCTATGCAGCATGGAATGCAAAAGAAAAAGGCGCGAAACTTGAGGCCGAATGGAACGAACTCTTCGCTCAATATCAAGCCAAATATCCTGCCGAAGCCGCAGAATTTGTGCGCCGCATGGATAAAAAACTGCCTGAAAACTTTGACGCTTACATTCAAGCCGCATTGAAAGAAGTGTGCGCCAAAGCGGAAACCATCGCCACCCGTAAAGCCAGCCAAAACAGCATCGAAATCTTGGCCAAAGAGCTGCCTGAATTGGTGGGCGGTTCTGCAGACTTGACCCCGTCCAACCTGACTGACTGGTCAAACAGCGTTTCCGTTACCCGAGAACACGGCGGCAACTATATTCACTATGGCGTGCGCGAGTTCGGCATGGGCGCAATCATGAACGGCCTTACCCTGCATGGCGGTGTGAAACCCTTCGGCGCGACTTTCCTGATGTTCAGCGAATACGAACGCAATGCCCTGCGCATGGCTTCGCTGATGAAAATCAACCCTGTATTTGTGTTCACCCACGATTCCATCGGTTTGGGCGAAGACGGCCCAACTCACCAACCTATCGAGCAAACTGCCACTCTGCGCCTGATTCCGAATATGGATGTATGGCGTCCATGCGATACTGTTGAATCTTTGGTGGCGTGGTCTGAAGCCGTTAAAGCGGCCGATCATCCGTCCAGCTTGATTTTCAGCCGTCAAAACCTGAAATTCCAAGCGCGTGATGAGCAACAGCTGAACGACATCAAACGCGGCGGCTACGTCATCAGTGAAGCTCAAGGTAAGGCGCAAGCTGTTGTAATTGCAACCGGTTCTGAAGTTGAATTGGCTCTGGAAGCGCAAAAAGTATTGGCAGAACAAGGTATTGCCGTGTGCGTCGTTTCTATGCCGTCTACCAATGTATTCGACCGCCAAGATGCCGCCTATAAAGCCGCTGTTCTGCCGGAAGGCTTGCCACGCGTAGCCATAGAGGCCGGACATGCCGACGGTTGGTATAAATACGTCGGTTTGAACGGCGCAGTGGTCGGTATCAACCGCTTCGGCGAGTCTGCACCTGCTGACTTGCTGTTCAAAGAATTCGGCTTTACCGTAGACAATGTGGTTGCCACTGTTAAATCCGTTTTGTAAATCGGATTTTTGATTGAGATAAAAAGGCCGTCTGAAATTTCAGACGGCTTTTTTCTAGGTCTTACCGTTTGGATTTGCGAATACAATGATTTGTAATTCAAATAGAAACACTTTAATCAACATCATTTACGAGTATGTGGGGAATTTCTTTTAATTTAGCAACTGTTTTTCAAATACCTGTTTCTTAGAATTTTTGACGATCTTCCACCTGTGTAGGAAAAAAGGCTGATTGAAACGGCATGTTTTGTTCCCATCCCTGTTACATTAAAACTGTTTCTCCACACTGATGAATGTCTGCATATTCTTGCGAGAATAGAAGCCGCTCATATTACTGTCGATTTTCAGATAACGGAAATTCAAATGCGGCACTAAGCCTTTCCATGAAATTTTATTGTGCCAAATAGAGGCATTTGCCTGATATTCATGATCTTTACGGGTCAGACGATACACCAGGCTACCCGGCGCATCAAAGGTACGATGGGCGTAGCGCAGGTTGGTACGGATGCCGAATCCGTTCTCAAACGCTTTCGCCGTGCCAAAGCGTATGCCCTTGCGTACGGATGCCTGCTCCGCTTCTTTGGTCATGTCATGCGACCAGTCCACGCCTCCGTAAATCAGCCAGTTTTTCGGCGCAGAGTATGCCAGCGTTGCTCCCACTAGCGGCATATGGCTGTTGTAACGCGCAGCCGTGTTGCTGTTTTGATAGTATTTTTTGATATAGCCTGCATTGAACGAGAGCCGCCATTTTTCGTTCAGACGACGTGAAAAGTCGGTATGGATACCGGTTTCACGATTATAGCGTTTGCCGCCCAGCCAGTTTTGCTCGGCAAACGGTACAACCCCGAAAGATTGCACCGCCGAACGGTTTTTATAGCCTGCCGCCAAGCGCAGGCTTTGCTCGTTAAAATCCTGATTGTTCCAATAATGCACGCCGTCGCCGCTCAGGTTGCCGTAAACAAAATGATGCCCGCCCATGTTGATTTCGCGCGATACGCCGGCGCCGTAGCGGATACCATGCGCCTTTTGCGGCAGGCTCTCAGCGGTTTTATTCCAGCGTCTGCTGTTCCATTCTATAACGCGCTCGGACGAGGCATTGTTCACATTATCGGTTTGCTCGTATTGCAGCGAAACATCGGGCTGCCAGCTTTGCGCCGATGCAATGGAAGCAAGATAGCGTTCGGCAAGTTGCTGCATGGGTGGCTGCAAATCCGGTTTTGCCCGTTTCAATTCAGCTTTTGCCTCGCGGTACTGCTTGTTTTCAAACATCATGACGCCCAAATCGAAACGCGGATACGCCAAATCGGGATGTTTCTCCAAAATGCCGCGATAGAGCGAGACAGCTTCATCATGCCGCAACTGACTGCGCCTCAACGCACCTAAAGCATAATCGTATAAAACGGCATCACGGTCGGGTGCGGCTTTATATTGCGCCAACACGCCTTCCAGCGTCTTCCAGTCCCGTCCGATTAATGAATGGTTGATTTGTGCTTCCAATGAGGAATCGGTAGATAGGTCGTCTGAAAGCCTCTGTTCTGCAGGTTTGTCGTCGGTAAAATCTTTTGAGGGCGTTTCGCTATTGGGTTGCTTGTCAAAAAATACAGGCGTAGGCACATGGACAGTGGGGGTATCGGCAAGGGCGGCTGATGTGAAGGAGAATATTAGTAAGACGAGATGGTTTTTATTCATTTTATTCAGTGGGATATGGGTCGTAGGAATATTCTGTCATTATAAGGATAACACGGTGAAAATGGTCGAAAAGGTCGTCTGAAACGTTTTCAGACGACCTTTTGGTCATATCACATTACTATTAGCGGGAGCCGGCAAAGCCGATTTCACCGTCATTAACCGTACCGACGATTTCTTCCGCATTAGGGCCGAAGAAGCCGAGCGCATAATCGCCACGGTTGGAAGAGCCTTGAATACCGTATCCCTTAATTTCGGTGTTATCGATTTCGTTGGTGTAGCTGCCTTCTCGAATAGACGCTTCGTGCAGATTGATGTCGCTGCCGACACCGGTAATTTTACCGCTGCCTTTTCTGCTGTCAAAGTCAACAGAATACGCTAATTTACCTTGGCTTGCGCCATCGCTTGCAATACCTGAGTAGTCAAATTTGCCCGCAGTCGGCAGGGTTTGGGTAGTTTGACCTTTAATCAGGATATAAGAATCGTCAAAATTTTCAGATTTGTTGATGTCTGGACCTCTAAGAGTAGCTTTTGTCGGATTGATGCCCGCAATCAAAGAGTAGTTTTGACGGTAGATATGAGCTTTACCGCTTTGGGTAATGGTGTAATTTTTACCTTCGGCACGCGCAATGGCAGTTTCTTGGAAGTCTTGATTGAGTGCTAATTTTTTGAGCGGGTATCCGGACAAATTAAGTTCCTTGCCCTTACTGGTTTGATTACCTAATTTCACAGTATATGATTGAAGGGCAGCATCATCAACACCAAACTCTTTTGCTAGGTGTTGAACAGCTTCATTAGCATTGCTTTTTAAACCTTCGTATGAAACTGAAAAATCAACGCGTGGTGTAGCATTGGCATTAGATGGGTTAGTAACGGATGGATTTACATTAGGCTGGTTGTTGCCGTTGGAATCGCTGCCGCTGCTGCAAGCCGCCAGACTCAAGGCGATAACAGTTACTGCACTTATTTTTTGTAAAGACATAGATGCTTCCTTTGTAATGATTTGGTTGATAATTGAAATGCAGACGTATTATCAAATAGTCATTTAAAAATATCAAGTGAATAATTTACAAAAATAATTAATTTGTTAAATTATTAGATATTTTGCTATTTATGACCACTATTCGGCGACTGACAAAAAAGCCCGCGTAGGGCGCGGGCTTAGGGTAAAAGCGGATTTTATACCTCTTTTACAGGGGTCGCGGCGGTAGTGCTTTTCAGCAAATCGACTGCGTGCTGGCAGTTTTGCTTGCTGGTGTAGCCTTGGCCCTGAGCGATGATTTCATGGTTGGCTGCTTTCAAATGCCAACGGTATTCGCCTTTTGCGTCTTTATAGATTTCAAAATACATAAGGTTTCTCCTATGAATGAGTACATGTTTTCTTACCGCTTTGGCGGCAAGTCCTGGTCATTGAGCATTTGGGCGGACAGCCCTGAGGAAGCCCGGGCAAAATTTCGGGCTGCACGGGAAAATGCGCAGTATGACGGCGAAGTTGTAACAAAGATTTATACATTTGTAAATATTTCGTGGGTTAAGAAGTTGTACAGACGGATAAAATATTTAATGGGTATCAAAGAATGACCTACCGTGAATTAGTTGAACGTCAGTTGGCTGTGCGCCATGCCGATTTGGAATTGGGCTTAAGCCGCTCCCGCGAACAAGAATAGATGAGAATTGGATGTTAATTACAAAAAGGTCGTCTGAAAACGGAAATTTCGTTTTCAGACGACCTTTTGCCTTTATCCGTCAAACCGCTGCTGCTTCAGGTTTGACCTTGCTTTTCTTAAACTTCAACACGGCTTCTTCTTTCGCTGCATCCCAGTCTATACGCACGAAGCCGCCGTTGGCGAGTTTGCCGAACAGGAGTTCGTCGGCGAGCGGTTTGCGGATTTTTTCCTGAATCAGGCGGTTCATCGGGCGTGCGCCCATTTGCGGATCGAAACCTTTTTCCGCCAGATAGTTGCGCAATGCCGGTGTGAATTCGGCTTCGACTTTTTTGTCGAGGAGCTGATGTTCGAGCTGGAGCAGGAATTTGTCCACGACTTTGGCGATGACGGGTTCGGACAAGGGTGCAAACGGGATAATCGCGTCCAAGCGGTTGCGGAACTCGGGCGTGAAGAGTTTGTTGATCGCCTGCATTTCGTCGCCGCGTTCGCGCTTGGCGGTAAAGCCGAGACTGGGGCGGCTGAGGCTTTCCACACCGGCGTTGGTGGTCATAATCAGGATGACGTTGCGGAAATCGGCACTCTTACCGTTGTTGTCGGTCAGTTTGCCTGCGTCCATGACTTGCAGGAGGACGTTGAAAATGTCGGGGTGGGCTTTTTCGATTTCGTCCAAGAGCAATACGCAATGCGGCTGTTTGTTGACGGCTTCGGTCAAAAGGCCGCCTTGTTCAAAGCCGACGTATCCCGGCGGTGCGCCGATGAGGCGCGATACGGCGTGGCGTTCCATGTATTCGGACATATCAAAGCGTTGCAGCGGTACGCCCATCGAGTAGGCAAGCTGTTTGGCGACTTCGGTTTTGCCGACACCGGTCGGGCCGGAGAAGAGGAAACTGCCTATTGGTTTGTCGGGCAGGGCGAGGCCGGAGCGCGACATTTTGACGGCGGCAACCAGCGCGTCAATGGCATTTTCTTGACCGTAAACCATGTTTTTCAAATCGCGGCCGAGGAATTGCAACACTTGTTTGTCGTCATGCGACACGGTTTTTTCGGGAATCCGCGCGACTTTGGCGATGACGGTTTCGATTTGCGCTTTGCCGATGACTTTTTTCTGTTTGGATTTGGGCAGAATCCGTTGTGCCGCGCCTGCTTCGTCCATTACGTCGATGGCCTTGTCGGGCAGGAAACGCTCGTTAATGTAGCGGGCAGAGAGTTCGGCTGCAGCTTCAAGTGCGCCTTGCGTATAGCGCACTTGGTGAAAATCTTCAAACATCGGTTTCAAGCCGCGCAGGATTTGTACGGTTTCGGAAACGGTGGGCTCGACCACATCGATTTTTTGGAAACGGCGGCTTAAGGCGTGGTCTTTGTCGAAAATGGTGCGGTATTCGTCATAAGTGGTTGCGCCGATACAGCGCAATGAGCCTTTCGCCAATGCGGGTTTGAGCAGATTGGACGCGTCCATCGTGCCGCCGCTGGTGCTGCCCGCGCCGATGATGGTGTGGATTTCGTCGATAAACAAAATGGCGTGCGGGATTTTTTCGAGCTGTTTCAGGACGGATTTAACCCGCGCTTCAAAGTCGCCGCGGTATTTCGTGCCCGCCAAAAGAGAACCCATATCCAGCGCATACACTTCGGCTTCTTTAAGCGCGTCGGGAATGTCGCCGTTGACGATTTGGTGTGCTAAGCCTTCCGCCAGTGCAGTTTTGCCCACGCCTGCCTCGCCGACCAAAAGCGGATTGTTTTTGCGGCGGCGGCACAGGATTTGCACCAGCCGTTCCATTTCGTGTTTGCGACCAATCAAAGGGTCGATACGGCCGGCTTTGACTTCGGCGTTGAGGTTGACGGTGTAGTCGGAAAGGGAGCCGGTTTTTTGTTCCGCTTCTTCTCCTTCGCGTCCTAGGCCGTCTGAATCATTACCGTCTTCGTCATCGGGCGAGCCATGGGCAATGCAACGCAAGACTTCAAAGCGCGTAATGGATTGCAATTTGAGGAAATAAACGGCATGGCTTTCGGATTCGCTCATCATGGCAACCAAAATATCCAAAGGCTCTACTGCGGCTTTACCGGCAGACTGGGTATGCACCATCGCCCGTTGGATGACGCGTTGGAAGCCTAATGTCGGCTGGGTTTCGACTGTATCCAGAAGATGATCGGGAATTTGTGGCGTATTTTCTGCAACGCTGGCGGCAAGCTGCTCGGACAGGACTTTTAAATCCGCACCACACAGTTTCAAGACGTTCGGCACAGCCGCATCTTCTTCTATCAGCACCAAAAGCAGGTGTTCCAAGCTGATAAACTCATAACGAGCGTTGCGTGCTTCACGGTAGAGCAGTTGCAGGATGTGTTCCAATTCGGGTGAAAGCATGGTTTAAACCTCTTCGACTATACATTTGAGCGGATGCCCTTCAGCTTTGGCACGTTCCATGACCTGATGTTGCTTGGTCTGGGCAATATCGCGCGTGTAGGTGCCGCACAGGCCTTTGCCTTCGTGGTGCACCAGCAACATGACGGCCACTGCCTGTTCCTGTGCAAGCATAAAGACTTCGGTCAGGATTTCGACGACAAACTCCATGGTGGTGTAATCGTCGTTCAATAAAAATACGCCGTAACGTTTCGGCGACTGTGTGTTGATATCGCTGAGCAGGGTATCGGATTGGTGGTCGGTATTCGGATGGTTCATAAGCTTAGGTTTCAGTTTTCAGACGGCCTGTTTTAGAGTGTAAACAGTTTTCTGTTGTATTTCGGCAATTTTTTTCTATTTTCCCACTTTTTTGAAAACATAGCTTGACGTTTTGTCTTAACAAATGTAAAAAGACGGTTAAGCAGAAGTTGGCACTCGACCGCGTATGCAATACGGGGGAGAAACGCTGAACGTTTTAGTTTGCTGTATGCCTTGTTTTGCTGATTTTGTTAATTTTTAAGTATAGGAAGTTTCTAATGGCAACCGGTATCGTAAAATGGTTTAACGACGCTAAAGGTTTTGGTTTCATCACTCCTGATGAAGGTGGCGAAGATTTGTTCGCTCACTTCTCAGCGATCAACATGGAAGGTTTCAAAACCCTGAAAGAAGGCCAACGCGTGTCTTTCGACGTAACCACCGGCCCTAAAGGCAAACAAGCTGCTAACATTCAAGCTGCTTAATCAAATGCGCGGCGTAAGCCGTAAAATCATGGCGGGGTTTCCCGCCATTTTTTATGGGCGTTCGAGTCAAAAATTATGAATCAAAATTCATCTTATCAAAATGCTTTAAACCAGTTGGACGAGCTTATCCGTCATTTTCGCAGTGAAGGAGAGGTCAGCTGCGCCGTTGCCGAGCGTGAAGACCAAATCTTGATCCGCCTTGCTGATTTGAAACTGGATTTGAGCCCTGAAGATGAAAAAGCCATTGCCGATATCGACCGCTTTTACCGCCGCCATGTTTTAAGCGAATAAACGTTTCAAAACCGTTTGCCGTTTTATTTTTTAAGCATGCCTGATAAAATAGGCCGTCTGAAAAGTTTGTAAAGAATCAGCATAATGAGTATTGCCAATAATAAAAAAGCCTTTCACGATTTCTTTATCGAAGACCAAATCGAAGCCGGTATAGTATTGGAGGGATGGGAAGTCAAAGCCATCCGCGCTGCACGCGTGCAATTAAAAGAAAGCTATATCTACTGGAAAAAAGACGCATTCTATTTGGTGGGCTGCCACATTACCGCATTGCCCACTGCCTCGACACACGTCAAACCCGACCCTGTCCGCCCGCGTAAATTGTTGTTGAAACAATCGGAAATCAACAAGTTAATCGGCAAAACCGAACGCGCCGGTTATACGATTGTGCCCTTAAACTTGCATTACACCCACGGTAAAATCAAAGTAGAAATCGGTTTGGCCAAGGGTAAGAAACAGCATGACAAACGCCAAAGCTTGAAAGAAGCAGATTGGAAGCGTGAGAAACAGCGTTTGATGAAAAACGTACGTTGATTTTTTCAGACGGCCTTTTATAAGGGCCGTCTGAATATTTATTGTTTGGAAATTTTAAAAAGGAAAACAGAGAGTAACAATGGTTCTGGCTGCGGCTTCCGCTATATTAAAGCCTAAAGAACTTACCAGTATCAAACATGTCTGCATCATTCAAAATACAAAAGTAAGACCGCATGATTTGGATCGTGCTTTGTCTAAAGCTTTGGCAAAATGCGGCATTGGCAGCACTATTGTAACCGCAAACAACCATGGCAAACTGTATGATTCTTCTTGCCCGTATAACCTGCGTTACAAAACCAAAGGCAATGACGAAATCTTGCGTAAAGGCGTATTTGTGTTGCGAAGCACGAAATATGCGGTTTCTACTGTCAGCTATTCTTTGAACGATGAAAACCACTTCCGAACTAATCCTGATTTGGTGAAACAGGCTGAAGGTGTTGTGGCCAAATTGTTGGAAAAAAACAGCAAATAAAAGCCAGAATAAAAAACCGGCTTGCCGTGATATGGAGAGTATCGGGCAAGCCGGTTTTATTTTCAGACGGCCTTAAATGGATTTGATTTTTTCCCAAAGGGTTTTGACCGTACCTTGATAGTAGGTTTCGGAAGTGCAATAGGCTGTTTCTAAAGCACATTGTCCTTGTGAGCCGTATTTTTTGATGCACTGGTTCAAGGCAATTTGATGCACGGTTTTGAAACGTGGGGAGGTAATGGCCACTACGTTTTGAGCAGTCAATTTGCCCATGGCTTTAGGGTAGGCAACAGCGATACAGGTGTTGTGCAGAGGGACAACTGTTTTACAGCCTGTTGCTTGGCCTGCGCTGATACCGGCTAAGGCATCTTGGCCTTTGCAGAATGTTTCGAGTTCGGCTGTCGCATCCAATTGAGTGGCATTTTCTTTGGTGGTTTTGATTTGCAGCGCTTCATTGCTGTCGGCAGGATTTTGCCACATGGCCAGGTAGCCGTAAGTATCGGCAGCCAGGGCGGCAGGAGTCAGTGCGCAAAGGATAAGTGTCATTAGTGTTTTTTTCATGTTTGTTCCCTGTTTGTTGGGTATTTGTCGTTATTATAAAGCAAAAGTACTTATTTGATATAAATTTGCTTTTAAAATGAATATTTGAGTGTGGCAGATAGATTATAGGCCGTCTGAAATTTCAGACGGCCTTTTGATTATGTTTTAAAGAGTAGGGCGTAGCTTATAGGCTCATACGCCGTGGCGGTCGAGCCAACGTTCGGCATCAAGCGCGGCTTGGCAGCCGGAAGCGGCGCTGGTGATGGCTTGACGGTAGGTATGGTCTTTGACGTCGCCTGCCGCCCATACGCCTTCGATATTGGTTGCGCCGACATTGTCACCGGTGCCACCTTTGGTTTTCAGGTAGCCGGTTTCATCCATATCGAGTTGGCCTTTGAAGATGTCGGTGTTGGGTTTGTGGCCGATGGCGATGAAAACGCCTTTGACGGTGATTTCTTCAGTGCTGCCGTCATTGTGTTTCAGGCGTGCACCGGTAACGCCGCTTTCGTCGCCCAAGATTTCATCAACCGAGCTGTTGAGCTTGAGGATGATTTTGCCTTCTTCGACGCGTTGCATCAGTTTGTCCACCATGATTTTCTCGGCGCGGAAGCTGTCGCGGCGGTGAATCAGGGTAACGGTGTTGGCGATATTGGCAAGGTAGAGTGCTTCTCCCACAGCGGTATTACCACCGCCTACTACGGCAACATCTTGTTTTTTGTAGAAGAAACCATCGCAAGTTGCACAGGCGGAAACGCCTTTGCCGGCAAAGGTTTCTTCGCTTGGCAAACCTAAATATTTGGCGGATGCGCCGGTGGCAACGATGAGCGCATCGCAGGTGTATTCGCCCATATCGCCTTTGAGGGTAAACGGACGGTTTTGCAAATCAACGGTGTGGATTTGGTCGAAAATCATTTCAGTGCCGAAGCGTTCGGCATGAGCTTGGAAACGGGCCATTAGTTCCGGACCTTGTACGCCTTCTGCATCGGCAGGCCAGTTGTCCACTTCGGTGGTGGTCATCAGTTGTCCACCTTGCTCAACGCCGGTAATGATTACAGGGTTTAGGTTGGCACGGGCGGCATAGACGGCGGCAGTATAGCCGGCAGGGCCGGAGCCGAGGATGATGAGTTTATGATGGTTGCTCATGATGGTTTCCTTGCTGATAAATGATTGAATTTTGTCGTATCTAAGCTTTCAGACGGCCTGAATTTTACTTGAATCTGCCGCCGTCTGAAATATGTTTGTTGCTTGGGTTTAGTGGCTGTCTTTCCATTGATAGTATTTTGAGCCGAGGAAAGAGCCGAGTTTGCGTAGGAAAGGCTGGGTAATAATGTTGCTGTGGCGCAGTTGCTCAAAAGGTTTCAGACGGCCGTCATCGCCCATGATGGCTTCGGCAATCGCCAAACCGGCAATGCCGGTAATCGCCATGCCGTGTCCGGAATAGCCTTGGGCGTAGAAAACGGTAGGGGCGAGGCGGCCGAAATGTGGGGCGAGGTTGCGCGTAATGTCGCATTCGCCGCCCCAGGAATGCTCGATTCTGACGTCGGCAAGTTGTGGGAAAACTTTCAGCATGTCTTGGCGGACGAGTTCGGTCATGCGGTCAGGATCGTCGATAAACTCGTTGTCTTTGCCGCCGAAGAGCAGGTGGCCGTCGGCGCTGAGGCGGTAGTAGTCGAGGACGTGGCGGTTGTCGCAGATGGCCATATTGTTGCGGATCAGGTCTTTGGCACGTTCGCCCAGTGGCTCGGTGGCGATGATAAAGGTGCTGACTGCAATGGCTTTTTGTTCCAATACTTTGAATTTTGGGTGCAAGCCTGCATAAGTATTGACGGCATAAACGAGGTTTTTGCACTCGACGCTGCCATTAGGTGTATGAACCAGCCAGCCGTTATCGCATGGCTCGATACGCGTCATCGGGGATTGCTCAAAAAGTTGTGCGCCTGCATCGGCTGCCGCTTTGGCAATGCCTAGGGTGTAATTGAGCGGGTGTAAGTGGCCGGATAAAGGATCAAATTGCGCACCTTGATACATATCGCTGGCAAGTTGCTGCTTCAGCGTGGCTTTATCCCAAAGCTGGTAATGGCTTGCGCCATAATGTTTTTGAGCGTGTTCGTGCCATTGTTGCAATTCTTCCCAATGCTGAGGACGGACGGCGACGGTAGCGTAGCCGCGTTGCCAATCGCATTGGATATTGTGTTTTTGAATGCGAGAGTCAACCAGTTCAACGGCTTGCAGAGATTGCTGCCAGAACCATTGGGCCTGTTCCAAACCGACTTGTTTTTCGATTTCTTCCATGCCGCAGGCAAAGTCGCTGATGACTTGTCCGCCGCTGCGGCCTGATGCGCCGAAACCGATACGGGCGGCTTCAAGTAAGATGACTTCATGGCCGTTTTCGGCAAGAGGTAGGGCGGTGCATAAACCGGTCAAGCCGCCGCCGATAACGCAGGTTTCAGTTTTCAGACGGCCTTCAAGCGTCGGATAAGACGGATGGGGATTGGCCGTGCTGACATAGTAGGAAGGAAGGTATTCTTTGAAGCTGGGATTGATCATGATTTGAGCTTTAAGTTGGTTTTCACTTCATTGAAATTGGTTTTCAGACGGCCTTAAATGTGGGCTTAGATTCAGGCCGTCTGAAAGGATAAGATGCAGTTAATAAAACAGGCTGTTCCGACACTTTATCGGACAGCCTGTCTGCATATTAGGCGGCTTTCTCGGCTGCCAATTTTTCTTGGCGGTAGGCTTCGGCAGCCTCGCGTTCCCGTTTGGTTGCCTGACGCATCATCCAGTAGTTAACGACAATGACCAGCGTACCGATGATACCGATCAGGATGGTTGCCAAAACGTTCATCTGAGGGTCAAGGCCGAGTTTGATTTTGGAGAAAATCACTTGTGGCAATGTCGATGAACCCGGGCCTGACAGGAAGGAGGTAATCACCAAGTCGTCCAAAGACAGGGTGATGCCCAAGAGGAAGCCGGAAGCAATCGCAGGGGCAATCAGCGGCAGGGTAATCACGAAGAAAATCTTCAGCGGACGGGCACCCAAGTCCATTGCAGCTTCTTCCAAGGATTGATCCAATTCCACCAAGCGCGAGCGGATAACGACGGTAATGTATGCCATGCAAAGCGTAGTGTGACCGAGGAAGATGGTGAAGAAACCGCGATCGAAGTAGAGCGATTGCAGCAATTCACTGCCTTGCAGGAACATTTGTACCTGAATAATCAACAGCAGCATGGACAAACCGGTAATCACGTCAGGCATTACCATAGGCGCGGAAATCATACCGGCAAACAGGGTGCTGCCGCGGAAGCGCTTGATACGCGCCATGGCGTAACCTGCCAATGTGCCGAGTGCCACGGCGGCAAGCGAGGAAACGATGGCGATACGCAATGACAGCCAGGCCGCTTCCAAGATGGTGTCGTTTTCCATTAATGCGCCGTACCATTTGGTCGAGAAACCGCCCCAAACGGTAACCAGCTTGGATTCATTGAAAGAATAGATGACCAAAACCACCAGCGGAATATAGAGGAATGCCAGCGAGAGCAGGAGCATCAGTTTCAAGAACCAGGATAATTTGGTTTTCTGCATTATTTGCCTCCTTCTTCCAATTCGCGGTTTTCATAGTGCTGGAACAGGGCAATCGGTACAACCAGCAGGGCAACCATGACGACGGCGACAGCAGAAGCCAGCGGCCAGTTGTTTTGGTCGAAGAATGCCTGCCACAATACTTTACCGATCATCAGGTTTTCAGAACCGCCCACTAATTCAGGAATCACAAATTCGCCGACAGCCGGTACGAAGACCAGCATAGAGCCTGCAATGATGCCTGTTTTGGATAAAGGCAGGGTAATGGTAAAGAAGGATTTGATCGGACCTGCGCCCAAGTCGGAAGCGGCTTCGAGCAGACGGTTGTCCAGTTTTACCAGTTGTGTGTACAGCGGCAAAATCATAAACGGCAAATAGGCGTAAACCATCACCAAATTCAGCGAGAACGCATTGTAGAACAGGTCTAAAGGCTCGCTGATGATTCCATATTTGATTAAGAAATTATTGATAATGCCGTTGTGTCCCAATAAGCCCATCCATGCGTAAACACGCAACAGGAAAGAGGTCCAGAAAGGCAGCATGATTGCCAATAGCAGGCCGTTGCGCGCAGCCGGATTGGCGCGTGAAATGGCATAAGCGGTCGGATAACCAATCAACAGGCAGATGATGGTCGTTGTCAGCGCAGTCTTAATCGAAGACCAGTAGGTCATCAGATAGATATTGCTGTTTTCACTGTCGCCAAACGGATTGAGCGTATTCCAAAAGTTTTGGAAGATGTCGGCGTAGTTCTGATAGCTGATGGCAATGTTCAGACGGCCTAAGTCTTCATCAATCGTTGTCAACGGCGTAAATGGCGGAATGGCGATTTCTTGTTCGGCAAAGCTGATTTTCAAGACGATGGCGAACGGAATCAGAAACAGCACCAAGAGCCAGATATACGGCACGGCAATAACTGCACGCTGTCCAGGACGGCGAAACAGTTTCTTTTTCAGTTTTTTAAGGTCCATTGCATTTCCCTCAAATTAACTGTACAGAGGTGTCGGTTGGTTTTCAGGCCAGCTGATATAGACAGTTTCGTCCCAAGTCGGCGGTGTAATGTTGCGCACATACCAATAAGGTGCGGGAACTTGGCTTTTGACGACACGGCCGTTGGCGAGTTTGATGTGGTAAATTGCGAAGCTGCCCAGATAGGCAATTTCTTTAACCGTGCCTTGGGCCCAGTTGTGCGCGCCTAAGTGTTCCGGTTTTTCTTTGTGCAAATCAATGTCTTCAGGGCGGATGCTGATCCAGATTTCATGATCATTCGGAACGCCCAAACCGTGGTCGATGCGGACGTGGTTTTCCAAGCCGTCACATTTGACGATAGAGAAATCGGCGCGGTCGTCAACAACGACGCCGTCAAAAATATTGGTTTCGCCGATAAATTCAGCGGTAAAGCGGCTATTAGGGTAATCGTACACGTCGCTAGGTGTGCCGACTTGGCGTAATTGGCCGTCGGACATAATGGCGATACGGGTAGCCATCGTCATCGCTTCTTCTTGGTCGTGGGTAACCATGATACAGGTTACGCCGACTTGTTCCAGCGTGTTGACCAATTCCAGTTGGGTTTGTTGGCGCAGTTTTTTATCGAGTGCGCCCAAAGGTTCGTCAAGCAGCAGGATTTTCGGACGTTTTGCCAGGCTGCGCGCCAAAGCGATACGTTGTTGTTGACCACCGGAAAGTTGGTGCGGCTTGCGTTTGGCGTATTTGGTCATTTGCACCAGGCGCAACATTTCTTCGACACGGGCGTCGATTTCGCCTTTAGGCATTTTATCTTGTTTCAGGCCGAAAGCGATGTTTTGTTCAACACTCATGTGCGGGAACAGGGCATAGCTTTGGAACATCATGTTGATTGGGCGCTCATACGGGGCAAGCTTGGTAATGTCTTGACCGTCGAGAATGATTTTGCCCTGATTGGGACTTTCCATGCCTGCCAACATGCGCAGCAGTGTGGATTTGCCACTGCCTGAGCTGCCCAAAAGGGCGAAGATTTCGTGTTGATAGATGTCCAAGTCGATGTTATCGACAGCGTAATTGTCACCAAACTTTTTCACCAAGCCTTGGATTTGCAAATAAGGTTTGGCTGAAGACGCAGTGGTTGCGGTCATAATGGCAATACTCCAAAAAGAAAGACGAGTACCGGCAAAACGGATTTTCGAATGGGTGATAAAAAGCTGTTTGATTGCTGGCGGGAGTCGGACGGAGGCCGTCTGAAACTCTTGTAAAGCGCACGGGCAGCGTGGATAGAAAGCAGTTTAAGCCTAAGCTTTTGCTCTCGGCAAACTCAATATTATATTAGCCTAAGCCTCATAGGGGCAATATGAAATTGCTTGTAGCGGCTGATTTGAAACAAATAGGAAAGGAAAGGCAGGCAGGGGAACAAGATAGCGAAAATGGGTAACGTTGTTTTTCTGCACAAAAGGATTTAATTTATATTCAAATGTCTTAAAAAATAATTCAAGATAGAATAAAATACGCAAATTGCATTAATTTTAATAAAGTCGTGCGGATTGCGTTTTATGCGGGCAAGATGGTTTTGTTCTGAATAAAAATCAAATCCGCTATATGAATAAAAGGGAAAACATGAGTATCAAAGAATGGCCCGAAGGGGAACGGCCGCGCGAGAAGCTCTTGGCGCATGGTGCTGCGGCGTTGAGTGATGCGGAGTTGCTGGCAATTTTGTTGCGTGTCGGAACGCGTGGTATGAGCGCGGTCGATTTGGCGCGTTATTTGTTGAGTGAGTTTGGCAGCTTGGGGAAGCTGATGAGTGCGGATGCC
Organism: Neisseria sp. P0019.S003; assembly: GCF_051957115.1. Classification (NCBI taxonomy): domain Bacteria; kingdom Pseudomonadati; phylum Pseudomonadota; class Betaproteobacteria; order Neisseriales; family Neisseriaceae; genus Neisseria; species Neisseria sp. P0019.S003. Next base: position 297,847 of record NZ_JBQCWT010000001.1, on the reverse strand, counting down.
AAAACACTCGCTGCTTATAAGGGCATGGGTTTGGCGAGCTATACTCAATTTGCCGTGGTCAAAGAAATCGGGCGGCGGATTTTGGGTGAAGATTTGCAGGAGCAGATTGTTTTGTCAAACCCGCAATCGGTTGCGAATTATTTGCGCCTGCATATTGGGCATGAAAAAATTGAGGTCAGCGTCGCGTTGCTGCTCAACCGTCAAAATCAATTGATTGCGGTACGGGAATTATCGCGCGGTACGGTGGCGGAAAACACGGTTTATATCCGTGAAATCGTCAAATTGGCATTGGATGAATATGCCGATAGTTTGATTTTGGCACACAATCATCCGGGCGGTTCGGCAAGGCCGTCTGAATCTGATGTGCAGTTTACAGAGCGTTTGCAACAGGCTTTAAGTTTGGTTGATATTACGCTGTTGGACCATTTTATCGTAACGGCAAAAGAAACCTGCTCTTTGCGCGAACAGGGCTATATGTAAGGATGGATGTTCAGACGGCCTCAGTAGGATTGGTTACCTTAATGAGGCCGTCTGAAGGATTATTGCGCTACTTCGTCGGAGGACTCTTCCTTATTGACGATTTCTTCCGATTTTGGCTTTTCTTTGCTCTTTTCCTTCTCTTTTTCTTTATCCTTGTCTTTTTTACCGTCGGGAATGGCGGCATCAATCACTGCCCCCGTTCCTTTGACGACCAATTTTCCGGCAGTCAGGACGGTTGTGGCAGCCAAATCGACAGCCGCACCTACAACGCAGCTGTTAAGCGTCAAGCAAAGGGCAAGTGCCGGAAGCAGGCGTTTTGTACATCTCAATGGCTGCATCCGCAGTGTCCTTCGTGATGATGGCCGCATCCTAGTGCTTCTTGCCAAGCATCATCATCGCCGTCAAATTCTTCAACTTCGTCAAATTCACCGTTTTCTACCATGCTTACCAGCTCTTCCAAGCTTTCTGCACCTTCTACCCAAAAGCAAGGAATGTCGGGTGGTGTGTCGGGGGCAAGCAGGGCGGCTTGTTGGTCATGCCAAGCAATCCAATAGCCGTTTTGCGTTTGTACGAATACGGCATCGGGATGAATGGTTTCGTTTTCGGTATTGACCAGCATTCTGGCAGCGATATCGGTTTGAAAAGGTAAGGTTTGCATGATGGTTTGAGAATGTGAGAAAAGAAAGTATTGTAACATGGCAAAAACAAACGCACCGTCTGAGTCAGGCGGTGCGTTTGTGTCTCGGCAACTTGGGTGCGGTCAGTTTAGAAGTGTCAGCCGCACCGGGAATGTCATTCCGTCAAGATTATTTGTCGTCGTTAGCCAAAACGAAGCGGTAAATAGCCGCGCCCACTGCTGCGCCGGCAATAGGAGCCAACCAAAACAACCACAGTTGTTCAACAGCCCAGCCGCCTTGGAACAAGGCAACGCCGGTAGAACGTGCAGGGTTAACGGAAGTATTGGTTACAGGAATGCTGATTAAGTGAATCAGGGTCAGACCCAGGCCGATAGCGATAGGTGCAAAGCCGGCTGGAGCCAGTTTATCGGTAGAACCCATGATGATGATCAGGAAGAATGCGGTCAGTACGAATTCGATCAGCAAAGCGGCCATCATGTCGTAACCGTTAGGAGAGTGCTCGCCGAAACCGTTGCTGGCAAAGCCGGAGGCAACAGCATCAAAACCGGTTTTACCGGAAGCAATCAGATACAGAACGCCCGCTGCGGCAATCGCACCGATAACTTGGGATACGATGTAAGGCAACAGGTCTTTACCGTTGAAACGGCCGCCGATGAAAAGGCCGACGGAAACGGCAGGGTTGAAGTGGCCACCGGAAATGTGGCCGACGGCGTAAGCCATGGTCAGTACGGTCAAACCGAACGCTAAGGCGACACCGGCAAAGCCAATGCCAAGTTCTGGGTAGGCTGCTGCCAAAACTGCGCTGCCGCAGCCACCGAATACCAGCCAGAAAGTGCCGAAAAATTCTGCAAAATATTTTTTCATTTGTTTTTCCTCGTAAAGGGTGGGGTGTTGCCGAAGGCATGAATCATAATAAGATTGCTTCTAATCGAAAAACGGATTTACCTGTTTTTTCCGGTCTTGACAAAAGGCCGTCTGAAAATGGCGACAAATGAATAGGGATATATCTGGCAGGTCGAGTTTTGTTTATTGAGGCTGGGTTTATTTAATAGTAGAGCAAATACCGTTAATGCAAAAGCATTTTGTTTTGTAGGTAATATTATTTACAGATTATTTATTTAATTGGAATCTCTGAACCCATTATCTGATTTAAAAAGGCCGTCTGAAAAGTTTTCAGGCGGCCTTTTATTGATGGAGATAAGTTAATCTAAATGCTCGCTGCTTTGCGCCAAGATGGTGCGGTTGCCGTTGTTTTCCGCCGGGGAAACAATACCGTCGGCTTCCATTTGGTCAATCAGGCGAGCAGCGCGGTTGTAGCCGATGCGCAGTTGGCGTTGGATATTGGAAATGCTGGCTTTACGCGATTTTAAGACAACGGAAACGGCTTCGTCATACATGGGGTCGAGGTCGCTGTCGTTGCTGCGGCTGGTACCGGTAAAGTCCTCGGTCGAACCGCTGCTTAAAATATCGTCGATATAGTCAGGCGCGCTGAATTGTTTCAGGTATTCCACTACGCGGTGTACTTCATTATCGGATGCGAATGCGCCGTGTACGCGTTGCGGATAGCCGGTGCCGGGCGGCAGGAATAGCATATCGCCTTGACCGAGCAAGTTTTCCGCACCCATTTGGTCAAGAATCGTGCGGCTGTCGATTTTGCTGGACACTTGGAAGGCAATGCGTGTCGGAATATTGGCTTTAATCAGGCCGGTGATGACATCCACGCTTGGGCGTTGAGTGGCAAGAATCAAATGGATACCGGCTGCACGCGCTTTTTGGGCAAGGCGGGCAATCAGTTCTTCAATTTTCTTGCCTGCAGTCATCATCAGGTCGGCAAACTCATCTACCACGACCACGATAAACGGCAGTTTCTCCAATGGCTCAGGATTTTCAGGCGTAAGACTGAACGGGCTGCCGATTTTTTCGCCACGTGCGGCGGCCTCGGCAATTTTTTGGTTGAAACCGGCAAGGTTGCGCACACCCATAAAGCTCATCAGGCGATAGCGTTTTTCCATTTCGTTGACGCACCAGTTCAGGGCGTTTGCGGCCAGCTTCATATCGGTCACGACAGGGGCGAGCAGGTGCGGAATGCCTTCGTAAATACTCAGCTCCAGCATTTTCGGGTCAATCATGATCATGCGCACGTCTTCAGGCGTTGCTTTGAAGAGCATGGACAGAATCATGGCGTTCACGCCTACGGACTTACCCGAACCGGTCGTACCGGCAACCAGCAGATGCGGCGCTTTGGCCAAGTCTGTTACAACAGGCTGGCCGGTAATGTCTTGGCCGAGGGCCAGGGTCAGTTTGGATTTGGATTCGGTAAACGCAGGCGAATTGAAGATTTCGCTTAAGCGGATCATTTGGCGTTTCGGATTAGGCAATTCCAAGCCCATGCAGGTTTTGCCTGGGATGGTTTCCACCACGCGGATGGAAGCCACACCAAGTGAGCGCGCCAAGTCTTTTTCAAGATTTAAAACGGCACTGCCGCGCACGCCGACATCAGGTTCAATCTCATAACGCGTAATGACTGGGCCGGAATAGGAGTCCATCACTTTGACTTTAACTTTGAACTCAGCCAGTTTTTCTTCGATGGTAATGCTGTTTTCCAGCAACTGTTCTTCAGTTTGCGAGGCGCTTGGGTCAAACTGCGGCGGCAGAAGCAGGGCGGTAGTCGGCAGATGTGCCTCGGTCAGTGTTGCCGAAGTTGGAATAGCTATGCTTGGCGTACTCTCTTGAACGCTTGGTTCTACGCTTTGAACAGGTGTTCCAACGACTGTCTGTGTATATTCAGACGGCCTTGCGATTGTTTCAACAGATTCAACGGGTTCAATGGTTTCAACCGCTTGAATAGCTTCTGCTTCCGCTTGTACAGGAGCTTCCGCCTCACTATCGAATTCAGCTTCTTCGACGGCAGATTCGCTGATTAAATAATCGTGGATACTGCGTTCAGGCTGATTGCTGACATGCGCATTGACTTGCGAATCAAAAATCGGCACTTGGATTTTATGTTCAAAAGCAGGCGGCTCAGGGATATCAATCGGTGCAATCGAGGTTTGGAAAACGGGCGGCTCGGGAATATCGGTTTTAGCCATCGGGACAACCGGTACGGCAGGAGGCTCGACTACGGTTGCGTTTGGTGCGGCAGGCCGGGAGATATAAGGGGATTTTTTAACAGGCGCAGCCGGTTTCGGACGGGACGGCGTTGCCGGTGCGGCAGGTTGTGGTGCAACAGCTTCCGTGGCAGCTCGTTTACGCGCCCATCTTTCAGCGGCCGCTTCGGTATGGCGAACTTGACGGCGCAGGCTGGCAGGGCGGCTGATTTGTCCCAAGTTGGCCAGAATTTCGTCATTTTCGATGGTGCGCGGAGAGTAGTCGCGCAATGGGGCGACGGCTGCGGCCAGTTTGTGGCGTGCGGCGGTACGGCGGGCAAGGTTGTTGTGAATATCTTCCGCTTGGATTTCAGAAGGGAATGCCTGCATGGAAGTATAGGGGAGGATGGCTTCTTTTTCGGCAGTTCTTAAGGCCGTCTGAACGGTTTCGATATGTGGCGCATTGGCTTCTGCCACGCGGACATTATTGGCCCGCGCCAAGGCACGTTCGCGTGTGCGGCGCAAGATAGGGTCGTTGTAGTCGATGATTTCCATACCTGTCATCGGCAGGGATGAAGCGCGCAACAATGGAGTTTCGACTTCGTCTTTGTAAATTGGCGCATTTTTTTCGGCCAAATGCTCGTTCCATTCTTCAACCGCTGCTTCATGCAGGGAACGTGTGGCTTCTTCTAATGTGATTTCTTCAAAATTGCTGTTTTGCACCAAAGACGGGCTGTATTCGGGAGCTTCCATCTGTGCAAACGGCGTGATTTTAGGAATACGTTCCGGTTTGGCAGATTTGCGGGGTTTAGGCGCAACTTTGATTTCTTCTTCGGTAGCTGCGATGTGTTCCGGCTCTTCGGCCACTGGCTCTGCTGCGTGTTCTTCTGTTTCGGCGCGTTGCATTTTATTGTGTTCGAGTGCGGAAAGCAGGCGGATGCGGGCGATTTTATGATTGTCGGCAGTGCGCTTGTTCATGCTGAACAAACGTTTCAGGCTGTCCAGTTGGCCGGAAAAACCGACCGGGCTGTCTTCTTCGTTTATTTCTTGTTCGTCGCCACTGAGTCGTGCCAATTCTTGGCGCCACTTTTGCTCTTGTTTCTGGCGCCACCAGAACAAGCCGGCTATGACAGCCAGCAGAATTAAAGCCAATATTGTCCAAAGCATGCGTCCATCCCCTTAATTAAACGGCAAAGTTCGTTATTCTAACGCTTTTTTCGGGTAAACAAAACCAGCCGAAACAAGCTTTAACGGCAAAGGCAGGCAGGATTGTCAAAGCTATGGCTTGAGACGCGTATAATAGGCCGTCTGAACATTTTGCGGATGAGATGATGATTTTTCAAAACGGATGGTTTCCCGTTGGTATCGTGATGGCGGCATGGCCTGTGTTGCTGGTGATTTTTGCTTTGTGTGCAAAGCAGGCATGGGTGTCGGTATCGCAGCATCGTTCCGCTTTTTTGGTGGCTGCCGTGATGTTGCCGCTGGCTTGGAGTTTAAATGCCTCTCCCGAAAGCGGACAACTGGCCGGCATGAGCTATCATTTGCTTGCTTTAAACCTGACGGCTTTAATGCTGGGCACCTCTGCCGCGTTCTGCCTTGGCGTTTTGCTGTTTTTTCCGTATTTGTGGCTTTGGGGCGATTGGCATATGTTCCCCATCAACGCCTTGTCCGTATTGCTTCCGCCTTTGTTGGTGAACTTAGGTTTCCGCCATTGGGTGTCGCGTTTGCCTGCCAATATCTTTATCTTTATTTTTCTGAATGGTTTTTGGGCCGCGGCTGTCGGCATGGTGTTTACCGGCGTGGTTTTGGTCGGTTTGTTGGACTGGGCGGATGTATTTGATACGGCGGTATTGTGGAAAACCGCTTTTCCTGTTTTCTTCTTAATCGCTTGGGCAGAGGCATTTTTGAGCGGTATTTCAACAGCTATTTTTATCGCGCTCAAGCCGCAATGGATTTGTACTTTCGATGACGACAGGTATTTGAAATCCGCGCCTAAGATTTGGCAATAAGATATGAAGGCATCCTTGCTTGGTTTTCAGACGGCCTAATGACCGGATGGCCTGTTTTTTGAATTGAATTTTTAACTTGTTATGTTTGCTTATATTTTTCCCATTGTTTGCGGTGCCGCTGTCGGGGCTGTATTGCGTTGGCTGTTTGGCTTGGTGCTGGTGTCTTCTGCGCCTTTTTCTATCGGTACATTGGCGGCAAACTGGCTGGGTGCGTTGCTGATCGGTGTATTGGCGGAACTCTTAACCGATCCGCAATGGCGTTTGCTTTGGATTACCGGCTTTCTCGGCAGCTTGACCACATTTTCAGGTTTTTCAGTAGAAATGGTGGGTTTGATGCAGGCGCAACGTTGGGGCATGGCTTTGATGGCAACCTGTCTGCATGTTTTCGGTTCGTTTGGTTTGACGGCGCTGGGGATTAAATTGGCGCAGATTTGGAAGTAAGTTGCTATTTTTTATTTGAAATATAAACCGAAGGCCGTCTGAAAATCTGTTTTCAGACGGCCTTCGGTTTAATCAATTAGGGTTGTACATAGCTTTTTGTACGCGCTAAATCGGTAATCAACAGCGGATTGTCTTTGCGCATCATATCGATCAGCTCTTGGCAACGTTTGGTTGTTGGATCTTGCCAGAGCCAGTCAAGCTCGGGCTGGGTAAGGCCGACTATCTGCAGAAATTGAACTTCGCCGTTTGGCGTTTTGATAGCGGGCAGCTTGGGGTCTGGTGCGAAGGCTACGCCGACGATGGCGGTTTCTGTATCCATTCGGATAGGGCCGTTAGTTGAAGTAAAGTGGTAGGCTTCAAACCAGTTGCCGCTTTCAAAAACGTAACGGCCAAGGTTATTCATCATATTGACTGCCCAATAAGGCTCGTGTTTGGTGTTGTAGTCGGAATCTGGATCCTGATCGTAAGGAGGAGTGCGGAAGGTAAATTCAAATCCCCATTTACTGTAATCTGCACCGGCAAGTTCTGGATTAAAGTAAAGTTCGCTCATGCCGTAGGAAACAATATGGCGATGGAAGGTTTGCTCTTCACAATCAAAAATGTCGCTATTGTCCAGTGGATCGGTGCCTCCCAACCAATACTTGATTATAGGACCATAGGAGCGTGGTTTGACATCTCCATAAAGTGCTTTAAGCGCAGAATCGATAGCTTCCCAGCCGACAGCCTGATCTTCTTTAAAAGTTTGGCGGTATTCTTGTTCGTTCATTGTCTGTTTCCGTGTTGTTGATGATTGGCTTGTAAATTAATTCGCGTGTTTTTTTTAGAATGTGTTGTTTCTAAAAATAAAGCGATTTAAATATGACATATTATTTGCTTTTTTAATCAATGCCAATAGGCAAACAGACGGTTTCTTGACAATAGGTTTTGCCGGATTCGCTTAAGTGTGCCGGTTTGTAGGCGGCAAAGGTGTAGGTAAGGTCTGTGCGGAATGTGTCAGGATCGGCTTCGGCGGTGTCGCAGTTGAGGCCGGTGGGAATATCGAGGGCAACTTTCAGGCCGTCTGCATGATTGAGTTGGCGGCAGAGGGCGGCGATTTCGGTTGGAAGGGCGCCGCTGAAGCCTGTGCCGAATATGCCTTCGATAATGATGTCGTAACCTTTTTTCAGACGGCCTTCCAGTTCTTGGACGGATATCAATTCAATATGGGGCAAACCGTTGAGTCGTTCACGATTGGTTTGAGCCAAAGGGGAGAGGTTTTCTCCGAGTGAAAACAGAATATCGATGTGCCAACCTTGCGCCTGCATATATCTTGCCATGACTAAGCCGTCGCCGCCGTTGTTGCCTTTGCCGCAAACGATCAGAGCGCGTCCGGCTTTGGGATAACGCTGCATGAGGTCTCGGGCGGCAGAGCTGCCGGCGTTTTCCATCAGTTGGTCGAAGCTTGTGCCTTTATCGACGGCTGCTTGTTCGCGTTCGCGCATTTGGGCGGCGGTATAGACTTTCATGATCGGCTCTCTTTGCAGGAAGTTATTTGTCGGCGGTATTCATCAGGCGCAAGGCTTTCAGACGGCCTATTTCTTTTTGATATTCCACCAGTCCGATAAATGCGCCGTCTCGGCTGTATACGCGGATGGGCTGTTCGGCGGAAATGTCTTCGGTAAACTGGGGGCGTTGGCCGTGTTTGAGCATGGTAACGGCGTAGTCGTTCAACTCAAGTTTGGGGAAATGTTGTACCAAAACATCGCAAGGCAGCAATAGGGCATCGCGTTCAGCTTCGTCCAATTCTGCCAAGGCTTCGAGCGTGTGGCTTTGGGTAATGGTAAATCCGGCGGTTTCAGTACGGCGCAGGGCGGTCAGGTGGGCGAATGTGCCGATGTGTTTGGCGATGTCTTCGCTGAGGGTGCGGATGTAAGTGCCTTTGCTGCAACGTACGTCTATCACGGCTTTGGGTGCATCAAACTCATTGATATTAATGGAGTAAATGGTGATGTCTCGTGCTTTACGTTCGATAACGATGCCTTTGCGCGCGTATTCGTACAGCGGTTTGCCTTCGTGCTTGAGGGCGGAAAACATGGGAGGTACTTGGCGGATATCGCCCGTTAAGGCTTGGCAGGCTGTCTGAAATTCGGACAATGAAATATCGGCGCGTGCGGTGGCAACGATTTCGCCTTCTGCATCACCCGTACTGCTGGCTTCGCCCAGTTTCAGCGTGGCCGTATAGGCTTTGTCGGCATCAATCAGATATTGGGCGAACTTGGTCGCTTCACCGAAACAAACAGGCAGAAGCCCTGTGGCCAAAGGATCGAGTACGCCGGTATGCCCGGCTTTTTCTGCACGGAACAAACACCGCGCTTTTTGCAGGGCGGTATTGCTGGAAAGGCCTTCGGGTTTGTCGAGGAGAAGAACGCCGTTGACCGGGCGTTTGGTGGGTTTGGCTGTCATAGCGTTTTTTTAAGGAACATGCCGTCTGAAAAAAGAGTTTTATATTTTCAGACGGCATTTTATTATCAGTTGAACCATTTAAAGCGATAAGTTGTCCGCTTGATTTTTATAAATGGAAATGAAGAAACTTCAGAAACCTCTACAGATTTTGGTTGCATGGTTTGCTTTGCCAATGTTGCGGTTACCGTTACACTTTTGAAAAGTTGGTCTGCATCTATCATTTCTTTCGTAGTTACCTTATCTGTTTTCAAGAAGCTTTCGTTGCTGATATCGGCAGTCTGATCCATATTAACTTGAGATTGGTATCGTAATGTTATCTCTTGATCAGTCTGATTTATCAATTCATAAGAACTTGTTTGAATATACGGTATGCCTAAGATAGAAAAATTTTTCTGAGATGGGGCAGGTAGTTTGTCAGGGTTAATATCCGCCCAAAGCCATATCCAGTAACCCCATGGATTGTCCATCTTTTTTTGTTTTATGGCATTTTGTATTTCTAGATTGTTTAATTCCTCCAAGTCATCTTTACTAATACTTTTCTTCTCAAGGCTTATTTTCTTTGATTGAGTGTAAAAATCTTTCCAGTTGATAATATCAACAGCTTGTCCTGATTGATTAATTAGTAAAACAAGGGGTGGCAGAGTTTGCGAAGAGAGTACATCTTCTTCGCTAGGTTTGTAATTATTGATAGAAATAATATTACGGTTGCCGTAAGACAGTACAAAGTTGCTTATTCCCCGTTTGGTTAATTGAATGAAATACCTATACTCTATCACGTCGGATGAAACATCATTTGTTTCTGTCACGCCATATGGAATATCAGTTATCTCTGTTACTTCGGCTTTATTTTGCTTCCAATTAAAAGATAAAGGCGTGGAAAAGGCATAGGACGCTGTTGCAAATAAAATAGATATAAGCCATTTTTTCATCATAGATTTCTTAATCTTCAACCGGTTTTTCTGCTGCCACTTGGTCGATCAGGCTGGAAATGCTCATGCCGCGTTCGAGCGATTCGTCGTATTTGAAGTGCAGTTCAGGCGTTTTGAAGAGTTTGATGCGTTTGGCCAATTCGCTGCGCAAATGGCCTTTGGCGTGTTCCAAAGCTTCTTCGGTAATGTCGCGTGTGCTGTCGTCAAGGACAGTGTAGAACACGGTTGCGTGGCTGTAATCGCGGGTGACTTCGACTTCGTTGATGGTGATGAAGCCTGCACGCGGATCTTTCAGGCCGGTGCGGACGAGTTCGGCAAGCTCGCGCATGATTTGTTCTTTGACACGGTCTTGGCGGGCGTAGCCGCGTTGGGGTTTTCTCATGGTTTTCCTTGATGTATGGCAGGCTGTCGTTTTCAGACGGCCTGCGGTTTGGATTTTGAAAAACTGCCTATTATAACGGAGCGCGGTTTATTGTGCTTGAACCGAGAAAGGCATATCGATTTTTTGCCATTGCGCGCTTTCGTAGTCCAGCGCATCGGCAATGAGGGGGTGTTGCTCCAGCCATTGGGCGTTGATGCGCAAGATGAAGCTGTGGTTGTTTTCATCGACGCGAAGCTGGGTTTGCGGCGGCAAATCAAGCGGCAGGCGCGAACGGCAGAAGAGGGCGGCCAGGCGCAGAGACAACACGGCACACCACATGATTTCGTTGCTGCCGATAATGTCCGCCATTTTCTTAAGGTCGCCGCGATGGCCGATAACCAGTTGCGCCAGAATGGTTTGCTCTTTGCGTGAGAAGCCCGGCATATCGGCGTTTTCGAGAATGTAGGCGGAGTGTTTGTGATAACCGGTATGGGCAATATCCAAGCCGATTTCATGCAGACGGCCTGCGCGGCTGAGGTATTGGTTCCACAGGGCAAGCTCTTGAACGGTTACGTTTTTGGCGTGGCACAGGCTGTTCATAAAGGTTTGCGCGGTATCGGCAACGCGTTTGGCTTGGTTGAGGCTGACGTGGTAGCGTTTTTGGAACTCTGCCGTTGTCTGTTCGCGCATATCGACATTGAGGCTGCGGCCGATTAAGTCGTAGAACACGCCGTCGCGGAGTGCGGCTTCGGTAACGGTCATTTTGGTCAGCGAGAGTTCTTCAAAAGCGGCCATCATCACAGCCAATCCGCCCGCAAAAACTTCGATGCGTTCGGGTTTGAGGTTTTCAAATTTGGCTTTTTTGACCGAACCGGCTTCGATAATCCTATCGGCAAGATAACGCATGCCTTGGGCGGTAATGTCGGCTTCCTGCGGCAATTCGGCCGCCAAAACGTCGCGTATGGATTTGGCCGAACCAGACGTGCCGATGGCGAAATCCCAACCGGTGCGCTTCATTAGTTTGCTGATGCGTTGGATTTCGATACGCGCGGCGGAAACGGCGGCTTGGAAATCTTTGGCAGTCACTTTGTTTTGGAAGAAGCGCATGCTGTACGTTACGCAGCCTAAAGGCAGGCTTTCTGTGGTCAGTGGTTGCAAATCCGAGCCGATGACAAATTCGGTCGAACCGCCGCCGATGTCGATAACCAGCATTTTGTCGCCTTTGGGCGGCAGGGTATGCACTACGCCAGTGTAAATCAGACGCGCTTCTTCACGGCCGGCGATGACTTCGATGGGGAAGCCCAGCGCCGCTTCGGCACGGGGCAGGAATTGGGCGATGTTTTTGGCGACACGGAAAGTGTTGGTGGCCACCACGCGCACGTTTTCAGGCTGGAATCCGCGCAGGCGTTCGCCAAATTTTGCCAAACATTCCAATGCTTGTTCTTGAGAGGCTTCGCTCAGGTTTTTTTGTTCATCCAAGCCGGCGGCAAAGCGAACCATTTGTTTGAACGAGTCGATGACTTTCAGCTGGCCGTTGTTGTTTTCACAAATTTGCAGGCGGAAACTGTTGGAACCCAAGTCGACGGAGGCTAAAACGTTGGCGGGAGTGGTGGTCATAAAAAATACCGGTTGATTAGAAAAACCTAAATGTTACTTGAGGCGCTATCACTTGACAATAAAAGGTATACAGCTCTTTGATTCTGCTCATAGATGTATTTTATAATGCCGATTTTAAGCCAATATATCAAAGGCCGTCTGAACTTTTCAGACGGCCTAAAAAGAGAAAACGCATGAAATCGGAAAACCAAGATTCCTTATTTTTATCGCGCCGCCGCCTGTTGCAAGTCGGCGGAGCCATGCTTTTGACGCCTGCGACCGCATGGGCGGGGGCGCAACGTGAAGAAACGCTGGCGGATGATGTGGCTTCCGTGATGCGCAGTTCGATTAATAGCGCCAGCCCTGCGCGGCTGGTGTTTGCCGATTCGAGGGAAGGGGAACGTTGGTTGGCGGCGATGTCTTCCCGATTGGCACGCTTTATTCCCGATGAGGGCGAGCGCCGCCGCCTGTTGGTCAATATCCAATACGAAAGCAGTCGTGCCGGACTCAACACTCAAGTGATTCTGGGTTTGATTGAAGTGGAAAGCGCGTTTCGCCAATATGCCATCAGCGGCGTGGGCGCGCGCGGCTTGATGCAGGTAATGCCGTTTTGGAAAAACTATATCGGCAATCCGTCGCACAACCTTTTCGATATCCGCACCAATCTGCGCTATGGCTGCACCATTCTGCGCCATTACAACAATATTGAAAAAGGCAATATTGTCCGCGCGTTGGCAAGGTTTAACGGCAGCTTGGGCAGTAACAAATATCCAAACGCCGTGTTAGGCGCGTGGCGAAATAGATGGCAGTGGGGTTGATTCGGGATAAATGGGATAGGGCAGATCTTGCGTGACTTTGGTTTCTGTTGAAACCTTTTTATACCGATGAAGCAGGTTTGCGATAAACGGCTTGCGATTTGACCCCATGCAATTCCTTTGAATCCTGTATAATCAGAAAATCTGTTAATTCACACTTTCAGACGGCCTTTCGCAAACTTAAGGCCGTCTGAAACATTCTTTATGGCAAGAGATAACCGCATTCAAATGTTTCCGCACGAGTGGCGTGCCAGTACCACACTTTCCGGCGTTTACGCACTGCGTATGTTGGGGATGTTTTTGGTATTGCCTGTTTTGGCGATGTATGCCGCTTCGTTGCCCGGCGCAGAAAACAATAAAGCGCTGGTCGGTATGGCGATGGGTATTTACGGGCTGACACAAGCTTTGCTGCAACTGCCTTTGGGCATGGCTTCTGATAAGTTCGGCCGTAAAAAAGTGATTTATACCGGCCTGATTGTGTTTGCGGCGGGTAGTTTTTTGGCCGCAGTTGCCGACAGCCTGCAGATGTTGGTTGTCGCGCGTGCCATTCAAGGCGCGGGTGCCGTCAGTGCCGCGGTAACGGCTTTGCTGGCGGATTTGACCCGTAACGAAGTGCGGACGCGTGCGATGGCGATGATCGGCCTGAGTATCGGCTTGACTTTCTCCGTCAGCCTGGTGCTTGCGCCGATGATTGCCAGCTTTATCGGTGTATCCGGCCTGTTTGCGCTGACCGGTATTTTGACTGTAATCAGTATCGGCGTGGTTGCCTGGATGACCCCTGATCCGGAAGTGTCAAAAATGCACGAAGACACGCAGGCGCAGCCTTCGCGTATGGGCGAGGTATTGAAAAACCGCCAACTGCTCAATCTCGACTTCGGTATTTTTGCCTTGCATGCGGCACAAATGGCTTTATTTACCGCATTGCCGTTTGCTATGACGCAGTTGGGTTTGGAAAAAATCCATCACTGGCAAGTCTATCTGCCGTCAACCATTACCGGCCTGATTATTATGGTGCCGCTGATTATCGTCGGCGAAACGCGTAACAAACTTAAACAAGTGTTTATCCTTGGTATCGTCTGCATTGCCGCGGCGCAAATCGGTCTGCTGTTTGGCATGCACTCGGTATGGTTGATTACCGCTTATCTGATTGTTTATTTTATTGGTTTCAATGTATTGGAAGCCAGCCTGCCGTCTATGGTGTCGAAAATCGCCCCGTCCGATTTGAAAGGCACCGCGATGGGCGTGTATAACACCATGCAGTCGGTCGGCTTGTTTGTCGGCGGCGCAACCGGTGGTTTATTGTTCCAAAAATATGGTTTTGTAGGCGTATTTGCCTTTTGTAGCGTATTGATGTTGCTGTGGCTGGTATTGGCAGTCATTTCGCCGGCACCAAAACCTGTCAAAAACCTCAGCTATCCGCTTAACGCTGAATGGCAACAAAATCCGGATTTGCTCTACCAAAAATTGACCGAAATTGAAGGCGTTGAAAGCATCAGCTTTAGCGCAGACAAACAAACCATTTATATCAAGGCCTTGCAAAAAGGATTCGACCAAGAGGCCGCCGAAAAAATCATCACAGGAGTGTAAAATGTCATTGAATAAAGTTATCCTCATCGGCCGCCTCGGCCGTGACCCGGAAGTCCGCTATATGCCCAACGGCGAGGCCGTCTGTAATTTCAGCGTTGCCACCAGCGAAACTTGGAACGACCGTAACGGCCAACGCGTAGAACGTACCGAATGGCACAACATCACCATGTACCGCAAACTCGCCGAAATCGCCGGTCAATACCTGCGTAAAGGCAGCCAAGTGTACCTGGAAGGCCGTATCCAAAGCCGTAAATACCAAGGCAAAGACGGCATCGAGCGTACCGCTTACGACATCATCGCCAACGAAATGAAAATGCTCGGCGGCCGCAACGACAACAGCGGCGGCGCACCATACGATGACGGTTACAACCAAGGAGGTCATTCAAGCCAAAGCAGCTACCAACAAGTGCCACAACAGCAATACCAATCTGCTCCGGCTCAAGAACCCCCAGCCGCCCCAGCCCGTCGTCCTGCTCCGGCACAACCGACCGCTCCGGTTGATGATATCGACGACGATATTCCATTCTGAATTCCATATATATAATTATGTAAAAATACATCATAAAGATCAGAGAGAAACCTTACAAAACAAGGTTTCTCTTTTTTTACATTAATTTTGACACAATATCTTTAATTTTATAGTATTTATATATGAAATTTTTGTAAATTAAATAGATATGTATAGACTAGAAACAGTCCTTTTTTCAAATGGAGAACGTTTTCCTCTATTGGTTAATGAGAAAACTGGTATTCCTGATTTTTATTCTACCTTATGGGTAACTGTAGAACTACGTAATCAATCCGCAGTAAACACAATTAGAAATAAACTGGGAACTATACAATGGATAATGAATTGGGAAAAACGGAATAATCTTGTTATTAGTAATCTAATTCATAACAAAGTACTCTTAACAGAAAGCCAATTAGAATCCCTTATTCGACATATGAGAATAAATGTAAAAAAGCAAAAGAATGTAATCAATACAAAAAAAGTGTGTTAATGAAAGGCGGGAGTCAATTTATTGATATTTATTCTTCAGTATCTCTTAGTCATCAATATAATAGACTAACAACGCTTTCAGAATACATATTATTTCTATCTAAAGTAATTAATGAATCTAACGAATATATCGAAAAATTGACGAAACTAATTAAGTTAATTAAAGAGTCAAGACCTAAAAATCATAAACCATTATCCATAGAAAGTGAGCTACCTGATGGAGTGTTAGATGAGTTTATGTCTATTGCGAACTTTTCTAATCCTAATAATCCATTTCAAGATATTGGAATCAGAAAAAGAAACCATTTAATGTTTATCTTATTAAAGGAATTAGGGATTAGAAGAGGAGAATTATTATCAATTCAAATCCCGTTTATTGATATAGGAACAGTTAAATCCTCAATCACAATTAGACGAACGCATGATGATAAATTTGACACAAGAAAGAAACAAGCTGTAAGTAAAACGAAAGAGAGACGTCTTCCTATTTCGCAGAAAATAGCTCAACTTATTGATGATTACATTATGAATTATCGTTCTAAAATTCCACAGGCAAATACACATCCATATT
Source organism: Neisseria sp. P0019.S003 (assembly GCF_051957115.1). NCBI lineage: Bacteria > Pseudomonadati > Pseudomonadota > Betaproteobacteria > Neisseriales > Neisseriaceae > Neisseria > Neisseria sp. P0019.S003. The sequence continues at coordinate 281,892 of NZ_JBQCWT010000001.1, read as the reverse complement.
TATTTGTTACTCATCGAAAAGGAAAAACTCAAGGATGTCCAATTAGTACAAGTTCTTTTGATAATGTTATTGTACCAGCAATGAAAAAAGTAGATCCTAAGTTCTCTATCATTCACCCACATATTTTCCGTCATGAATGGAACTTAGATTTTTCACGAAAGGTGGATGAAAATAATCAAAATGTAAATCATGATTCTTCTCATAAAGATTTTATTTCTCCCGAAAAAGAAGCAAAGATGAGACAACATCTTATGGGACATACATCAGAAAAATCCGGGAATGTTTATAATCAACGTTATATTAGAGAAAAAGCAAACAAAATATTATTAGATCTTCAAATTGAGTTCCAAAAAAAAGTTGATAATTATGAGTCAGAATAAACGGTTTAGACAGTCAAGAGATGGGTATGTATTTGATGAAAATGAAAACTTTTGGCGTATAGGCAAAGACAAAACAATTAACTTTTCTCAACCCATATTAAATATAAATAAAAAACATTAGACGGGTTTAGAAAAACATTAGCAATATATGCCGAAAAATACTCAAGTTATCACGTATCTCACATGTATCAACAGTTTCAACGATTAGTAATTTCAACTAATTTAGAAATCATTAATGTGTCAATAATCTTGGATTGGAAAAATAAACTGGGAAAAGAGCATGAATGGTATTTAGGAGCATTAAAGGGTTTTTTACTGTCATGGCATGAGTATGGCTATTATGGAGTTGATAAATCTGTTGTGTCGTTGCTAGAAAGCTTTACGTTGACTGGAAATGATAAAGGTAAATCGGTCATAATGAGATGCCCTTATACAGGAGCATTTACCGAAAATGAAATTTTGGCTTTAATGGCTGAACTAGCTAGACTTTGGAGAGAAGAACTTATTTCATTTGAAACATATGCATATATTCACTTACTTCAAACTACAGCTAGAAGACCTATTCAAATACGCCATTTAAAATTTGAAGACCTAAGAAAGGAAATTTCTCAAGGAACATGGAATTATTTTTTAAATATCCCTAGTGCCAAAAAGAGAGGAATATTATTTAGAGAAACGTTTAAAAAGCTTGCTATCACAGAGGACTTATATTTAATTCTCCTAAATTTTATGGAATATCAATATAAGAAATTGCTTAGTCTGGTTGATAAAACCTTTATTTCTGGTTATAAAATGAAATTACCAGTGTTTATTGATTGGAGCTGTTTGAAGAAGAATATCAAAAATAGGAATTTTGATCTTTCATTATTAAACAAAGATATTTTTCATTATTCAGCTTCTTCATTGGAGCAAAATGCATTACGAAAATTCTGTATACATCAAAAAGCTGTTTCAGAGCGAACAGGTGAAATCATTCATGTTAATGCAAGACGTTTTCGTCATACAAGGGGAACGAATCTAGGAAGAAAAGGAGTTGGAGCAACGATTATAGCAGAACTCCTAGATCACACAGATACACAGAACGTCAAAGTCTATACTGAAAATACAGCTGATACAGTGCAATACATTGATCGTGTTATAGGTGCTGAAATGGGAAAACTCGCTCAAGCCTTTACAGGTAAAATTATTTCTAACTTAAATGAAAGTGAGAGAGGGTACGATCCAACATCTTTAATAACCAATAACGGAATAGATACGATAGGTGCTTGTGGAACAAATGATTTTTGTATAACCGGCTATGAAACTTGTTATTTATGTCCTAAGTTTAGGCCACTCATTGATGGCCCTCATCAACAAATCTTAAATAAGTTGTATGAAGAAAAGGAAGAACGTTTAAAACAAACTAAAAGTATAGATTATGCATCATCCAAAGATCGTATTATTTTAGCTGTTGAATATGTTGTTCAAGCTTGCAATGATATGAAAAGAACTATGGGAAGCCATTGATTATGAACAATCTAATTTTCACTCCAAAAGATAATAATCCTAAATCTAATTTAGAGCAATTTATTAATTTCAGTAAAAATCAGCTTACTATCTTTGGAAATGATTGCTGGGAAAACAACCAATGGAAAACAACATTCAGCATTTATCCAGTTCAGGTTCGTTTTTCCACAGAAAGAATTAAATCTACAGCTTATAAATATGAGCCATTAGCTGCACCATTCATTGAATTTGCTAAAGCATATATTCGCTATACTTACTCCTTGCATCCAATCCGTCAATTAGCTAGACATATGGAAGCATTACGTATAGTTGAAATGGCTTTGTATGCTGTTAAAAAGAATGCTGATATATTACAACTTGATTATTTGGTTATTCATGAAGTAGAAAATATCGTATCAAAGAAATATAAAAAAGGTACGAAATCAGTCAATAAATTAGGTTATCAACTTCAAAAGTTATTTGATTTTTGTAGAGAAAATCAAATTACACCTCAACTACCTTTATGGAAAAATCCTTATAAACGCCCTAGAGATTTGACTATACTACTGGATGAAAAAGGGAAAGAATACCGTTCAAGTAAAATGCCAACTGATGAAGAAATGATGCTGGTTGCTAAACTCTTTCATGATGCCCCCAATTTAGACAAAGAAACTGAATATTATACAGCTGTTATGGCTCTACTTATGGTCGCTCCATCTCGTTGTTCTGAGTTGATGTCTTTATCTGTCAATTGCTTAGAATGGGAGGATGATAGCTTGGGAAATAAGCAATTAGGTATTCGATGGATACCAGCAAAAAATGGTAAAGAGGGATTAAAGTGGGTTCCTAGCTGTATGCAAGATATTGTTGTTGAAGCGGTTAAGCGTTTAACAAAAATAAGCTCCTTGGCAAGAGAAGCAGCTAAATTTGCAGAAGAAAATCCTAATATATTGATGTTATTTGATAAAAATCTTGCAACAGTCTATTCTTTATACAAAAAGCCTTTGACTAAAAGTGAAATAGCTGAAGTGTTAGATATTGATGCCCAAAATATCTGTAGCACCAAATGGTTTAAAAATTTAATAAGTGAAAACGATGGAATTATAACTTATGAGATACTAGGAAAATTTTTGTATAAAAAATACACATCAAAATTTAATAATTGGCCCTATGTAGATAAACATAAAAACGTTAAGGCTTCTGAAGCTTTGTTATTATTCAGAGAAAATGAATTTCATGATGACTTTTCCCCTAAACGTTTCTCTTTTGTGTTACCAACAGTGAACCAAATTAATGATAGATTTTGCTATTCAGAAACTCGCCCTAAAACATCATTATGGGAAAAACATTGTATAGGTACATCTAAAGGAGAATTTATTAGATTACCATCGCATAATGCAAGGCATTGGTTGAGTACAAAAGCTGAGCGAGGTGGAATGGATGAATTAACTTTAGCTAACTGGGCAGGCAGAGCTAGAGTGGCAGATAATAAAGCTTATGATCACAGAACAGAAGAAGAAAAAAGTGAGGCAGTTCGAGATTTACTCATTTCGGAGGATATTTCAATATTAGATAAAATTCATTTAAATCTTCCTGTTACCTATGAAGACTTAGGAAAAAATAGAATCGGAATAGCAACCGTAACAGAAATAGGCATTTGCGAACACGATTATGCGATGTCTCCATGTTCTCGTCACGGTGATTGTGAAACATGTAAAGAGCTTGTTTGTATTAAGGGTTTAGAATCATCTTTAGAAATATTAAAGCATAGAGAAATTCAGCTTACAGAGCAAATTAATAAAGCAAAAGAACACCATAAATTAGGAGCTTTTGGTGCAGATCGTTGGATAAGTAACCTAGGGTGGAGATTGGCACATATAAGAACCAAAATTGCATTCTTGGAAAATAGTGAAATTCCAAATGGTGCACTATTACGAATACCTGACGAATATGATCCTTCACCAGTCAAGTTAGCCTTATTGGAAAAAGGGATGGATATAGATGTTAAAAAACCAGAAACGGCTAAACTTGATGATGATTTATATAGGTTAATGGAGATGTAGTATGCCTAAAATTCTTATTACAGAAGAAAATTTGGAAGATATCATTATGTTGATTAAAACCTGGGAGGGGAAGTTAACATGGAATTTACTTTGCTCTAAAGTTTCAGAGTTATTGAATATTAAGAGTATTGAGAGGCAGTCACTGGCTAATTATCCTGATATACAAAAAGCCTTTAGCCAACAGAAGCAAAAAATAAAAGAAGATGCAAAAAAAGAACCAGTACCAAATGTAACGATGGATTATTTGCTAAAACAAGTTAATAATTTGAAGGCTCAGGTACAACGCTTGGAAGAAATTAATGAGCGATATAAACAGCAATTTATTGTATGGCAATATAATGCATATATGCATGGGATGACACAAGATACACTAAATAAACCTCTTATTGCTGTTAACCGTCAACGTAGGTAATTTATAGGATGTAAGGTAAATTATTTTTACTATAGTAGTCTCTACAAAAGATCGTCTGAAAATCAATTTTCAGACAATCTCTTCACACCTATTAAACTTCTTGATGGGTAGAGTAGAAAACAATTTTCGTCAACATCTACTTTTTCTGGCCGGAGAGATACAGCAGTTTAATGGCGCGTCAAACACTATTGTACTGAACTACTTTCTGCTCAAACCCGCACCGCAGCTTGCAGCAGTCTCCACTAAATCTTTATTTTGTTAACAATATGGATTTGCTCAGCTTTGCTCACGTCTTGCCGGAGACAAGCATACGGTCATGTATGCAAAAATTTAAGGCTGCTGTATAGTCATTAATCCCAAAGGTATTCCAAAAAAATAATTGTGCAAACTGGTTATCGGAACAGGAGCGCGATTGAAGTGTAACGCGAAATTTCAGGCAATCTGCATACCCCGCAATGACTGTGACTGTCTAAACCCAGCCATTTCAAGAATGAACCTATGCCAAACACCTACACTCATACCATTCAATCAACGCATGTCTACGACTGTACAATATCCACTTGCATGCTGGCTGATTGGACCTTCACCCGCTACCACACGCCCGAAAAATCCGAGTATGCCGTGGTATACGGCACAGTCGCCCAAGATGGGTCGGGGCGCTTTGCCGCAGGCGGCCGAATCCGCACCTCGCCCGTTACCCTATGGGCTGCACCGCTGGCCCATACGCACAACTCGGTGTACTGCCTGCCGGACGGTGCAGGCTGCTTTTGCGACCTGCCCGCAACCTTGCAGCCTGCCATAGACAGTTTGGGTATTGACCCTGCCGAAGCGGCCATTATCCTGCAAAACACCTTCATGCAGCCTGCACATGCCTTGCCTGAAACCGCTTGTTTCGGCGTTCCGGTAATGCGGCCGGCAGGACAGGGCGATTGTCCGGTCGTCATGGAGCACCACATCGCCGAATTGCCGTTCTACCCGTTTTGGCGGGACAGCAGCATCGGTTCCGCCCAAAACCTGATAGACGGGCAAGCCGCCGTGTTTTTGCACGATTGGAACGCATTCTGCCGTCTGTTTGTCCGTACCGGTAAACACCGCTGCCAAACCGGCTACACAGGCAATCAAGCGGAAGACGGCCAATACAGCTATTTCGGACTGCCGATTGTGCATACGCCAGGACAAGACAATGCCCCTGCCGTATCGGAAGCCGACATCGCCAAACTACCGTTTTACACCTATTGGCACACCGCCTGCGCTTCCGATATACATCTGTTAGCAGACGACACACGCGTTGTGCCCCTTGCCGATTGGGAAGCCTTCTGCCGACGGTTGGTATTGACCGGCAGATAGATGGGCAAAAAAGTGCAGGCTGCTTTTTATCGTCCCAACCCTGTTTCAGACGGCCTCTAAAGCAGCCTGCACCTTGTTGTTCATTGTCAGATGACCAGAAACCGAGTATCCCATGCCCCAAACCTATTTCACCGCCGACTGGCACTTCTCCCATCCCAACATCGCCCGATACTGCCCGCAATTCCGCCTACAAAGCGATAACACCGACGAGCTGAACGAATACCTGATCGACTGCTGGAACCGCGTCGTTACCCCGCAAGACACTGTGTACAACCTCGGCGATGTCTGCTTTGCCAAAAAACAAAAGGACGGGTTTTTAATCCGTCCTTTCCGCATCAGCAATACCGCCAAGTGTACTGCATAAAATGAAAGATCTCGTTTACAGCACCTTATGCCGCTACCGCAACTGGCTGGCGCAAGACGACCCTCTGTCCGAATTGCTGGAACTGATTAACTGCCAACTGGCCGAAAAAAAACTAAAAGTAGAGAAAGCATCCGCCGCCGTCATTGACGCCACCATTATTCAGACCGCCGGCAGCAAACAACGTCAGGCCATAGAAGTCGATGAAGAAGGACAAGTCAGCGGCCAAACACACGGAGGCAATCTATGCAAATCATCAATATCGACACCTTGCCCGATACCGCGCAATTAACCATAGCCGAACTGGAAACCAGCCAAGCCAAAGGCCGTCTGAAAAACACTTTCAGACGGCCTAAAATATTCGACCTCTACATAGGACAAAGCATGACCCCTCAAGAACAAAAAAACCGTTTGAACGACATCATGTTTCATGCGCAGCGTTGCGAACTGTACGACGACGAACACAGGCTGTGCCAAAAAACACAGAAATGGAGATAAGTATAGGATACTTATCGGATATCTTGGTGGCGGAGTACGGAACCGAACCCGCGTTCGCAATCCGAGCCAGATAGTAACGCCTTGGCCTTGAGGGCGTGGATTCAACGATTTGGCCGTTATTTTCTTCACCCGGCCTCTGGTCAAGTTCGCCATCATATGGGAAAATTGGCAACTCTTGGCAATCCCTATTCATCATCGGCAAAGGCGAAACGATGGCAGACCCGGAAGGTGAAATCCTAACCCTAGACAAGGTGGCCGCCTACTTGAAGGCTGGCAAGCGCACCGTCTACCGCCTCGCGGCCGAAGGCAAGCTTCCCGCTTTCAAGCTCGGCGGCACGTGGCGCTTCCGCCGCAGCGACCTAGATGAGTGGATTGCCGCCAATCTGACCAACAAGGATTCGGGGGCAAGCGACTGATGGAACTGATCGACAACATCAGCAGGTTGCTTGGCGACGATCTCAAGCAGACCCTCTGGCCAGGAGCGCGCCTGAAGGTCGCGGCCTCGTGCTTTTCGATGTACGCCTTCGAGGCGCTGAAAGCCGAGCTGGAAAAGATTGACGAGTTGAACTTCATCTTCACCTCGCCCACCTTTGTTGCCAACGAGGTCACCGACAAGATTCGCAAAGAGCGAAAGGAATTCCACATCCCCAAGCTCGACCGAGAGCGCAGCCTCTACGGCAGCGAGTTTGAAATCCAGCTGCGCAACAAGCTCACCCAGCGGGCGGTGGCCAAGGAGTGCGCGGAGTGGATACGGCGCAAGGCCACATTCAAGAGCAACCGCACCAAAGCGCCGATGCAGCAGTTCGCCTGCGTGCAGGCTGGCGGCACCGACACGGCTTACATGCCCCTGCACGGGTTCACGGCTGTCGATCTCGGTTACCAGCAAGGCAATGCGGTATCCAACCTCGTCAACAAGATGGACGATGCACCCTTTGCCGCCACGTACCTGAGCCTGTTCGATCAGATCTGGAACGACCCCGAAAAGCTGGAGGACGTGACCGCGCAGATTTGCGAGCACATCGCCTCGGTCTACCAAGAGAACTCACCCGAGAGCATCTATTTCCTGATGCTTTACAACATCTTCAACGAGTTCCTCGACGACATCGACGAAGACGTCCTGCCCAACGACCGCACGGGCTACCAGGACACCCTGATCTGGAACAAGCTGTTCAACTACCAGAAAGATGCTGCCACCGGGATCATCAACAAACTGGAAACCTACAGCGGCTGCATCCTTGCCGACAGCGTCGGCTTGGGCAAGACCTTCACCGCACTGGCCGTCATCAAGTATTACGAGCTGCGCAACCGGTCAGTGCTGGTGCTCTGCCCCAAGAAGCTGGCGGATAACTGGCTGAACTACAACCGCAACCTCAAGACCAACATCTTCGCCCGCGACCGGTTCAACTACGACGTCCTCTGCCACACGGATCTGTCCCGCACCAGCGGCGAGTCCTTCGGTACGCCGCTGAACCGGATCAACTGGGGCAACTACGACCTCGTCGTCATCGATGAGTCGCACAACTTCCGCAACAACGACGCCTACAAGGATAAGGAAACCCGCTACCAGAAGCTGATGCGCAAGGTGATCCAGGAAGGAGTCAAGACCAAGGTGCTGATGTTGTCGGCCACGCCAGTCAACAACCGCTTTACTGACTTGCGCAACCAACTGGCGCTGGCCTACGAAGGCGACTCCGAAAACCTCACAAAAAAACTGCGCACGGACAGAAGCGTTGAGGAGATTTTCCGAGGCGCACAAGCAGCCTTCAATGCGTGGTCGAAGCTCCCCCCGGAAGAACGTACTGCGCGTGCGATCCTCGATTCACTGGACTTCGACTTCTTCGAGCTGCTCGACAGCGTCACCATCGCACGCTCGCGTAAGCACATCCAGACCTTCTACGACACCAAGGACATCGGTCAATTTCCGGAGCGCCGCAAACCGCTGTCGTTTCACTGCCCGTTGACCGAGCGGTCGGACGTGTTGGGCTTCAACGAAATTTTCGAGCAACTCTCACTGCTCAAGCTGGCCGTATATGCGCCCATCAGCTACATCCTGCCCAGCCGTCTGAAGAAGTACGAGGAGATCTACGACACCAAGGTAGGCGGCAAGGGCACGCTGCGCCAAGCCGACCGTGAAAAGAGCCTGCAGGCCCTGATGACGGTCAACCTGCTCAAACGGCTTGAAAGTTCGGTGCAGTCGTTCCGGCTAACGCTGCAATCGCTGCGAGCCAACAACGAAGCCACCCTCGCCAAGATCGCCGCGTTCAATCCATCCCGCGGCGCGGTCACGGTGGGCGACCTCACGGAAGTGCTGGAAGGGCTGGATGCAGAGGACGATGAGCTGCCCATGCCCAGCGACGAGGGCGGCGAGATCGGCAGCAAGATCAAGATCAGCCTCGCCGACATGGACTTGCCGTCCTGGGAGCACGAACTGAAGGTGGACTTACAGGTCATCGATGCCTTGCTGGCTTCGATGAACAAGATCACGCCGCAGGACGACGCCAAGTTACAGCACCTCAAAGCGCAACTGCTCGGCAAGATTGCAAACCCAATCAACCCCGGCAACAGGAAGGTACTGATTTTCACAGCCTTTGCCGACACCGCTGATTACCTGTACGCCAACCTTGCGCCGGAGCTGCTGGCCACGCTCGCCATTCACACCGCCAAGGTCACCGGCAAGGGAGCGCCGCAGTCCACCATCAAGAGCAAAACTCAGAAGCGCAGCTATGACTTCCAGGAGCTGCTCACCCTGTTCTCCCCTCGCTCTAAAGAGAAGGCGGTGGTACTGCCGGACGAGCCGCACGAGGTGGATCTGCTGATCGGCACCGATTGCATCTCCGAAGGCCAGAACCTGCAGGACTGCGACTACCTGATCAACTACGACATCCACTGGAACCCAGTACGCATCATCCAGCGCTTTGGCCGGGTAGATCGCATTGGCTCGCCCAACAGCAGCATCCAGCTAGTCAATTACTGGCCCGACATTTCGCTCGACGAGTACATCAACCTCAAGGAGCGCGTTGAGAGCCGAATGATGATCGCTGACGTGACCGCCACAGGTGACGACAACGTGCTGTCTGCGCAGGCCAACGACGTGTCGTACCGCAAAGAGCAACTGCGTCGCCTGAAGGAGGAAGTCATCGAGCTGGAGGATTTGAAGACCGGCGTCTCTATCACTGACTTGGGCCTCAACGACTTCCGCATGGATTTGCTCAACTACGTCAAAGCCCACGGCGAACTGAGCAATGTGCCTAACGGGATGCACGCAGTGGTTCCCGCCAGACCGGAGATGGGCCTACGGCCGGGCGCGATCTTCACGCTGCGCAATCGCAATGCCGGGATCAACCTCGACCAGCACAACCGCCTGCATCCGTACTACCTCGTCTACATCAACCGCGAGGGAGAGGTCATTCATGACCACACCGAGGTGAAGCGCCTACTGGATCTGGTGCGCACCTGCTGCAAAGGCCAGGACAAACCCATCGTTGACGTGTGCCAGCGCTTCAATCAGGAAACGGCAGATGGCCGCCGGATGCAGCCCTACTCCGATCTGTTGGGCAAGTCCATCCGTTCGATGATCGAGGTAAAGGAAGAAAAGGATTTGGACAGCCTGTTCAGCGGTGGCAAGACCACGGCACTGACAGACACCATCTCCGGCCTGGACGACTTTGAACTCATTAGCTTTCTCGTGATTCAGGAGGCTGGATGAGTCAAGGAGCGACCGCACAAAAACCGGCGCTGATCGCCTACCCCAAGCAAGCTGCTTTCGGGCGCGTTCTGCCCAAGAACAAAATCTATGAGCACAGCGGGGCCAACACCCGGCTGAAGGAACTGTTCGTCAAGCAGGTCGAGCAGATTGTCTGGCAGTACAAGCTCGCCCCTGAGACGATCAACCTGCCTGCGCGGCCCGGTGTGCCGGAAATCCAGGTCTTCAGCATTCAGCTCAAGTCCACCGAGCTGCACGAAGACGTGCTCCGCTGCATTGATGGCGCAGTGCAGTTCCCTATCCTGTTTGAACTGAACCAAGGCCAGGGCGATCAGGCGAAAACGCGAGTAGTGGCGGCTTACAAGCGCCCGAGCGAAGCCGACGCCAGTCGCTGGGTGCTGTCCAGCTACTTCACCAGCAACTGGATGCCAGCGGCAACTGCCCGCACGGCTATGCCGCTGGCCCTCGACATGGCCCACCTGTACTCCGTTCTGCTGCAAGGCTTAATGCCGCTGCCAGCACGTCCGCAGGAGGCCTTGCCCGACTGGATTGCGCGTATCGAGCAGGCGGCAAGCAAGCGCCGCGAAGTCGAGAAAACCCAGGCGAGACTGGCTAAGGAAAAGCAATTTAACCGTAAGGTCGAGATCAACGCGACCTTGCGGCAACTGAAAATTGAACTTGAACAATTGAGCCGCTGAACCCCGATATCGGAAGCGCAGCGACTAGAGGATCGAACATGGACAAACTGAAAATGCACTCGCCCAATCTCACCCAAGACAACATTGCCCGTATCCGCGATCTGTTTCCGGGTTGCGTGACGGAAGCCAAGGGTGAAGACGGCAACGTGAAGCTGGCGGTCGATTTTGACCAGCTTCGCCAAGAGCTAGCCGATTCGATTATTGAGGGTCCGCAGGAGCGCTACCACCTTAATTGGCCAGGCAAGCGCGAGGCACTGCTCACGGCAAATGCACCGATTGCAAAGACGCTCCGTCCAGTACGCACGACAAAAAATTCAAAAGGCGAACAAATTGAAGAGAGCGTCAACTTCGACACTACCAAAAATATCTTTATCGAGGGCGATAATCTCGACGCGCTGAAGCTGCTTCAGGAAACTTATCTTGGCAAAATCAAGATGGTCTATATCGACCCGCCGTACAACACGGGCAACGATTTTGTTTACGCTGACGACTTTGCAGACGAAGTCTCTGAATTTTTTCTCCGCTCAAATCAAGTGGATAGCAAAGGAAATCGCTTGACAGCCAATCCTGAAACAAGTGGGCGCTTTCACTCGGACTGGCTGTCCATGATGTATTCGAGACTAAAGTTGTCGCGCAACTTGCTGCGAGATGATGGACTCATCGTAATTCATATTGACGAGAATGAATATCCCAACTTGGAGAAGCTTCTGGCCGAAATATATGGCGAGAAGAATAATCTCGGAACTATTGTGTGGGATAAAAGAAATCCAAAAGGTGATGCCACCGGCGTCGCGCAGCAGCATGAACTAATTTGTATTTACTGCAAAGATCGAGAATTCTTCAAGGCGACCTGCGAGTTTCAGCGTCCCAAAGAGAACGCGGGAAAAATGCTTGCAAAAGCCAAGCAGATTCTTGGCAAGGAAGGCGGGGTCACTGAAAAAGCAAGGAAAGAATACAAAGACTGGGTAAACCAGCAAGATCTCACTGGGGGCGAAAAGGCATATAACCAAATCGATGACAATGGCGACGTCTTCCGTCCGGTTTCGATGGCGTGGCCGAATAAGAAAAAAGCACCGGAAGATTACTTCATCCCGCTAATTCATCCCGTAACAGGGAAGGAGTGCCCTGTTCCTGGGCGGGGATGGCGCAACCCTCCTGCAACAATGCAAGAACTCCTGAAGTCTGGGTTGATTATTTTCGGCTCAGACGAGAAGACGCAGCCGACGAGAAAATATCGGCTGAAAGATAATTTATTTGAAAACATCCCTTCGCTGCTTTACTACGGCGGCAGTGACGACGCCTTGCTTGCTGACCTCAGTATTCCTTTTGATACACCAAAACCGGTTCAGGTAGCAAAGAGACTAATTCAATCAATTTGCAAGAATGACGATATATTGATCGACTTCTTCGCTGGCTCGTGCACGGCGGCGCATGCACTTATGCTTTTGAATGCAGAAGATGGGGCAAATCGCCGATTCATAATGGTTCAATTGCCCGAGGAATGTGACGAGAAGTCCGAGGCCAGAAAACTTGGATACTCAGTAGTTTCCGAGATTGGAAAAAATCGCATTCGGAGAGCGGCACAAAAAATTCGAGAAGAATTCTCAGACACCTTGCCTACGAGAAATACGGATCTTGACTTAGGATTCCGCCTACTTAAAGTTGATACATCGAACATGGCTGACGTCTACTACGCCCCCGATGCGCTGGACAAAGCCAATCTCGACTTGTTTGTCGACAATATCAAGCCTGACCGCACGGCGGAAGACTTACTGTTCCAGGTGATGATGGACTGGGGCGTTGATCTTGCGCTGCCGATTGCTAGGAAGTCCATTCAGGGCAAGGAAGTTTTCTTTGTCGATGATAACGCACTGGCTGCCTGCTTTGACGCACACGGCGGCATAGACGAAGCCTTCGTGAAGGAACTAGCCAAGAGCCAACCGCTGCGAGTGGTGTTCCGCGATGCTGGCTTCAAGGACAGCGCTATCAAGATCAACGTCGAGCAGATCTTCAAGCTTTTGTCGCCTGCCACCGAAGTGAAGTGCATTTGAGGAGGCTGCAATGAAGCTGAAATTCAAGACGCAGGCCTACCAGACAGCGGCCGTGCAAGCAGTAATCGACTGCTTCAAGGGACAGGTTCCGCATCACGGCGGCGTTCGCTACCGGCTCGATCCCGGCAGCCAGAAAGCAGCCCTAGCAGGCCCGCAAGGAGCGCTCACGCTGGAAGCCGCTACGCATGAAGCCGCAGCGGAAAAGGAAGCGGCGTTCCGCAACGCCGACTTCAATTTGTCGGACACGGCGCTGCTCGAAAACATCAGAGCCGTGCAGCAGGGCCAGAACCTGCCGATATCGGACGCACTGGTTAAGACCAAAGTGGCCAAGGTTAACCTCGACGTCGAGATGGAAACAGGCACCGGCAAGACCTACTGCTACATCAAAACCATCTTTGAGTTGAACAAGCAATACGGATGGAGCAAGTTCATCATCGTGGTGCCCAGCATCGCCATCCGTGAAGGCGTGGCCAAGTCGCTGCAGATCACCTCCGAGCACTTCCTTGAAACGTATCAGAAGAAGGCACGCTTCTTTATCTACAACTCGAAGCAGCTGCACCACCTGGAGAGTTTTTCGTCGGACGCGGGGATCAACGTGATGGTGATCAACGTACAGGCCTTCGCCGCACGAGGAGCCGACAATCGCCGAATTTATGACGTGCTGGATGACTTCCAGTCGCGCAAGCCCATCGACGTGATCAGCGCCAACCGCCCCATCCTGATCCTGGATGAGCCTCAGAAGATGGAAGGCGCGGCGACGCTGAAGTCGCTGGAGGAGTTCAAGGCGTTGATGGTGTTGCGCTACTCGGCCACCCATAAGACCACGCACAACAAGATCCACCGCCTCGATGCGTTGGACGCTTACAACCAGAAGCTGGTGAAAAAAATCGCCGTGCGCGGCATCGCGGTAAAAGGGCTAGCGGGCACGGCGGGCTATATGTACTTGCAGTCCATCGAGATATCGAGCAAGAAGCCGCCCGAGGCGCGTGTGGAGTTTGAGCAGAAGCTGGCAGGCGGGAACATCAAGCGGGTGGTGAGGAAGCTCTCCAAAGGCGACAACCTGTTCGATCTGTCGAACGGGCTCGATCAGTACCGCGATGGCTTTGTCGTGGCCGATATCAACGCCAACTCCGACACCCTGAGCTTCACTAATGGGGTCGAACTAACCGTTGGGGATGCGACCGGTGACGTGACCGAGGCCGCGCTGCGCCGCATCCAGATCCGCGAGGCCATCAAGGCGCACTTCGACAAGGAACAAGCGCTGTTTCAACAGGGCGTGAAGGTACTCACGCTCTACTTCATTGACGAAGTGGTCAAGTACCGCGACTACGATTCACCGGACGAGAAAGGCGATTACGCCCGCATCTTCGAGGAGGAGTATCAGCTCTACCTCAACGAGGTGCTGGATCTGGGTGAAACGCCGTACGTCAAGTATCTAAGAGGCATTTCTGCCGAAAAGACTCACAGCGGCTATTTCTCCATCGACAAGAAAAGCAAGCGGCTGGCCGACCCCACGGTCGCGGCGCGTGGCGAGAACGCGGGGCTTTCCGACGACGTGGATGCCTACGACCTGATCCTGAAGGACAAGGAGCGACTGCTGTCATTCGCCGAGCCGGTGCGCTTCATCTTCTCCCATTCGGCACTTCGTGAAGGCTGGGACAACCCGAACGTGTTCGTGATTTGCGCTCTCAAGCACAGCGACAACACTATTTCCCGCCGTCAGGAGGTGGGACGTGGCTTGCGGCTGTCCGTAAATCAAAGCGGAGACAGGATGGATCACCCAGCCACGGTACACGATGTGAACGTGCTGACCGTGGTGGCAAGCGAGAGTTATAAGGACTTTGTCGCGGCGCTGCAGAGGGACATCAGCGAGTCGCTGTCGGCGCGTCCGCGAGTAGCGGACGAGGCCTTCTTCACCGGCAAGGTGCTGAAGACGGAGTCTGGCGATGTCGCGATCACACCGCAGCTCGCGAAGCAGATCTACAAGTACCTGCTTAAGCACGACTACATCGACGACGCTGATCGGATCACCAGCAAATACCACGAGGCGAAGAAGGACGGCGCGCTGGCTGCGTTGCCACCTGAGTTGGTGCCGCACGCGGAGCAGGTCTTCAAGCTGATCGACAGCGTTTTCAGCGAGAACCAGTTGCCCGAAATTGGCGACGACCGCAAGCCCAAAAAGAACCCACTCAACGCCAACTTCGAGAAACAAGAGTTCACGGAACTTTGGAATCGGATCAACCGCAAGGCGGCATACAGCGTGGACTTCGACCACGACGAACTGGTGCAGAAAGCGGTCAAGACACTCAACGACAAAGATGCCGGGCTTCGTGTGACCCCGCTGCAATACACCATCCAGCACGGTGAACAGGCAGCTGCCGTGACCTACGATGGGATTAAGGGCGGCACTGCATTCGAATTGAAGGACTTTGAAACGGAAGATAACCGCGTCTCAATCCATTCAGCGGTCAGGTACGACCTGATCGGCAAGCTTGCAGAAGGCACCCAGCTAACAAGGCGCACGGTGACCGACATTCTGAAGGGACTTAACGCCGCAGTATTCGCGCAGTTCAAAACCAACCCGGAGAGCTTTATTGCCGAGGCGATACGCCTGATCAACGAGCAGAAGGCTACCATCATCATCGAGCATCTGGCCTACGATCCAGTCGAAGACAAGTTCGACCTCGACATCTTCACCGCCGGACAAACCAAGCAGGACTTCAGTAACGCGGTAAAGACACCCAAGCACCATATCTATGACTTCGTATTGCCTGACTCAGGCTCGAAGCCCGAGCGGGAATTTGCCGAAGCGTTGGAGGCCAGCGCTGAAGTCGTTGTGTATGCGAAGTTGCCACGCGGCTTTCTGATTCCAACACCTGTCGGTGACTACAACCCAGACTGGGCCATTTCATTCAAAGAAGGATCGGTGAAGCACATCTACTTCGTTGCTGAAACCAAGGGATCGATGTCGTCGATGGATCTGCGCGAAATCGAGAAAACCAAGATCAAATGTGCCCGTAAGTTCTTCGACGAGATGAACCGTCGCTTCGCACCGGAAAACGTTAAGTACGACGTAGTAGATAGCTTCGGTCGGCTAATGGAAGTGGTTAGGCAATAACAGTTGCCTACTTCATGGATGGTTGGCGCAAATCAAATCAAACCTTGCGCCAACTAATCAATAAATTCCGGTCAAAAAATCACTGTAGCTGAATTGCCCAATCCTAACGGGCGAGTTAATGGCCGCATAGGAAAATAGCGCAAGCCGGGATGCATTATCATTAAATACAGGCTTGGTTTGTCTTACGTTGTACGCGATGGTCATCCTCATCGCCGACTGATTGCATACAGCCAAAAGCAAATTAAAATTTACGTAATCAACGGGATAGGGATTCCATTCCTGCAAAGGAGAGAAAGACCGTTTCAGTTCGATAGCCTCAATCGGCTCCCCTTCAGCGCTCAATCGAATAAGGTCAATGTCAGTCACCTTGATCGAGCCGAGGCTGCTCCGCTGCCAGTTATGATAAGCACTACTTGTGGCATCGTTGACACTTTTTCCGCAGGCTCCACTTTTGACCGGTAAACCTATCTTATGGAACTCATCTTTAAGCTGATCTAAGGTGAGCTCGCAAGGTTGTTGTCCTGGCTTGCCAAAGCCGACTTTGTCAATGAAATTGGCTGAGTCATCAAATTTGACGAAAAAGAGGGGGATGCCAGATTTTGAGGATATCTTCTTTGCTGCTTGAATGACATCTTCCTGAAGAGACCACGACTTTCCGAATGCTAAAACAAGAGCTCTTGGGGTGGCAGACTGATCACCGTAAATAAGCATCCAGGCATTTCCAGACACCCAAACAAATGGATGCTCCTGTTCGGATTCTAATAATTTATAGACAGCATTTGTTTTATAGTAGCCCACTGACATCACTCCTTGAAGCATGCACCTCAACCCGGTGCAAATTAGATTGAAAGGATGGCTGTCCAGCCAACCTGATGATTGAAATTCTGATTTCTTAGTCCGCGCCGTTCCTTGCACGAAAATTGCAGAATTCTATTTTCGAGGGCGTTGTTTTTTCAGGCCCCAATAGGTCCAGCCATTAGCTGCCGCGCCAGATAAAGCTTGTGCCGCAGAAGACAACGAGGGATAAACCTTATCGCCAACTCGCAGAGAGATAGCACCACTCTTTTTATCTACAGAAACCACCTCTGCTTCAGCATGCCCAGGTTTTTTCCGGTACTGGTGGATAAGCCTGTCGCCTACTCGAGGCCATTGTCTATCTTGATCCATCGTTGCTTTTCCTTACCACAATCTCACATTGCATAGATCATACTGCTTGAGTAGCTCTTCGAGCTACCAGCGTTAGCGCAGGTAGTTGTCCAGCAGCATTTCAATGTCTGGCAGACACCATCTCTTTGGCCCACGCCTGAAACGCTCTCAGTTGCTCGGCGTTTTCGTGACAGGTCTGGTAGTTGGCGGCAAGGGTTCCGGCGACGGCAGAGAGTGCAGTCCGCATCAGCATCTCGTGCGGGCTCTGGCAGGGGCACGGTCACACATTGCTTGAGCGCTCCCTCGAATTGCTGTACGTCGGTGAGTGCCCGAGCCAGCGCCTTCGGCGGCGTGGTGGTGTCGCCCAGCTTCACCCCGGTGGTGGTACCGAACCCGGATGTCGTTAGTTAGAGAAGGCCATGGGGGCTCCTTAAATAATCTGTAAATAAGTTCATCTAAGAATTACTTCAGAGAAAGTATCATAAATACTTTAATTTATCAATTAATATCCACAAGTTTAATTATGCAATATTATTGACAGAATTCTACAAATCTCACTAGATGATTTTGTTTAGCATAGATACTTACAGTAGAATCAGTTCTGTTATCCGTAGATGACTCTTGGAAAATGATTGAACAAAAAGAATCAGAGAAAGAATTAGTTGTATTTGACTCAGCGCATTTGGCAGCTTGGTCTGCCCGAAAAATGCGCAAGGTAGCGAAGGCCGAGAAGGAAGCTGCCACCATGGAGGAAGAGTGGAGTGAGCAGATCCTGTTAAACGAGATCCTGAGGGTCTACCTGCAGAAGGCGGCCGATCTGCTTGGCGTATACAATCCAGATGGCTTAGCCATTACCATGAACGACTGTATCACCTGGGCCGTGGAGGCTGCCATCGCTAAAACAGCTGAGCAGTACCAATTTTATGACAATACATTTAATTTTAGGGGCTGACGTAGATTAGCAGTTATGCTAGGCTACAAAAATGCAGATAACCAATTGTAAATTAAGCAAGAGAGTTCAAAAGAAACTACTTGAATTTTTTGTGCTCCAAGTTACCGCCCGTTCCGCTGCCGATATTTTAGACATTCAGCCCAACTCCGCCATTCTGTTCTACTGCAAAATCCGTATGGTCATCAGCCATCATTTGGCCTTGGCTGCCGATGAGGTTTTCGAGGGCCCCGTCGAGTTGAACGAAAGCTATTTCGGCGGACGGCGTAAAGGCAGACGTGGTCGCGGTGCGGCAGGAAAAGTGGTTGTCTTCGGCATCCTGAAACGCAACGGACGGGTCTATACCGTTGTCGTAAATAATGACAAGTCCGATACTTTGATGCCTGTTATAGTCAATTAAAAACAAAATAGTACAATACTCAACTTTGAAGGTCTAACCATGGCATATTCTACGGACTTAAGAAACAAAGCTTTAAACTATTACGAACAATGCAAAAACATCAGCCAAACCGCAGCAACGTTTAACTTGTCAAGAAACACGCTTTACCTATGGATTCGCCTTAAAAAACAAACAGGCAGCCTAAAACATCAAGTTACCGGTCTAAATGCCGTTAAATTGGATAGGCAAAAACCGGCTCAATATGTTGGGCAACACCCGGATGCCTATCTGCATGAAATCGCCAAACATTTTGATTGTACGGCAGCCGCCGTTTGCTATGTACTCAAACAGATGGGAATGACGCGCAAAAAAAGACCACCACTTACAAAGAACAAGACCCGGCCAAAGTAACGCATTATTTGACACAGCCGGCCGGATTTTCCGACTACCAACATGTTTATTTGGATGAAACAGGATTTGACCGCTACCTGTTCCGTCCCTATGCCGCAGCCTGAAAGGGCAAATAGTGAAAGCGCAGATAAGTGGAAAAAGATACCAACGCCTATCTCTGGTGTCCGCACAAGTCGGCAACCGGCTGATTGCTCCGATGGTTTATCAAAATACGATGACCGGAGTCTTTTTTGAAGCATGGTTTCAGCAATGCCTACTGCCCGCATTGACTCAAAAATCGGTGATTATTTTAGATAATGCACGATTTCACCGTATGCTCGGGAAACATGGGGATAATGTGTTTTGCCAGTCTGCGTTTGCCGCCCATCCAAGGCACCAAGGGTTGGGGTTTTTGTGTCATTTTGTCTCCTGAATATCGAAGGTAAAACGGCACTCTCGGTGCTCTAAACGGTTGTCTGAAAGTTTTGGGGTGGCGGCCGGAAAAACCGTATGTTCCGCTTCTCGGCGGATTTGCCATGAGCTACCACACTGCCGAAATCCCCTTTGTGATGAACAGCCTTGCCCTGACTGAAACCATGCACGGCAACGGCAGCGAAGCCAAAGCACTGGCAGACAAAATGAGCCGCGCATGGGTGGCATTTGCCCGCACCGGCAACCCGAACATCGAAGGGTTGCCGCAATGGGAAGCCTATACGCCCCAAAACGGCGCAACCATGATTTTTGACGATAAGCCCGTGATCAAATACCAGCACGACGCCGAACTTTTGCGCCTGCTCAAACCCGATGGACGGTTCTAAAGGGATAAGGCAGCCTGAAAGCTGATGAAGACTACCTGAAAGCAGCCTGCACGTGGAAAACCAAATGTACAGGCTGCTTTTTGATGCTTTCAGACGGCCTATCAGGCTACAGCTTCAATTTTGCCCTGTATTGGAGCCGGCTGCGTGCCGGCGATATGCGCCTGACCTACTAAGGGTATGCCTGTTTTACCAGTATCAGTCTCTCAGATATGCTTCTGATGAAGAAAGAAACTTTTTGAATTCACACACGAACATTGCCGCCTTCAAGTTTTCGCTTAAACAGATCTGAGTGAGTACGATTTGACGGACAAAGCTTGAATGCTGCATCAACCTGATCATAGCCAAGCTGTCAGGCATAAATCTTTTTTCCAACCAGTTTTTGACTGTTCGCTCTGATACACCTGTCCAATGTGCAAGGTTTTTGACATTGACATGATTTTTCTGCAATTCTTTGTATAAAGCGCTTGAGAGTAACTCTTTCCACATATCTTCATTGATATTCTTCAAGGGAAGTTTTTTTCCATTTGAGTGCAACATTTTTCCTAACTGTTCCTTTATATTTTGTTAATCAATAAATTACCTACCATTTGTTATGGATCCAAAGGAACAGTTATCAAAACAGCAAAAAGCGGTTCTGTATATCCGTATGTCCACGGATCATCAGAAATATTCGCCTGATAACCAGAAAGCTTTTTTGCTGGAATATGCCAATAAGAATGGACTGACCGTTGTTGGTGAATTTATTGACGAAGGCATCAGCGGAGTCGTGACGCAAAAACGGTATCAGTTCTTGAACTTAATTGATTTGGTCAGAAGCGGCAAAGCAGATTTCGGTCATATTTTGGTTTATGACGCGAGTCGCTGGGGACGCTTTATTGACCCGCAAGAATCTAGTTATTACCAATACCTCTGTCAGCAGCAAAACATCATTCTGCACAAATGTGCGGAACCGATTCCAGTGGCAACAGAAGAGTTGGATCCGGTAGTAACAGGTATCATAGATGTATTCCAGCAAACTTCAGCCGGTCTCTTTAGCAAGGGACTATCAAAGAAGGTTTTTCTCGGGCAAGAAAACTTGATCAGGCTCGGTTTTCGACAAGGTGGCTCTGCAGGGTACGGATTGCGCCGCTTGTTGGTAGACGAGAATAGGCAGCCAAAATTTGAGCTTAAGGCCGGGGAACATAAGAGTATCCAAACCGACAGGGTAATTCTGATTCCCGGCCCGGAACATGAACAGGCCGTTATCCGGAAAATTTACGAGGACTTCGTTTACCAAAAAATGAGCGAACAGGCGATAGCTGATGATTTAAACAGACAGCACATTTTGACCGACCGTGGCACCTCTTGGACTAGAGGTGTTGTGCATCAAATCCTGATTAACGAAAAATACATCGGCAATAATGTCTGGAACAAAAGCAGCTATTCGCCCTTCAAGCCACATAAAGGCAAGAATGCCTCCGAACAATGGGTACGGGCTAATTCAGTCTTTCAACCCATTGTTTCCACCGTACTGTTCAATGCCGCCCAAAGCATTATCCACCAAAGAAGCCGGCATTGGAGCAATGAAGAAATGCTGGATAAATTAAAGGAGCTACTCAGAATTAACGGCAAGCTGTCTGGTTTGATCATTGATGAAGCCGCAGATTGCCCTTCCAGCAGTATGTTCCGTAGCCGCTTCGGAAGCCTACTTAAGAGCTATCATGAAGTAGGTTATACACCCAGCCGAGACTATCGCTATCTGAAAATCAATCGCGCCTTGAGACGGACTCATGCAGATCTGGTTGAGCAGACGATTGCAGAAATTGAGCGGCTGGGGGGAGCGGTATCCCGCATTCCGGAAAACGATTTACTCCATATTAATCAGGAGTTTTTTGTTTCTCTAGTGCTGGCACGCTGTCGGATAACCGATGCTGGTACCAAACGCTGGTTTATACGTTTTGACAGTAGCCTTGCTCCTGATTTGACCATAGCTGTTCGGCTGGATGAAACGGCGGAGAAAATAGTAGATTACTATCTACTTCCTTCCGAAAAAACCCATTGTGCCAAAGTGAGATTGACGGAACAAAACCCAATTGACTGGGATTGTTATCGCCATAAAGATTTGAGTCGTTTTTTTGCCATGAGTAAACGGGTATTGATTAAGGAGGCAATTTTATGAGGATGGTGATTCAAACACTACCGATCAATCGAATCAAGGTTCTGAACCCACGCAGCAGGAACCCAAAAGTGTTTAACCAATTGGTCGCCAGCATCGCGGCAGTCGGTCTAAAGCGTCCGATTACCGTTACCAAATCGGAAATATTGGATGGAGAACAATGGTATGGCCTATTATGCGGCGAAGGAAGATTGACCGCCTGCAAAGAGCTAGGTGAAGAGTACATACCGTGTCACATTGTGGAGGTTAGTGGTGACGAAGGATTTTTAATCAGCCTAGCTGAAAATATTGCTAGACGTAAGCACACCAATTTGGAAATACTGTCTGCCATTCGGGTGTTGTATGAACGTGGATATTCCGAAAAAGATATTTCACGAAAAATTGGCCTTCATCAAGCATACATACGAGGAATTTTACATTTGTTGCGAGAAGGTGAGGTACGCCTGATTGCAGGCGTAGAAAAAGGCTATTTGCCGATTGACGTTGCTGTCGATATTTCCCGTGCAAAAGAAAAAGAAGTTCAAACGGCTTTATCCGATCTCTACCAACAACAGAAGCTAAAGCGCGGAGATATTGCCAAAATCAGGAGACTGATCCAACAGAGAAAGCGTGATGGTAAAACTTACCACTTCACTCTGAGGCGTAATACACCTATCAATAAGGAGAAGCTACTTCAAATGTATGAGAATGAGATTAAGCGAAGACAGTTGATGGCAACACAGGCTGAATTTTGCCAACAACAGCTGCTGATCATTCTTTTCGGGTTAAATCGTTTGTTTGAGGATAATCATTTCAAAACACTGCTTCGGGCAGAGAGAATCGTAGATATGCCTGAGAACCTCAGTAAATGTCTGAGCCATTATAGGGAAACATATATCAATGAATCAGCCTAAACACATCGCTTATGCTTTTCAAGCATCATTGAAGAACATCGCGCTCAAAGATATTCAAACCATGCACCCCTTCCCCGAAGGGATACGGGAGAGCGTGAAGTTCAAAAGCATCTTGGCCTCAGTAGAGGAAATTGGTGTTATTGAGCCGCTGGCTGTTTATGAAGAAAACGGTAAGTACCTCTTACTGGACGGGCATCTCCGTCTGCTTGCCTTACAAGAACTAGGAATCGACACGGTAGTATGTTTGCTGTCCACAGACGATGAAGGATTTACCTATAACCGGCAAATTAACCGGTTAAGCCCAATTCAGGAATACCGGATGATCAGCCGTGCAATTAGCAAAGGCATACCAAGGGAGAGGATTGCCAAAACCCTGAATATTAACTTATCCGGAATCGAAAGCAAGTTGAATTTGCTGAATGATATCGCGCCCGAAGTAGCCGCGAAACTTGCAGACAAGCATCTGGCACAAGATACATTTCGGATCCTCCGAAAAATGAAACCCATCCGACAGATGGAAGCTGCAGATATGATGATTGCAGCCAATAAGTTTACCAAGTCCTATGCTGAGATGATCTTGGTGGCATCCTCCCAGGAAGACTTGGTTGATCATGCTCAGAAAAAGAAAAAGCACTCGGATAGTCTAGAAAAACTTTCACTGTTAGAACAAGAAATGAACAGGTTGAAGGAGGACTATACCCGGACAGAGAAAGAAATTAGTGATACCAATCTGTCTTTGATTGTGGCTGGTGGTTATTTAAAAAGATTGTTAGATAACTCTGCCGTGAAAGAGTTCATTAGCTTGTATTATGCGGACATCCTAACCGCATTAGATACGGTTTCCCAGCAATTGCAACAAGCCCCGATGTCTCTTGAGAAAGAGTAAAGTATCAAAAAAAGCTGCCTCATTTTTGAAAGATGTCTTTTTTAGCTTTGTTACTCCAATCACAAAAAGTACGCCACCCTCCGAAAAAGTAGTGGCTAATGAAAACACACTAGAAAATCAATCTTCTGTGTGAAACCCAGAACCGGGTGCTGGGAGACATAGCTGAAAAAATGGGAATGTCTCCTAGCAGCTATGCCAAGATTGAACGGGGAAGCACAAATCGCAAGATTTGATTGTTGAAGTAGAAAAATTGAAGGCGAGCTTGCTGCATAAGTTGGAACTGCTTGTGGTTGACGGAGGTGTTGTGGGAAATGTATAGAGGGGCAGACTAAGCGTTTCTTTTGTTTTGCATAATGAAGATATTGGTTTTGTGCAAATTTGAATTTAACTTCGATACAATGTCTCGGCAGCTTAAAATTTTGCTGGATTGATGTGTTGTATTCTAGGGTTCTCTATGTCAGCCCCAAGTTTTAATCAAAACCCTATGTTAATTTTGTAAAATATAATGCTATTATTATTCTATTCTTGGCATTATTTTTACGTATTTTGAAGAATTATACTAATTTTCAGAAATAATAAATTGAAATCATTGTGATTTTATTTTTACGGTTTCTATTATATAGAAACAACCCTTTTAATTGTTGAGCAACACAAAGGCCGTCTGAAAAATATACTTTCAGACGGCCTTTAAAATGATTTCAAAGAAAATCCTACAATTGCACCGAGCCGCTGACGGTCAGGCTGATCTCTTCCGAACCTGGGGAGGCTGGTACGCCATCTTCTATTCCTGCAGCCACTTCTGCAGCAGGGATTGCACGCAGCATTTTGGCGTGTGCGAAATCGCCGCCGACTTGGCGGTTGCCGATGTGGCCCAGGTTGAGTTTAACGATTTTGTAGCTGGAGAAGCCGAGCGTTTGGGCGAGGTTTTGGGCGCGGTCTTTGAAGCGCAGGATGACGGTTTTGCTCAGTTGATCGACGGTTTCTTCGCGTTTTTCTTTGGATACGGAAAACGAGGAGCTTTCCAAAACGGCGATATTGATGCTGTCGGCAATCAGGCGGTTGAGTGCTTCAAAGTCTTTGCTTTCTACTTTGAAGTAGGCGTGTTCTTCCCAGCCGGTTTGGGTGCGTTTGCCGTTGGTGTATTGATAGCGTGGGGAAGCGTTGCGCTCCATTAGCTCGGTTTTAAATTTGCTGTTTTGGGAGATTTTGTTGAACTGGTTGAATTTCTTCATGAAGGCTTGGTTGACGGCTTGACGGTCTTTACCTTCTGCATTGACGCTGAAATGCGCAGTCATGGTATCCCGCGGCACTTCCATGTTGGCGGATTCGGAAAATTCAACGATGTTGTAGTTGAGGCTTTCTGCTGCTACGGGCAGGGAGGCAGCTAGCAGTAGGGCGGTAATGGCTGGGCGGAGCATTTTGGTTTTCCTTGTAATGCGGATTTTAAAAAAATAATTTAGCATGAAATATGGAAACGTTGGCTTTGGCAAGCGTAAGGATTTGTATGGGTTGAGGCCGTCTGAAAAGAAGTTACTTTGTATCCATCAGGCCGACTTCATGGGGATTGAGGCGGGCTTTTTCTTCTTGGCCCAAGCCGACCAATTTCCGCAAGCGGGTCATGTAGGCATTGACGTCAAGGCCTCGTCCGTAGCGTTGTGCTTCCCAGATGGTTTCTGCCAAGGCTTCCATCATGTCGTGTTCGGCTTTGACCCAGTCGCCGTTGTAATGGGCGCAAAGTTGTTGGTGGATGGCACGGATGCCCGGTGGCTGGTCGATGGCGCTTTGTTCTTGCAGGGAAAGGTGTAGCGACATATGCAGGAATGGGTTGCTTTCGCCGTCTTCGGGCAGCCATTCTTTATCTAAATATTGCTCGATGTCTTCGAGATAGTGTCCGTATTCGGGATGGGCTTCGATAATGCGCAATGCTTTTTGTTGCAGGCCGTCCAATTGGAGCGGTGCGAGCCTGTGTTGCCAGACGTGGGCAAAGAATCGGCGGACATCGTGGGTGTTTACGTCATACATGATGGGTGTGATTTGATTTTGGGATATGTGATTATATAGCGATTGCGATAAAAAAGGCCGTCTGAAAAATATGTTTTCAGACGGCCTTTGTTTTGCAAGGTTTAACGGCGGTCGATGATTCGGTAATACACTTCGCCGTCTTGGACATAGCCCAATTCGACGCGGGCAATTTCGGCGATAGCCTCTTGTCCGTGTGCCAAATCTTCAACTTCCGCATTGAGGAAATTGTTGCGCAAAGTGAGCGTTTGGTTTTTTTCCTCCTGACGGACGAGCTGCTCCTGCAATTCTTCCGTATGCCCGACGCTGCCTTTACCGAACCAAAGGCTGTACTGACAGCACAAAAGTGTGAAGGTTAAAACAAAAGTTACCCACTTCATACAATCAATATCCTATATTCTGCTTATTTGCCCAGTTGGTAGAATGCGGCTTTGCCAGGGTAGTAAGCGGCTTCGGCCAATTCTTCTTCAATGCGCAACAATTGGTTGTATTTTGCCATGCGGTCGGAGCGGGACAGGGAGCCGGTTTTGATTTGCATACAGTTGGTGGCAACGGCCAAGTCGGCAATGGTGCTGTCTTCGGTTTCACCGGAACGGTGGCTCATTACGCTGGCGTAGCGGTTGCGTTTTGCCAAGTCAACGGCTTGCAGGGTTTCGCTCAATGTACCGATTTGGTTGACTTTAACCAGCAATGCGTTTGCCACGCCTTTTTCGATGCCTTCAGCCAAGATTTTTGGATTGGTTACGAACAAATCGTCGCCGACCAATTGAACTCGGCCACCCAATTTTTCAGTCAGCAGTTTCCAGCCTTCCCAGTCGTTTTCGTCCATACCGTCTTCGATGGAAATGATTGGGAATTCGTTAACCAGGCCTTCCAAGTATTCGGCAAATTCTGCGCTGGTGTAAGAGCGGCCTTCGGCTTCCAGATGGTATTGGCCGTCTTTGTAGAACTCACTGGATGCACAGTCCAGGGCGAACAATACGTCTTCGCCTGCTTTGTAGCCTGCAGCTTCGGTAGCTTCCACCATCAATTGCAGGGCTTCTTTGTGGCTGTTCAGGTTGGGTGCAAAACCACCTTCGTCACCAACGGTAGTTGGGAAGCCTTTGGAATCACACAGTTTTTTCAGTGCGTGGAAGATTTCGGCGCCGCAACGCAGAGCTTCGCGGAAAGATTTTGCGCCGACAGGCATGATCATGAATTCTTGGATGTTCAGGCTGTTGTTGGCATGTTCGCCGCCGTTGATAACGTTCATCATTGGAACAGGCAGAGCCATTGGGCCTGCGCCGCCCAAGTAACGATACAGAGGCAGGCCTGCATCTTCAGCGGCCGCGCGTGCTACGGCCATAGAAACGGCCAAAGTGGCGTTGGCGCCCAAGTTGCCTTTGTTTTCAGTACCGTCCAATTCGATCATGATTTGGTCGATATAAGATTGTTCGCTGGCATCGATGCCGATGAGGGCTTGCGCGATTTGGTTGTTGACGTGGTCAACGGCCTTCAATACGCCTTTGCCCAAGTAACGGGATTTGTCGCCGTCACGCAGTTCCAAAGCTTCTTTTTGGCCGGTTGATGCGCCGCTAGGTACGGCTGCGCGTCCCATGACGCCGGATTCCAACAATACGTCACACTCTACGGTAGGGTTGCCGCGGGAGTCCAAAATTTCGCGTGCAAAAATATCAACGATTGCGCTCATGAATATCTCCAAATAGGATGGTAAAAGAAAAGTAGCTTTGTTACGTTTCAGACGGCCTTAAGGATGATTGCCAAAGTCTGATGAATGCAGACATTATACCGTCTTTGCCAAGTATGGCATCGGAGTCGGTATGAAACCGATTGTAAGTTTGTTTCACATCAATATCGCTCAAACAAACATAAGCCGTATAGTGTAACATTTTTTACCCTTTTTAGGGTGAAAAGCTGATTAAATCAGGCATAAGGCCGTCTGAAAAACGGATTAGCCTTCGCCCAAAATCATTGAGCCTACGCCGTCATCGGTCAGTACTTCCAAGAGCAGGGCGTTGGGAACGCGGCCGTCTATGATATGCGTGGCTTTGACGCCGCTTTTGGCGGCTTCGACGGCGGAGGCAATTTTAGGCAGCATACCGCCGTACAGCGTGCCGTCTTCAATCAGTTCGTCAATGCGGCTTGGCGTCAGGGTGGTCAATAATTTGCCTTCTTTATCCAGTACGCCGGGGATATTGGTCATCATCAGCAGTTTTTCGGCCTGAAGTTTTTCCGCCAGTTTGCCGGCAACCAAGTCGGCATTGATGTTGAACGCTTCGCCGTCTTGGCCTACGCCGATGGGTGCGATGACCGGAATACAGCCGCGCTCGACCAAGCCTTCCACCAAACGGGTATCGATGTCGGCCACTGTGCCGACTTGGCCGATGTCCACGCCTTTTTGTTCGGGCGTGTCGATCAGGAGTTTTTCCGCTTTGATGAAGTGGTTGTCGCGGCCGGTAATGCCGACGGCGCGACCGCCGAAGGTGGTAATCATGGAAACGATTTCTTTATTGACGTGTCCGCCCAAAACCATTTCTACGATGTCCATGGTTTCGCTGTCGGTCACGCGCATGCCTTGAACAAACTCTCCTTTTTTGCCGACTTTTTCCAACATTTCATTGATTTGCGGACCGCCGCCGTGAACGATGACGGGATGCAGGCCGATTAGTTTGAGCAGGACGACATCGCGTGCGAAACCCTCTTTTAAGGCAGGTTCGGTCATGGCGTTGCCGCCGTATTTGATGACGATGATGGAGCCGGAAAAACGGCGGATATAAGGTAAAGATTCGGCAAGGACGCGCGCTTTGATGGCAGGGGAGACAGATTGTTGCTGAGTCATGGTTTCAACCTTGTTTCATGATTTCGGCCTTTAT
Organism: Neisseria sp. P0019.S003; assembly: GCF_051957115.1. Classification (NCBI taxonomy): domain Bacteria; kingdom Pseudomonadati; phylum Pseudomonadota; class Betaproteobacteria; order Neisseriales; family Neisseriaceae; genus Neisseria; species Neisseria sp. P0019.S003. Next base: position 253,268 of record NZ_JBQCWT010000001.1, on the reverse strand, counting down.
CTTAATCCCAAAGGCCGTCTGAAACAATATTTCCAGACGCTTGAAATCCTGTTAAATCAGTTAAATGGTTGAAACCAGCCTCATGCAAACGGTAAAATGACGGTTTGCTTCGGCCTCTTTGCCGATTACTAAGGATACCCATGATGAAAATCAGCACCCAATTCGATGCCGGTTCGGTCGTTGTCAAAGACTTGAGCAACCCTGCCGATATCCGCCTCGCCCTGCGTCCCGACAATGCTTCGGAGTTTGTACAATGGTTTTACTTCCGTTTGCAGGGTGCGGCCTATCAAAACTGCGTGATGCATTTTGAAAATGCGGCGGACGCTGCGTATCCTTTGGGCTGGGAGGACTATCAGGCTTGCGCCTCTTACGACCGCCAAAATTGGTTCCGCGTGCCGACCAGCTACGAAAACGGCGTGTTGACCATCAACCATACGCCCCTGTCCAACAGCGTTTACTATGCTTATTTCGAGCCTTATTCCAACGAGCAGCATTTGAACCTTTTGGGCGATGCTCAAGGCAGCGGCTTGTGCCGTATCGACGATTTGGGCAGCACTGTTCAAGGCCGCGATATTAATCTGTTGACCATCGGCAACCAAGTCGAAAGCGACATGAAAGTCTGGATTATCGCCCGTCAACATCCGGGCGAAACCATGGCGGAATGGTTTGTCGAAGGTTTGCTGGGTCGTTTGCTTGATCCGCAAGATCCGACCGCGCGCATGCTGCTTGACCGTGCAACTTTCTACATTGTGCCGAATATGAATCCGGACGGTTCGGTTTTGGGCAACCTGCGCACCAATGCCGCCGGCGCTAACCTCAACCGCGAATGGGAAAACCCGACTTTGGAGCGAAGCCCCGAAGTCTTTTCCGTCCGCGAAAAAATGATGGAAACCGGCGTGGATTTGTTCTTGGATATTCATGGCGATGAAGGTCTGCCGTTTGTCTTTGTGGCCGGTACCGAAGGCGTGCCGAACTACAACGAGCGCATCGAAGCCTTGGAAGACCAATTCAAACTCGCGTTGCTCAATGCCAGCCCCGATTTCCAAGACGATTACGGCTATGACAAAGATGCGCCGGGTCAGGCAAACATGACTTTGGCGACCAACTGGGTCGGCAATCATTTCAACTGCCTTGCCTATACTTTGGAAATGCCGTTTAAAGACAATGCCAACCTGCCGGACGACGATTTCGGCTGGAACGGCCAACGCTCGCTACGCTTGGGCGAGGCAATGTTGTCGGCTATTTTGAATGTGGTTGACGATTTGCGTTAAACCATCCGACACCGCATACAGGCCGTCTGAAAGTTCAGGCTTTCAGACGGCCTTTGAGATAAGGAACACACATTATGATGATACATCCCCAGTTTGATCCGGTGCTGATCAGCATCGGCCCGCTTGCCATCCGCTGGTATGCCTTGAGCTATATTGTCGGCTTTATCCTGTTTACGATTTTGGGCCGCCGCCGTATCGCGCAGGGCAATTCTGTGTTTACCAAAGAAACACTTGACGATTTCCTGACTTGGGGTATCTTGGGCGTGATCTTGGGCGGCCGTATCGGCTACGTTTTGTTTTATAAATTTTCCGATTATCTTGCCAACCCGTTGGATATTTTCAAAGTTTGGGAAGGCGGCATGTCGTTTCACGGCGGCTTCTTGGGCGTGGTCGTTGCCATGTGGTTGTTTGGCCGCAAGCACAACATCAGTATCTTGAAATTGATGGATACCGTTGCGCCGCTCGTACCGCTGGGCTTGGCTTCCGGCCGTATCGGCAACTTTATCAACGGCGAACTTTGGGGACGCGTGACCGAACTCAATGCTTTCTGGGCGATGGGTTTCCCACAAGCGCGTTACGAAGATGCGGAAGCTGCGGCGCACAATCCTTTGTGGGCCGAATGGCTGCAACAATACGGTATGCTGCCGCGCCACCCGTCTCAGCTTTACCAGTTTGCCCTTGAAGGCATTTGCCTGTTTGTCATCGTTTGGATTTTCTCGAAAAAACCGCGTCCGGCCGGTCAAACGGCGGCATTGTTCTTGGGCGGTTACGGTTTGTTCCGTTTTATTGCCGAATTTGCCCGTCAGCCTGACGACTATCTCGGCCTGTTGACTTTGGGTTTGTCTATGGGGCAATGGTTGAGCGTGCCGATGATTGTATTGGGTGCGATTGGTTTTGTTTGGTTTGGCCGTAAAAACAGCGTTGCCAAAGCATAAATAAAACAATAAATAAAGGCCGTCTGAAAAGGTTTTCAGACGGCCTTTTTATGGCTTCAAGCAAACGGATTTCGGGTTTAACCGAAAAAGCCCATTTTGACTTGAATGAGTTTTTCCAACTCCGGCAGGACGCGGCGGCGTGAGACGAAGAAGATAATGTGGTCGCCGTCTTGGAGGATGGTTTCGGTGTGGTGTCCCATGATGACTTCGCCGGTTGCACCGCGGACAATAGCGGCGATGTAGCAGTCGCTCGGCCATTTGATGCCGCTGATACGGCGGCCGACGATGGCGGAAGTGTTTTTGTCGCCGTGTACCACCACTTCAATGGCTTCGGCTGTACCGCGGCGCAAAGGATGGACGGCAACGACGTCGCCGCGGCGAATGTGGGCGAGGATGGAGCCGATGGTAATCAGGTGGGGGGAAACGACGATATCGATTTTGTTGCCTTCGAGCAAATCGACGTAGCTTGAGCGGTTGACAATGGTGATTACGCGTTTGGCGCCAAGGTTTTTTGCCAACAGGCTGGACATGATGTTGTTTTCGTCATCATTGGTCAACGCGCAGAAGACGTCGATTTCGTCGATGTATTCTTCGTCCAGCAGGGTTTCGTCGGTGGCGGAACCTTGCAGGACGAGGGTATTGTCCAGATTCTCGGCCAGCCATTCGGCGCGCTGGGGTTTGTATTCGATGATTTTGATGTCGTATTTAGATTCGAGCTGCTTGGCGAGGCGGTAGCCGATGTTACCGCCGCCGGCAATCATGATGCGGCGGGTACGCGCTTCTTTCGGACGCAATTCGCGCATGATGGCTTCAACGCTGTTGATGTCAGCAGCAAACAGGACTTCATCGCCTTCGATGATGACGGTTTGCGGCGTTGGGACGATCAGGCGGTTGTTGCGGTAGATGGCGCAGATTTGGCAGTCCGCACCTTCGAGCAGGTGTTGGTTGATGTCGGCAATTTCACGGCCGATCAGCAAACCGCCTTTGCGTGCCTGAACAATCACCATGCGGACTTGGTCGTTGGCGAAACTGAGTACCTGCAATGAGCTGGTGTAGTTGAGCAGGCCGACAAGTTGTTCGGTAACCAGTTGTTCGGGGCTGATGGTTTCGGTAATGCCGAAGATATTGAGGCTGCCTTCTTCGGGTTTGTCGCTGCCGGCAACCGGATATTCGAGGTATTCGCTTGAGCGCACGCGTGCGATGCGGCTGGGGATGTTGAACAGGTCGGCGGCGATTTTGGAGGCAACAATGTTGGTTTCGTCACTGCGGGTCAGGGCAAGCAGGAGGTCGGAGTCCGCCGCGCCTGCCTGTTCAAGGGTAAAGGGCGATGCGCCGTTGCCGACGATGGTTTGGACATCGAGGCGACTGCTGATGCGGTTGAGCGCTTTTTCATCGATGTCGATGATGGTAACGTCGTTGCTGGGAACGGAGGCGAGGTTTTGGGCGACGGTCGAGCCGACTTGGCCGCTGCCGAGAATAAGTATTTTCACGGTAATCGAGTGTGTTCGGTAAAAATGAAATTGTAACAAAAGGCCGTCTGAAATTGGAGTTTCAGACGGCCTGATTTTTCAATCGGCTAAAGGATTACCAATAGCCCAAGGCTTTCCACCACAAGATGCCGACAGTGCTGAAAATCAGAATTTCGACCACGCTCATGATGAAGCCGGCTTTCCACCATTCGGTCATGTTGACGTAGTTCGAGCCGTAAATGACAGGTGCAGAACCGGTGGCGTAGTGGGTCAGTGACATCATGATGCCGGTAGCGGCTGCCATAATCAGGGCAAACAGCATCGGTGGTGCGCCCAAGGCCAAGCCTGCGCCGTAGAATGCGCCGAACATGGCGGTAACGTGTGCCGTGCCGCTGGCGAAAACGTAGTGGGCGTAGAGGTAGGCAAGCATCAACAGGGCACAACCGGCTTCCCAACCCAAACCCATATGGGCGATACCGCTTTGCATGGAGTCGGACAACCAACTGATGAGGCCCAGTTTGTTGAGGAAGTTTGCCATCATAACCAAGGCAGCAAACCAAACAATGGTGTCCCACGCGCTTTTTTCTTTTAGCGCGTCGTCCCAAGTCAGTACGCCGGTCAAAAGACACAGGCTCAAGCCGAGGAAGGTGGTGGCAGTAGCGTCAACTTTCACGCCGAACAGCATCTCGGGAATACCCGCCCACAACAGCAGCAGAACCAGGAAAATACCCAGCATGATTTTTTCTTCACGCTTCATCGGCCCCATGGCAGCCAAATGCTCTTTTGCCAATGCAGTGGCGTTAGGGGTTTGTTTGATTTCAGGCGGATACAGGAAATACAACACCAGTGGCATCAGCAACATAGCAAGCAGGCCGGGTACGACCATTGCCAAGAACCAAGTACCCCAAGAGAGTTGGATTTGCGCATTGGTGGCTTTGGCAACCAATTCGACTACCAGCGGATTAGGTGCGGTGGCAGTGATAAAAATCAGACAGGTAATCACGTTGGAGTGGAAGTTGACCAGTGAAAGGTATTTACCGATTTTGCCTTCCGTACCCTTTTCAGGGTCGGAGTCGAAGCTTAAGGCAATGGATTTCATAATCGGATGCACGATGGCGCCGCCGCGCGCGGTATTACTCGGCGTTACCGGACCAATGACCAAGTCGGCCAAAGCCAAGCTGTAACCTACGCCCAGCGTGCGTTTGCCGAAGAGGGAGATCAGCAGGTAGCCGATACGCATACCCAAGCCGGTTTTCAACAGGCCGCGCGAGATGATGATGGCGATACCGATCATCCAGATGAGCGAGTTGTTGAGGCTGCTCAGAGCGTCTTTGGTTGCGTCGGAGGCTTTTTCGTTGGTCACACCGGTCAGTGCAACCAAGGTAATGCCCAAAATCGCCATTGCGCCGATAGGCATGGCTTTGCCGATGATGCCGGCAATGATGCCGACAAACAATGCCAAAAGATGCCATGCGTCAGGCGATACGCCTTGAGGAACGGGGATAACGAACCAGATAAGCAGCGTCAGCACAAGTGCGACCGCAGCAGGAATTGGCTTGAAGCCCATGTTGAATCTCCTAATTTGAGGATTAAAGTATTGGGAAATCTGTTTTCAGACGGCCTGAGTGTTGCTGAAGCCTGTCTAAACGTATTTTGGTAGGTTCGGAAGGTATTTTTCTTATTGGGTTTTTCTTCAATCTTGGAAAGAAGAGAAAGGGAGTCGGGTATCGTTTTTCAGACGGCCTTTACAGTAACAGGCCGTCTGAAAACAACGCCGTTTTACTCCTGTTCTTGCGGCAGGCCGTACTCTTCGGGGAAGGTACGCAGCGAGCTTTGCAACACGGTAACCGCGCCGTCAATCAAACCGCAACGGCCGCTTCGTGGCAACAGTTGGCACAGGCTTTGCAGGGCGCGCAGGTCGTCGGGAGTGCCGATGCCGGTGTCCACGCGGTTGAGCAGGCGGGAAAGCTGGAATGTGCCGCCTTTACACGGTGGGCATTGACCGCATGAGTTGGAAGCAAAAAATTCCACATACTCGGCCACTTTACGCACCACGCTGGTGCCTTCGGAAATCACAATCATCGCGCCGGTACCGAGGCTGGATTTGCGTTCGCGTACGGAAACGAAGTCCAAAGGCACATCCAAATCTTTTACGGTCAAAAGCGTGTTTGACGGGCCGCCGGTAAATACGGCTTTAAACGTACGGCCTTCGAGCATACCGCCGCCGTGATCATAAATCAGTGATTGCAGGGTTGTGCCCATCGGCAGTTCGTACAGCCCCGGATTCAATACGTCGCCAGAGAGCGAGTAGAGTTTTGTACCGGCCGCATCGCCCAAACCCAAAGATTTGTACCATTCCGCGCCTTTGGCAAGGATTTGCGGAATATTGGCGAAAGTTTCGGTGTTGTTGATAAGGGTCGGCTCACCGTTGACACCGCTTTCGGCTGGGAAAGGCGGCTTGCGGCGGGGGAAGGGGAAACCGCCTTCCAGCCATGAAATCACGGCGGTTTCTTCGCCGCCGATGTAGCGGCCTGAAGTTTCGACCAATTTCAGGTCCAAAGGTTTGCCCAAGTAGTTTTCGATGCGGATAAACAAATCGCTGTTTTTCCATTGCTCGATGGCCGGTGTGATGGAAGTGATGGATTCGGTTTGATGAGGGTTGACGTACAGAATCGCTTTGTTGGCACGACAGGCAACGGCGGCAATCAGAACTCCTTCGATGACTTGGTGCGGTGTATTTGCCAGCAGTACACGGTCTTTAAATGTACCCGGTTCGTCTTCGTTGGCATTGCAGACAACGTATTTGTCGCCATTTTTGCTTTGGGCGGCAACGGCGGCCTCCCATTTGCGCCAAGTCGGGAAACCTGCACCGCCCATACCGCAAAGATTGGCATCTTGCAGTTTGGAAACAATGCTTTGAGGATCGGCAAGCGCAGCCAGCAGGCCTTCGCCGCCGCCGACTTTGCGCCACGCGGCTAAATCCGCGCCGACTTGGCGGGAAGGATGCAGTAAGTTTTGATTGGCTTGATTCATGATTGTTGCTCCTGCAAACCGGCGTGTTCGCGCAAATCGAATTTGCCGTAGTCGGGATATAAAACGGGGGCTTTGATGTCGCTGGTCAGACCGGCGCGGGTCATTTCGCGTTGCAGATCGTGGACGTGTCCGACACCGCCGCGTACTTTTTTCAGCGGCAGGCCGCAATTTGCCGCGGCTTTACCGGCACGGCGGCCGAAGCTGATGATGTCCAAAAGCGCATTGCCCATCAGACGGTTGCGGCCGTGAATGCCGCCGGTTACTTCGCCGGCGCAATAGAGGCCTTCGACGCAGGTTGCGCCGTCGCCGTTGATTTCGATACCGCCGTTTTGATAGTGCAGGGTCGGATGAATCATGACCGGTTCAACGGCTGGGTCAATGCCGCATTTGTGGGCAACGTGGCCAAGTGTTACCAAACGGTTCAATACGTCGGGGTCGTTGGCAATCAGGCGCGGGGTGTCGAGGAATACGCCGACTTGTCCGTTGCGTACCACGCCGCGGCCTTCGCGGCATTCGCGCAGAATCGCAGCGGCAACAACATCGCGCGGTTGCAATTCGTCAACGAAACGTTCGCCCAAACCGTTGACCAGCTTGGTGCCTGCAGAGCGCACTGCTTCTGAAATCAGCGCGCCTGCCAAGTGAGGAGGGTGGGCAACGCCGGTTGGGTGATATTGGAAAGAATCGACATCGCGCAGTTTGGCGCCGATACGGTAAGCCATTACCAGGCCGTCTGCAGTCGCGCCATAGTGGTTGGAAGTGGCGAAACCTTGCAAATGCAGGCGTCCGCTGCCGCCGGTTGCCAATACCACGGCTTTGGCGTGAACCAACACCAAAGAACGTTTTTCCAAATCATACAAAATCGCGCCGACGCAGCGGCCGTGTTCGTCCGATAATAATTCGATGGCGGGGTGGCGGTTGAGCTGGGTGATGTTTTCGTCGAGTTCGACCGCCTCGCGCAGCACGCGCATCATTTCGAGGCCGGTAAAGTCGCGGTAGCTCAGGATGCGCGGCACGGTCGTACCGCCTGCGCGTTTACGGCTCAACATTCCGTTGTTGTCTGCACCTTTAGCCAAGTCAAAAGTCATACCCAAGCCAATCAGCCAGCGGATGGCAGATGGTGCATCGGTAACCATTTGCGCAACCAATTCTTTTTTGCCGACGTTGTGGCCGCCTTTGATGGTGTCGTCAAAGTGTTGTTGCAGGCTGTCTTCTGCGCCGACCGCTGCTTGAATGCCGCCTTCAGCCATCACGGTATTGCTGTCGCCGATACGCAGTTTGTTCGCCATGATGACGCGTGCGCCGGCTTCAGTAGCAGACAATGCCGCTGCCGCGCCTGCACCGCCGCCGCCAATTACCAATACGTCAATGTTCAAGTGTTCAGCGCCTGACAAATTATAGTCATCAATCAGAGGCTGACTGATTAAGAGTTTGGCCAAATCAGGATGGCAGTAATCGCCTTGGTTTGGGCCGATAGGCAGTTTCACACGCGCATTTGTCTGATAGTCAGGGTGAAATTGGCTCAGTAATTCGTTTTTTTCAGGTAAATCGCCGCGCAGCTCCAATGAGGACGCACGCAGGTTGGCAAGGGCAGTTTCGTAGTCTATGCCTTGGATTTTGTTAACCATTACACTGACTCCTCTTCAAATTCGACTTTCATTTTGCCGCTGTCGATTTCGCGTAGGCGGCGCATCAAATCCACAGGACGCAATGTGCGCGCCGCTTTCATACGGCGAGCGAACAGGCCTAAGTGGTTCGGACGGATGTGTTCGGGGCAGGAGAGGGTGCAGAGGTTGCACATCACGCATTGGTCGAAGGTCAGCGCAGCCGCGCCGAAATCGCCGGAAACTACTTGCGCTACGCCGTTTTCCACTTGCAAACCTTTAGGACAGGCGCGATTGCAGCCGCCGCAATGACGGCAGTTTTGTGCTTCAGGGAAAGCTTTAGCGGTATCGTCCAACCAGTTCCAGCCATCACCAATCTCGCCGACGTCGTAATATTGGATGTGCTCCGGAATAAAGTAATCCAAGAAGCTGACCTGCATGCCTTCTTCGACTTTAGTCTCGCATGCCAGTGCAGTGGTTACTTCGCGCTCGCCTTCTTTACGAATCATGCAGCGGCAGGAACCGCATACGCCTTGACCCATACAGCCGACATTGGCAGTAATCGCATTGCCTGAACGGGCATAGGCTTGGATGATTGACGAGTCGGCGGAAGCTTTGACTTCATGGCCGTCTATGGTCAGGGTTAACAAATTTTCACTCATGGCTTGTTCCTGTGAAATTGGAAGGTGGAATAGTGGGTAATTTGATTTATTGTATTTTTATTACATCTGTGGTGCGTGAGGAAATATCCAAGTGATTTACTCAAAAATTCTTTTAAAATCAATATTTATCTTTATGAGTTGAAGTGTATCAGAATTTAGTGGTTTTGAAGATAGGAGCAATCTAAGGTTTCATAGAGGAAAGATTGTAAACAAAATATGCCTATTATTTAGACAAAATTATTATGTTTATTTGATTTTAAAGGTAAAATAAAATTACTTTTTTAGTATAAATTTTAAAAAATTCGTCTATATACTAGTAAAAATCATTATTATATATTAGATAATTTTGCATAAATTGTTGTATATATTGAATAATATTTAGGTATATGAGTAAGTGAAAAGACTGTTATAAAATTTCAAAAAATCAAACAAGTTTGATATCAGTCAAGAAGATTGAGGGAGAAAATGACACAGATTTTACAATTGTGTATTGTATTGGAAAATAAGAAAGGCCGTCTGAAATTTAGGTAGTTTCCTTTTAAATACAGTATACTAAATTTTTCTCAGATACTTAAGGCAAACATTTTCAGACGGCCTTGGAATAAGATTATCATTTAAAAATAATGTAATTTTATTTCTATGTAAGTGAGTGGTCAGTGGATATAGATTATCAATAACCAAGTGATTTAATGCGATATTAAATTCTATTTAAATCAAGAAGGTATGAAAATGATATTGTCTGGGTCATTCATTTGAAAGCACTATTACACTATTGAAGGCCGTCTGAAAAAATCGGTCTCTTAAGAAATAAACAAACCCTTCCTACCATGACTCCCGAAAAGGAACACAATCATGACCGTCATCAAGCAAGAAGACTTTATCCAAAGTATTTTCGATGCTTTCCAATTCATCAGCTACTACCATCCTAAAGATTACATTCAGGCTTTGTATAAGGCTTATCAAAAAGAAGAAAACCCTGCTGCCAAAGATGCGATGGCGCAGATTTTGGTTAATAGCCGTATGTGTGCCGAGGGCCATCGTCCGATTTGTCAGGATACCGGTATTGCGACCGTATTCTTGAAAGTGGGCATGGATGTACAGTGGGATGCCGAGATGAGCGTACAGGAAATGGTTAACGAAGGCGTACGCCGTGCATACACCTATCCTGACAACAAATTGCGCGCCTCTGTATTGGCTGATCCGGCTGGCAAACGTCAAAATACCAAAGACAACACCCCTGCCGTTGTACACATGGAAATCGTAAAAGGCGACAAAGTCGAAGTCACTTGCGCAGCCAAAGGCGGCGGTTCTGAAAACAAAACCAAAGTTGCCATGCTCAACCCATCAGACAATATTGTTGATTGGGTCTTGAAAACCGTTCCACAAATGGGTGCAGGCTGGTGTCCTCCGGGCATCTTGGGTATCGGCATCGGCGGTACGCCTGAAAAAGCAGTATTGATGGCTAAAGAAAGCCTGATGAGCCACATCGATATTCAGGAACTCAAAGAAAAAGCCGATTCAGGTGCAGAATTGTCTACAACCGAAGCCCTGCGCTTGGAACTCTACAAAAAAGTAAATGCCTTGGGCATCGGCGCACAAGGTTTGGGCGGTTTGAGTACCGTGCTGGATGTCAAAATCCTTGACTACCCAACCCACGCGGCTTCCAAACCGATTGCCATGATTCCAAACTGCGCGGCAACCCGTCACATTGAATTTAAATTGGACGGCTCAGGCCCGGCCAAAATGGAAGCCCCATCTTTGGAAGACTGGCCGGATCTGACTTACAGCCCTGACAACGGCAAACGTGTCGATGTCAACAATCTGACCAAAGAAGAAGTGGCCACATGGAAAACCGGCGACGTATTGTTGCTGAACGGTAAAATCCTGACCGGCCGTGATGCTGCACATAAACGTTTGGTTGACATGCTCAACAAAGGCGAAGAATTGCCGGTAGATTTCACCAACAAACTGATTTACTACGTCGGCCCGGTTGATCCAGTCCGTGACGAAGTTGTTGGTCCGGCCGGTCCGACTACTTCCACCCGTATGGATAAATTTACCCGCCAAATGCTGGAACAAACCGGCCTCTTGGGTATGATTGGTAAATCCGAACGTGGCGCAGCAACTTGCCAAGCCATTGCCGATAACAAAGCCGTTTACCTGATGGCTGTCGGTGGCGCGGCATATCTGGTGGCCAAAGCCATTAAAGCATCTAAAGTTTTGGCGTTCCCTGAATTGGGCATGGAAGCGATTTACGAATTTGAAGTCAAAGACATGCCGGTTACCGTTGCGGTAGATAGCAACGGCGAATCGGTTCACGCTATTGCTCCAAAACAATGGCAGGCCAAAATCGGTATTATTCCAGTTGAAGCTTGATATTTGACTGAATAATCAAAGGCCGTCTGAACGATTTCAGACGGCCTTTTTTTGTTTACAAATAATTCAAATGTTTTCAAACGAGTAAATTTCCCTTTTTAAAAAGCACTTGTCAAAATCAGCGTTTGAAACTAAAATTCACGGCTTATCGAGTCGGAGTGTGGCGCAGTCTGGTAGCGCACTTGCATGGGGTGCAAGGGGTCGAAGGTTCGAATCCTTTCACTCCGACCAAAGAATTGGAAAGAGCCGTTTTAAAAACGGCTCTTTTTTCGTTTGGATGATTTATCTGCATAATGTGTCCGAATGGATTTTAAAACTTAATACCAATGCCGTCTGAAACAAAACCTGCTTTCTCAAAGCAGGTTTTGTTGTTTTCAAAGCAGAACTATTCGGCACTATCTTTCAGCGTGTCTTTATAAGTATAGAGATAAGACGCTCCGACAAAGGATGCGCCACCGACGACATTGCCCAGGAATACGGGAATCATATTGAAGAAAAACTGCCCCCAAGTGATGTTTGCTCCTGCCAGAATACCTGCGGGGATAACGAACATATTGGCGACAAGGTGTTGGAAGCCGTTTAATACGAAAATCATGACGGGGAACCAAATGGCTAGCATTCGTCCGGTTGTGTTTTTAGCGGCAAAGTGCAGCCACGCGCCCATACAGACCATCCAGTTACATGCTACTGCCGATACAAAAGCGCGGCCGAAATCCATATGGATTTTTGCTTCCGCCACGGCAATGGTTTTTTCTGCCACGCTGCCTTCAATCATGCCGACATAGTATCCAAGGAAAAAAGCCATTGCCAGCGTGCCCACCAAATTGCCCATGCAGACGATAACCCAGTTGCGTAGCAGCATTTTGGAGGAAATCCGTCCGGCCAATCTGCCTAAAGACATGATCATCATGTTGCTGGTTACCAGCTCGCCGCCGCCAAGTAGGATACAAATCAAGGCGATAGGGAATACTGCGGCGCCGAGTAAAGTTGCGACTCCACCCCATTCATGCGGAATGCCGCTGACTACTTTTAAATAGGCAAGATAACCGAAGCCGATGTATCCGCCGGCTAAAACGCTCAAAATTGCCAGTGTGGGGATGCTGGATTGTGCTTTGGCGCAGCTTTTGTCGAGAACAACCTGTAAAATTTCCTGTGGGTATAAATCGCGCGAAGCCATGATGTTCCTTAAAGTAGGTTGAGGAGGAAACGTTGTTTTAAAGATGGTACAAACTGTCGCGGTAGGGCAGTGTTATAGGGAGCCGGTGTACGGTCTTTGTCTTATCAATCAGCCTGAATTAAACCTAAAAAACAGATACTTCGCCTTGCTTTAGCTCAAAAGAAATATTATTACATTTTGCTTCTGTATTAAAAAAGCCGTCTGAACATTGAGGTTTCAGACGGCCTTGTTTTGATTTTTAAACTTACAAATGTGCCAGCTTTGCATTGCCTTCGCGAGGAATAGGGCGCGGATTGCCTTGTGCATCGATGGCGACGTAAGTGAACACGGCTTCGGTGACCAGTTGGCGGTCTTCCGTTACCATATCGTTCATCAAAGTCTTCACCCACACTTCGATTTTCAGTTGCAAAGAAGTATTGCCTACGCGGACGCAATGACCGTAGCAGCACACGACGTTGCCGACCTTTACCGGTCTGATGAAATTCATTTCTTGAACAGCCACGGTTACAATTCGTCCCTGTGCGATTTCTGCCGCCAAAATACCGCCGCCCAGATCCATTTGCGACATAATCCAGCCGCCGAAGATATCCTGATTAGGATTGGTATCGCGCGGCATGGCTACCGTACGCAATAAAAGTTGCCCTTCGGGTGCAGCATGTGTTTGTTTGTTGTCAGTCATAAAAAATCCTGTCAAAAAAGTGCTATTTTACGCCATTTGTGGCGATAAACCTATGTAGGCCGTCTGAAAAATCAGCAGGCAAAGTGTTACAATCAACATATTCATCAGACAAAGGAGAAAGCTCATGCATCCGATTCAAGAACCACGAAATAGCGGCCTTTTGCGCGTATCCGACATTCACGAAATCTACTGGGAAGAATCAGGCAATCCTGATGGCCACCCCGTGATTTTCCTGCATGGCGGACCCGGAGCAGGCGCATCACCTGCCTGTCGCGGCTTTTTTAATCCAGAGCATTTCCGCATCGTTATTATCGACCAACGCGGTTGCGGACGCTCCAAACCGTATGCCTGTATCGAAGACAACACCACATGGGATTTGGTTGCCGATATTGAAAAAGTACGTGAAATGCTCGGCATTCAAAAATGGCTGGTTTTCGGCGGCTCATGGGGCAGCACCTTGTCGCTGACTTATGCCGAAACCCATCCTGATCGCGTCAGCGGCTTAGTTTTGCGCGGTATTTTCCTGTGCAGGCCGTCTGAAATGGCATGGTTGAATGAAGCAGGCGGCGTCAGCCAAATTTATCCGGCGCAATGGCAAAAATTCATTGCCCCCGTAGCCGAAAACAAACGCCAAGCCCTAATTAAAGCCTACCATGAAATGCTATTCAGCGAAGATGAAGCCACGCGCCTCAAAGCGGCTAAATCATGGGCAGACTGGGAAAGCTACCTTATTCAGTTTGAACCCAAAGATGTAGATGAAGACCCGCAAGCCTCCCTTGCCATCGCAAGAATCGAAAACCATTATTTCGTGAATGAAGGCTGGTTTCAGGGCGATAAAGCCATCTTGGCAAACATCGACAAAATCCGCCATATCCCAACCATCATCGTCCAAGGCCGCTACGACCTATGCACCCCGATGCAAAGCGCGTGGGAACTCTCGCAAGCCTTCCCTGAAGCAGAATTGAGAATCGTCCAAGCAGGCCACTCTTCTTTTGATCTTTCGCTTTCCGAAGCTTTAGTGAAAGCAGTAGAGGATATTAGAAGCAAGTTATAAAGGTTAATAAATGACAATGCCGTCTGAAAAAGTTTCAGACGGCATTTTTTAGTTAGAATAAATGTAATTTAAATATATTTAAGAAATTATATTGCAGTTGAATATTTGCAAGTATATGATTGGTGGTAAGTTACGGTAATAGTATTGTATGTCATGAAATTTACTTTTATTGCACATGTTCGTCAAACGGATAAGTGCCCTCAATCTGTTCAAACTCATTTAGTAGAAACGTCAGAACTTGCAAAAATATTTGCTCGAAAACTAAATTTAGAACCAGTGGGAGAGTTGCTTGGCCTCATGCACGATTTTGGCAAATATTCCCGAAAATTCCAAAAATATATCCACGATGAAACGGGGTTGTTCAATCCTGACTTGGATGATGAAGAAAGTACGCCGAACGGCAGTAAAGTGGATCATTCCACCGCTGGCGCGCAATGGGTTTACCGCGAATTGAGAAAGTTTGGCGCGGAACAGGGTATCGGCGAATTGTTCGGACAAATGTTGGGCTTATGCATTGCTTCGCACCACGGTGAAGGTTTGATTGACTGTTTGGACGGAGGAGGCAATGCCGTTTGGAAAAAACGGTTTGAAAAAGAGGACGAACTGACGCATCTGGCAGAATGTGAGCAAAATGCCGATGAAGTCGTTCGGCAAAAAGCACATGAATTGGCAGGAGAAAACCTGATTCGCAGTCTGTTGAATGTGGTGAAACCGATTTTTTCCAATCAAACAATCAATAATAAAATCAAAGAATTTTATCTCGGCTGTCTGACCCGTTTCCTATTCAGTTGCCTGATTGATGCTGACCGTATCAACAGCTCGGATTTTGAGCGGGAAGATCAAAAGGATGTCCGCCGTTTGACAGAAAAACCTGATTGGCAATCAGCAATTGATCAATTGGAAGCCAAATTAGCAGGTTTTGAAAACCGTTATCCCATTGACGAAATTCGCCGTCGAATTTCAGACGACTGCTTAAAAAGAGCGGTCGATTCTCAAGGCATTTATACGTTGACCGTACCGACAGGTGGTGGCAAAACATTAGCCAGTCTGCGCTACGCTCTACATCATGCACAAAAGCACAATCTCGACCGCATTATCTACATCATTCCCTATACTTCCATCATCGACCAAAATGCCCAAGCCGTGCGTGAAATTCTCGGCGAAGATTGGGTGCTCGAACACCATTCTAATTTAGAACCTGAAAAACAAAGCTGGCAGGACAAATTATTGTCCGAAAACTGGGATAAGCCCATTGTATTTACCACGATGGTACAGTTCTTGGATGCTTGGTTCGGCGGCGGTACACGCGGTGCACGCCATATCCACCCGATGACCAATGCGGTGCTGATTTTTGATGAAATTCAAACCTTGCCTGTGAAATGCGTGCATTTGTTTTGCAATGTACTGAACTGGTTGACGACATTTGGCAAAAGCACAGCAGTTTTGTGCACGGCGACGCAGCCTTTGCTCGGCAAATCAGGCTTGCAGAATTTTCCTGAAGATAAAAGGGGGGCCATTACCGCACGCGGTTTGTTAAGACTGTCAGAAGATGCTGAAATCATGGGTAAACATCAGGATTTGGATAAATTATTTGATGAGTTATCCCGAGTAGAAATCCGATTTAATGAAAAAGCAGGCGGCTGGAATGTAGATGAAGCGGGCGCGTTTTTACTGGAACAGTTTGCCACGACCCAAAGTTGCCTATTTATTGTCAATACTAAAAAGTGGGCGCAAGAGCTTTATCAATATTGCAAGGCGCAGAACGTACCGCCTGAAGCCTTATTCCATCTCAGCACTAATCAATGCGCGGCGCACCGCAAAGTGATTTTCGACACCATCAAAGCTCGTCTGGAAAACAAACAACCCGTTATCTGCATCAGCACCCAGTTAATTGAAGCCGGTGTGGATATTTCCATGGCTTGCGTGATTCGCGCCTTGGGTGGGTTGGATAGCATTGCACAAGCGGCTGGACGTTGCAACCGACATGGAGAGAAGGAAGGCAAAGGGCAGGTTTGGGTGTTGAATTTGCAGGAGCAGGATTTTACGCGGATATTGCCCGATATTCAGGCAGGCAAAACCCATGCCGAACGTGTGTTTCGCGATTTTGTCGGACAAGATATTTTGCAGCCTGCCGCGATGGAACGTTATTTTGAATACTACTTTTACCAGCGCAGCGATGAAATGTCGTATTCCGTCAAAAACAGCGCAACGGGTTCACTGCTAGATTGGCTGAGCGATAACGCGCTGAATCCTTATGGCGAAAAAAACAATAAAAGAAGCAAACCGTTGCCGTTACTGATGCAATCCTTCAAAAGTGCAGGGCGCGTTTTCCAAGCCATAGATGCGCCAACTCATGCTGTAATCGTACTGTATGGCGAAGGCGCGGAACTCATTGCCAAACTCTGCGGCGAATGGAATCCCCAAGAAATGTACCACACTTTGCAAAAAGCCCAGCATTACAGCGTGAATGTCTTTCCCAATGTCTGGGATAAATTGCAAAAAGAAAACGCCCTGCATGAAACCATTGAAGGCTCGGGCATTTATTACCTGAATGAACGCTATTACAACGATGAATTCGGCTTGTCTTTAGATGAAACAAGCGAAATGACTTTTTACGACTTATAGGAGCAATATGGACAGCAAAATCAGTTTCCGCGTATGGGGGCGGCAAGCCTTGTTTACCGACCCCGTTACCAAAATCGGTGGCGAAAAATTCAGCTACCAAGTACCAACATACGAAGCTATTAAAGGCATTGTCAAAAGCATTTACTGGAAGCCTACGTTGATTTGGCATATCGACCGCATCCGTGTGATGAAACCCATCCGCACCCAAAGCAAGTCCACCAAGCCGCTGGATTGGAACGGCGGCAACACTTTGGCAATTTACACCTTTTTGCAGGACATGGAATACCAAGTAGAAGCCCATTTTGAATGGAATGAGCATTGGGAAGAATTGGCGGGCGACCGCAATTTCGGCAAACATATCGCCATTCTCAGAAGAATGTTGGAACGCGGCGGGCGACAGGATATTTTTCTCGGCACGCGCGATTGCCAAGGCTATGTCGAGCCGTGCACTTTCGGCGAAGGCAAAGGATTTTACGATGAAATCGATAATTTAGATTTCGGTCTGATGTTCCACAGCTTCGGCTACCCCGAAGAAACCGGAAAGCCCGAATTGGTCAGCCGTTTTTGGATGGCGAATATGCAAAACGGTGTGATTGAGTTTCCAAGTGTCAACGATACAGAAGGCCGTCTGAAAACTCGATTTATCCGCAAAATGCAGCCTGAAAAACCGTTCAAGCGCGGCGAAAACGTCAAGCCTGTGGAAGATGAAGCCAAGGAGCTGGAATTATGAGCTGGATGCAGAAACTTTATCGAACTTATGAAAGTATTTTAGAACAGGGTGTTACTGATGATACTGAGCCACTGACACCGGTTGGGCATACCATCCAAAATGCGCACATCGTCATCGTGATTGACGGTCAGGGTAATTTTCAGACGGCACGCGTTATGCCGCCGAAAACAGCGATTCTGCTGCCTGCTACTGAGTCCTCAGAAAACCGAACCAGTGGCGAAGCCCCACATCCGCTTGCCGACAAAATCCAATATGTCGCTAAAGATTACGCTAATTACGGCGGTGAGAAGAAAGCCTATTTTGACGGCTACCTGAAACAACTCAAAGCATGGTGCGAATCACCCTTTACCCATCCCAAAGTGCAGGCTGTGTTGAACTATGTTGCCAAAGGGCGGGTGGTTGCTGATTTGGTGGAAGCAGGTATATTTCCGCTTGATTCGGAAGGCAAAGTGTTGAACAAATGGGAGGGCGAAGGCGATGCACCGCCGATTTTTTCAGTGTTGCCCAAAACCAAAGGCGAAATCGAGTTCGGTTCGGCATTGGTTTGCTGGCAGGTGGAAATTGCGAGCGACGTACACAGCCAAACTTGGACGGATAAAACCATACAGCAATCTTGGGCGGATTACGCCGCTTCGGAAAAAGCCGAAAAAGGCTTTTGTTTGGTGCAGGGCAAAGAAGCCGTCATTTCCACCATGCACCCTGCCAAATTGCGCCACACAGGCGATAAAGCCAAGCTGATTTCTTCCAACGATACAGCGGGCTACACCTTTCGCGGGCGTTTTGCTACCGCTGAAGAAGCTGCCAGCATATCGGCAGACGTATCCGCCAAGGCACACAGTGCGCTGCGTTGGTTGATTTCACGCCAAGGCATCCGAAACGGCGACCAAGTTACCGTCGCATGGGCAATCAGCGGCAAACCCATTCCGTCGCCGATGAAAGATATTTCCACCGAACTGGATTGGGCGGATATGGAAAACTGGGACATCAGTGCGGTTAAAAATTCCGATGAAACCGCCGTGCAAAGGTTACCTGAAAATTCGGAAGCATCCCCCGATTGGTCGGTGAATATCGGGCGTGCTGCTGCACAAATTATCAAAAAGAAACTGCACGGATATCAGGCAGAATTGAAAGACCACGAACAAATCTCCCTGATTATGCTCGATTCTGCCACGCCGGGGCGTATGGCACTGACCTATTACCAAGAATTTCTGCCCGCCGACTATTTCGCCAATTTAGACGCATGGATTGACGATTTTTCTTGGTATCAGCGTTACAGCATTGAAGTCCCAAACGGCAAGAAAACCGACAAGCGTACCCAATGGCGCTTCGTCCCACCATCGCCTTACAGCATTGCCGATGCCGTGTATGGCAAATCCCTGTCCGACACGCTCAAAAAACAGCTTTACGCCCGTCTTCTGCCTGTTATCGTAGGCGGAACATCCATGCCGATTCCTGAAGATTTGGTGCGTCAAAGTTTTCAGGCAGCCTGTAATCCTAATGGCTGCGAAAACTGGGAATGGCAAAGAAACATCGGCGTTGCCTGCGCCCTATACAAAGGCTGGCGCGCTCGTCATCACGATTTATCACAACGGAGAACTTATCCTATGAGTTTGGATATCCAAAACCGCTCACGCGACTACTTGTACGGCAGGCTGCTTGCTGTCGCCGAAAACACAGAATCCTACGCCCTGTATTTGGCGGGTGAAAAACGCGCCACCACCGCCGAACGCTATATGCAGCGTTTTGCCGAACACCCGTTTGCCACATGGCGCAATATTGAGCTGGCATTGAAACCCTATCAAGAACGCCTGCGCAACAACGGCAAGGATACCGGCGCACAAGCAATCGGCGAAATTATGGAATTATTTGCCATCAACGATTTCACTTGCGATGACAAATTAAGCGGCGAATTTCTCTTGGGCTATCACTGCCAAAAAATGGAAATAGCCCGCCGTATTGCCGAGCTTTCCGCCAACAAATCCAAAACTGATGAATAACCCAACTTAAAGGAAAACCAAAATGAGCTTAACCAAAAAAATCGACTTCGCCCTCATTCTGAAAGTAACCAACGCCAACCCTAACGGCGACCCTTTAAACGGCAACCGCCCGCGTGCCGATTTCCAAGGCTTTGGTGAAATGACCGACGTGTGTCTGAAGCGCAAAATACGTGATCGCCTGCAAGACAGTGGCGAGAGCATCTTCGTACAATCGGATGAAAAGAAAACCGACGGCATAACCAGCCTAGCCAATCGCGCCAAAGACAAAGATGTCGGCTTGGGTGCGGATGCCTTTAACGCTAAAAAAGCCAACAAAGACGACACTGCCAAAAAAGCCTGTGAAAAATGGCTGGATGTACGTAGCTTCGGACAGGTCTTCGCATTCAGCGGCGATGGCAGCAGTGGCATATCCATCGCTGTGCGCGGCCCCGTTACTATTCAATCCGCATTTAGCGTTGAGCCGATTAACATCACCAGCACCCAAATTACCAAAAGCGTCAGCGGCGAAGGGGATGGCACGAAAAAAAGCTCCGACACCATGGGCATGAAGCACCGCGTCGATCAGGGCGTGTACGTTGCCTTCGGTGCAATGTCGCCGCAGCTTGCCGAGCGCACCGGTTTTTCAGACGACGATGCCGAAAAAATCAAAGCCGTTCTCACCAAACTCTTTGAAGGCGACGCATCATCCGCCCGCCCCGAAGGCAGCATGCAGGTGCTGAAACTCATCTGGTGGGAGCACAACAGCAAAGCAGGGCAATACTCTTCTGCCAAAGTGCATGGTAAGTTAAAAGAAATTATTGAAGAAAAAATAAAAAATAAATCCATTGATGGACTGATTGGGGATATAACCGAAGAAAAACTTACCGTTACGGGAAATGGAGCGTCATTGAAACCCGAAATCCTTGATGGTTTTTAACTCCTAAAAACGTTCAAAAAGATGACCGCACTTTTAACCGAAACCCAAGGGGAAAATCAGGATACCCGCCTGATTCCCCTTTCCGCTCTGCAACACTACGCCTTTTGCCCGCGCCAATGCGCCTTGATTCACAACGAGCAGGCGTGGGCGGAGAATTATTTAACCGCGCAGGGCAAGGCGCTGCATGAGCGGGTGGATTCGGGCGAGCCCGAAACGCGCAAGGGCGTGCGTTTCGAGCGGACGGTGCATGTGTCGGCGGAAAAACTGGGCATCAGCGGCGTGTTGGATTTAGTGGAAGTGGAAACAAAGACAGGTCGTCTGAAACCCGTGGAATACAAACGCGGCAAGCCCAAACCCGACCCGATGGACGAAATCCAGCTTTGCGCCCAAGGTTTGTGTTTGGAAGAAATGACGGGGCAAACCGTCTCTGAGGGCGCGCTGTGGTATATGCAAACCCGCCGCCGCGTCCCCGTCGTGTTTTCAGACGACCTGCGCACCCAAACGCTCGCAACCATCGCCGCCGTGCGCGAACTCCTAAACAGCGGTCAAACCCCACCGCCCGACTACGGTAAACGCTGCAAAGCCTGCTCGTTAGTGGAAATCTGCCAGCCGGAGCTGCTGGAGAAACGGGGTAGGAGTGTGGGGTATGTGGTGGGGTTGTTTGGGGAATAGGGGAAATCTTTCGATCTCTTATTCTTAACGAGTATTTATTATAATATGCAAATTATTCAATTTTTTAATTCTGAGGATAACTAGTATGGATTTTCAATCTATTTCGAATCGAGCATTTGAACATGCTCCTGCAGGAGAAAATGGAGATAAAGACTTAAAAGATATTGCGTTTTCAGCTTATAAGATTTATGTAGAAAGTTGTTTTCCAAACTTAGTGGGATATTGGCCTGTTATAGCTGGAACACATTATAAATTAGGAATTTTTGATAAATATTATGTTGTAGTATTGATAGATCAGGGGCCGACATCTTTCATACAAACATTAGGTATTGGTAATATTAAATTAAATTTAAATGAAATAGATCGCACTAATCCACATATGATTCGGAAGGAATTATTTAGTTTGCTAAATCTAAAAAAACGAGATGCTATATTTTTGTTTGATAAAACTAATAATTATAGTAATTGGCGTACTGATCTAGAAAGGGATTTGAAAGAAAATTTTTTACAACACAAAATGGTGATGAATATGGAACCTATGAAAATATTTTTAAGCCACAAAAGCATTAATAAGGATAAAGTCCGTAACTTTAAAACTATACTTGAACTATTAGGATTTTCCCCGTGGTTAGATGAAGAAGCAATGAGTGCAGGAGCAAATTTAGAACGATCTTTACAAAGTGGAATGACTGATTCGTGTGCTGCTATATTCTTTATTACCCCAGACTATAAAGATGAGAAGTATTTAGCTAGTGAAATTGACTATGCAATTTCAAGAAAACGACAAGATGAAAAATTCTCAATTATTACATTGGTTTTTTCAGATGAAAATGGAGAAAAGGGAGTTGTACCTAATCTGTTACAACCATATGTTTGGAAAGAACCTACAAATGATTTAATTGCACTTGCTGAAATATTAAAAGCATTACCATTAGAGGTGGGAGATATACGATTTAAATAGAAAGTCAGCGTAGGTCGGATACTTGTATCCGACAATTCGTTGATCTTTATGCGACTTTGAGATTATTACAGCGGATTGGAGATGTCGGATTCAAGAATCCGACCTACCGATTTTCAGGTAGCCTAACCGTCTTCAAAAGCACGGTCAAAACCCAAGGAGTTTCCCCCATGCGCAAACTACAAAACACGCTCTACATCACCACCCAAGGCAGCTATCTGCATAAGGAGCGGGAGACGCTGGTGGTAGAGCAGGAGCGCAAGAAGGTGGCGCAATTGCCGGTGCATTCCATCGGGCATATTTTCTGTTTCGGGAATGTGCTGGTGTCGCCGTTTTTGCTGGGGTTTTGCGGTGAAAATAATGTAAATTTGGCGTTTTTTACGGAAAACGGACGTTATTTGGGGCGGCTTCAGGGGCGGCAGAGCGGCAATGTGCTGCTGCGTCGGGCGCAGTATCGGGTGTCGGAGCAAAATCCCGTGCCGATTGCGCGGAATATCATTGCTGCAAAGATTCAGGCGAGTAAGCGGGTGCTTCAGCGGCAGATTCGCAATTATGGCGAGAATGCGGCGATTCAAAGTGCGATCGATGCTTTAAATATTTCGCTGCGGCAGTTGAAGGGTGCGGCGGAGCTGGACGTGGTGCGTGGTATTGAGGGCGATGCGGCGGCGCGTTATTTCGGCGTGTTCGGGCAGCTTTTGAGTGAAAAAAGCGGCTTTGTTTTTGACGGGCGCAACCGCCGTCCGCCCAGAGACGGGGTGAATGCGCTACTGTCGTTTGTGTACAGCATTCTGGGCAAGGACATCAGCGGCGCGCTGCAAGGCGTGGGGCTTGATCCGCAGATAGGCTTTCTGCATGCCGACCGTCCGGGGCGCGACAGTTTGGCGCAGGATATTTTGGAAGAATTCCGCGCGTGGTGGGCGGACAGGCTGGTGTTGTCGCTGATTAACCGCGGGCAAATCAAACCGCAGGATTTTGTTATCGAGGCAAGCGACGCGGTAAGCCTGAAAGCCGATGCGCGTAAGCTCTTGTTTCAAGCCTTGCAGGCGAAAAAGCAGGAGAAAATCGTTCATCCGTTTTTGGATGAAGAGGTGGAAATCGGGCTACTGCCATATATTCAAGCTATGTTATTGGCGCGGCATTTACGCGGTGATTTGGCAGAATATCCGCCGTTTTTGATGAGATAGGTTTGCAGGCCGTCTGAAAATAGGCTAGACATTTTCAGACGGCCTCTAAAGCAGCCTGCATATGGGAATACAAAATGCTAATGCTGATTACTTACGATATTTCGCTGGAAGACGCCGAAGGACAGGCAAGGCTGCGACGCGTGGCGAAATTGTGTCTGGACTACGGCGTGCGCGTGCAGTATTCGGTGTTCGAATGCGACATCGCGCCCGACCAGTGGGTTGTTTTAAAAGACAAACTTTTGAAAACCTACAACCCTGAAACCGACAGCCTGCGCTTTTACCATTTAGGCAGCAAATGGCGGCGCAAAGTGGAACACCACGGCGCGAAACCGGCGGTGGATGTGTTTAAGGATACGTTGATTGTGTGAATCGCCAACCTGTGGTTCTCATGAAAATGCGGCAGGGTTGGCGAACTTGGATTGTTCTTTAACAATCAGGATATTGCGAATGCAGGTGTAACGGAAAAGGCTGTGTTATACTCGCATTTCTGCTTTTTTGGGAGCTTAGCGAAATTGGGGCTGCAAAACCTGATGGAGCAAGGCTTTTGAGAGAGGCTCCAGCCGCCTTCGGGCGGCTGTGTGTTGAAACATCACAAGTTTTTGGCGTATGTGCGACCAAGCTCCCAGCCGCCTTCGGGCGGCTGTGTGTTGAAACTTTCAAATCATGGTCTTATCTCCAGCGCGCCCGTCCAGCCGCCTTCGGGCGGCTGTGTGTTGAAACGTTATTGATGTTAATGACTTTGTGCTGTAAGAGCCAGCCGCCTTCGGGCGGCTGTGTGTTGAAACCAATAGGGGGGGATATATAACCGCGTCTTTACACACCCAGCCGCCTTCGGGCGGCTGTGTGTTGAAACAGCTAATAGGGCATGTATAAAGTGTAGGTTATGTGCCAGCCGCCTTCGGGCGGCTGTGTGTTGAAACACTTTAACAGTTAAGCAAAGCCAGCCAACATTTCCAGCCGCCTTCGGGCGGCTGTGTGTTGAAACTATAGGCAAGTCAAAACAACCCTTGACTTATAACGCCAGCCGCCTTCGGGCGGCTGTGTGTTGAAACCAATAGGGGGGGATATATAACCGCGTCTTTACACACCCAGCCGCCTTCGGGCGGCTGTGTGTTGAAACAGATAGCGCAGGTCGAAACCATCGGCCTAGTCATAACCAGCCGCCTTCGGGCGGCTGTGTGTTGAAACTAGTTTGCAAGTCAAAATAACTATTGACTTATTCCCAGCCGCCTTCGGGCGGCTGTGTGTTGAAACGCAGACAAAAGCGATGCGGAAGTGTTGGCTTACTTCCAGCCGCCTTCGGGCGGCTGTGTGTTGAAAC
The DNA here is from genome assembly GCF_051957115.1 of Neisseria sp. P0019.S003. NCBI lineage: Bacteria > Pseudomonadati > Pseudomonadota > Betaproteobacteria > Neisseriales > Neisseriaceae > Neisseria > Neisseria sp. P0019.S003. The sequence goes on along the minus strand of NZ_JBQCWT010000001.1, from coordinate 228,608 downwards.
GGTAAAGGCGGTATCGCCCACTACAAACCGCGCGTCCAGCCGCCTTCGGGCGGCTGTGTGTTGAAACGTGAGAACAACGGGCAGTTGCCAGCAGGTGTGGCACCAGCCGCCTTCGGGCGGCTGTGTGTTGAAACCCGTGGTATGGTCGAAGCAGTTGAATGAGAACACTGCCAGCCGCCTTCGGGCGGCTGTGTGTTGAAACCCGATGCAGCAGCGATAATCTGCGGACAAGCTGCACCAGCCGCCTTCGGGCGGCTGTGTGTTGAAACATTCATAAATAAACAACCATCGGGGGCATCTGCCCCAGCCGCCTTCGGGCGGCTGTGTGTTGAAACAGGCTTAAAGCGTTTTGCGTCTGGTTTATCAAACCAGCCGCCTTCGGGCGGCTGTGTGTTGAAACATCAAAAATAATCAGGCGTTAGAAATTAAAATTGCCAGCCGCCTTCGGGCGGCTGTGTGTTGAAACCTCTGGCAAAATCGTAATGTCAACGATGATGCGTCCAGCCGCCTTCGGGCGGCTGTGTGTTGAAACAATCCGTACAAAGAAAAACGAATTGAAGTATCAAACCAGCCGCCTTCGGGCGGCTGTGTGTTGAAACCTATGAGGGGCTGAGTTTTGCTGTTGAAGGAATTCCAGCCGCCTTCGGGCGGCTGTGTGTTGAAACTTATCCTATCTGACTATGCTTTATCTCAACGATCCAGCCGCCTTCGGGCGGCTGTGTGTTGAAACGTGCGATACCCGTCAAATTTATCAACATATTGCACCAGCCGCCTTCGGGCGGCTGTGTGTTGAAACTTTCCTTGTTGCGCCTGCCGTAAAGTATCGGCAGACCCAGCCGCCTTCGGGCGGCTGTGTGTTGAAACAAGGCTTTATTTAGATTTACATGGCAATGAAATTTCCAGCCGCCTTCGGGCGGCTGTGTGTTGAAACAACAAGCCTTAGCTGATTGGAAGGATAAACAATCCAGCCGCCTTCGGGCGGCTGTGTGTTGAAACAAGGCTTTATTTAGATTTACATGGCAATGAAATTCCAGCCGCCTTCGGGCGGCTGTGTGTTGAAACAAGCCCTGAATGAGTAAATCAGCCCATTGAGGGCCCAGCCGCCTTCGGGCGGCTGTGTGTTGAAACCGCTGTCGGGCGTTGTGGCGTGGTCAGCTCCGCTTCCAGCCGCCTTCGGGCGGCTGTGTGTTGAAACCCATCTTTGCCCATAAAATCGACCTTTGCCAACCCCAGCCGCCTTCGGGCGGCTGTGTGTTGAAACAGCGTTGACCGCGTATCAAGGCCGCGTTTAATGTCCAGCCGCCTTCGGGCGGCTGTGTGTTGAAACCTCAACGTCTGTTATTTCCAGTTTCAGGCCGTCCCAGCCGCCTTCGGGCGGCTGTGTGTTGAAACAAAGAGATACTCTAATTGATACGAATCGTCATAAATCCAGCCGCCTTCGGGCGGCTGTGTGTTGAAACAACGTATTATCCTCAAACCCCTTAATCAATTAGGACCAGCCGCCTTCGGGCGGCTGTGTGTTGAAACATCGGGATACAGACATGGATGTGGTGCAATATAACCAGCCGCCTTCGGGCGGCTGTGTGTTGAAACCGAAGAGCAAGCCCAAGTTGCTCTTGAAGAAGAGCCAGCCGCCTTCGGGCGGCTGTGTGTTGAAACAGCCAAGAGCAGACTGCTAGGATTCGTAAGGTTACCAGCCGCCTTCGGGCGGCTGTGTGTTGAAACTTCTCTTCGCCGACATATCGAACTTTATCGCCCGCCAGCCGCCTTCGGGCGGCTGTGTGTTGAAACAGGATTTAACGCCGAGAAACGGCTAAAAGAAGGATCCAGCCGCCTTCGGGCGGCTGTGTGTTGAAACGTATGCAAAATAAGCAGCTGTACCCCAACCTGATCCAGCCGCCTTCGGGCGGCTGTGTGTTGAAACACAGGCAAAGTGCTTGTACAGGACATCACACACGGCCAGCCGCCTTCGGGCGGCTGTGTGTTGAAACCACATCATCCGCACCGCCATCAGCGAGTGGAACACCAGCCGCCTTCGGGCGGCTGTGTGTTGAAACATATTTAAATCCTAAATTAAAAATCAGACACAATCCAGCCGCCTTCGGGCGGCTGTGTGTTGAAACTAAAATAGATACTAAATAATCATCACGTTTTTCTCCAGCCGCCTTCGGGCGGCTGTGTGTTGAAACAACCATCAATTAAACGTAAACCCATGAAAGGAAACCAGCCGCCTTCGGGCGGCTGTGTGTTGAAACCCCAACATAACGAACACTATCGCTAACGTTTGTCCCAGCCGCCTTCGGGCGGCTGTGTGTTGAAACCCGAAAACCAAGCAGCGGGCGCGAGCTTAACAAACCCAGCCGCCTTCGGGCGGCTGTGTGTTGAAACGGCCACAAAGGAGAGTATCAAGCATTTGCCGCCGCCAGCCGCCTTCGGGCGGCTGTGTGTTGAAACGTTGTGTGGCCTGAGAAAAAATTAGATAAAACATTGCCAGCCGCCTTCGGGCGGCTGTGTGTTGAAACTTCCCCGTATGCCCTCGGGAAGTATCCGCGTATTCCAGCCGCCTTCGGGCGGCTGTGTGTTGAAACACGGATAGGATACGGTAAGCATACGGTAAGCATACCCAGCCGCCTTCGGGCGGCTGTGTGTTGAAACAGCAATACACTTTAGCCACTGCACCTATCCGCACCAGCCGCCTTCGGGCGGCTGTGTGTTGAAACAGTAATCAGCAAAGGGAACACGGCGCATTGTATACCAGCCGCCTTCGGGCGGCTGTGTGTTGAAACACGGATAGGATACGGTAAGCATACGGTAAGCATACCCAGCCGCCTTCGGGCGGCTGTGTGTTGAAACTCCACGCTTGCAAATGCCTAAACAGCAAGTAAGGTCCAGCCGCCTTCGGGCGGCTGTGTGTTGAAACTTCGCAGCCATAGTACAGGTTACGCCTGCAGTACCAGCCGCCTTCGGGCGGCTGTGTGTTGAAACTATCATTACCTATGTCGGTTTTGACGCCCTTATGCCAGCCGCCTTCGGGCGGCTGTGTGTTGAAACGATAGGAGTCATGGCATCACCTTATTAGACACGCCCAGCCGCCTTCGGGCGGCTGTGTGTTGAAACTTGGAGAATTGGAAAATGCAAATTACGCAAAATTTCCAGCCGCCTTCGGGCGGCTGTGTGTTGAAACGAAAGTTTGGAGCATGAATGAAGTAGCTAAAAAACCAGCCGCCTTCGGGCGGCTGTGTGTTGAAACCTATAATTTAGAGTATCTCTTCGAAACAATCACGGCCAGCCGCCTTCGGGCGGCTGTGTGTTGAAACGAAAGTTTGGAGCATGAATGAAGTAGCTAAAAAACCAGCCGCCTTCGGGCGGCTGTGTGTTGAAACCTATAATTTAGAGTATCTCTTCGAAACAATCACGGCCAGCCGCCTTCGGGCGGCTGTGTGTTGAAACACGGATAGATTCTCGCGTCTATCAAGCGCATGAACCAGCCGCCTTCGGGCGGCTGTGTGTTGAAACGTCATGGACTGCAGTGTATTGCGGAAGATGCTGGCCAGCCGCCTTCGGGCGGCTGTGTGTTGAAACTTGCTAAGAAATACCGCATTAAGTTATCGTATATCCAGCCGCCTTCGGGCGGCTGTGTGTTGAAACAAGTCCGTGTGTTCTTGTAAGCGTTTCACCATGCCAGCCGCCTTCGGGCGGCTGTGTGTTGAAACAGACAAATAGATAGAGTACGTACACGTCCAGGGCCAGCCGCCTTCGGGCGGCTGTGTGTTGAAACTGTACATCTAAGTCATCAGTACTTCGGCGCATAACCAGCCGCCTTCGGGCGGCTGTGTGTTGAAACCCCGTATACCCTCGGAAAAGAACGCAGGAAGTACGCCAGCCGCCTTCGGGCGGCTGTGTGTTGAAACAATAAGCTAACATCACCGTGGGCATAGATATGTTCCAGCCGCCTTCGGGCGGCTGTGTGTTGAAACTTACTAAGAAATACCGCATTAAGTTATCGTATATCCAGCCGCCTTCGGGCGGCTGTGTGTTGAAACAGTGTATTGCTGAAGATGCTGGCAGTCGTTACGTCCAGCCGCCTTCGGGCGGCTGTGTGTTGAAACGCATTGTACAGACAGTTTTGTTAAGTTACGCATCCAGCCGCCTTCGGGCGGCTGTGTGTTGAAACCCTGTCTGTTCCCTGTTCCTACCTGCTATCCCCTCCAGCCGCCTTCGGGCGGCTGTGTGTTGAAACCATATCTAGTTAAAACGCCCATTAACAGTCATCGCCAGCCGCCTTCGGGCGGCTGTGTGTTGAAACCCCGAATGGGCATGGTGTACCCTTTATTTTGGAGCCAGCCGCCTTCGGGCGGCTGTGTGTTGAAACGGTATGGCTATGTCCGATAATCCTTATGCCCAAACCAGCCGCCTTCGGGCGGCTGTGTGTTGAAACGGTATGGCTATGTCCGATAATCCTTATGCCCAAACCAGCCGCCTTCGGGCGGCTGTGTGTTGAAACCATGCGGCTTGCGAAAGACAGCCGGAGGTTCTTGAGCCAGCCGCCTTCGGGCGGCTGTGTGTTGAAACCAATTGACACATATAACAAAAATGTTGATTATATCCAGCCGCCTTCGGGCGGCTGTGTGTTGAAACTCCGTAATTTGTACTGTAAAACACAAGCCAAAGCCAGCCGCCTTCGGGCGGCTGTGTGTTGAAACCTGGCGCCAGAAATACAAGCTACAGGGTACTCAAGCTGCCCAGCCGCCTTCGGGCGGCTGTGTGTTGAAACCGCTATGATGGTCTTTAGAACCGTTAATTCGATCCAGCCGCCTTCGGGCGGCTGTGTGTTGAAACCAATTATAACATCATCTAATTTTTTTGAATCCAACCAGCCGCCTTCGGGCGGCTGTGTGTTGAAACTTAAAAGGCGGAATGCCATGCAATGCGGTTACAGCCAGCCGCCTTCGGGCGGCTGTGTGTTGAAACGATGCCTTTGAATTGACTTGTGATGAACTGGTGCCCAGCCGCCTTCGGGCGGCTGTGTGTTGAAACACTGCTAAGGAACATATCATTGACCGCACTAAACTGCCAGCCGCCTTCGGGCGGCTGTGTGTTGAAACAGCAAGTATTCAACCTGTTGCAAATCTCCATTACCCAGCCGCCTTCGGGCGGCTGTGTGTTGAAACAAAACATCATTTCCAAGAGATTCGGCTTCAGACCCAGCCGCCTTCGGGCGGCTGTGTGTTGAAACCGGAATGACACACCATAATGTGTTATCCCAAATTGCCAGCCGCCTTCGGGCGGCTGTGTGTTGAAACAAGTAAAGGTATTCGTGCATGCGGTTAGACACAAGCCAGCCGCCTTCGGGCGGCTGTGTGTTGAAACGCCCTAGCGGCAAGTGGGAAGTGTTTATTAAAGCCAGCCGCCTTCGGGCGGCTGTGTGTTGAAACATCGCAATGTGCAACCAGCACATCACGCCCTAGTGTCCAGCCGCCTTCGGGCGGCTGTGTGTTGAAACAAGGCCGTTGATGTATTGGGTCATGGTTGAGATTCCAGCCGCCTTCGGGCGGCTGTGTGTTGAAACCTCGCAAACTGGCGGCGGCGCGGCTTCGTTCTCACCAGCCGCCTTCGGGCGGCTGTGTGTTGAAACCGACTGAAGAATCGGTATTGCAGGGCTTGTTAGAGCCAGCCGCCTTCGGGCGGCTGTGTGTTGAAACAGAATGTGATTGTTGATATTCAGCCTGTGCTTAATCCAGCCGCCTTCGGGCGGCTGTGTGTTGAAACTGGCGGTGGTGGAAGTCATGGCGGTGGTAATAGCCCAGCCGCCTTCGGGCGGCTGTGTGTTGAAACCTATGAGGGTTTGAGTTTTGCTGTTGAGGGTATCCCAGCCGCCTTCGGGCGGCTGTGTGTTGAAACCTTTTAAAAATAAATAAAAAACATAAGATAAAGGCCAGCCGCCTTCGGGCGGCTGTGTGTTGAAACTTGTTGGATTTTTTGCGACTCTATCATTAATTTTCCAGCCGCCTTCGGGCGGCTGTGTGTTGAAACACTTTGTAAAGCATTTCTTGCAATGGATACAACTTCCAGCCGCCTTCGGGCGGCTGTGTGTTGAAACGTCTTGAGCACTGTACCTTGCAAAGCCAGTGCCCCAGCCGCCTTCGGGCGGCTGTGTGTTGAAACACTTTGTAAAGCATTTCTTGCAATGGATACAACTTCCAGCCGCCTTCGGGCGGCTGTGTGTTGAAACTTCAATTGGAATCAAAGAATGCACACTTGATGTGTCCAGCCGCCTTCGGGCGGCTGTGTGTTGAAACAATCGAAAGCTCAAATCAAAAAGTTTCAGCTTTACCAGCCGCCTTCGGGCGGCTGTGTGTTGAAACATCTGAATCAAAAATCCAAACATTGGAACAAACTCCAGCCGCCTTCGGGCGGCTGTGTGTTGAAACAGATTAAATAACCACAGGCAGGCGGCCTAAAACGCCAGCCGCCTTCGGGCGGCTGTGTGTTGAAACATCAAAAACCGCTTGTCTTGAACCGTATCTATCACCAGCCGCCTTCGGGCGGCTGTGTGTTGAAACACAAAGAGGCAGAATTGGTTATGTCTGACCTTGACCCAGCCGCCTTCGGGCGGCTGTGTGTTGAAACCCCAGTAGTACCAAGAATGAAAAGAGATAGTATCCCAGCCGCCTTCGGGCGGCTGTGTGTTGAAACAGCAGGGAGTATCTGCTTGCACTAGCAGGCATACCCCAGCCGCCTTCGGGCGGCTGTGTGTTGAAACGTTTGCAAAATAAACTTTACCATTAAAGAAAATACCAGCCGCCTTCGGGCGGCTGTGTGTTGAAACCTTTTCGTGAATGAATGTAATTGCACTTGAAGCAACCAGCCGCCTTCGGGCGGCTGTGTGTTGAAACCGTAGTTTGCACGGTAAAGCATAAGCCGAAAGACGCCAGCCGCCTTCGGGCGGCTGTGTGTTGAAACAAAAAACCATTGCGGAAACGTTTGAAAAAATGAACCAGCCGCCTTCGGGCGGCTGTGTGTTGAAACCTTTTCGTGAATGAATGTAATTGCACTTGAAGCAACCAGCCGCCTTCGGGCGGCTGTGTGTTGAAACGGTTTATTGAGGACATTGCCGAACAAATCGGCATCCAGCCGCCTTCGGGCGGCTGTGTGTTGAAACAGCTTCGTTTAAATCTACATGGTCTTGCAAGCGTCCCAGCCGCCTTCGGGCGGCTGTGTGTTGAAACACTATCGGATAATCTCTTTTCATCACTGGATACTCCAGCCGCCTTCGGGCGGCTGTGTGTTGAAACTAAGTCAAGTGCTTCATACTTGTCTTCAATCCCGCCAGCCGCCTTCGGGCGGCTGTGTGTTGAAACTACGGTCAAAACCGCTTTGCGCTGGCTGTTGCTCCAGCCGCCTTCGGGCGGCTGTGTGTTGAAACTTTGCCTTCTAAAATACAGTTAATTCCATGGATCACCAGCTGCCTTCGGGCGGCTGTGTGTTGAAACATTTCCTATCCCCTATGGCAGCAGCGTTTCCTGCCCAGCCGCCTTCGGGCGGCTGTGTGTTGAAACAGTTCGCTGTCGTCGTAGACGGTGTCTTGGTCTTCCAGCCGCCTTCGGGCGGCTGTGTGTTGAAACAGGCTCATGGAAAACGAGAGGGCGCGCGCGCTGCCCCAGCCGCCTTCGGGCGGCTGTGTGTTGAAACTTTGGTTTCGTCCCATTTGTAGCCTTCCGATTCCCCAGCCGCCTTCGGGCGGCTGTGTGTTGAAACCATACTGTGCCGTTGTACTCAGGTTTAATGATCTCCAGCCACCTTCGGGCGGCTGTGTGTTGAAACTCGTTTCATTTTGCTATTGCCTACTTTTCGCGTTCCAGCCGCCTTCGGGCGGCTGTGTGTTGAAACAAAAAACCATTGCGGAAACGTTTGAAAAAATGAACCAGCCGCCTTCGGGCGGCTGTGTGTTGAAACGTGAATTGTGAAAGTGATTTGGTCAATAAATGCGCCAGCCGCCTTCGGGCGGCTGTGTGTTGAAACATGGCTTTAACGAGACGGTCAATGCACGCGACCAAGCCAGCCGCCTTCAGGCGGCTGTGTGTCGAAACAACATAACAAGAATGCTCGGGGAACATGGGCAAAAGCCAGCCGCCTTCGGGCGGCTGTGTGTTGAAACAAAGTAAGGCATTTAGTGGCACAAGGTCGTCTAAACCAGCCGGCTGGGTGTTGAAACTCTGCCACCGTATCTCATGTCTGAATAGGGAAGAGGGGCTGTATGTTCAAATATCGTCCAAGCAGACCGCTCTTCTTTTGATCCTTCGCTTTTCGAAGCTTTAGTGAAAGCTGTGGAGGATATTAGAAGCAAGTTATAAAGGGTAATTAATAACAATGCCGTCTGAAAAAGTTTCAGACGGCATTTTTTCTATTTACATATTAAATTTAATATCATATTATCATTGAATCTATATCAATTTGAATTTTTTAGAATTTCAATATGCCCCCCTCATTTACTACGCTCATTCCGCCCAAGATAAACTCGGCAATCCCTTGCCTTACAAACCATTGGCAAACCTTGCAAAGTCATTCGGTAAATGTGGGCGAAATGGCGGCTGAGTTTGCCCGGGTATTTGATGCGCAGGAAATTGCCTGCCAGACGGGACAGCTTCATGATTTAGGGAAATATTCAGTTGCCTTTAATCACCGATTGCATGGCGGCCCTTTAGTCGATCATGCCACCGCCGGAGCCAAAATTGCAAAAATGCTTGCTTCAGGGTGGGTTCCAAAGTATAAACTGTAGTTATCTTTCGTAGGCTAGATAACTTTATTAATGAATTAAAAGGCAAAAATAATGGAAATTAAACAAACCAATTCAACCATCAAATCTCGTGCGGCGGTGGCATTCGCCCCAAATCAACCCTTACAAATTGTGGAAATCGACGTAGAAATGCCGCGTAAAGGCGAGGTGTTAATTCGTAACACTCACACTGGTGTGTGCCATACTGATGCATTTACGTTATCAGGGAGTGATCCTGAAGGCGTGTTTCCTGTGGTACTTGGGCATGAAGGTGCAGGTGTGGTTGTTGCTGTGGGCGAAGGTGTGTCAAGCGTAAAACCAGGTGATCACGTGATTCCTCTTTATACCGCTGAATGTGGCGAATGTGAGTTTTGTCGTTCAGGTAAAACCAACTTATGCGTTTCAGTACGTGATACGCAAGGTAAAGGCTTAATGCCGGATGGCACGACACGTTTTTCTTATCAAGGTCAGCCGATCTATCACTATATGGGCTGTTCGACTTTCAGTGAATATTCTGTTGTTGCCGAAGTTTCACTGGCGAAAATTAACCCAGAAGCCAACCATGAACATGTATGTTTGCTCGGCTGCGGCGTCACCACAGGTATTGGTGCGGTACATAACACCGCAAAAGTGCAAGAAGGCGACTCTGTTGCCGTGTTTGGCTTGGGGGCGATTGGTTTGGCGGTGGTGCAAGGTGCGCGTCAAGCTAAAGCGGGGCGCATTATTGCTATTGATACCAATCCCTCAAAATTCGAGCTGGCAAAACAGTTTGGTGCAACTGACTGTTTGAACCCGAACGATTACGATAAACCGATTAAAGATGTGTTGTTAGACATCAATAAATGGGGCATTGACCATACCTTTGAATGTATCGGCAATGTAAACGTAATGCGCCAGGCATTAGAAAGTGCACATCGTGGTTGGGGACAATCCATTATCATCGGCGTAGCAGGGGCAGGACAAGAAATTTCAACTCGTCCGTTCCAGTTGGTAACAGGTCGTGTTTGGAAAGGCACGGCGTTTGGTGGCGTGAAAGGCCGCTCTGAACTGCCTAAAATGGTGGAAGATTCAATGAAAGGCGATATCGAGTTAGAACCGTTTGTGACCCACACAATGACACTTGATCAAATCAATGAAGCCTTTGAGTTAATGCATGAAGGTAAATCGATCCGCGCTGTTATTCATTACTAAGGTACGCGATGAAACTGATTGAACAACATCAAATTTTTGGTGGTTCGCAACAAGTTTGGGCACATGATGCCCAAACGCTTCAATGCGAAATGAAATTTGCCGTCTATTTGCCGGATAATCAGGAGAATCGACCGCTTGGTGTAATTTATTGGCTTTCCGGATTAACGTGTACGGAACAAAATTTCATTACTAAATCAGGCTTTCAGCGTTATGCCGCAGAACATCAAGTGATTGTGGTTGCCCCCGATACTAGCCCTCGCGGAGAGCAAGTGCCGAACGATGCGGCTTACGATTTAGGGCAAGGTGCAGGCTTTTATTTGAATGCGACCGAGCAGCCTTGGGCGACGAATTATCAAATGTATGATTATATTTTGAATGAGTTGCCTAGTCTGATTGAGGAAAAATTTCCTACCAACGGCAAACGTTCCATTATGGGACATTCAATGGGTGGGCACGGCGCATTGGTATTGGCACTGAGAAACCGAGAACGTTATCAAAGTGTTTCTGCTTTTTCGCCCATTTTTTCGCCAAGTCTTGTGCCTTGGGGAGAAAAAGCCTTTTCTGCCTATTTAGGGAAAGATCGTGAAAAATGGCAGCAATATGATGCCAACTCGCTCATTCAACAAGGCTATAAAGTGCAAGGTATGCGCATTGATCAGGGCTTGGAAGATGAGTTTTTGCCAACACAATTGCGTACCGAAGATTTTATCGAAACCTGTCGTGCGGCAAATCAACCGGCCGATGTGCGCTTCCACAAAGGCTATGATCATAGCTATTACTTCATCGCCAGTTTTATTGGTGAGCATATTGCCTATCATGCGGCATTTTTGAAGTAAACCAAAGAGTGATTCGTGAATCGATCAAACGTTGGTATAAACGTTAATTTTTCATGTTAACGAAAATAAAAGGCATCAGATTGATGCCTTTTATTTTTATAAATAATAATAAAAGTATTATTAAAATGAGCTACTTTTGGGAATCAGCATGAGGAGGCCTTTGCAAAACCTCCTTGCTCACTCTGCTTAAATATCTCCCCATTCCAATCCAAATCGCTGTAAATATTTCCTCAATCGGTCGCTGTCATTGACTTTTGCCCTTTCTGTTCTGGAGACGTTGAACAATGCACGGCCGGCGGCGGCCATATTGGGATGTTTGCGGCATTCGTCGATAACGTGTTGCAGTTGTAGCTTGTCGAACAAATCCAATGTGTCCCAATTGACTTTATCGGGGTAGTCTTGTGCTTTTTCAGACGGCCTGTTATGTAGGAGACCGTCCGAAAAGGGTTCTTCCGACCATAACCATTTGAGGCGTTCGATTTCGGCTTGAACTTGTTCTACCTGTATCCTGCCTTGCGGCGCGAGTGTGGCCAGGCGCATGATGCTGGCGGCGAGGTCGCGGAAGTTGCCGCGCCATGGCGCTTGGTTGGAGTGGGCGAAGTCGAGATAGGCGGCCAGGGCTTCTTTGTTGAAGCGAGTGGTTCGGCCGAGTTCTTGCGAGGCTAGGGCGAGCTGGTGTTCGACGTTGGGCTCGATGTCTTCGCGGCGGTTGGCGAGTGCGGGAAGTAGGTAATTCCAGATGTTGATGCGGGCGAACAGGTCTTCGCGGAAGCGTCCGGCGCGGATTTCGTGGCGTAGGTCGCGGTTGGTGCCGGCAATGAGTTGGAAGTCGCTTTTGACTTCGCTGTCGCTGCCGACGGGATAAAAGTGTTTTTCTTCAATGGCTTTGAGTAACATGGCTTGTTCGTCTAAGCCCAATTCCCCGATTTCATCTAAAAACAATACGCCGCCGTCGGCAGTTTTCAGATAGCCTTCACGTTTTTCTGCGGCGCCGGTAAAGGCGCCTTTTTTGTGGCCGAACAAGGCAGATGCTGCACCGTCGCCGCGAAGGGTGGCGCAGTTTACATCGACAAATGTGCCTTTAATCAGATGGCGCGCTTTTTTCAATTCAAAAATCCTGCGTGCCAGCATGGATTTGCCTGCGCCTGTCGGGCCGGAAAGCAGAATGGGGGAAGGGGAGTTGAGCGCGACTTGTTCGATTTCGGCAATCATGCGGTTGAAGGCGGCGTTTTGGGTGGAAATGCCGCTTTTCAGGTAGCGCACTGCGTCATCGCGTACGGCGGCAAGGCGTTCTGCCAGTACGTCGTAACGAGCCAAGTCTAAATCGATGATTTCATAACTGCCGACATTGCCGTCCTCCATACTGCGTCTTTGGTTTTTGGGTGGAGCGGTTTGTAACAGTACGCCGGGGATTTGACGCGATTCCACCAATAAGAACAGGCAGATTTGGGCAACGTGTGTACCTGTCATGATGTGGGTGAGATAGGTTTCTTCTTCTGTATCAAATGGATAGCTCGCCGCCCAATCGTGCAGCTTGGTATAAACCTCGGAGAAGTCCCACGGGTTTGCCAGCTCCATAGGCACGAGATTGACGACTGTGTGCGGCGATACTTGCTGAATATCGGCTTTTACATGATCCGCCAGCTCGTGGTATTTCTCCGCATAAAACAGTTCCATGCGGTCAAGATGGAAATCCTGACGCTGATTCATGGCGACGTTCGGCCGCCACTTCTGCCAACGCCCTTGACCGAAACCACTGTCCAACACCGTACCGAGAAAACTGACGGCGACTTGTTTTTTAGGGATAGTATTCATGTTTCAGACGGCCTTTAAATTATTTTTTCCAATACAAATTTGCTGTTTATTTAGCCGCAAGCGTTTGTCCAAATCATCGAATCTCATCATATATCCTTGTATATTTTATTTTCTATATAATTATCTATAAATATATTTTTTAGTATTCTACGTTTCTTACCGATAAAAGCTACTTTAAAATATATTTTCTTTATATTCAATTAATTAAAAATTATTTTTATAAAAATTTTATTCTTGGCACGCTGTTGGCTATGTTGTGAATGTAACGATACAGCAGATGCTTCGGGAAATACAGTTACCGGAGAAAAATTTTCCGTAAATTTAGTTGCTGTGTGGTTACAGGGCGAATGCCAACAAGACTACATTTGGATTAACAGGTTCGAATCCTGTCTCGTCTGATAGACGTTGAACGTCTTGTTTATTTAGTCGCCCACCCTTTTCCAATATGGCAGGCAAATGCCTGGGGAAACTACAACATGGATATCCTTATGTCGCAGGTTCGAATCCCGTCTCTGCCGCCAACTATGGCAGAGTAGCTCAGAGGATAGAGCGCGTAAAAATTTCTCCACTCTTTGTTGCCCAATGTACCACCCCTTATGGGTGAATGCCATTAGGATTACATTCCTTTTCTGCTAAAACCTGAATGATCCTAGTAAATCTAGTCGCCCTTCGGCAGTAGGCGGATGCCCGGAAGAGAATACATTAGCTTTCAGTTAAAAACGCTTCTCTTCATCTTTAGCCGCCACACTGCCCCCCATTCAAGGCCGTCTGAAAAACAAAGCTAAAACAAGTTCAGACGGCCTCAAACCAACAATATGAAAGAAAATGAAAATGGCTAATACTACCTTGTTTCAATCGATTAAAAACCGTTTGATTAAAACCGATACCTATAATGAAGCCGGCGGCATCGCCTACACGCTGACGCCCAAACAACAGCTGGCCCAGCTTGCTGCTACCGGTTGTCTGAACAATACCTTCTATGCCGATGCCCAAAGTCAGCTTGACCAAGTGTTGAAATTGGCAGAAAGCCTGGATGCCGAGTTTATCGCCAAAACTGCCGTATATGCTCGTCAAAAAGGTTTGATGAAAGATATGCCTGCGCTGTTGCTTGCCGTGTTGGCGCAAAAAGACGTGAACATGCTCGCCCGCGTATTCGACCAAGTAGTGGACAACGGTAAAATGTTGCGTAACTTCGCACAAATTATCCGCAGCGGCGCAGTCGGCAGAAAATCTTTCGGCAACCGTCCGAAAAAATTGATGCAGACTTGGCTTTTGACCGCCACCGAAAAACAACTGTTGAACGCCGCCATCGGCCATTCGCCGTCGCTGGCGGACGTGGTCAAAATGGTGCACCCCAAACCGCGTGAAGCATGGCGTGCCGCATGGTTTGCATGGCTGATCGGCAAACCGTACGACCGCGAAGCATTGCCACCCATTACCCGCGCTTTTGAAGACTACAAACAAAGCCGCCAAGGCGAATTGCCCAACGTTCCTTTCCAAATGCTTACAGCTTTAGAATTGAACAGCGGCGACTGGGCGCAAATCGCCCGCAACGGCTCATGGCAGCAGGTTCGTCAAAACCTGAACACTTTCCTGCGCCACGAAGTATTTGCGAAAAGCAAAAACATCAAAATGGTGGCAGAAAAACTGCGTGACGAAACCGCCATTGCCCGCGCCCGTGTTCTGCCTTACCAGTTGCTGACTGCGTATCAGGCGACATCTGACCAAATGCCGTCTGAAATCCGCGAAGCCCTGCAAGATGCGATGGAAACCGCCGTACAAAACGTACCGGCAATCCAAGGCAAAGTCGTGGTTTGTCCGGACGTCTCCGGCTCCATGCACAGCCCGGCTACCGGCTATCGCGGCAGCGCGACCAGCAAAACCCGCTGCATCGATATTGCCGCGCTCGTGTCCGCCGCCATGTTACGTACCAATCCGCAAGCCCGCGTGATACCGTTTGAACAAATCACGGTAAACGTGAAGCTCAACCCGCGCGACAGCATCATGACCAACGCCGAAAAACTCGCTAATGTCGGCGGCGGCGGAACGGCATGCAGCGCACCGCTCGCCATGTTGAACCGTGAAAAAGCCGACGTGGATTTGGTCGTCATCGTGTCAGACAATGAAAGTTGGGCAGATGACAGCCAACGATGGGGTGGCAAAACCAGTCTGATGAAAGAGTGGGATATTCTGAAAAGACGTTGTCCGGAAGCCAAACTCGTTTGTCTGGATATCCAGCCCTACACTAAGGCTCAAGCACGAAACCGTCACGATATCTTGAACATCGGCGGCTTCTCCGACCAAGTATTCTCCCTGATCGGTTCCTTTGCCGAACGAGGCATGGGTACAGATTTCTGGGTAGATGAGATTGAGAAAACGCCGTTGGCAGCTGTGAACTAAAGCTAAGGCCGTCTGAAAAAAGGGTAGAAATATTTTTCAGACGGCCTATTTATTCAGGGTAAGCTGAGAAAAAGAATAAGGAAACAAAATGCAAAAATTTATCTTAATCCGCGGTCATCAAGGTTTGGGAAAATCGACGTTTGCCGAACAAAAAGCCGCGGAATTTAAAGCGCAGTATCAGGATGCGGAAGTTGTCCGTATTGAAAACGATTTGTTCATTACCGATGAATACGGTGAATATCGTTGGTCGGGCGAGGCGGTGGATAAGGCGCAAAAACGCGGTAATGCTTTGATGACTGAAACTTTGAGACTTGGACGCCAAAATCCGAATCGAAATATTTTGATCATTAATTCCAATACCAACCAAAAAGCTTCGCGTTGCCGTCATTTATTGGATCAGGCGGAGAAAAGCGGTTTTGAAACAGAAGTTTATCGACTGCACAATTTCTATCCCAACCTGCACGGTGTAAAAGAGCATGACGTGTTGGCGGCGTATATCAAGTTGAACCAAAACCGAGTGGCAAACGAAATCCATATCGAGGCCGTGCAGCCGGCAAATGCGGAACAGTTAGAAAAAATCGAACAGATGCAGGTTATCGAGCATAAGCCGCTGGTGTTTGATGAGGCACAGCAAACCTTCGTCACCGAAAATTATCTGCAAAACGGCAGCCGTAACTTTACTGCCAAAGCATCCAAGCGTTACCCTGAATTGCGCGTGTTGAAATACGCACGCAGCGTGTTCTATAACAACCGCTTCGACGATGCGCTGCTGGAAATGCGCGGTTTGATTATCGACGCGCACAACCGCATTATCGTGCGCCCGTTTAAAAAAGTGTTCAATTATTCGGAACGTATTGCCAAAGGCAGCCGTTATCCGATCCGAATCAGCGACGAGAGATTGGTGGATGCGGTGGTAAAAGTAAACGGTTTCCTCGGCTGCTGCACTTTCGTCTCGCTTTCAGACGACCATCCGTCCCACGGCGCGGCGTTTGACGGCAAAGTGCTGTATTCGACCACCGGCTCGCTTGACAGCGCGTTTGCAGACATGACCGCCGCACACTGCGCGCAATACGAAACCCTGTTCCGCGCTTATCCGAACCATACTTTTTTGTTTGAAATCACAGACGCGAAAGACGTACACATCATCCGCGAAGAGTTGGGGGAAACCTTAATCGGCTGCATCGATGTAGCGACAGGCCGTCAGTTTACTGAAGCGGAATTGGACGAAATCGGCAAACAATACGGCGTTCGCCGTCCTGAAATGCTGAAAAACATCACGTTCGGCGAGCTGAAAGGCCGTCTGAAAAATGTGGAACACGAAGGCTTTATGGTATTTGATGCCCTAAACGGCGAAATGCTGTTCAAACTCAAATCGCCGTATTACCTGATTTCCAAGTTTTTAGGACGAAGCAACGAAGGCAATATCGGCCGCAAACTCGACAAACGCCATGTTGATGAAGAATTTTATCCTTTAATCGACTACATCCACGAGCATCAGGAAGCATTCAATGCTATGTCGGAATTGGATAAAATCGCGTTCATTCAGGCGTTTTTGAGACAGTTGTAAGGCTGTCTGAAAATATATGGGGCAATGCGTATTTATTTTCCGCGCTCGTATGCTTCGATTTCGCCAACCTTAGGTGCATAGCCGCTGCTTGTGTCGTGGCGCAAATTCAACCAGATATCGACCAATGCCCAAGCGGCCGGAGCGGCAATGACGTTTTGCCCCATACACAAAACTTGCGCGTTATAGTTTTCCACTGAACCGCGAAGGGTGAGCAAATCGTGCGCTGTAGCCGCCCGTATGCCACGCACTTTATTAGCGGCGATTGCCGTACCCACGCCGGTGCCGCAAATCAACAGCGCACGGTCGGCGCGTCCTGCTGCAACTTCTTCGGCCGCGGCAAACGAGAGTTGCGGATAGCTTCCTTCGGGCGAGGATAAATCGACCAAGCTGCTGACGCGCGGGTCGTTTTGCAGATGCGCTTTGAGCGCGTCTTTCAATATTGCGCCGTTGGCCGGCGCGGCAATAACCAAACGCATAAAAACTCCTTGAAGCACACAATAAACATTACTCAGCATACGCCCACGCGTGATACGATTCAAGCTTGCAACGCAGAGAGCACGGCATGAGCAAAACCTACTTCACATCAGACCTACATTTCTCACATAAAAACATTGCCAAATTCTGCCCGCAATTTCGACCGTTCGATAACGTGGAGCAGATGGATGAATTTTTAATTCAGACATGGAATGAAACCGTTACGCCTGAAGATACGGTGTACAACTTGGGCGATTTTTCCTTTGCCCAAGACCATAAGCAGATAGAGCGCGTTTTGTCGCGTTTGAACGGGCAACATCACTTGATTTACGGCAATCATGATCATGTGATTCGGCAGCATGCTGATTTTTTCCGCAGCCAAACCAAGCATGACGGCCATCCGCTGCTGTCGTCCATACGGCCGTATTTGAAACTCAAATTGCCGGAAATTAAGAATACGCTGGTTCTCTTTCACTATCCGATTCAGGAGTGGGACGGCTGTTATCAGGGCTGGTATCACTTGTACGGCCATTTGCATGACAGGGTGGCGGAAATCAAAGGGCGTGCTTTAAATGTCGGATTCGATTTGCACGGCCGCTTTTTGACGGCGCAAGACGTCGATAAGTTTTTGTGTGATTTGCCTAAAATTTCGTATTTTGGCGAAGCAGGGTTGAAGGCCAATTCGCCGGAAGAAGCGGCAGAGCTGGTGTCTTGGAAACTGGCGCAGTTAAATCAGGTATAATTTCAGACGGCCTTTGCGGATTTCCGGCAAAGGCCGTCTGAATATCAATTCCCCATTTTTGAGTGATACATGGAAAATCTTTTGGCTTACTTACTACAAAAAATCAGCCTCCCCAACCAAACCGGCAAGGATAAGTCATGAGCGGTAAGCCTTTGAAGTATCCCGTTTCCGCTTTGGTCGTTTTGCATGATAAAGACGGCAATATCCTGCTGATTGAACGCACGGCGCCGCAAGGTTTTTGGCAGTCGGTTACCGGCAGCTTGGAAGAAGGCGAACGTATCGAAGAAACCGCATGGCGCGAAGTGTGGGAAGAAACCGGTATCCGCCTTGCAGAAGGACAGCTGGAAAACTGGCACGACAGCACCGTTTATGAAATCTATCATCACTGGCGCCATCGCTATCCCAAAGGCGTTTTTGAAAACCGTGAACACATCTTCTCCGCCCAAATTCCACGTGATACGCCCATCGTCCTACAACCGGACGAACACGTTGCCTACGGTTGGTTTAGCGCGGAAGAAGCGGCGGAAAAAGTGTTTTCTCCTTCCAATAAACGCGCAATTTTAGAATTGGTCAAAAGGATGAATGCCAAAAAGGCCGTCTGAATACGACAGTTTCACATTTTCAGATGGCCTTGGGTTTGCTATACTTTCACCGTTTGACTCTCTTTAAAATCAAAGGAAACCATCATGGCAGACTTCAATAAAATCTTGACCCCGGGCGACGTGGACGGCGGCATCATCAACGTTGTCAACGAAATTCCTGCGGGCAGCAATCACAAAATTGAGTGGAACCGCAAACTGGCCGCTTTCCAACTCGACCGCGTTGAACCGGCAATTTTCGCCAAGCCGACCAACTACGGCTTCATTCCGCAAACTTTGGACGAAGACGGCGACGAATTGGATGTATTGCTGGTGACCGAGCAGCCTTTGGCAACCGGTATTTTCCTGGAAGCACGCGTTATCGGCGTGATGAAATTCGTTGACGACGGCGAAGTGGACGACAAAATCGTCTGCGTTCCGGCCGACGACCGCAACAACGGCAACGCCTACAAAACTTTGGCCGATTTGCCGCAACAACTGATCAAACAAATCGAGTTCCACTTCAACCACTACAAAGACCTGAAAAAAGCAGGTACCACTAAAGTTGAATCTTGGGGTGATGTAGAAGAAGCGAAACAAGTCATCAAAGAATCCATCGAACGTTGGAACAAACAAGCCTAATCGGTTTGTCCCGTCCAATATCAAGGCCGTCTGAAAGCAAAGTTCAGACGGCCTTTTTATGTTTCAAACCGATATAACAAAATCGTCTTTAAAACAAACAAACCATTCTTTCTCATTTTCAGACGGCCTCATTAAAGTAACGCCTATACCAAAAATAAGGAGTGCTTCAATGACTGCTACCACAACCGACCCGCGCGCCAAGCTGCCTGATACACCGCTTTCCGGCAACGAAGCCTTGAAAGAGCGCAGCGATTATCTGCATGGCACGATTAAGGAAGAGTTGAAAGACGACTTTACCGGCGGCTTTACTGCCGACAACTTTCAGCTTATCCGCTTCCACGGCATGTACGAACAGGACAACCGCGATATCCGTGCTGAGCGTACCGAACAAAAGCTTGAACCCTTAAAAAACATGATGTTGCGTTGCCGTTTGCCCGGCGGCATCATTACGCCGCAGCAGTGGCTGGGTATCGACAAATTTGCCGGTGAAAATACGATTTACGGCTCCATCCGCCTGACCAACCGTCAAACCTTCCAATACCACGGCATTCTGAAAACCGATTTAAAACAGGCACATCAGGCATTGCACAAACTTGGTTTGGATTCCATTGCCACAGCCAGCGATGTCAACCGCAATGTGTTGTGTACCAGCAATCCAGTGCAAAGCACTTTGCACCAAGAAGCCTATGAATGGGCGGCACGTATCAGTATGCACCTTCTGCCGCGTACCATGGCATATGCCGATGTTTGGCTGGACGGCGAAAAAGTGTTCTCGACCGAGCCGACCGAGCCGCGCAATAAAGAAATTGCCGACGACGTAGAGCCGATTTTGGGTAAAACCTATTTGCCGCGCAAATTCAAAACTGCCGTCGTGATTCCGCCCGATAACGATGTGGACATTCATTCCAACGATTTGGGTTTTGTGGCGATTGCAGAAAATGGCAGGTTGGTGGGCTTCAATGTATTGGTCGGCGGCGGTTTATCCAGCGAACACGGTAATACCAAAACCTATCCGAATACTTCTTACGAATTTGGTTTCGTTCCGCTCGAATACACCCTCAACGCCGCCGAAGCCGTTGTCAGCACCCAGCGCGACTGGGGCAACCGCAGCGACCGTAAAGCCGCCCGTACACGCTATACGCTGCAACGCGTCGGTGTGGATGTGTTCAAAGAAGAAGTCGAAAGACGCATAGGCATTAAATTTGAACCCATCCGTCCTTACAAATTCACCCATCGCGGCGACCATATCGGCTGGGTACAAGGGCATGAAGGCAACTGGCATTTGACTTTGTTTATTGAAAACGGCCGCCTGCTCGATTATCCCGGCAGGCCGTTGAAAACAGGCATCCGCGAAATTGCCAAAATCCATCCCGGTGACTTCCGTCTGACGGCAAACCAAAATCTTGTGGTTGCCAATGTACCGCCCGAATTGAAAGACACGATTGATAAAATCGCCAAAGACCATGGCCTTATCAGCAAATCGATTACCATCCAGCGTGAAAACTCCATGGCCTGTGTTGCCTTACCGACTTGCCCACTGGCGATGGCGGAGGCTGAGCGTTTCCTGCCGACATTCTCCGATAAAATTGACGAAATGTTCGCCAAATATGGTTTGGAAGACGAATACATCGTTTTGCGCGTAACCGGTTGTCCCAACGGTTGCGGCCGCGCCATGCTGGCGGAAATCGGTTTGGTCGGCAAAGCGGTTGGCCGCTACAATCTTTACGCAGGCGGCAACCGTGAAGGCACACGCATTCCTCGTCTGTTTAAAGAAAACATTACCGAACCTGAAATCCTTGAAATTGTCGAAGACTGGGTGGCAGATTGGTCTCGAAACCGTTTAGATGATGAAGGTTTTGGCGATTTTGCCATCCGTACCGGCATCGTTAAACCCGTATTGGACGCTCCGCAAGACTTTTGGGCATAACGCATACAAACAGACCTGACAAGTCTGCAATAAGAAAATAGAGAAAACCAAAGGCCGTCTGAAAATCTGATTTTCAGACGGCCTTTTATATTGTGCGTATTTATATCAAAGATGGAATATCAGCCGAATCAGCGACGGCGGCCAAAGCCTCGACCCATACTTGGGCGGCGGTAGTTGGAAGGCTGACGCGTAGTTTCGCGGTAACGCTGTTGCTGTTGAGCGTTTTGTTGTTGCGCATTTTGCTGTTGGGCACGCAGGGTGCGCGTATTCAGCTGTTGACTTGTGCGTCCGTTTGGACGTGCGGTTTGATAATAGTTGGCACGGGCTTGACGGGCAATCGGACTGTTTTGATTGCGCGCCTGAGTAAATTTATTGGCCAATGCGTTGCCGATAAATGCACCGGCTGCAGTACCTATCAAGCTTTGCAGCAGCCAGCTGCCGGTGGATTGGTCGTAGATGTATTGTTGGCCGTCTGTACCGGTTACCGGTTGGCCGTTGTTGCCGTTGGCTTGTGCTTCGGCAGGAATGGTGTCTTTCACAGCTTCAGGCGTGAGCTGGTAAACCGTATTGTCTTCTTGTTGGCCGTTTTGTTGTGCCAACTGTTGTTGCAATGCTTCGATTTGTTTTTGTTGCTGCTCAAGCTGCGCTTGGGTATTGTCTTTGCAGGCAGCGAGGGCAAAAGTGGAAAGGGCGGCTAAGGCAATCAGTTTTTTCATTGTTTTTCCTGAGAGAGGTTTGTCTTTGCCGAGATTTCGGCGGAGTGTGTTTGCCTAATATTAAACCATTTCCCTGTTTTTCAAGTAGTTTTACAAAATAATATTGGAAAGTTGCGCGGCAAATGCACGGCTGTTGGCGGCCAGATTGCCCAGTGCAGGCATTTTGTGTTCGGTTTCGATAATCAGCAGGTTGGCAGGGCGGCGGGTGTGCAGGGACATTTGCATTTCTGCGGGAGAGAAGGGCATGTGATGGCGTTTGGCGAAAGCTTCGGCGCGTTTGTTGGCGGTTTTGAGCATGGGCAGCAGGGTAATATCCAAATGGAAACGGCGTACGCCCAAAACCAAAATACGCGCTGCGAAGAAATCTGCTTCATCAGTAAAAACGTTGGGGCTGCTTTGATTGAAGTCGTGGCGCTCTGCGGCAATCAAAGTCGCGATAGTGCGCACTTGCGGAATCAGGGCTTCGCTGATGAGGTTGTCAGGCGAATCTGGCAAAGTGTGCATGTTGAGCATGCTGTGGTGGCTGTTGCTGTCAACGACCATGCGGCAGGTGTGTAACATTTGTGTTTGGCTGTGGATTTTAGTTGAGGCAGTCATGGCTGTATTCCTTATTTCTTAAAAATGGGTGGATTTAAGCGGCCATGGTGGGTATAAAAAAAGCCGCTCAAATGAGGCGGCTCTAATTTGCGTATTTTCAATTTGGTCTGTTTTAGACAAGCGCAAAAAAGTACCGCACGTTTGTGTGGTACCAATAGAAGAAAGTAGCAGAGCGTTGCGCGGTTTGCATGATGGAAATACGTCTTTAATGTATAAAAGAATGGAACGTAGTTTAAAACAAGAATGCCAGTAATTTCAATATCCAATCGACAAAACCCACCAATAAATCTACAAGTTGTTGTAATCCTTCCAATTTATTTTCTTTCAAGTGAGTCAAATTTGCACAATTATAATGCAAAACCGGGTAAATTGATAACAATCCGAGCAGGCTCTTTAAAAAGGCCGTCTGAAATTCAGCTTTCAGACGGCCTTTATTTTTGTTTATCCAATCAATAAACGTCGCGTTGGTAGCGTTTGTCTTCTCGCAGGTCGTTGAGGTAGTCTTCGGCTTCGTCACGGCTGAGTTTGCCTTGGGTTTCGATGACTTCGATCAGGGCGTTTTCGACATCGCGTGCCATGCGTGTAGCGTCGCCGCAGACGTAGATGTGTACGCCTTTTTGCAGCCAGTTCCAAACTTCGGCGGCGCGTTCGGCGATTTTGTGTTGGACGTAGACTTTGTGTTCGCCTTGGCGGCTCCATGCGAGGTCGGCGCGGGTAAGGAGGCCGTCTTTGCGCCATTCGCTCCATTCGAGTTGGTAGAGGAAGTCGTCGGCCAGGCGTTGGTTGCCGAAGAAGAGCCAGTTTTTGCCGCTGTCGCCATTGGCGGCGCGTTGTTGCATAAAGGAGCGGAAGGGGGCGACGCCTGTGCCTGCGCCGATCATGATGATGGGAGTGTCGCCGTTTTGGGGGAGGCGGAAGTTGGGGTTGGGTTCGACAAAGACGCGGACTTCGCTGCCTTCTTCGAGGCGTTCGCCCAAGTAGCCGGATGCTGCGCCGGTGTAGGTGTGGTCGTGGTGGTTGAACCGGACGACGCCTACGGTAAGGTGGACTTCTTCGCCGACTTCGTCTTGTGCGGAGGCGATGGAGTAAAGGCGCGGGGTTTGTGGGCGGAAGAGGCTGTATAGAGTTTGTGCATCCAGTGGGTGTGGATGGGCGGCAAATACGCCTACGGGCGGTGTGGCGGCGAGGTAGGCATCCAGTTGGGCTTTATCTGCAGTTATGGTTTTGAGTTCTTCGTTGTTTGTTAATTCGGCGTATTGTTGGACGAAGGCGGGTGTATTTTGGGTAATATCTGCGGATTCGGTCAGGGCGGTGTGGATGTCGGTTTCGCGGCCGTCTGAAAGTTGGACGGTTTCGTTGCCGTTCAGTTGGTTGAGGTCAAGGATTTCTTGAACGAGGTTGGCGGCATTTAGCGGCCATACGCCGAGCGCGTCGCCTGCCTGATAATGCAAACCTGAGCCGCTGAGGTCGATTTCGATGTGTTCGACATCTTTTTCCGCATCGCGCGAGGTAATTTTTTGGCGCACGGATAGGGTGGCTGTGTAGGGGTTTTCTTTGGTGTATACGGTGCCGCTGCTTGGTGTGGCTGAGCTGTTTGGTGCGGCGGTTGTACTTGGGCTTGCTGCTTGGGCGGCTAATTCGGCCACTTTGGGTACGACGGCGGCAATCCATGCGTCGGCATCGGCTTGGAATTCTAAGTCGCAAATGCCCAAGTCGTTCAGACGGCCTGCGCCCAGTTCGGCAAATTTGGCATCAAAGTCTTTGCCTGCTTGGCAGAAGTTGGGATAGGAGGAATCGCCAAGGCCTAAGACGGCAAAGGTGAGTTTGTTGAGATCAGGTTTCTTTTTGCCGTAGATGAATTTGTACAGAGGCAGAGCTTCTTCGGGCGGTTCGCCTTCGCCTTGGGTGGAGGTAACCAAAAGGACGATGTCTTCGTCGGGCAGGGTTTTGCTTTTGAAATCGCCTGCGCTGCTGAGGCGGGCTTCTACGCCTGCGGCTTGAAGTTTGGCGTGTAAGGATTCGGCAACGCTGCGTGCATTGCCGGTTTGGGAGGCGGAGAGGACTAATACGCGGCGGCTGACTGTCGGGGCAGCTGTTTGCAGGGCAGATGGTTCGGCTGCTGCTCCGGATATGCTTTGGCTTTGCGCCCAGCAATAGCCGGAGAGCCAGGCAAGTTGGGTGGGGGATAGGGCAGAGAGTTGGACGGAGAGTTCGGGTGGAAGCGGATTGGCTTGGCTCATTTGGATTCCTTTGTTGGACGGCTATAACCGATTGTTTGAATAATGGACAGTCGCCACTTTAAACAGGCCGTCTGAAAAAAGGAAAGAATGCTTGGTTTTAATTTAAGATGATTTCGTTATATTCGGGAAGGTATTAGGCCGTCTGAGCATACCTGTTCAGACGGCCTTGGATTGGATAGAAACGAGATTTTCAGTTTCCGCTGGAGAGTTTCATCACTACGACGCCGGAGATGATGAGAAATGCGCCGAGCCAGCGGCCGAAGTTGGCAGCATCGTTGAAAAAGGCTACGCCCACTAAAAACGCCCCTGCCGCGCCTATGCCTGTCCAGACGGCGTAGGCTGTACCCATCGGAATACTTTTTTGGGCAAGGTAAAGGAAGTATCCGCTGCCGATGATGCAGGCAAGCGCGGCGGCAAAGCCATGCCAGCGGTAGCCTTCCTGTTGTGCCAGCTTCAAGCCTAATGGCCAGCCGATTTCCAGCATACCGGCTAAGATTAAATAAAACCAACTCATAATATATCCTGATAGTGTGTTAAGGTTTCAGACGGCCTTGGAAAGATTGTTTTCTTCCGAGAGTTCAACGCGTTGTCCGATATCTTTTAGATTGGAGTATTGTTCGACCAAGCGCGGTACATCGTCCAAGCTCATTGCAAACATCCATAAATAAGTGCTGACGGAATAGATATGGCCGGCGCTGCCATAGCCTTTAAGCGTCATGTGTATAAAGGCGAAGCCGAACAATACGCTCATCGCCATGCCGATACTGAGATAGCCTAAGGCTTCGCGGTTGGAAATCAGCACGCGTAGTTTGGCAACCCAGCCATAGTGGCGGTAGAGCTGATGCTCGTTGCCGTCGCGGATAAGGTGGTTGTCGCGTTCAAGCCGGTTGTTTAAACGGAAATATAGGTTTTCGCTGATGGCGGCAAAATGCGGCAGCAACCATAAAAACAGGGCAAGTATCGCGACAGCCAATACGCCCACCCAAAATTCCAGTATCAGCAACATCATACATGCACCGAAGATGGAGACCAGCGAAGTAGCAGCGATGGGCAGGTGTTCTTCAAAAAAACTGACAAACTCACGCGATAGGGCAACGCGTGCGGTAATGGCGGAATGCGGTACTTCTCGTTTGCGCTGTTCCAAAACGACCGGGACGGCTATTTCAGTATAGATCTGGGTAAATGTGCGCGTATCGGCTATCCTTCGGGCGGCACCGATTATCCACATTAATAAAACCACCACACCATACAACATTGCCTGCCAGACGTTGCCTTCCATAACGGCATTAATTGCCCAGCCGCCAAACACGGGATATACCAGCAAGAGCAGATTATCCAAGCCGACGAGAGAGAAGGTTGTGATGAGTTTGCGGCGGTGTGTTTTGCCGATGTGTTTCAGCATTTTCCACATGGTTGCCCTCCTTATTTAGTATTAAGGGTTTGCGCCATTAATTCGGCCAACGCGTCCAAATCGGCAAACAGTCGGGCTGCACGTTTTTCACCGAAGGCGGTAAAAATTCGTTTGCTGAATTCCTGCATATTTTGCACCAATGGTGCGGCGTATTCCTTGCCTTGCTCGGTCAGCGATAATAAGCGTTCGCGTTTGTCTTGTTCGCTTTCGTGAAATGTCAGCAAGCCTTGTTCGGCCAGCGTTTTGCATGTGCCGGAAACGGTTTGCTTGGGCAGGCTCCATTCTTCGCCTATGTATTTTTGAGTGCGGCTGCCTTCGGTGGCTAAGGTATAGAGAACGGCAAAGGTATTGTAGTTGGTGTTTTGCTGTTTAATCCATTGGTCGAATGCGCTGTTTATGTGGCTGATGCGCATACCGAGTTGGTCAAGTTGATTCATAAATTGGTCTCGATATTGACTAATTGGATGCGGATTATAGTCATATTTAGGACTAATTGCAAATAGAAGGCCGTCTGAAACAATCATTTTCAGATGGCCTTGAAACCGTTAAAATAATTAATGTAGAAACGATATATTCAAACTACGATAAACCTAATAAAACCATCTTTAGCACATACGCCATGATTCATTTCTTATCTCAAAATATTTCATCTAAACAAGCCACTGCCATCGGGCTGCTTGCTGTTGCCTTGTGGAGCTTCGTCATTTCCCTGATACGCTCTTTGAGCCTGCATATGGGGGCAGTGGGCGGCGCGGCAATGATGTACACCCTGTCCACCGTATTGATTTGGCTGATTTTCGGCCGGCCGCATTTGCGCAATTACAACCGCAGCTATTTGTTTTGGGCAAGCGTGTTTTTTGTCGGTTGTGAACTGTGTTTGTCGCTCTCGGTCGGTTTTGCGCAAAACGCGAGACAGGCGGTGGAAATCGGCATGGTCAATTATTTGTGGCCGACGTTTACCATCGTCGGGGCGGTATATTTCAACAAACAGCCATCAAAATGGTGGATAGTCATCGGCTTTGTGCTGTCGTTTTTAGGGATTGCCACTGTATTGGGCGGCGATGTCGGCTTGTCGATTTCCGGCATCTACCACAATGTCCGCACCAATCCCGGCGGCTACATCATGGCATTTGCGGACGCAGTGTTTTGGGCGGCATATTGTACGCTGACGGCGCGCGTGAAAGCGGAAGGCAGCAGCGTCGGCTTCTTCTTTGCGCTGGTGTCGATACTGTTGTGGATAGAGTATTTTCTCAGCGGCGCGGATACGTTGAGTTTTGATTCCGTATCGCTCGGCTATGCCGTTGCCGCCGCGTCTTGTATGGGCTTGGGCTATGCAGTGTGGAATATCGGTATTTCGCGCGGCAACCTGACCGTATTGGCAGGCGCATCTTATTTCATTCCGGTATTGTCTGCGGTAGTGTCCTCGTTTTTGATCAGCGCGCCTTTGTCCATGACGTTTTGGCAGGGGGCGGGGATGGTGTGCTTAGGGTCGATTGTGTGTTGGTTGGCAACCCGGAGAAAACGGATGGTGTGAGGCAACATCCCATCGCTTTGCGATATAACGAAAACAGCTTTTTTAACAACCAAACATTCTTTCCCATTTTCAGACGGCCTGTTTAAAGTAGCAGTCAGTTTGAGAAATCACGAGAAATGGGAAAGAATCATGACCGCAGCTTCCGCTCCGCTTTTACGCTTCATTACCGCCGGCAGTGTCGATGACGGCAAATCCACCCTCATCGGCCGCCTGCTCTACGACAGCAAAACCTTACTGACCGACCAGCTTGACAAGCTCAACCGCGCTGCTGAAAACGGCGAAACGCCTGACTTCGCCAGCCTGACAGACGGCCTTGCCGCCGAACGCGAACAAGGCATTACCATTGACGTGGCCTACCGTTATTTTGCCACGCCCAAACGCAAATTCATTATTGCCGATACGCCGGGACACGAACAATACACGCGTAATATGGTTACCGGCGCATCGACCGCCGACGCCGCCATTATTTTGGTTGATGCCACACGCGTCGATTTTTCAGGCAGCGAGCCAGTCCTCCTGCCGCAAACCAAACGCCACAGCGCGATTCTGAAACTCTTGGGCTGCCCCAACATCATCGTCGCCGTCAACAAACTCGACCTGCTCGACTTTGATGAAGTCAAATATCAAGCCATTACCGAGGCCTACCGCAAACTGGCGGAGCAAATCGGCCTCAAAGCACAAATCCACTTCCTGCCCATCAGCGCCTTAAAAGGCGACAATATCGTTAATGCCAGTAGCCAAACTCCGTGGTATCAAGGTTTGCCGCTTTTACCTTTGCTTGAAAGCCTGCCTGTCAACCGTCAAAATGCTGCCGACCAAGCCGCGCACTTTCCCGTACAACGCGTGGCGCGCCAAGACGGCAGCAGCAGCGACGATTTCCGCGGCTATCAAGGCAGATTGGAAGCAGGCCGTCTGAAAGTGGGCGATGAAGTTAAAGTTTTACCCAGCGGCCATGTTGCCAAAGTTGCCGAAATCTATAATGCCAACGGTAAAACTGAATCTGCCGAGGCAGGGGAAGTGTTGACTGTTGTTTTGGATACGGACATCGATATTTCACGCGGCAACAGCATTGTTTCAGCCGACAGCGGCATTGTTCCCGAACAACAATTTCAAGCCGCGCTTTGCTGGTTTGACGATATTCCGCTCAATTTGCGCCGTAAATATTTGCTGAAGCACACTACCCAAACCACGCCCGTAAAAATCAGCGAAATTGCCTATGTTTGGGACGTGAACACCCTCAGCCGCGTCGAATCCGCCGAAACGCTCAAGCTCAACGACATCGGCAGCGTCAGTTTCAAAACCCAACAGCCGCTTGCTGCTGCCGCATACGAAGACAACCATGCACAAGGCGCGTTTATTTTGATTGACGAAACCACCAACCATACTGTCGCGGCAGGCATGATACGCAAAGTCAGCGAAGCAAACAGTTTTGAAATTTAAAAGAAAAGTTGAAATAAAAAAAAAGGCCGTCTGAAGTTTCAGACGGCCTGTTATTTTATCCAAGGTGAAATGTTTATGCGCCGTAAACCGGATATTTATCGCACAAAGCAGTTACTTGTTCGCGGACTTTGGCGAGATTGGCTTCGTCTTCAGGGTTGGCCAATACGTCGGCAACCAAGTTTGCCAATACGCGCGCGTCGGTTTCGTTAAAGCCGCGTGTAGTCATGGCGGCGGAGCCGATGCGGATGCCGGAGGTAACGAATGGTTTTTCCGGATCATTCGGGATGGCGTTTTTGTTGACGGTGATGTGAGCTTTGCCCAAAGCGGCTTCGGCGGCTTTGCCGGTGATTTTCATCGGTTGCAGGTCAACGAGGAAAACGTGGCTTTCAGTACGACCGGAAACGATGCGCAAACCGCGTTTGACCAACTCTTCCGCCATAGCGGCAGCATTGATTTTCACTTGTTTTGCGTATTGTTTGAACTCAGGTTGCAACGCTTCTTTAAACGCTACGGCTTTGGCTGCGATAACGTGCATCAACGGGCCGCCTTGCAGGCTTGGGAAGATGGAAGAGTTCAGCGCTTTTTCGTGGGTATTGTCACGGCACAAAATCACACCGCCGCGAGGGCCGCGCAGGGTTTTGTGGGTGGTAGTGGTGACGAAGTCGCAGAATGGCACCGGGTTAGGATATTCGCCGCCGGCAATCAGACCGGCATAGTGCGCCATGTCGACAAAGAGGTATGCGCCGACTTTATCGGCGATTTCGCGGAATTTTGCCCAGTCGATTTGCAACGCGTAGGCAGATGCACCGGCCACAATCATTTTGGGTTTGTGTTCAAGTGCCAAGCGTTCTACTTCGGCATAATCGAGAACTTCGTTTTCATCCAAACCATAAGTAATGGCGTTGTAGAGTTTGCCGGAGATGTTAACGCTTGCGCCGTGGGTCAAGTGGCCGCCGTGTGCCAGAGACATGCCCAAAATGGTGTCGCCCGGTTTCAAAACAGAAGCGTACACGGCTTGGTTGGCTTGGGAGCCGGAGTGCGGTTGGACATTGACATATTCTGCGCCAAACAACTCTTTAGCGCGATCAATCGCCAATTGTTCGACAATATCAACGTATTCGCAGCCACCGTAGTAGCGTTTGCCAGGATAGCCTTCAGCATATTTGTTGGTCAATTGCGAACCTTGGGCTTCCATAACGGCACAGCTGACGTAGTTTTCAGAGGCGATCAGCTCGACGTGGTCTTGCTGGCGCTTGTCTTCTTGGGCGATGGCTGCTGCCAAATCGGGGTCATATTGTGCGAGGGTAACGCTTTTTGAAAACATGTTCTCGATTCCTTTGTGATGGGCTGAAAAGAAAATATGGGATGGAGTGCTGCGGATTGGTTCAAGATGAACTATTTTTCTTGCATTGTCAACAATTGTGTCGGGTGCTTGGTTTCAGACGGCCTGAGATTGAAGGGCTTATTTGAAAATATCATCTTGTTTTAAATGAAAATCCATTTTTTCCAGAAGCGTGACCAAATCGGCTTCAGCTTGGGCGGCTTTAAGATTTTTTGCCAGTTCTACCAAGGCTACCGCATTTAAGCGTTCTTTCTCCAGCCGTAGAGCTTCTTCGCTGAAGATTTTGATATTGTCTGCCGATTCGGCGGTATCTATTTTTTCAAATGGATAAAATGATTCTTCGTGTACGGCCAAACCGTCGGGCAGGGGCGCGGCATGGTTGAAATCGGCATCATTGACCGGCATCCATGAAGGATGGTTTTCAAGCAGGATAAATTGTCCGTCCATGCCGTTAATATGACGGAATAGGGTGGTTCGGCCATTATGTAAACGCATAGGCCCGATTGTATGCCCAAGTCGGCAAGCCGTCTATAAAGCCGTTTCTTTCTATTTTGGCGCTAACTTATGTTGATATTATTAATTTTGATGTAAAACAGTTTCGACTTAAAAAAGACTGGATAAAACGCCCGTGTTTGTTATAATGAAGCTAAAGATTGATTCGTCCTAGTTTTTGACAGCAGTACTTTTTTATTTAATTAACAAGAGAGGAAAACAAAATGTTTCCAGAATATCGCGATCTGATTTCTAAACTGAAACAAGAGGATGCACACTTTGCTCGTTTGTTTGAGGAGCACAACGAGCTGGACGATAAAATTACCGGTTTGGTGAACAACCCTGTTACCAGCGGTGCCGAAGAGATTGAAGAGCTGAAAAAAGCCAAACTCAAACTCAAAGACGAATTGTATACTCTTCTGCAAAAAGCAGCAGGCAAATAATTAAAAATTGAATAAGGCCGTCTGAACGGTATGATAGGAATCTCGGATTTCGTTTCATACTGTTTCAGACGGCCTTTTTACTTGTTTGGTATTTTGTTATTTCTATTAGCACAATTTAACTTTTAATTGTAAATCACTCTTAATTGCATTGAAAACTCTGTTAAGTTTATTTAAAATCTCAAATAATTTTTATTTTGATTTTAAACAAAACCAAGAGAAACGATGCAATGAAAACATTCACACTCGCCATTTTGCCTTTGGCGTTAATCAGCGCATTCTCACACGCAGCTGAAGAGAAAGCAGTTGAACAGGCTGAAGTCGATACCGTTTATGTTACTGCCGAGAAACAACTGCAACAGTCGCTCGGTGTATCGCGTATTTCGAAAGACGACATCGACAAACGCCCTGCAGTCAACGATATTTCCGAATTTGTCCGCACCATGCCGGGCGTCAACCTGACCGGCAATACGGCGACGGGTCAGCGTGGCAACAAACGTCAAATCGACTTGCGCGGTATGGGCCCTGAAAACACTTTGATTTTGATTGACGGCAAGCCGGTTAATTCGCGCCAGTCCGAGCGTATCAGTATGCGCGGTGAACGCAATACGCGTGGCGACAGCAATTGGGTGCCGGTTGAAGAAATCGAGTCCATTACTGTCTTGCGCGGTCCGGCGGCGACACGTTATGGTTCCGGCGCGATGGGTGGCGTGGTCAATATTGTTACTAAAAAAGTGTCTAAAGAGTTTAAAGGACAAGTCAATCTTTACGCCAATCAGCCGCAAGACAGCAAAGAGGGCGCAACCCGCCGTATCGGCTTTAATTTGAGCGGCCCGATTATCCAAGATACTTTGGGCTTCCGCGTTTACGGCAATTTGAATAAAACGGATGCAGATGCTGCCGATATTAATGCCGGACACGGTAATGACAGCGCGGCCGGTGTCGAAGGCGTACGCAATAAAGACATTGCAGGCCGTCTGCAATGGAGAATCAGCCCTTCGCAAACGCTGATTTTGGACAGCAGTTACAGCCGTCAGGGCAATATCTACAACGGCGATACGCAAAACAGCAATCCGCGTTCTGCTTTAGTTAATTCTTTGGCCGACAGCAAAGCCGAAACCGCACGCTTATATCGTTCTGCTTTCTCGCTTACTCATGATGGCGCATGGGAATGGGGTGATACCAAAAACGTGATCAGTTATGAGCGCACAGTCAACAGCCACTTGCCTGAAGGTTTGGCCGGCGGTCCGGAAGGCAGCTATACAGGCTTGGATTTTGTTCAAAGCCGTCTGAAAAACCTGCGTTTCAGCAGCGAAGCGAATATTCCGTTCAAACTTGGTGTTGATAATGTATTGACGGTCGGTGCGGAATTTACTGACAGCAAATTGGATGATCCTACATCTAACTCGCAAAGTCTGACAGATACTATTCCCGGTGGCCCTGGACGGCCATCACGCAAGGTTGTGAACATCTTCTCGGGCGTGTCGGAACATCGTAGCGGTAAAACTTCACAACGCAACTGGGCGGCCTACGTTGAAGACAATATTTCGTTGACCGACAAAACCCATCTGATTCCGGCCATCCGTTTCGACCACAACAGTGCCAGCGGCAGCAACTGGAGTCCGGCTTTGAACTTCTCGCATCAAATCGGCGAAAACTGGTTGGTTAAAGGCGGTATTGCCCGTGCGTATAAAGCGCCAAATTTGTATCAAGCTAGTTCTGACTTTATCCTGTACACACGCGGTCAGGGCTGTCCGCTCAATGCGCCGGATAATGTCAGCTGTTTCTACATGGGCAACAGCAATTTGAAACCTGAAACCAGCATCAATAAAGAGATTGGCCTTGAGTTCAACAAAAACGGCTGGCAGGCTTCGGCGACCTATTTTCATAATGCGTACCGCAATAAAATCGTGATTGGCGACCAGCTTATTGCCACCAGCAATATCCGCAACTGGCTCCTGCAATGGGAAAATACGCCGAAAGCGACGATTTCGGGTATCGAAGGCAACTTGGTGATTCCGTTGCATGACACACTCAAGTGGAGCAACAATTTCACTTACATGCACAAATCCGAAGATTATCAAGGCAATCCATTGTCTTTGGTGCCGAAACACACCATCAACAGCACACTGTCTTGGACACCGAACGAACGCTTCGATGCCAACCTGACCTTTACCCACTACGGCCGTACTAAACCGCGCGGTGTAGCGATTAATATACTGGAACGAGACGGTAATCTACGTTCAGGTATCACGCCTTTAACTTCCGAGCGCAACCAAACCCAAGTCGGTTCTTACGGCATTTGGGGCATCAACGCAGGCTACAATTGGAACAAACGCGTGGCCGTCCGTGGCGGTATCAGCAATCTGTTTGACAAAAAACTGTACCGCTCGACTGCCGGCGCACAAACTTATAACGAGCATGGCCGTGCCTTCTACGGCAGTTTGAAAGTATCGTTTTAAGTAGAAGCGTATTAAATCAGGCCGTCTGAAACGGTGTGAAATGAAATCTAGGATTTCTGACACATGGTTTCAGACGGCCTTTTGATTTTTGAATTTAGAAGTATTTGTTGTTACGGAATTTGCTTCACTTTTTTAGAAAAGTAAAAGGGCGACACTCGCCGCCCTGAGAATACACACTGCTTATTCGACCCAAGTCACCATTTCATCAATCGGTTTGCGTGATTTTTTAGTGATTTCTTTGGCGCGATAGCCGAATGTTGCCGCTACGGATACGCCCCATTCGTTGGCATCAAACAGGCCTTCTGCTGCCAATACTTCGTTCATTTTGTCGTAGTTGAAGCCTTCGATTGGGCAGGAATCAATGCCGATGGCCGCTGCGCCTGTGAGCATATTCGCTAAAGCAATATAGGTCTGCTTGCCGCTCCAGTCGAAGAGTGCGCGTTGGTCGTCGGCAATTTTAATGTCGGTTTCTTGGAAGCTTTTGTATCTTGCCAACGCTTTTTCCAGCTGCTCTTCTTGCAGGCCCCTGCGTTCGGCAACGCTGCGGAAGAACGGGGTATCGTAACGGGCATTTTTCTTGGCAAGGATAATCACCAGATGGCTGCAGTCGTCCAGTTGCGATTGCATACCCCAGCTGAAAGGTTTGAGCTTTTCTCTCAAGGCTTTGTTTTGGATAACCAAAAATTTCCATGGCTCGGAGCCGACAGAGCTGGGCGAGAGGCGGGCAAATTCTAAAATCGCTGCAAAATCTTCTTGGCTGATTTTTTTGTCGGGATCGTAATAACGGGTGGAGCAGCGATTTTCGAATACTTGCAGCATTTGTTCGCGTGTAATTTTACTCATTGGTTTTTCCTAATAAATGAAGATGTTATTTTGACCGTTTTGTCAATATCCGGTTTGCGTGAATTGGAGAAGGAAACAGGATAGGGCAGCACCATGTTAAATCAAACCCTGCGGCTAGGCTATCTTTTAATTTTGAATTTCGCAGAAAAAATCGATTAAGCATCAATATGAATATGAAAAGGCCGTCTGAAATTTTAAAAGTAAAGTTTCAGACGGCCTTTGATTTCAAACCCTGATTACAGATGAGGATTCATCAGGTTTTCAGGAGAGAGGATGCGGTTGAGCTCTTCTTCGCTCAACAGGCCTCGCTCCAGTACGACTTCGCGCACGCCTTTGCCGGTTTGGGCGCAGATTTTGCCGACCAAGTCGCCGTTGTGGTGGCCGATGTATGGGTTCAGATAAGTGACCAAACCGATGGAGTTGAAAACGTAGCGTTCGCAGATTTCGCGGTTGACCGTAATGCCTTTGACGCATTTTTCGGACAGGTTGACCGCGGCATTGCCCAAGAGGGAAATGGTTTCAAACATACATTGGGCGATTACCGGCTCCATAACGTTCAGCTGCAACTGACCTGCTTCGGCTGCAAAAGTGATGGTGGTGTCGTTGCCGATGACTTTGAAGCAGACTTGGTTGACGACTTCGGGAATCACGGGATTGACTTTGGCAGGCATAATGGAAGAACCGGCCTGCAATTCAGGCAGGTTGATTTCTTTCAAACCGGCGCGCGGACCGGAAGAGAGCAGGCGCAAGTCGTTACAGATTTTGGACAGTTTGACGGCTGTACGTTTCAATGCGCCGTGTACCATCACATATGCGCCGCAGTCGGAGGTCGCTTCGATCAGGTTTTCAGTCAGTTTGCAAGGCAGGCCGCTGACTTCGGAGAGTTTCTCAACAACCAAAGCCGCATAGCCTTTAGGCGTATTTACGCCTGTGCCGATGGCGGTGGCGCCGAGGTTGACTTCAAGCAGCAGGGAGCGGGTGCGGTCGAGGTTGAGGATTTCTTCTTCCAACAACACTTGGAAAGATTGAAACTCTTGTCCGGCCGTCATCGGTACGGCGTCTTGAAGCTGGGTGCGGCCCATTTTCAAAACGTCTTTAAACTCTTCGGCTTTGGCGGCAAAGGCGTTTTTCAGGATGGCCAGTTTTTCGAGCAATTCGCCGATGCTGTAATACACGGCAAGGCGGAAGCCGGTAGGATAGGCGTCGTTGGTGGATTGGCTGGCATTGACATGGTCCATCGGATTGACGATGTCGTAGCGGCCTTTTTCGTATCCCAACACTTCCAGCGCAAGGTTGGCAATGACTTCGTTGGTGTTCATGTTGACCGAAGTACCGGCGCCGCCTTGATAAACGTCGGACGGGAATTGGTCGAGGCAGCGGCCTTTGACCAATACTTCGTCGCAGGCTTTTTCAATGGCGGCCGCGATTTCCGGCTTGATGGCACCCAATGCGCCGTTGGCTTGCGCGGTGGCTTTTTTAACCATCACCATGCTGCGGACAAATTGCGGTACGTCGGAAATTTTTTGCGTGGAAATTTTAAAGTTTTCAATGGCGCGCAAAGTATGGATGCCCCAATATACTTCAGCAGGGATCTCGCGGTCGCCCAATAAATCGTGTTCGATTCGTACAGTCATTTCTCTTACCTTCTCGTATAGTTGTGTTGGTGTGCGTTATGCGTTTGGAACATTAGCCCAGTTCGGCAAGATTGTCCAGTCGGTAAGGCTTAATCGTCAGGGTGAAAACGTGCCGCTTCGCGCTCTTTTGCGGCTGTCTCTTTATCTTTCAATTTCGCACCTAATCCTAACATTTTTTCATATTCGGATTGCGGCGTGCCATCCTCTTCCATGCCGAATGCGCTGGCATTGACCCAAAGGGAAAGCAGGGAAACGATGAAGGCGAAAAAACCAACGATATACCAAAACATTTTTTTCTTCCTTGTGTGTCTGCGTGTGCAGATTGTTGTGGTTTGTAAAGATGTGAATGTAGCACAAACGCGGTTGGGTTTAAATTCTTCTCCCGCATCCTTTCATTGATTTACCTGTAATTGTTTAGAAAGGAAAAGGCCGTCTGAAAAGTAAGACTTTTCAGACGGCCTCGGAGGCTTTGTCGGAAGATTAGCCGCCGCATGCGCCGCAGCAACCGCCTTCGCCATGACCGCCGCGTTTTTCTTCGTTGTTGATAACGGGCAGCTCGGTTTCTTCGGTTTGCTCTTTTTTATCTTCAGGTAAATCGTTTACTTTGATTTTGTTTTCTTCGGACATGATACATCCTTTCAATGGATTGAGGAGTGGAAAGATTTATAAAGATAGCATCTTTAAGCCGATAAACCAAGCAGCACAAAACTGCCTTGTGATAATGCCATGACTTGGAACAATAAATTTGCTTATAAAAGCGTTCAGGCCGTCTGAAAAAATCCAAAGAGGAGTGTTGGTTTTTATAGGTTGAAATGGCAGTAGAAAGATTTAAGAATGCTTGATTTGAAGGGATAAACTGACATTGATTTCAAAAAACAATACAATGTTATCATCATCTGGAAACAGCCAATTTATCGGAGCATATATGTATTCACACCACAGCGAACGCCATTTCAGCGACCGCAACAAC
The DNA here is from genome assembly GCF_051957115.1 of Neisseria sp. P0019.S003. Lineage (NCBI taxonomy): Bacteria > Pseudomonadati > Pseudomonadota > Betaproteobacteria > Neisseriales > Neisseriaceae > Neisseria > Neisseria sp. P0019.S003. The sequence goes on along the minus strand of NZ_JBQCWT010000001.1, from coordinate 191,539 downwards.
TGGCTTCGGGCAAGCGTATTGGGCGCCAATGACGGCCTGATTTCCACTGCCTCGCTGTTGACGGGCGTAGCCGCTGCCGCGCCAGATTTCCAAACCCTGCTGTTGACGGGCGTTTCGGCGCTTATCGGGGGCGCGGTGTCAATGGCGGCAGGGGAGTATGTTTCCGTGTCCAGCCAATCGGATACGGAAAAAGCCGATTTACACAAAGAGCGTTTTGAGTTGGCAAATAATCCTGATGCGGAGTTGGAAGAGCTGACGGAAATTTACCGCCTCCGCGGTTTGTCCGATGCGCTTGCCGCAGAGGTGGCCAAAGCCTTGATGGAACACGATGCGCTCGCCGCCCACGCGCGTGACGAAATCGGCATTACCGAAGCTTCTTCCGCCCGTCCCATGCAGGCTGCGCTGGCTTCTGCCGCTTCATTTTGTGCCGGCGCAATTTTGCCTTTACTGGTTGCATTGACAGCTTCTAGTGCCATTGTTCCGGCCTTGGCAGTTTCCACTTTGTGCGGACTGGCCGGACTAGGCTATGTCTCCGCCAAACTCGGTGGCGCGCCTGTTGTTCCCGCCGTTTTGCGCGTGTGCCTATGGGGCGTTGCGGCATTGGTGATAACCGGATTTATTGGAAAACTGGCAGGCGTGGCCGTCTGATTGTAAGGCCTTATATTCTTTTAAACCCGTATCCAGTAAAATTGAAAATTGATTTGATCGCTAAAGGCCGTCTGAAAAATTTTCAGACGGCCTATGGTGCTTGTATTTACTTATTACAAACTGTTTTGTCATGACTTATCCGATTCCCAAACCCCGTGAAAAATCCCGTTGGCTCAATCTGTCTCAAGGCTCGCTGCCCTTGGCTTTGGCGCGTTATCTGCCGCATAAGCAGCTCAAGGTTGTCTTGACCCAAGATGCGGAACAGGCGTTGCGCCTTCAGACGGCATGGCGGTTTTTCCGTCCGCACGATACGGCGGTGTTCCTGCCGGACTGGGAAACGCTGCCTTACGAGCGTTTTTCGCCGCATCAGGATTTGGTGTCGGAGCGCTTGTCGGCGTTGTGGCAGATTAAAAGCGGCGCGGCGGATGTGTTGTTCGTACCGGTTGCCACGGCGATGCAGAAGCTGCCGCCTGTGCCGTTTCTGGCAGGCCGCACGTTTTGGCTGAAAACAGGGCAGACTTTGGATATAGGCCGTCTGAAAAGCGATTTGGTGGATGCAGGTTATAACCATGTTTCCCACGTTGTTGCGGCAGGTGAGTTTGCCGTGCGCGGCGGTATAGTCGATTTGTTCCCGATGGGCAGCGAAATGCCGTACCGCATCGATTTGTTTGACGATGAAATCGACAGCATTAAAACCTTTGACACCGAAACGCAACGCACCATTTCCCCCGTTTCCGAAATCCGCCTGCTGCCGGCACACGAGTTCCCCACCGACAGCGAGGCGCAAAAGATTTTCCGCAGCCGCTTCCGCGAAGAAGTCGATGGCAATCCGAACGATGTGGCTGTGTACAAAGCCGTCAGCAACGGCCATTTCGGCGCGGGCGTGGAATATTATCTGCCGCTGTTTTTTGAAAACGAGCTGGAAACGCTGTTTGACTATATCGGCGAAGATGCGTTGTTTGTCTCTTTGGGCGACGTTCATGCCGAGGCAAACCGTTTTTGGAGCGACGTCAAATCGCGTTACGCCATGGCGCAGGGAGACGAAACCTATCCGCCTTTGCTTCCACAGCATTTGTATCTCTCTGCCGATGTTTTTGCAGGCCGTCTGAAAAATTATGGTCAGGTATTGCCGGATATTTTTAGTGATGAACATACGTTGCCAAACGTGGCCGTCAACCGCCAAGCAGATGAACCGTTGCAGGCATTGAAGGATTTTCAGACGGCCTTTAACGGACGAATTTTGCTGTGCGCCGAAAGTTTGGGACGGCGCGAAACCATGCTCGGTTTCTTGCAGCAAAACGGCTTAAAAGCCAAAAGCGTGTCCGACTGGCAGGGCTTTTTGTCGGCGCATGAGCCGCTGATGATTACAGTGGCGCCGTTGGCATACGGGTTTAAATTAGAAGATCAAAACATCGCGGTCATTACCGAATCCGATCTTTATCAATATGTTGCCCGCTCACGCAAACATCATCGTAAGAAACACGCCGCCGTTTCAGACGGCCTGTTGCGCGACCTTGCCGAAATCAATGTCGGCGATCCTGTTGTACACGAAGAACACGGCATCGGCCGATATATGGGCTTGGTCACAATGGACTTGGGTGACGAAACCAACGAAATGATGTTGCTCGAATATGCGGGCGAAGCGCAGCTTTATGTGCCTGTTTCGCAGCTGCATTTAATCAGCCGCTACTCCGGTCAGGCGCATGAAAACGTTACTTTGCACAAGCTCGGCAGTGGCGCGTGGAACAAGGCGAAACGTAAAGCCGCCGAAAAAGCGCGCGATACCGCTGCGGAATTGCTCAACCTCTACGCCCAACGTGCCGCCCAATCGGGACACAAGTTTGAAATCAACGAGATGGACTATCAGGCGTTTGCCGACGGCTTCGGCTATGAAGAAACCGAAGACCAGGCAGCCGCCATCGCCGCCGTGATTAAAGATTTGACACAGGCGAAGCCGATGGACCGCCTTGTGTGCGGCGATGTCGGCTTCGGCAAAACCGAAGTTGCCCTGCGCGCCGCGTTTGTAGCGGTGATGGGCGGCAAACAGGTCGCCGTACTCGCCCCGACCACGCTTCTGGTCGAGCAGCACGCGCAAAACTTTGCCGACCGTTTCGCCGATTTCCCTGTGAAAGTCGCCAGCCTTTCGCGTTTCAACAACAGCAAAGCCACCAAAGCCGCGCTGGAAGGCATGGCGGACGGCACGGTCGATATTGTTATTGGTACGCACAAATTAGTGCAGGACGACATTAAATTCAAAAATTTAGGACTGGTCATCATCGATGAAGAACACCGCTTCGGCGTGCGCCAAAAAGAGCAACTCAAACGCCTGCGCGCCAATGTCGACATCCTCACCATGACCGCCACGCCGATTCCGCGTACCCTCAGCATGGCGCTCGAAGGCCTGCGCGACTTCTCACTGATTACCACAGCCCCCAGCCGCCGCCTCGCCGTCAAAACCTTTGTCAAACCCTTCAGCGAAGGCAGCGTGCGCGAAGCCGTGTTGCGCGAACTCAAACGCGGCGGACAAGTGTTTTTCCTGCACAATGAAGTGGATACGATTGAGAATATGCGTGAGCGGTTGGAAACCCTGCTGCCCGAAGCCCGCATCGGTGTGGCGCACGGACAACTGCGCGAGCGCGAGCTGGAACAAGTCATGCGCGACTTTTTGCAGCAAAGATTTAACGTGTTGCTCTGTTCCACCATCATCGAAACCGGCATCGACATTCCCAACGCCAACACCATCATCATCAACCGCGCCGACAAATTCGGACTGGCTCAACTGCACCAGCTTCGCGGGCGCGTCGGCCGCAGCCACCACCAAGCCTACGCCTACCTGCTCACACCCGAATACATCACCAAAGACGCAGAAAAACGCCTTGACGCCATCGCGGCGGCAGACGAACTCGGCGCAGGTTTCACCCTCGCCATGCAGGATTTAGAAATCCGCGGCGCTGGCGAAATCCTTGGCGAAGGACAATCCGGCGAAATGATACAGGTCGGCTTCACGCTCTACACCGAAATGCTCAAACAAGCCGTGCGCGACCTCAAAAAAGGCCGCCAGCCCGACCTTGACGCGCCATTGGGCATTACCACAGAAATCAAACTGCATAGCCCAGCTCTGTTGCCTGAAGATTACTGCCCCGATATTCACGAGCGCCTCGTTCTCTACAAACGCCTCGCCGTCTGCGAAACCGTGCAGCAAATTAACGCCATACACGAAGAACTCGTCGACCGCTTCGGCCTGCCAGAACAACCTGTCAAAACCCTCATCGAAAGCCACCACTTACGGCTTGCGGCAAAAGAATTGGGCATCGATGCCATTGATGCGACCAGCGAAGCGGTAACGATAACCTTTGGCAAAAACAACAATGTCGATCCAACCGAAATCATCCTATTGATTCAGAACGACAAAAAATACCGCCTTGCCGGAGCCGATAAGCTGCGATTTACCGCAGAGATGGAAAATATTGAAGTGCGGATTAATACAGTGAAGAACGTATTGAAGACTTTGAAAGAAAGGGTGATGGTTAAGTAGAGAGGGTAAGAAAAGGCCGTCTGAAAAAGATTCAGACAACCTTTAAAATTATAAATAGATAGATTTTTTGACTATCTTATTTCGGCAACATTTCAAGATTTTTCTGCGCAGAAAAAGGAATACAGCAACTGTATCATCTCGGTTACCCTCGGGTCGGCAATGTAATATTGCCGTTCCCGATGGTTCACTTCAAACGATACCAAACCGGCTTCACGTAATAGGGCTAATTGGCTGGACATTGCCGCTTGCGGCAGTCCGGATGATTCAGCCAACTCAGTTACATTGTGCGGCTTTTCATGTAGTTTGCACAATACGGCGAGACGGTTGGGATTGGCCAGAAGTTTGAGAAAAGCGGTAGCTTCTTCGTAGGGTGGTTGATTGTCGGCAATGGTCATTTTTCACGCTTTTTGGCAAATGAGGAGGTCGAATTATCAGTCATAATGGCCTCAGCAGCAACTTTCAGACGGCCTTTACTTAATGGTTCCATGGCATTTTGGCTAGTAGGCGTGCCATGCCGCAGAACCTGGTTAGTCCGGCCGTTAACAGGCCTGCGCCGACCATTACGTCTATCAGATAAAACCAAGGCGATACCAGCCAACCTGCCAGCACGCCCAACAGAATCAAACTGCCCGCTATGGTTTGCACCTGCCGCATAATATCCGGTGCGGCACGGTCGGCAACAATAGGAAGCCCTGTAGCCTTCCATGCCTGTAAACCGCCTTCTAGAATATAGCATTCTCGACCTTGGCCAAGCGCTGACAATATAGTTTCTGCCTGAGTTGTACGTTTGCCGCTCAGACAATAAAAAATCAGGCATGGGGCTGTATCATCGGGCAGTTTGTCTCGCTGCTGTTCAGGCGGAAGAGATAATGCGCCGCCAATATGCCCACCCCGATATTCGGCTTGGCTTCGGATATCTACTGCCAACGCGCCCTCACGGATTTTTGCTATTGCTTCGGAAGGCGTAATTCGCGGGAGTTGTCCGACCGTACTCATGTTTTGCCTTCTTTATTTTTTGTTGATGCGGCAGGTGTTGATGCCCAATAAGCTGTACAGCGCGCAGTTGCCAATCAGTGCTGTACCCAGAGGGACGATGCCCAGCCAACCCCACCAGCCAATTTGTCCGGTAGCGGCTGCAGCGATTAGTGCTACACCGATAACAATACGGATTACGCGATCCAAAGTACCCAAGTTTCGTTTCATTTTATTGCTCCTTATTTAAGAATAAATTATCTATCAATAAATATATATAACAAAAATCATATATGAGAAATATTATATTCCTAAAAATGACTTTGTCAAATGGTTTACAGCAAAAGTGTAATTAATATTTGCATTGTATTTTTTAAACACACAAATGGAATCAATCTCCAACAGCATGGTTAAATGTAAAAATACAGCCTTTATTTTTTCAGACGGCACTGGAGATGATCTTATTTATATTGGAAGAATGAGTAGTCAGTTTTCAGAAGGAATCAAATCATGACCGATTCGGAAAAGAAGCCCAATGGAGAAGATTTGAAGACTGGACAATCCGTTGTGTAACTAGCAAGGGGGAGGAAATACTTTTAAATCAAATTGTCTACGAATTATAAAAGGCCGTCTGAAAATTGAATTTCAGACGGCCTTTAATTTCTTTATAAGGTCGTTCGTATCATCAGAAACGATAGTTCACGCCCAAGGCAAACTCGCGGCCGCGCTCGTAGAAGGGGACGCGTCCGTTGCCGTCGGGGAAGCGTTGGCTGTGCGAACGGTATTGCTTGTTGCCGATGTTGTTGACGGCGAAGTTGACGTTCAGGTTGTCTTTTTTCAGCGGCTGCCAGTTGGCGTAGATGTCGTGTACGCCGTAACCGGCTTTCTTGCCGTGTATCGTGCCTTGTCCGCGGGCGACGTCGGTGTATTTCACGCTTTGGGCGTAGCGGCCGCGCCAGCCGATTTCGAGTTTGGGGTTTTCAAACTGGTAGGACAGGCCGGTCAACCATTGGCGGCCGGTGTTCCAGAAGGTGAACGAGCTTTCGTGGTCTTCGGCTTGAATCGGGCTTTCGCCGTAGTACATGTCGCCGTTCAGACGAGGTTTGACGTAGGACACGCCGGCGCGCGCGGTCAGACCGCCCCAGCGGTAGGACGCGTCAAGCTCGTAGCCGTAGGTTTTGAGCGTGCCGCCGTTGTAAATCTTGCCGCGTTCGGTGATGGAGGCGGTGTTGTTGTTGATTTTTGCCCAACGATAGACGATGAGGTCTTTGATGCGTTGGTGGAACACGCTGCCGCTGACGTTGAAGTTGTCGTTGCGCCATTTAAAGCCGAGTTCGGCACGGCGGGCGGTTTCGGCTTTGAGGTTGCTGTCCAAATCGGCGGCGGCTCCTGCGCGTTCGTTAGCCAACAGGGCTTCGTTCAGGCGTGGCGCACGGCTTGCCTGATTGAGGTTTGCCAAGAGGGAGAAGTTGTCGTTGATGTCCCAAATCGCGCCGATGCTGGGGTTGAGCTGTCCGTGCGACGAGCTTTGTTTGCTGGCGGCGTTGTATTTGAAGTGGTCGTAACGCAGTCCGGTGGTCAGGGTAACGGGGTTCAGGTTCCAAATGCCTTCTGCGTAAACGCCGTATTCAGCCTTTTTCTCTTTGTCGCGGTCATACAGTCCGAGAATCTTCAGCCATGCGCCTTTGTCGGACGGCTCGGAGGTTTCGTGGCGGTAGTTGACGCCGTATTTCACCATGTGCCCGTCGCCGAAGGAGCTGGCGAGGTTCAGATTTGCGCCGGTTGCTTTGATTTTGCTTAGCTCAAGCTGACCGATGGGAACGCCGCCTTGCGCCGTGCCGGAAGCTTGGGCTTTTGGAGAAGGAGCGCCTTTAGGCGGTTTGGTGTCATCGGTGTTGATTTGGAAGACATTGGCGTCGATTTTGTCGATAAAGCCGACGTTGCGACCACGGTATTCCAGATTGTAGGTCTGCTCTTTTTGATAAGTGCCGTCCACGCCGATGTAGCTGTCAACGTTTTGGAACTCGGCTTTGTCGGTGCGGTTGCCTTTTTGGTATTCCTGACGGTAGGTCAGGCGGATGCCGTGGTCGTCGTTGAAATCGTAGCCGAGTTTGGCGAGGTAGCTGTGCTGTTTCAGACGACTGCCGAGGTTGATATTGCCGTTACCGTCTTTGTAGTCGCGGTTATTGAGGAAGTTGCCTGCAAACAGGGCATCGAAGCCGTTTTGATAGCCGTAAACCGCCGCGTTGCCGGTTGAGCCTTTATTGCTGCTCAAGCCCGCGCCGAGTTTGAAACCGAAAGGTTTGCCGTCCGTTAGCAGGTCTTTCGCGTCAACCGTCGTTACGCGGATGGTACCGCCGACCGCGCCCAAGCCCGCGCTCGCCGCGCCCGTGCCTTTTTCGACGTTGATGCTTTTCACCAAAGCGGGGTCAAGCTGGAAGCGGCTTTGGTGGTGGAAAATTTTGGTGGATTGGCTGGTGCCGTCCACTTCCAAATTAATCTTGTCTTCGCCGACGCCGCGGATGCTGTAAAACTGTGCCACGCCGTTGCCGCCGCCGACGTCCATACCGATTTGGTCTTTCATGACTTGTTTCAAATCGGTCGAAGTTTCGCGGTCGAGCTGGTTGCGGGTTACACGAGTCGGTACGGCAGTACCGGTGACCTTAATTTCATTCAGCTCGGCAGTTTCTGCGGGTTGCAAATTTTCGGCATGAGCGAAGCTTGTTGATAATGCGAGTGTAATGATACTAAGGCGGAATACAGGAGAGGAGACCTTATTCATGATTTTTCCTAAGTAAAAAATTGACTGCTTATTCTAATTGTTATAATAATGATTATCAAATTCTTAATGGATATTAATAAATATATTCTGTTTTATTCCAGTCTCAAATTAATAGGATTTTTATAAAAATCAATTAGTTTATATTTTGGTTAAATTTGGTAAAGATTCTTTGGTTGGGAAATGGGTTGAGTCTTACTTTTTCCGAGAGGGAGAGAAGGGATAGCTTGAATATCTGTCAATAAAGAATTTTGTCTATCAGTGTTTTATTTAAAAGGCCGTCTGAAAAATATTTTTCAGACGGCCTAAATATTTATGTTTTACAGTAAAGGGCTCATCAGGCGGACGGCATTTTCCACGAGGCCGCGGAGTTTAGAGCGTTGTTGCCATGATTTGATGGCAATGTAGCTGCTGTTTTTAAGGTAGCTACGTTGTAGATGGCAGATTTGTTTGGTGGTATCGCGATCGTAGATGGCGAGGCTGATTTCTAGGTTGAGGAAGAAGCTGCGCATGTCCATGTTGACCGTACCGAAGAGGGAGTAGTCTTCGTCAATGGTCATGGTTTTGGCATGTAAGAGCCCACCTTCAAACATTGCGATTTTGACGCCGGCTTCCAGCAACATAGGGTAGTAGGCGCGTGAGGCGTAGCGCACCATCAGTGAATCGACTTTGGCAGGCAGTATCAGGGTTACTTTGACACCGCGTTTGGCGGCAACGGTTAATGCCATGAGAAGCGGCTCGTCGGGGACAAAGTAGGGAGTAGTAATCGTGATTTGTTTGGTGGCGGCATAGATGGCGCTGATGATGGTTTCGTAGATAACGAAGCTGCCTTGCTCGGGAGCGGATGGAATGATTTGGGCAACAATATCGCCTTGCTGCATTTTTTCAGGAAGGATTTTAGGTAGCAGGCTTTGGGCTTGATTGAGGTATGTTTGTACGTTTTGGAGGTTTTCATCGGTTTCGACGGCAAGGTCTGCGAAGAAGACGGCAGACAGTTCCAAAACCATAGGCCCTGTACAGCGCATCATGACATCGACCCATTCTCCGACGCCGGAGTTTTGTTTGAAATAGCGCGGGTCGACAAGGTTGAAGCTGCCGGTGTAACCGATTTTGCTGTCGATAACGAGGATTTTGCGGTGGTTGCGCAGGTCGGTACGCGTGAATAATGTACGCCAGATGCCGACAGGCAATGAGGTATGTACTTCAACGCCTGCTTGGCGCAGTATCTCTACCCAATCGCTTTCAAAAAAACTCCTGCTGCCGACGGCATCGGCCAGAATGGCGCAGTCAACGCCTCGATCTGCAGCGGCAAGAATTTCATTTAAAATTTCTTCGATGCGGCCTTTGGGCTCGATAATGTAAAAAGCCAGCAGGCAGGAATGGGTTGCGGCACGTATGTCTGCAAGCATGCTGTCGATGATGACATCGGTGGTCGAGAGTAGGCTCATGGCGTTGCCTTTGGTTGCGCCCAGCCCCGTTCCTTTTTCGGCAACTTTACTGATGCCGTGGTAACGTGATTTGACTTGGTCGGCAATGTCGAGATAGATATCGGCAAGATGGGTGGCGGCAAAGTTGCGGTAGAAGCGGTTCATTTCGCCGGTACGTTTGGCGCGGGCCGTACCGAGACGCGGCTCGCCGATGAGGATGTAGGCTATGGTTCCGAATACGGGGAAAAGGAAGAGGATAATCAGCCAGGCAAAGGTTGAACCGATGTTTTTTTGTTTGTACAACACGCGCAGCATGCAGGCGAGTGCGGCGCAGGTGTGGGCGAAGATAAAAATCTCGGTCCAGGTGATGTCTTTTAAGAAATTCATATTCGGTAGTGGGAGTGGATGTGTTTTTAAGTTTGAAGGTGTCAGCTGATAAGCTTCAAATATTAAGTATATAGAAAAACCGTCTGAAAACAAATTTACACGATAATTGTGTTTTTGTTTTCAGACGGCCTTTTTAATTAGATAGTCTTTTTACGTTAAACCACTAAAAGATAGAGCCAATAGGCAAATCCACCCAGTGCCGCACCGGCAGGCAAGTCAATCAGGTAATGCTGTTTGGTAAACACGCAGGATAGTGCGATAAGGATAGGGAAAAGGAATGCGGCAATGCCCAAAGATGGCAACGCGTGCAATGCAGTCAGCGTGGCAACGGAAACATGCATGCTGGGGAAGCAGTTGCTGGCTTGGTCAAACTTTTGCACAAATTTTAAAAACCATTCGGATGGTGTTTTACCGGTATTGATGCTGCGCCAATGTGGTGGGGTAGAAACAGGGAATAGCCAGAAGAACAACATTTGCATAAACAGCAACATCAGAAAGCTGAACGCCATCATGTTGAAATGGCGGTGGTTGGTGGCGATAAGGTTGAGATAGAGGATAGCGGGGTAGTAAAGAAAACTATATACCCACGACCAACGTGGGCAGAATGGGATTTTTTCGTCTATTGGAGAATTCCAAACAATCTCTTTGCGTAAAGGATGGCGTTGGGTATAAAAGTAAAACTGATAAGCGCCGATAATCATCACGCCGCTTAATATCAGATTGACCAAATAGTCTTGGAAGGTCATGGTGTATGTTCCTAAAAATAGATTTTATTTGAAATGAATGTATGAATTTAAAAGAACGACATCATACCCATCTTTTGAAATATGTAAAATAATTTTCTCGATTTCTAAAAAATATAGGGTCAATTAAAGAAGATTAGTTGTTTTGCGGTTAATTCTGGCTAAAAGGCCGTCTGAAACCTGTTTTGGGAATTTTCAGACGGCCTTTGAGCTGCTTTAATTAACGGTGATACTGACGGGACAATTCATGTACGGTATCGACCAAAATTTTGGCGTGTTCCGGATCGGCGTGTTGGTTGATGCCGTGGCCGAGGTTGAATACGTGGCCGCTGCCGTTGCCGTAGTTGGCAAGGATGCGCGCGACTTCGGTGCGGATAGACTCCGGTGTGCCGAAGAGGGCAAACGGGTCGAAATTGCCTTGCAGGGCAACTTGTTCACCAACGCGACGGCGGGCTTCGCCGATGTTGCACGTCCAGTCCAAGCCTAATGCATCTGCGCCGATTTCTGCCATGCTTTCCAGCCATAAGCCGCCGCCTTTCGCAAATACGATAACAGGCACGCGGCGGCCTTCATTTTCGCGTTTGAGTCCGGCAACGATTTGTCGGATGTACTTCAGGCTGAACTCTTTAAACGCTGCATCGCTCAATACGCCGCCCCAAGTGTCGAAAATTTGTACGGCTTGTGCGCCGGCATCGATTTGGGCGTTAAGGTAGGCGGTAACGGCTTGAGCATTGGTGTCGAGGATTTTATGCAGCAAATCAGGGCGCGAATACATCATGGTTTTGATGGTGCGGAATTCTTTGCTGCTGCCGCCTTCAACCATGTAGCAGGCGAGTGTGAACGGGCTGCCTGAGAAGCCGATCAGCGGAACTCGGCCATCCAGTGCTTTACGGATGGAAGTCACTGCATCAAAGACGTATTGCAGTTTTTCCATGTCGGGAACTTGCAGTTTTGCAATGTCCGCTTCATGTTGCAAAGCGCGTTCAAATTTCGGGCCTTCACCTTCGGCAAAATACAGGCCCAAACCCATGGCATCGGGAACGGTCAGGATATCGGAAAACAGAATTGCCGCGTCCAGATCAAAACGTTCTAAAGGCTGGATAGTGACTTCGGTTGCCAGCTCGGTATTTTTACACAAATCGAGAAAGCTGCCTGCGCGCGCGCGCGTGGCTTTGTATTCAGGCAGATAGCGTCCGGCTTGGCGCATCATCCAGATGGGGGTGTATTCGACAGGCTGTTTGAGCAGGGCGCGGAGGAAAGAGTCGTTTTTCAGAGCAGTCATGGTAGAGAGGCTTTCTGATTTGGTGTGTTGGACAAAGTTCAGACGGCCTTAGATATGTATTGAGGCCGTCTGAAATGATTAAATGGTTGGTTCTGTTGTAGATTTCATATTGTCGCTTAATGCGAAATCAGTACATCAATTTGGCTGAGGAAGGGCTGCCGGATGTTCTTCTTCGGCCACGCTTTCCAAAACCAGATTGCGTTGTTCTTGCGCTTTTTGCGGTTGGTCGGTTTCATCAAACACGCGCGCCAAGACCAAATGTGCGGATACGCTGGGTTGCAGGGCGATGCTGGCTTCGAGGTAGCCTTGGGCTTTACCCCAAAGTTTGCGGCCGTAAGCCAGTTGGCCAAGATACATCAACAGCGGTGCATTGTCGGGTTGTTCCTGCAGCCAAGAGTCTGCCAAGTCGATGGCTTTTTGTTGCTCTCGTTCGCTCAAGAAACGCACGGATTCGACAAATGCTTCCAAAAGCTCAGGCTGGCGGGTTTGCGGATAATGGGCTTTAACCCATTTGACCGCCTCGGCATACAAGCCCAAACGTTCGTATTTTTCGGCAATCGCGACACACAATTCGCCTGATTTCATGCTTTCAGGAATGTGTTTCAAACAAGCTTTTAGACTGCCTGCATCGGTTACTTCGCTCAAGAGGCGGCGATATGCCCAATTTTGATACTGTTCGGCTTCGTAATCGTTGATGGCGCCGGCTTTGACCAGTTTTTCCGCTTTTGCCAAGACATCTGCAGCATCGCCGTGATCAAAGGCATAACGTAATTGCAGGCGGACCAGACGGCTTAAGTTGCTATTGATTTTTGCTGCGGCTTCAAGGTTTTGTGCGGCAGTCGGATAATCGCGGCGGCTCAGTGCAGATTCGGCCAGCAAAAGATGACGGGAAAGCTGTTGTTTTTGTGGCAGGTGTTCGATTTCGTGCAGGTAGCGGTCGCGCAATTCGAAGTTTTCCATTTGGTCGGCCGCGTGCGCGCCCAACATCAAAGCCAGGGTGCGGTTGTCGCCTGCTTCTTTGTTTTGCAAGACTTTGGCGGCTTCTTGTTCGGCTTTTTCAAAGCGGCCTTCAAAATATGCCAGACCTGCGCTGTTCAAAGAGGCAGAAGCCTGACGGCCTTTGCGGGCAATGCCGAAGCGTTGCATACGCGCCGGAATGTTCAAGAGGCCGAACACGAATTTAATCAGGAAATACAAGACGAATACGCTCAACAGCAGGCCTAAAACAAAGGCATGCAGATTGATACGCAGCATGGTTTGCTCAACCACAACGTACACGTTACCGGTATAAATGCCGGAAGCCAACGCTAAACCGACGGCGGCGGCAAACAGAATGACAATCCAAACGACGGTTTTCATGCTTGCTCTCCTTTAATTTTGGCAGCAGGCTTGGTTTGGTTTTGTGGTTTGGCAGCTTCGGCGGCCGGTTCTTTTTTGTTTTCAGACGGCAATGCAGGTGCTTCCAAAGACTGAGGAGCGGAAGCGGCAGCCGGTGCGGAAGTTGTGGCTTGTTCGGTAGCTGCAGCCGGAGCGGAAGCGGAAGCGGTTTTCTCGGTAGCTTGGGTTTGTGCAGCTTCTTCGGTCGTCATTTGTGTACGAGAACCTTCTTGATAAGCGCGAACGGCGCTCAAGCTGGCTTTCAGGCTGTCGTCTGAAATCATGCGGACATCAAGGGCTTTGAGTTCGGCCAACTCTTTCAGCCATGACTGGGTAGCAGGGGATTTGCTGTCGAAGTATTGCTTCACGGTTGCTTCAACGTTGTTCAAATCGCTTTGATACACTTCGCCGTTGTGTTGCAACAGGGCAATGCGCGCATCCAAAAGGCGCAGGCGCAGGTTTTCACGGATGAAGTAGGTTTGTTCGGGCGAAATCAACATGGCATCGTTGCTGTCCAGATGACGGACTTCAACCAAGCCTTTGAGGGCATTGAGGGATTTTTCCCATGTGGTTTCCCACCAAGTTCCTGAATTAGTGGCTTCGACAGGCGCGGCACCTGGTTTCAATACGCCGTCCAAGACCAAAGGCAGACCTGAAATACCTGTTTCCAAACGGTCGATACGCAAGGCAGTAGCGGAAATATCGACATAAGGACGGTTTTTCAGTGCGGCCAAATCATTGCTGATGGCTTGTTTGACGGGGATAAGCTCAGGCTGTTCAAAACGGCTTAAACGGCTGTCGATGTGTTCCAATACGCTGACCGCGCCTTGAAGGTTGCCTGACAGCATTAATTGTTGTGAAGCCGTGTTCAACATGGATTCGGCTTCGTCAACCAGCCAGTTGATACGGCCTTTGAGCAGCTCTTGATAAGCTTTCTGCGTTTGCAGGATTTGATCGCTATTGTTTTTTTGACCGTTGTTCAGGCGGTCTAACTCGGCTTGAATAGCGGTTTGGCGGTTGAGGTTGTCTTTTAGAAGGCTGGCGTTTTCAGACTCGCCCAATGCAGCTTTGTCGATTTTTTGGTTGAATTCGAGCTCTTGGTTCTTTAAAACATTTTGACCCTGTACAAACAGGAATCCGCTCGTGCCCAAGCTAAGCAGTGCCAAGACGGTTGCACCTGCGGCCAAGGCTTTGCCGCCAGATTGTTTGATGATAACAGGGGCGTTGTTTTGTGGGAGATTGTTGGACTCGGGCATGCTCGTCTCCACTTGCTGAGGTTGGGTAGGTTTGATTTGTTCAGACGGCCTGGTGTTTTCAGAACGTTCAGGCGCCGGAGCTGCCGTATTGGCAACTTGTTGGGTATCTTTATTGTCTTCGACTGGGTTCACTGCTTGGCTCCTTTGTGGCATGGATGAAAGTGCAGCGGATAGAGAAGTGACGGTTTCTACATGTTTGGCGCCGACGATGCGAAGCGCATCGGCAATGCGCGGATGGTGGGTAAAGTATAGCAAGGATTCGAAGAATCGGGAAAATTGCGGCGGAATCTGATGGAAAAATTCGCGCGCGAGTTCGCCGGATGTAACGTAGGCGGCAGCGATGTCTTCGGTTTTAAAGTTCTGCCAATCAATGGCATGTGGCCGTCTGAAATAGATTTCGGCGATGTCGATTTGGAAACCCAGTTTGGTCAGTTTATCTGCTAAAAAATCACGGCCGCCATGACCTCGAATGATTAGAACTCGGGCGTTGGGCGGCAGGTTTTTCCAAATAGGCATTCTCAAGACGGCTTCGCTGTCGTTGCCATCTTCGGGAGAGAATACGGGATAGGGGGAGAATTGTGCCAAAGTATGTTGGCTGGTTTGGCCGACGGTAATGTGTGCTCTGGGGCCGTCTGAAAAGTTCAGATGAGGCGCTGCGGTTTCAATAGCGGTGGGGCTGACCCAAAACACGACATCGGCTTGCTTAAATTGTTCGGGAAATTTGTTTAGTGCCGAACGGTCTGCCTCTATTTCGATCGGACTCAATACTTGAGCCTGCCAACCGGCTGCATGGCAGGTTTGGATATCTTGTTGCGGACGGTTGGACGGACGGATGATGAGTAGAGTAGGCATAATGTGGGATAAATTATTAAGGTTTAGGCCGTCTGAAAGAAGGGTTTCAGACGGCCTGCTGCCGGGGATACGTTATTGATCGACGAATGCGCGCTCAATCAGGTAGTCGCCGCGGACACCGGTTTTCGGAGAAACGGTCAGGCCGAATTCGTCCAAGACGTTGCAGGTGTCTTTCAACATGGCAGGGCTGCCGCACAACATGGCGCGGTCGTCTTGCGGATTGATTTTAGGCAGGCCGATGTCTTCGAAGAGTTTGCCGCTGCGCATCAAATCGGTCAGACGGCCTTGGTGTACATATTCTTCGCGTGAAACGATCGGGTAGTAAATCAATTTTTCTTTAACCAAGTCGCCTAGGTATTCGTGTTCGGGTAATTCTTTGGTAAAGCGGTCGTAGTATGCCAAGTCTTTTTTGTAGCGTACGCCGTGAACCAAGATGATTTTTTCGAATTGCTCGTAAATTTCAGGGTCTTTGGTAATGCTCAAGAAAGGGGCGATGCCGGTACCGGTGCTCAAGAGGTAGAGGTGTTTGCCCGGATTCAGGTCGCCGGCAACCAGTGTACCGGTCGGTTTTTTACTGATGAGGACATCATCACCGACTTTAAGGTGTTGCAGGCGGCTGGTCAATGGGCCGTCTTGTACTTTAATGCTGAAAAATTCCAGATGCTCTTCCCAGTTGGCAGAAGCCACGCTGTATGCGCGCATCAGCGGTTTGCCGTCAACCATCAGGCCGACCATGACGAACTGGCCGTTTTCAAAGCGCAAAGATTCGTCACGAGTACAGGTGAAAGTGAAGTAAGCGTCGGTCCAGTGGTGTACGGACAAGACTTTCTGGGTGTTGAATGCTGCCATTGATATTTCCTGTCGGATAAGGCCGTCTGAAAAGGATAAGTTGGGGCGGCCGAGGTTAATAAAAAGAATGGAATATAGTGTTCAGCTACTTGCTTGCCGGTTTGGCTGATTTTTCGCTGAGGCTGTGCAGGTCGGAATAGCGTCCGCCTGCGCTAATCAATTCATGATGAGTGCCTTGTTCGACGACATTGCCTTCGTGCATGACAACGATGTTGTCGGCTTTTTCGATGGTCGAAAGTCGGTGGGCAATCACTAAAGTGGTACGGTTTTGCATCAGGTTTTCCAATGCGGTTTGTACCAAACGTTCGGATTCATTATCCAATGCACTGGTGGCTTCGTCCAAAATCAAAATCGGCGCATTTTTCAAAAGCGCACGCGCAATGGCGAGGCGTTGACGTTGGCCGCCGGACAGTTTTAAACCGTTTTCGCCAACTTCAGTGTGCAGGCCTTGCGGCATTTTTTGGATAAATTCCCAAGCATTGGCTGCTTTTGCAGCATTGATAATTTCTTCTTCACTGAATTTGTCAGCTTGAGCATAGGCAATGTTTTCAGCAATCGTACCATTAAACAGGACAACGTTTTGGCTGACGAATGCCATGCGGCTGCGTAGGCTTTCGAGCGTATATTCATTAATGTTGACGCCGCTAATCAAAACTTTGCCTTCATCCGGATTAAGGAAGCGCGGCAACATATTGGCCAGGGTGGTCTTACCGCAGCCCGATGCGCCGACCAATGCGGTAACTTTGCCTTGCGGTACAAGCAGGTTGATGTGGTTCAAGCTGTTGCGTTCGGCTTCAGGATAGCGGTGTACAACATCGAAAAATTCGATATCGCTTGTGTTGTCTGTATATCAATCCAAATTTCATATCAATCCAGATTTAGAGCAAACATGCAATTCTAAACGAAAATATTTGTCATTACAATGTTTGCAATTGAAAGTCAAAAGGAGTTGGTATTGTTTTAACGCCTTGATTTTATAATAAGAACGACTGTGATGAGGTAGGATTGGCAATAATGTTATCCACTTCTCAAGCACCAGTCGCGGCCGTCTGAAAAAGTTTCAGACGGCCTCTTCAGTCGTCAAAGACAGCCAGTTAAGCCAAAGCTTCCTTAATGATGTCTTTTACTGTCGTTGCGTTATTAGGGACAACACGGACACGTTGCGGCAGGTTTTCCAAGCCTTCCAATGCGGCCGGACGGGGGATCGCAACTTCGCCAACAGCTTCATGGATGGTGGCTTCAAATTTGGCAGCCAATGCGGTTTCGAGGCAGACAATGGTTTCGCCGGCTTCGCGTACTTCACGCGCTACTTTGATGCCATCGGCTGTATGCGGATCAATCAATTCACGGTCTTGTTCGTAAACCTGTTTGATGGTGGCAAGGCGGTTGGCATGGGTCGATTTGCCGGAAACAAAGCCATATTGTTGATGTACTTTGTTTAAGACAAATTCCAAATTGAAACCTTTGCCGGAGCCTACTTCAGCCCATAAGGTTTTGATTTCGTCTGCATCGCGGTCCATCAGGTCAAACACAAAACGCTCGAAGTTGGAGGCTTTGGAAATATCCATAGACGGGCTGGAAGTGACGTGGGTGTGTTCGCTGTTGCGAGGGCGGTATGCGCCGGTTTTGAAAAACTCGTCCAATACGTCGTTTTCATTGGTGGCAACAATCAAGCGGTGGATTGGCAGGCCCATTTGGCGGGCGATATGACCGGCGCAGACATTGCCGAAGTTGCCGCTTGGTACGCAGAAGCTGACTTTTTCGTCATTGCTCGAAGTGGCATTGAAATAACCGGCGAAGTAGTACACGACTTGGGCGACGATACGTCCCCAGTTGATGGAGTTGACTGTGCCGATGCGGTATTTGGCTTTGAAGTCGGCATCGTTTTGTACTGCTTTGACGATGTCTTGGCAGTCGTCAAACATGCCTTCAACGGCGATGTTGTGGATGTTGGCATCTTGCAGGCTGAACATTTGCGCGCGTTGGAATACGCTCATTTTGCCTTCCGGCGACAGCATGAAGACATTCACGCCTTTTTTACCGCGCAGGGCGTATTCGGCGGCAGAGCCGGTATCGCCGCTGGTGGCGCCTAAGATATTGAGTTCTTTGCCTTCTTTTTTCAATACATATTCAAACGCATTACCCAAGAATTGCATGGCCATGTCTTTGAATGCCAAAGTCGGGCCGTTGGACAGGGCTTGGATTTTGATGCCGTCTGAAAGTGTACGCACCGGCGTGATGGCTTTGGTACCGAATACTTCTTCGGTGTAGGTGCGGTTGATGATGTCGCGTAAATCATCAGCAGGGATGTCGGTGGCAAACAGGCTCATGACTTCAAACGCCAGCTCGGGGTAGCTGAGTGTGCGCCATTGGTCTAAAGTAGCACGGTCGATTTGAGGGTATTGCTCAGGCAGCATCAAACCGCCGTCAGGAGCCAAGCCCATCAATAAAACTTCGCTGAATTGTTTGCGTGCGGTCGCACCGCGGGTGCTGATGTATTTCATGGTTTCTTCTCTATATATTTAAAATTCAAATAGAAAGTCAAAACGAATTCAGACGGCCTCGATATTAAAAAAGGCCGTCTGAATAATTATTTGTAGAGTCGTTTGAAGCAGGCGGTAACGGTTTTAGCTGCGACAGAAGTAAGAGCTTGAGTGCGAGTAGATGGACTCAATACCTGCATCATTTCAGTTGCAGTCAATTGGTTTGGTGCTTCTTCGCTGGCGCAGCCGCAGATTTTATTTTCCCATTCGGCTTGTTTTTCCGCGCTCATGGCCAAAGCAATGACGCGCCATTCGTTACGTTTGTTTAATTCGGTACGGCATTGGCTGTCTACCGCCATTTTCACTACGCTGCTGCCGATACCCGTACCGCTGCCCAAACCGCCGAAAGAGTCGCCGCCGGTAGCGCATGCACCCAATAAGAAAGCTGATGTAACAGCTGCCAAAAGAGCTTTTGAAGTCATGATGTTTCCTGTAAACAAGGCCGTCTGAAACGTCCGAAGAATTCTCAAAATAGCATGTATTATACCGTAATGCGGCCCGATATGTGTGTTTGCGAAACTACCGTATAATGCTAGCGAGTTTTCTTTTCAATCAATCAGCACGAAAGCCGCTATGTCCGACCTTTTTGCACGCCAACCCGAAGCCCCTTTAGCCGAACGCCTGCGCCCGCATTCTTTAGATGATGTCATCGGGCAGCAGCACTTAATCGGCGGGGGTAAACCTTTGCGCGTGGCGGTGGAAGGAGGAAAGCCACATTCTATGTTGCTGTGGGGGCCGCCGGGCGTAGGCAAAACCACGCTGGCACGGATTTTGGCGCAAAGCTTTAATGCACAGTTTCTGCCTGTTTCTGCCGTATTTTCAGGCGTGAAAGACATACGCGAGGCAATCGAAAAAGCTGAAATTGCCCTGCAACAAGGACGAGCGACGATTTTGTTTGTTGACGAGGTACACCGCTTCAACAAAGCGCAACAGGACGCATTTTTGCCTTATGTCGAAAGCGGCTTATTAACCTTTATCGGCGCGACCACGGAAAACCCGTCATTTGAAGTCAATCCGGCATTACTCAGCAGGGCGCAGGTGTATGTCTTGCAATCCTTGTCTTCAGACGACCTAAAAAAACTGATTGCCAAAGTGTTGGCCTTGCCCGAATACCAAGATTTTACGATTGAAGCCGATGCGCAAGAATTGCTTGTGAATACCGCCGATGGCGATGCGCGTAGATTGTTGAATTTATTGGAACAACTTTTACGTGCTGCCGATACACGCCGTCTGAAAACCTTAACCGCCGAATTTCTCGCCGATAGTTTGGGTGCGCAAATCCGCCGTTTTGATAAGGGTGGCGAGAGTTTCTACAATCAAATTTCTGCATTGCACAAATCCGTGCGCGGTTCGCATCCGAATGCTGCGCTGTATTGGTTCTGCCGTATGCTCGACGGCGGTACCGACTCGCGCTATCTCGCCCGCCGCATTGTCCGCATGGCATGGGAAGACATCGGCTTGGCTGATCCGCGTGCCTTAACGATTGCCAATGATGCCGCCGCGACTTATGAGCGCTTAGGCTCGCCGGAAGGGGAGCTTGCTTTGGCTCAAGCCGTGTTGTACCTTGCCGCCGCCGCCAAATCCAATGCAGGCTATAAGGCATACAACCAAATGCGCCGTTTCGTCAAAGAAAATGCCAGCGACGAAGTGCCCGTCCACCTGCGCAATGCACCGACTAAGTTGATGAAAGAATTGGGTTACGGACGCGAATACCGCTATGCCCACGACGAACCAAACGCCTACGCCGCTGGCGAAAGCTATATGCCCGACGGTTTGGACGAGCCGGATTTCTACCAACCTGTCCCGCGCGGACTGGAAATCAAAATTGGCGAAAAGCTGAAATGGTTGAAATCCTTGGATGAAGATGCGCTGGATGATTAAAACAGTAAATGTGTCTCAAGTTTCAGACGGCCTTTGGCTATTTTGAGCCTAATAAATTGTTTAATATTGGCATTATATCTTCAGTTTCGCTATAATTTTGTCATCCTATTTTTTGCCGAATAATCGAATACATAAAGAATCGCGGCTGCTGAACCCGATTTCCGAAACAAAATTAGAAAGCAGATAATGGACAATTTAGATCAAAGTCGTAGCCGTGCATGGCGACGACATCAAGAGCAACGCCCCAGTCATCGTATACATGGCAAAAATCCTTTGAAATATAAACCTGAAAAAAAGTGGGATTTGATATATCTCCGCAGCAATAAAATCAAACGTGCACAAAAACTGGGTTTTATTTATCCGTTCAGACAGCATGAATTTGATGCTGAATGGTTTGATTAACTCAAAAGATACATTTTCGATTCAATCGAGATGGTTTTCACAAGGCGGATATTTTCCGCCTTTTTTAATTTTTATGAATGCACTTTTTATTTGTAGTCGTAACCAATGGCGCAGTCCTACCGCTGAAACCGTATTTCGACGTTATCCAAATGTACAGGCACGTTCTGCGGGGACTAGCCCCAATGCGCGGCATACTGTTTCCATAGACGACATCGCATGGGCGGATAAGATTTTCGTAATGGAACAAAAACATAAGAGCCGTCTGCTGGCACAGTTTCCCCGTGCTTTGCAATATAAGGAAATGATTGTTTTAGATATTCCTGATAATTACAGATACATGGATGAAGAGTTGATAGAAATATTGAAGGAAAGTGTCGTGCCTTATCTGTCTAGATAATGAGGTTTTCCTCAAGATTATCTGAAAAAAATATGACTTACTTCTAAGTAAAATTTATTCCAAAACATCATTTACTTCACGCATCACTGACAAATAACACGCATAAGATCAAATTGAATTTTTCAGACGGCCTTTGCTGTTTGAATATTTTTAACCTATACCATACACACACTTTTTCATGAATATTTTTGAAGCCTTACTATTATTGTGCCTGCTGATTGTCATTAGCGCGTTTGTATCCTGTTCCGAACTCGCGCTTGCTTCGGCACGCAAAATCAAATTACAGGTCATGGCGAAAGACGGCGGCGATACGCGTGCGCTTGATGTAATCAATATGCAGCAGCAGCCGGGCAGTTTTATTACCGTTGTCCAAATCGGTTTGAATGCTGTCGCCATTCTTGCCGGTATCGTCGGAGAGGCGGCGGTGCGCCCCTATTTTGATGGTTTGTTGGCAAACGCAGGCAGTTGGGGCAGTACCGTTGCGTCGCTGCTGACATTCTCGCTGGTTACAGGCAGCTTTATTTTAATTGCCGACCTGATGCCCAAGCGTATGGCAATGACCCATCCCGAAGCGGTGGCGGTACGCATTGTCCGTCCGATGATGTTTCTGATTTTTATATTAAAACCCCTTGTCTGGGTTTTTGACGGGTTGGCAAACGCAATATTCAAACTCTTCAAAATTTCAACCGTCCGCCAGGAGCAGCTGACCTCGGAAGATATTTATGCCGTCGTTGATGCCGGCGCTCAGGCTGGTGTGTTGAAAGAGCAGGAACACTATCTGATTGAAAATATTTTCGATATGCAGGAGCGTACGGTCACTTCCACCATGAGTACGCGCGAATATATCGCCTATTTTGACAAACATGACGACAGCGATACCGTGTTGGAAATGATGTCGGACAAACCGCACAACAAATTCCTCGTGTGTGACGGCGATTTGGAACGCGTTATCGGCTATATCGAATCACACACGCTGCTGACCTTGTTTTTAAAAGAAAAAGACGTCCGCCTGACCGACAAGCGTGTATTACGCAAAGCCTTGTTCATTCCCGATACACTGTCGCTTTACGATGTATTAGAGACCTTCAAAACTTCCGGCGAAGACTTCGCCGTAGTGGTGAACGAATACGCGCTGGTGGTTGGGGTGGTAACGCTGAAAGATGTGATGAGTATTGTGATGGGTGAGCTGGTCAATACTGAAGAAGAGCCGCAAATTATCCGCCGTACCGAAGATACATGGTTGGTGGACGGTGCTACGCCGCTTACCGATGTTATGCGCGCATTGGATATTGAAGAGTTTCCCAATTCGGAAAACTACGAAACCATCGCCGGCTTTATGATGTATTCCCTGCGCAAAATCCCGAAGCGTACGGATTTTCTGGTTTATGCCGGTTATAAGTTTGAAATCATCGATACCGAAAATTTGAAAATCGACCAACTTTTGGTTTCCAAACAAGGAAATATGGTGGGGAAAATATAACAAGTTGCTGGGAATACTTGAAAAGAAAATTAAAAAATGAATAAAAAGGAAAAATATTATGACGACAACTGAACCTCAAAAATACGCTCGCAGCCTGCACGCGCCCATTAGCCTCGGCACGACTTCAGACGACCGCTTTATGCCGCGCGGCTTTCTTTCATATTTTGCCTCGCTACCGAAATTGGTTTTAACCGAAAAATTAGATGGGCAAAACAACTGCTTTGCCGCACACGGCCTCTATGCCCGTAGTCATACTGCACCTACCCAGCATCCGTGGGATAAACCTTTGCTGCAACGATGGCAGCAAATCAAAGATGATTTAGGCGATCTTGAACTTTTTGGCGAGAATATGTATGGCATTCATTCGATTGCCTATTCGCAACTGGAAAGCCATTTTTACCTGTTTGCAGTCCGCCGTGGCGGACATTGGCTTTCATGGGAAGAGGTTAAATTTTATGCGCAGCTGTTTGATTTTCCGACTGTGCCAGAAATACCCATTGTCCAGCTGCTTGCAGATTTCACTCAAAAATACGCCAATGAAGATATTGCTTTAGCGCAATGGCTTGCCGCTAATTTGGGAGAGCCGTGGACGGACAGCGTACAAACTTCCGGCAAGCTTGGCGGCTACGATCCGAACACAGGAGCGGCATGCAGCGAAGGTTTTGTTATCCGTAACGCCGCTGATTTTGCCACCAACAACGGCAATCTGCCTGTTCAATCCAATGAATTCGACAATCTTTTCAAATTGGTGCGAGCCAAACACGTTAAAACTGATGTTCATTGGACGAAAACTTGGAAGCCTGCCCATCTCATCGATTACGACAAATACCATTGGCAAAGCTGGCAGTTTCAGACGGCCTGAAGTCCAATGATCCAATAATAAGAAAGACGATTATGTGGACATTCCCATATTACATACCCGGTCAACTTCCTGATTGGCAAGCATTAGAACGTCGTTTCAGCTGGTTTGCCGATATGAAGGACGTTCCGCAAGACCCTGAGTGGCATGCCGAAGGCGATGTATTTACGCATACCAAAATGGTGTGCGAAGCCCTTTTAAAACTGCCCGAGTTTCAAGCGATTGATGAACAGGAGCAGCATATTCTGTTTGCTGCCGCTATGTTGCATGATGTGGAAAAACGCAGTACGACCAAGCGTGAAATAGAAAACGGCAAAGAGCGTATCGTTTCGCCGCATCACGCAAAAAAAGGCGAGCATACCGCCCGTACTTTGCTGTATACCGAACTTGCCGCTCCGTTTGCCGTAAGAGAAGCAATCGCTAAACTTGTACGTTTGCACGGATTGCCCTTATGGGCGATTAACAAGCCTAATCCTGAGCGAGCCGTCATAGCAGCCAGTTTGCAAGTCAACACTGCGCATCTTGCCATGCTGGCTAAAGCTGATGTACTGGGTCGTATATGTTGCGACCAACAGGATATTTTGCTGCGCATTGATTTGTTTCGTGAACTCTGTGAAGAAAATGCTTGTTGGGGTAAGGCACGTACTTTCGCCAACGACTACGGACGCTATCTCTATCTTAACGGCCGTAGCGAAATGCCGGATTATCAGCCATTTGATGATCAGACCTTTGATGTGTACGCCATGTGCGCCATAGCAGGTAGCGGCAAAGACAGTTACATCAGGCAACATCTTGCCCATTTACCTATGCTGTCGCTGGATGAAATTCGCCGTGAGCGCAAACTTGATCCCGCAGATTCCAAACATACCGCCGAAGCAGTGCGTTTGGGTAAAGAGCAGGCAAAAGAATACCTGCGCGCCCATACGTCATTTGTCTTTAATGCGACCAATCTCAACCGCGACTTGCGCAGTAAATGGCTGCCGATGTTTGCCGATTACGGCGCACGTGTGCATCTCATTTATTTGGAAGTGCCTTACACGCAATTACTATCGCAAAACCGTAACCGCGAACATTCTGTTCCGAATGATGTGTTGCACCGCATGATAGAAAAGCTGGAAATCCCTGATTACAGTGAAGCGCATACGGTAGATTTTGTGGTTTCTTCTTAAAAAGTAAAGGGTTTTTGTAAGTAGGCCGTCTGAAATTTCAGACGGCCTTTTTATGAAATCAAAAATTGCTGGAGTCAAGACAGAGGTCTTTATTCGCAATTTAAGCCTTTTGTTTTTTCAGCAAATGTATCCATGGCAATTTGGCACATGCGTTCACGTTGGCCTACGTCGGCGGCGGGCAGGATTTGGCGCAGGTATTTTGTGTTGTCGCGTTGGAACGATGCTTTATCGCCTGCTTTTTGGTAACACGCATCCGCTCGGGTAAAGTATTGCTGGCAGATTTTCGGCAATTCTTCAAAGGACAAGGGTTTGCTTTTGTGCATACCGTGTGCGGAGACGGAGAGGGAGGAAAGGGCGCACAGCGCGATGATTAAGGTTTTTGAAATGGTTTTCATGGTCAGCCTGTTTATTGAAGTGGTGTTTAAATCAATTGTTCGCCCCAATGCAGCTTTTGGCGCAGGGTTTTGAAGTATTGGTAATCGGTGGGATGGAGGACGCGCAAGGGATTGTGATAGCGGCGGATGATGATGCGGTCGAAGTTTTGCACGTCGATATGGGATTGTCCGTCAAAGTGTGCGCGTGCGTCGCCGCTTTTGGTAATAAGAATTTCGATCACGCTGGTGTCGGGTATGGCAATCGGACGGTTGGTCATGGATTGCGGACAGATAGGCACAAGCGTGAAGGCGTGCAGGCCGGCCTGCATGATGGGGCCACCGGCGGCAAGCGCGTAGGCGGTCGAACCTGTCGGTGTGGAAATAATCAGGCCGTCCGAACGTTGGGTATAGACAAATTCTTGATTGATAAAGACTTCAAATTCAATCATTTGGCCTGCGCCGCCACGAGACAGTACGGTATCGTTGAGGGCGAGGGCGCGTTCGATGGTTTCGCCGTCACGAATGATACTGGCTTCAATGAGGATGCGTTCTTCGGGCAGATATTTGCCTTCCAGTACGGGGCGGATGCCCTCAACCATGGTATCGCGTGAGATTTGGGTGAGAAAACCCAAGTGGCCTTGATTGATACCGATGATGGGTACGGCGCGTGGGGCAACTTCGCGGGCGGCGGAGAGGAAGGTGCCGTCGCCGCCGAGCACAATGACGAGGTCGCAATATTTGCCCAGCTGGGCTTTGTTTACGGTTTCGCAGTAGGCGGAGTCTTGGATATAGACACAGTGTTCTTCTACGCTCAATTCATCCAGATAGATGGTGAAGCCGTTTTCGCGCAGAAAAGAAACCAATGTGTGGACGGTATCTTGAATCTCGGGCGTATTGGGACGTGTAACGATACCGATGTTTTTAAATGGGCTTTTCATGGTAGTAGGCCGTCTGAAATTAAGTGTCTAATCTATCCAGATATCGCGCTCGAGCCGGTCGAGGCGTTCGTTTAGGCGGGCAACGTCGTCACGCAGTTTGTCCACTTCTTCCAACCATGCGGCAAGCGTGGCTTGGTCGATAACAGGGGATTCGGGTTCGCGTGAAAAGTCGCTGATTTGCTCGGCAATGCTTTTGCCGATTTTTTTCATGGTGCGGCCGATGTCGCCGGCGCGCGAGCTGATGCTTTCTGCAGCCACATGACCGAATACACGCGCCAAATCTTCGCTCGGATAATAGCGCAGTCCACCCAAAATAGGAAGGACGGACATGCCCAATACTAAGTCGCCTTCGAGGCTGATGTCGCCCACGCTGGGCTGGCCGCCTTGGAGGATTTTTTGGATGGCGCTGTTGTGGAATGTGATGTTGGTGTCGGCGGTTTCGTGTGCGGTTTCAAGAAAACCTTGTTCGCTGATGCGTCCGGTCAGTCTGAAACCGGTCAGGCTGATGCAGATGATGCTGCCTGCAAATTCAGACAGCTCGCGCTGTTGCTCCGGATTTTGCTGTATCAGGTGGTTGATAAGGGGAAATAGGGCGGACATGGTTTACTCTAAATGCCGTCTG
Source organism: Neisseria sp. P0019.S003 (assembly GCF_051957115.1). Lineage (NCBI taxonomy): Bacteria > Pseudomonadati > Pseudomonadota > Betaproteobacteria > Neisseriales > Neisseriaceae > Neisseria > Neisseria sp. P0019.S003. The sequence continues at coordinate 164,767 of NZ_JBQCWT010000001.1, read as the reverse complement.
AAACGGATTAATGGATTGAGTCGCAATTTTACAGGCTTAGCCCGTCTGCGCAAACGGTATTTACAATTTTGCCGTTGCTTTTGTCATCAACGATGAAATCAGGAGCCGGCAGGCCAAGTTTGGCCGCTTCGGCAGTATAAAATTCGGCTCGGCTTGGGTGGCGGGGTTCGACAATATTGCAGATACGCTTGCCGTCAGCTTGGCAGGCCGTCTGAAAAAGGACTTGGACGGCCAAGTCTTTATGAAGAATATTGACGGGTTGATTGCCGCCTTGAATGCGTGTTTTTTGAACCAGCTTGGTAACGGGATGACGGTCGGCAGAATAAAGTCCGCCCAGTCGCAGTATGTCGATATGGGGGACGGCACTTTCAAGCAAGGCTTGCTCGATTGTGAGGATTTGACGGGCGGATTCAGTTTGCGGATCGGGCGGCGTGGTTTCATCGCATATGCGTGCTTGGTCGCCATACACGCTGGTGCTGCTGGTGAAGATGATGTGTTGTACCTTAGATTGCTCGGCAAGTTGAATCCATTTTTTCAGGGTATCGGCGTAATGGTTTAATGACGAAGGCGGAAGCAGGCAAAACCATGTCGGCTTGTTGATATGGTTTTGCCACAAGGTCGAACTGTGAAAAATATCGTCTTGATTTAAATCGATAATGTCGAGTTCAATCGGCAGATTGATGTCGTCAGAGGTCAGGTTGCGTTTGATGGCGGCTACCTGACTGCCTTGTTCATAACATTTTTGCGCCAGCGGCAAGCCGAGATAGCCTAAGCCGAGAATGGAAATATCGGGAAGGTGCATAAATAAAGCATCCGAAAATTAACATGCCGTCTGAAAATAGCTTTAACTTGGTTAAAGCTATTTTCAGACGGCCTTTGTATGGAAAAATTAATGGTTGCTACCGATTTTTTTGTCGAATTCGGCACGGTGTTCCGGCAGCAAGTAAGGGCGCAACAGGCTGAGTGTTCGGCTGATGCCCCGTACTTTGGAATCTTCGGTCAACTTGGCGCGGCCGCGCAGGGAGCTGTCGAAGTCGAACCAGTATTTCGTCACCATCCACATATTGACGGCAAGGTCGTTCATGGCGGTTTGGTCTGCGCTGATGATGTTCAGACCGTTGAGCTGGGTCAGCAGGTTGACCAACAGCGGGGAAACTTTGGCTTGGGTAAAGGTATTGTGTTCACCCAATAATTCGGCACTGCGGGCAAGCAGGGTATTCACATCGCTGAAAAGGAAACGGTATTCCCACATCACATCATAAATACCGGCCATGTAGTTGATGGAGTCTTCCACATTAGACGGCAACACGGCCTCGTTAAGGTAGACAAGCAGGGCTTCGCTGTAACGTTTGAACAATTGGACGATGATTTCGTCTTTGTTGCGGAAATGGTAGTAGAGGTTGCCCGGGCTGATGCCCAAGTGGGCGGCAATATGGTTGGTGCTGATATTGCGCTCGCCTTCTTCGTTGAATAAGGCGAGGCTGGCATTGATGATTCGTGTGTAAGTGTTGACTTTAGCAATGCGCGGCATGGGATACACTCCTTTGTTTTATAGGCTGTATGAAGTCGGCAGCCAGTTGGGTTCTGCGTGTAATTCTACCTGAAATTGAGTAAATACTGTATTACAAACATATTGCGCCAGCTGGTGGACATCTTGAGCGGACGCATTGTTTTTATTCACCAAAACCAAAGCCTGTCTGTCATGCACAGCCGCCCCGCCGATCTGATGGCCTTTCAGACGGCATTGGTCAATCAGCCAGCCGGCCGCGAGTTTGACCGAACCGTCAGGCTGCGGATAGCGTGGCATATTGGGGTATTGCTGCAACAAATCGGCAGTTTTTTCAGCGCTGACAACTGGGTTTTTAAAGAAACTTCCGACATTACCAAGCACGTTAGGATTAGGCAGTTTACTGTTGCGAATTGCACACACTGCATCGGAAACATCTTTGGCTGTTGCTTCTCGGCCTTGGCTCAGTTCGGCAACCGCTGCCGCCAAATCGCCATAGCCCAAGTTCGGCACAAAATGCTCTTTCAGCGCAAATACAACAGAAACAATCACATAGCGGCCTTTGCCTTCCTGTTTGAACAGGCTTTCACGATAAGCAAAATCGCAATCGGCATTGGAAAGCTCGACAAAGGTTTCCGTATCCAAATCAAAGCAGCGTACGCTATGGATAACATCTTTCGCTTCAACACCATATGCACCGATATTTTGTACCGGAGACGCGCCGACCGTGCCCGGAATCAGACTGAGGTTTTCCAGCCCGCTTAAACCCAGTCCAACCGTATGTAAAACAAAATCATGCCAAATTTCCCCGGCCTGCGCTTCGATATAAACCAGGCCGTCTGAACGCTCAATTTCGCGTATTCCCTTGTTTTCCATATGCACAACCAGACCGGCGTAGTCCTCCATCAAAAGGATATTGCTGCCGCCGCCGAGCCATAAAACAGTATCTCGGTTGAACTCGGGCAGCCGGACGATGTCGCGCAACTCGTCGGCGTGTTTGAGTGCAACAAATGCTTGGGCTTGGGCTTTGAGGCCGAAAGTGTTGTAAGGGGTAAGGTCGGTTTGGTATTGAATGGATTGCATGGGTTTAACTTTAAAATAGGAATTCGTTGATTAAATGGCGTAGTCAGTGGAGAAAGACTGCTTGTATTATTCAGACGGCCTTATGCGATTTGACCATTTCTTTACTACAAAGCTCCAAGCACCATACCAATGCAATGGCGGCAATCGTCAGTGAAACGGTCAGCGCAGTCCAGAAGCCGTAAATGCCCATATCGGTATGATAGGCAAGCAGGTAGCCGGGCAGCAGGCCGCAGCCCCAGAAAGCGGTGGCATGGATGAACATCGGCATTTTGGTCACTTTATAGCCGCGCAGCGCATATGAAGCGATACATTGGGTGGCGTCTGCCAGTTGGAATAGGGAGGCGAAAAATAAAACGGTCGCGGCAATGCCTAATACGGCCGCATCGTTGGTGTACATACCGGCCAACTGAAAGCGAAAGATGACCAAGAGCAGCGCGGTACAGGTGGCAAGTACCCAGCCCAACACCAGCGAAACGCCTGAAATATAACGCGCCCGCAAAAACTCGCGGCGTCCGAGCGAAAAGCCTACGCGTACCGTGCTTGCCGAGCCAACGCTTTGCGGAACCATATACAAAATACCCGACAGGCTGATGACGACTTGTTGCGCGGCGACATAATCCTCGCCGAATGGCGCCACCAAAAAGACGATAAACGAAAACGCGCTGGCTTCTAAAAAATAAGACAAGCCGATGGGTGCGCCGATTTTCCAAATCTGTTTGAAAGCCGCCCAATCGGGTCTGCCGATTTTTGCTGTCAAGCCAAACGGACGGAAGAATTTTTCTTTGGCAATATAAAGCCACAAAGCCAATGCGCTGAACCAAAATACCGCCGCCGTTGCCACGCCGCAACCTGCGCCGCCCAAAGCAGGCATACCGAATTTGCCGTAAACAAACACATAGTTCAACGGCACATTCAACACAAACGCCGCAAAGCTGACCAACATAATCACGCGCGGACGGTTCAAGCTGGAGGCATAAGCGTGCAGGGCGCGGTGTATCATGGCGGCAGGCATTGCCAAGCTGGTGAAGAACATATATTGCGCCATCGTGTCTTCGACATAATCGTTCAATGTCAGCCAATGACGGAATGGCGTAATCATCGCCCACATCAACAGCATACCGAATACGCCCAAACACAAGCCAAACCAAATACCCTGCATTCCTGTTTTGCCGACTTCTTGGGTTTTACCTGCGCCGTACAGCTGGGCAATCATCGGGTTCAATGCCGCCATCACGCCCATAAAGGTAATGTAAATCGTGGAAAACGCGCTACTGCCCAAAGCCACCGCGGCCAAATCTTCCTTACCTGCGCCACCGGCCATCACCGTATCGACAAAACCAATACCCACTTGCGCCACTTGCGCCAACAGCATAGGCAGGGCGAGGGCGGTAAGCAGGCGGGTTTCTTTTAAGAAAACAGGAAAGGCAAAGCGGTTGAGGCTCAGTAGCATAATTGTGTGTGGATTGAGGATAAAGGCCGTCTGAAACGGAAATTTAAAATTATAAAGGGTAATGCTTATAAGTAGGAAAACTATTATTTGTCAGTAGAATAGTTATTTTCAGTTTTATCATGGTATATTAACTCATAAATAACATAACTCTTTGTAATATAATATATGGGTTATTGGTAAAGGCCGTCTGAAACGGCGAGGACAAAATCGTTTGATTTCGTTTTTCACTGTTTCAGACGGCCTTTGGTATGCCATTAATTCAGCATTGTACATGACCGACATCGAGGCATAAATCATGGAATTCGTTGAGTGTGCTGCGGTGGCCGATACTGATGATGATGCTGTCGGGTAGTTTTTGCTTTAAGGCACGGTAGAGCACGGCTTCGGTCGGTTCGTCCAAGGCGGCGGTGGCTTCGTCGAGCAGGATGACTTTGGGCTGTGAGAGCAGGGCGCGGACGAAGGCGACGCGTTGCAGTTCGCCTGGGGAGAGTTTGTGCTGCCAGTCATCGGTTTTATCTAATTTATCGACCAGATAACCTAATCGACAAGTATTCATGGCGTCGGCTAACTCGGGATGTTGTTTGTCGATGTCGGGATAACAAATCGCATCGCGCAGGCTGCCTTGCGCTGTGTACGGGCGTTGCGGCAGAAATAGGATGTCTTGAAGCGGCGGATGGCTGACTTTACCGCTGCTGCCGAAAGGCCAAAGCCCTGCCAGCGCGCGCAGCAACGAAGTTTTGCCGCAACCGCTTGGGCCGCGTATCAGCAGGGAGTTGCCGTTTTTGAGGTTGATATTGATACCGTCTAATAAAACTTCGCCGTTGTGGCGGTATAGGGCAACGTTTTCTAAGATCAGGCCGTCTGAAACTTCGGTAAGGTCGGGTTGTCGTGCGGTGTGTTTTTCTTCCGTACTCAGCAAAAAGCCGTACAGACGTTCCAATCGGGCGCGGTAGGCGGTGAATTTGTTGTAGAACATTCGAAAGAAAGACAGCGCGTTTTGCAGTCGTGCGAAAGCTTGGACGGTCTGCTGGATGTCGCCGATTTTGATTTGTCCGGCAAACAGTCGCGGAGCTTGCAAAATAATGGGGAAGAGTTTGATGCCGTTGGTGAACATATCGTTGAAGCCGCTCAGGCAGACACTTTGTCGCGCAATGTGCCAACGGTTGCGGATAATGGCTTTAAAGCGGTCGGAAAGCTGGTCGTGTTCGTGTTTTTCGCCGCTGTAAAACGCCACGCTTTCGGCGTGGTCGCGTACGCGGATGAGGGAATAACGGTAGTCGCCGTTAAGCTTTTCGTTTTCATAGTTGTAACGAATCAAAGGATTGCCTATCCACATGGCGATAAAGGTCGCCAAAATCACGAAAATAAAGACAAACCAAACAATGCCGCGCGGAATGTCGAAGCCGAACACGGTCAGGATGCCTGCTAAGCCCCACAAAACAACGGCAAATTCCAGCGAGGTAACGACCGAATTGACCATGCCGCGCACAAATTCTATGGTCGAGGCGATGAAATCCTGTGCGTCCTGTTGGATACGCTGGTCGATGTTGTCCGGCGCGTGGCGGCGCATTTGCAGGCGGTAGTAGTTTTTGTCGGCAAGCCAGCGTGAAGTCAAAACTTCATTGAGCCGCTCCGACCATTTAATCGCCAAGCCTTGATCGAGAAAGTCGTTGACGACGTTGTTAAACGCCCGTATCAACACCACGCCTGCATTCATCGCTGCAAACATCCAAAACGCGGAGGCATTCAAATCTTGCATCGAGTCGTAAAGCCCTTTGGACATAAAGGTACTCAACACATTCAGCCGTACTTCGGTTAACAGCAGCGTAATCATCGCCGTAATCAGCAGCAATACTTTAACTGCACTTTTCGGCGTCAGACACAGCCGCAGGATATAGCTAAACTCGCGCCCGAAGCGTGTGTTGCGTGCAAAAAACAGAATGACCGCCGAGGCTGCAGCGACCATCAATAAGGTCTGCAATAGCCAAGACGGCGTGGAATAAAGCTCGATTTGCCATTTTTGCATGGAGTGTTCTCTGAAAGGATGTAAAGGCCGTCTGAAAGAACGGCAAATTTATTTGACTATGGTAACTGTAATAATAGTTTTCTGAACTGTTGTATTTTTGTATTTACAAACGGTTCTTATTTGTTTTTGTGGAAAGCAGAAATCTTATCAAATATAATCGCAAAACCAAATTACTTTGTAATTTTTTACTCGATATAAGAAATAAGAATTATTAATATTTCAAACCAGAAGGTATTTTATGAACAGCAAATTAGCCCTGATGCCGCTTTTGATTATGAGCGCATTTTCTTATGCCGCCGATGAAGCGACACCCGAAACCCCCGTGCAACAGCAGTTGCAGGAAGTCAATGTCCGCGCTGACGCCAAACGCGTCAAAGCCGCCCGTTCTTATTCCATCGCCAGCGACGGCGACTTGCGCGACCGCGTGAACTTGGGCGTATTGGGCAAAGCCAACGCCTTTACCGCGCCGATTACCGTTGTCAACTACGACGAACAAGCCCTCAACAACACCGAAGCGCGTACTTTAGTGGATGCCGTAGCGAAAAAAGATGCTTCCGTATGGCAGTTCGGCGGCGAAAGCAACACGCTGACCGGCCTGTATTTCCGCGGTTATCAGCTTGATGCGCGCCAATTCAGCGTCAACGGTTTGGCAGGCATGTACGGCACGCAAGGTACGGCCAGCGTGCAAGTCGGCTCCGCGCAACTGATTAAAGGCGCGTCCACTGCCGTAAACGGTATGGACCCTGAAGGCGCGGTATCCGGTTCCGTCAATATCGAAACCAAAAAAGCCGCCGATGAAGGCAACCGCAAAATCGGTTTGGGCTGGTTCAGCAACAACCGCGCCCAAGGTACGTTCGATTTAGGTCAACGCTTTGGCGAAAACAAAGAATTTGGCGTGCGCGCCAACGGCAAACTGCGCCATGGCGACACTCCGCGTCACGGTTACAGCGAAGACAACAAAGAATTTGCATTGAATGCTGATTATCGCGGCGAAAAAGTGCGTGTGGCGTTCGATTCCATCTACGCGAAACGCAAAACCAACGGCGGTCGCGCGCGTATGCAGGACATTCAAAACGCCAACGGCCGCTTGTTTGATGCGCCTGAAGGCAAAGTGAATCTCGCTCCGAGCTGGCAGGCTCAAAACACGCGCGGTCAGACCAATATGCTGACTTTTGAATGGGATGCGTTTGAAAATGCCCAAATTACAGGCGGTATCGGCTACAACAATGCACGTTATTACGGTAATTTCGCCTCTCCTACCGTCACAAGCAGCGGTTTGACCTACAATTCCGGTCGCGCGCGTTTGACCGACCAGCGTTTTAAAACGCTCAGTATGAATCTGACTGCACGCGGCGAATTTGAAACCGGTCCGGTAAGCCACAACTGGAGTACCGCATTTGACCGCATCGACCGCAAACGCACTACTTATCAAGGTGCACGTCAAACAAGAAGCAGCGTTATCGATCCGAGCATCGACATTCCTACTCAATTGGCAAAATTGGATTCCAACTTAGGCAGCGCATGGAATACAACACCTTCATTGGATACTGTAATCAAAGTAAACAGTTTGGCGGTATCTGACACGCTTGGTTTTGCCGACAATAAATACCGCCTCACTTTGGGCGGACGTTTCCAAGCCGTCGAGCAGAAAAACAAATTAAACGGCCGCAAAGCGGATGCGAGCCGTTTCAGCCCGATGTTGATGGCGGCATGGGTTCCGCAGCCTGACTTGGTGGTTTACGGAAACTATATGGAAGATTTGGAGCCGTCCGACATCCGTACCGATGATGACGGTCATGTAACGATGGCAGATCCGCGTGTCAGCCGCCAATTTGAAGTCGGCGTACGCAAAAACTGGGGCGACTTTGTAACCACTTTAAACGCGTTCCAAATCAAACGCCCGGGCTACTGGCGCGGCAACACGACTTCAGGAACTGATTTCGCAGCGCGCAAAAATGCGGGCTTGGCTTATAGCGGTTCTGAGCAAGGTATGGAACGCAGCCGCGGTATCGAATTCAATACCTATGCCAACTTGTTGAATAAAACCCTGCGTCCGACTTTCGGTCTGATGTATCTGCAATCGACTGTAAAAGATTATCCGAATTTCGCCGACAATCTTGTTAACGGCGTACAAGTTGCCAACCCGCGCGTGATTGCCAAAGCAGGCGTGGAATGGGACACCCCGTTTGCCAAAGGTCTGACCTTGAACGGCAACGTTTCGTATTTCGGCAAGTCTTACCAAGACACGCAAAAACAATACGCCTTCCCATCCTATACCTTGGTTGACGTAGGCGCGCGCTACAAAACCAAACTCGGCAAAAATACTTTAACCGTCAGCAGCTCGGTAGAAAACCTGTTCAACAAAAACTACTGGCAGGTGCAACGCGGCCAATACGACCGCAGCTTCGCCGTCGTCGGTATGCCGCGCACTTATTGGCTGAAAGCGGAGTTGGATTTCTAATCTGATTTCGGTTTGACCGTAATAGCAGGCCGTCTGAAAGGGAATGATAAAAAGCAAGAATTTAGTTTTTATCCCTTTTCAGACGGCCTGATTTAATTACCTTATGGGTTTTGCTTGAAAAATCTTACATGTTTTTTATGGATTTCACGCGAAACAAGGTTAATATTCCATTTTCACAATACATTATTCGAGAAGACATATGAAAAAATCCATCAAACTGACCCTGTGCGCCCTCGCACTCTCACTTTCCGTGCAAGCGCAAGCGGTTACCCATGCCGTGATTGAAACCAATATGGGTAACATCCAACTGGAATTAGATGAAGTCAAAGCGCCGAAAACCGTGGCAAACTTTGTCAATTACGCCAAAAAAGGTTTTTACGACAACACGATTTTCCACCGCGTTATCGACAATTTTATGATTCAAGGCGGTGGGTTTACCGAGAAAATGGTTCAAAAATCCACCGATAAAGCCATCAACAACGAAGCAGACAACGGCTTGAAAAATAACGTCGGCACCATCGCCATGGCGCGCACCGGCGATCCGAATTCAGCAACCAGCCAGTTTTTTATCAATACAGCCGACAACGACTTTTTGAATTTCAAAAGCAAAACCCCTCAAGGCTACGGCTATGCCGTTTTCGGTAAAGTCACTTCCGGCATGGATGTCGTCCGTAAAATCAGCAAAGTGAAAACTGCGACACGCGGCTATCATCAAGACGTTCCAACCGAAGCCGTGATTATCCGTAAAGTCAGCATCAAATAATTTTGATTGCTTGAATCCAAACAACAGGCCATCTGAAACATTCAGACGGCCTGAATTTATTTATTTGATAATAAGCGGCAATTTGGGCGATAATTCAGCATCTACCATTTAAGGAGTCGATTATGCAAACCCGCCTGCCTTTTTTCGGCGTTGTCCGCGTCAGCGGTGAAGACAGAGCTTCATTTCTTCATGGTCAATTATCCAACGATATTAATAATTTAGCTATCGGTCAGGCATGTTACGCTACATACAATACACCTAAAGGCCGTGTGTTGGCGAATATGTTGGTCGTCAATCGCGGAGAAGATTTACTGTTGGTCATGGCTCAAGATTTGACCGAAGCGATTGTCAAACGCCTGAGAATGTTTGTCTTGCGTGCAAAAGTCGTCTTCGAGCTGATGCCTGATTTAGCAGTCAGCGGCGAGTTGGCAGACAATGCAGAACCTCATTCTGCTACTGAACCGCAACTGTCTTTCCCAGCTCAAATTCAAGAAAACACCGTAGAAATTGCCTTGCCGCACACAGGCCGTCTGAAAATCTCAGCAGCCGAAAACGCAGCCGAATATCAAGCAGGAGCCGAAAACGCGTGGAACCTGCACGAAATCCGCAGCGGCTATCCGTGGATTTGCGCCGCAACCAAAGAAGCGGCTGTTGCCCAAATGCTCAACCAACATATCATCGGCGCAGTCCATTTCCGTAAAGGCTGCTACCCCGGCCAAGAAATCATCGCCCGCGCCCAATACCGAGGCCAAGTGAAACGCGGCCTGGCCGTATTAAGCGGCGATTCTTTAGAAGCCGCCGGTATTGCCATCAAAGTCGGCGAGGAAGAAGCAGGCTTTATTCTTAATACTGCACTCACAGAGCAAGGCAGCCTCAGCCTCGCCGTTATCAAGTTTTCCGCAGCAGAAGCAGCATTGACCGATGCAGACGGTAATGCTTTGAAACAGGAAGAACTGTTTTTTACGGTTGAGAAAGATTGATTGTCAGCTGATTGAATAAAAAGCTTAAATTTAAGGATTAATCAGCTTGAAATGAAAACAAAAAGGCCGTCTGAAATTCAGACGGCCTTTTGATTACAGCATTAAATCAACAATTAAGCCAGTTTTTCACTTACCCAATTTTCAATGCTTGCCAATGTCTCAGGCAATTTGTCGGTATCTGTACCGCCGGCTTGTGCCAAGTCAGGACGGCCGCCGCCTTTGCCGCCGACTTGTTCGGCTGCAAATTTAACCAGATCGCCTGCTTTGACTTTGGCGGTCAACGGTTTGGATACACCTGCGCACAGGGAGACTTTGCCGTCGTTTACTGCGGCGAGCAATACGATGGCTTGTTCTGATTTGCCGGTCAAGTCGGTCACGATTTCGCGCAGGGCTGCGGCATCGGCTTCGATTTGGGCGGCGACGAGTTTGGCTGCGCCCAGGTCTTTTGCATCGTCCAAGAGTTTGGCACCTGCATGGACGGCGAGTTCGGCTTTGGTGCGTGCCAATTCTTTTTCCAATGCTTTGGCGTGTGCCGCGCCTGCTTGGATTTTCGCCAGTACGTCTTTTTCGGTTTGGGCTTTGGTTTCGGCAATAATGTCTTTAACCAAACGCTCTTGTTCTTGCGCCCATTTGAGTGCATTCAGGCCGGTGATGGCTTCGATACGGCGCACGCCTGCGGCAATACCGCCTTCGCTGATGATTTTGAAGAGGCCGATGTCGCCGGTGCGTGAAACGTGTGTACCGCCGCACAATTCGGTAGAGAAACCGCCCATTTGCAATACGCGGACTTCGTCGCCGTATTTTTCGCCGAAGAGCATCATGGCGCCGGTTTTTTGGGCATCTTCCATGCTCATAATGGCTGCATTGACGGCAACGTTGGCCAAAATGGCTTCGTTGACGCGGCGTTCTACTTCGGCGATTTCTTCGGCAGTGACCGCTTGAGGATGGGAAATGTCGAAACGGGTGGATTCGGCGGTAACCAAAGAGCCTTTTTGTTCAACGTGTTTGCCCAATACATCGCGCAGGGCTTTGTGCATCAAGTGGGTTGCGCTGTGGTTGCGCATATTGGCATTGCGGATTTCGTCATCCACTTTGGCGGTAACGCTGTCGCCGACTTTCAGACGGCCTGAGGTTTGTACGCCGAATTGGCCGAATACGGCCGCTTTGATTTTTTGGGTATCGTGTACTTCAAAGCGGTTTTCGCCTGCGAAGATATAGCCGACGTCGCCGACTTGACCGCCGGATTCTGCATAGAACGGGGTAAAGTCGATTACGATGGCACCTTCGTCGCCTTCGTTCAATTCGTTGACTTGTTCGCCGTCTTTGTAGAGGGCGAGGACTTTGGATTCGGTTTGGCGTTTGCTATAACCTTTAAACTCGGTATCTTGACCGTCGTAAGGCAGTTGGGCGTTGGCTTTGAAGCTTTGTGCGGCGCGTGCGCGTGCGCGTTGGGCTTCCATTTCGCGCTCGAAGCCTGCTTCGTCCAGTTCGATATTGCGTTCGCGGCAGATGTCGGCAGTCAAGTCGTATGGGAATCCGTAGGTATCGTAGAGTTTGAAGATGATTTCGCCGTCGAGTTTTTTGCTGCCTTTGGCCAACGCGTTTTCCAACAAAGCCATACCGGTTTCCAGAGTTTGGGCAAAACGGCTTTCTTCGTTTTTCAACGCTTCTTCGATTTGAGTTTGTTTTTCTTTCAATTCAGGGTAGGCATCGCCCATCTCTTTAACCAAATCGGCCACCAGTTTGTGGAAGAATGGTTTGCTTTGACCCAGTTTGTAACCGTGGCGCACGGCGCGGCGGATAATGCGGCGCAATACGTAGCCGCGGCCTTCGTTGGAAGGCAATACGCCGTCTGCAATCAGGAATGAGCAGGAGCGGATGTGGTCGGCGATGACTTTCAGGCTTGGTTCTTTCATGCTGAAAGGCGCGCCGGTTTCGCGGGCAACGGCTTTGAGAAGGTCTTGGAATAAGTCGATTTCGTAGTTGCTGTGAACATGCTGCATGACGGCGGCCATACGTTCCAAGCCCATACCGGTATCAACGGAAGGCTTAGGCAGCGGATTCATATTGCCTTGTTCGTCACGGTTGAACTGCATGAATACGCAGTTCCAAATTTCGATCCAGCGGTCGCCGTCTTCTTCAGGGCTGCCCGGAATGCCGCCCCAGATTTCTTCGCCGTGGTCGTAGAAAATTTCGGAGCAAGGACCGCAAGGGCCGGTATCGCCCATTTGCCAGAAGTTGTCGGATGCGTATTTTGCACCTTTGTTGTCGCCGATGCGGACGATACGCTCGGCAGGCATGCCGATTTCGTTCAGCCAAATGTTGTAGGCTTCGTCGTCTTCTGCGTAAACGGTTGCCAAGAGTTTGTCTTTAGGGATGTTCAACCATTCAGGAGAAGTCAGGAATTCCCAAGCGAAGTGGATCGCGTCGCGCTTGAAGTAGTCGCCGAAGGAGAAGTTGCCCATCATTTCGAAGAAGGTGTGATGGCGGGCGGTGTAGCCGACGTTTTCCAAGTCGTTGTGTTTGCCGCCTGCGCGTACGCATTTTTGCGCGGTAGTGGCGCGGTTGTATGGGCGTTTGTCAAAGCCGAGGAATACGTCTTTAAATTGGTTCATGCCTGCGTTGGTAAACAGCAGGGTCGGGTCGTCGTGTGGCACGAGCGAGGAAGAGCGGACGATGGTGTGGCCTTTAGATTCAAAAAATTTCAGGAATTTTTGGCGTAGTTCGGTGGTTTTCATAATGTCTCGATAAATTTTTTACAAGGATTTCAGACGGCCCGGACGGCGCGTTGCGATTAAAAACGAATGGGCGTTATCTTACCGCAAAACCATATTTCAAGCTATCGGCAGAAAGGTTTTAAGTTGGCTGCAATCTGTCTTTCAGACGGCCTTAAGCGGGGCGATATCTTTTAACAATGAAGCCTATCCGCTCGGGCTTGCCTGCTTTATAATGCCTCTCTATTTTCAACCGGATACGCAAGGAATGATAATGACCAAACATCTGCCCCTCATCGTACTGACTGCGCTGGCACTGGCCGGCTGCGGCGGCTCGGACAAAACTTCTGCCGACAAGGCGGCTCAAACCGATAATCAAAAGGTATTGAGCATTTACAACTGGTCGGAATATGTTGATCCCGAGACGGTTGCCGCGTTTGAGAAAAAACACGGTATCGCAGTAACTTACGATGTATATGACAGCGATGAAACACTGGAAAGCAAGGTATTGACCGGCAAGTCGGGTTACGACATCGTGGCTCCTTCCAATGCGTTTGTCGGTAGGCAGATTAAGGCAGGTGCGTATCAGAAAATCGACAAATCCCTGATTCCCAACTATAAAAACTTGAATCCTCAGTTAATGAAACTGATGGAAGGCGTTGATCCGAACCACGAATATGCCGTTCCGTTTTATTGGGGTACTAACACCTTCGCTATCAATACCGAGCGTGTGAAAAAGGTTTTGGGCACGGATCAGCTGCCGGACAATCAATGGGATTTGGTGTTTAACCCCGAATACACGTCCAAACTCAAGCAATGCGGCATCAGCTATTTGGACAGCGCAGCGGAGATTTATCCTATGGTATTGAACTATATGGGTAAAAATCCAAACAGTAGCGAAACGACGGATATTAAGGCGGCTACGGAAGTTTTGAAGAAAAACCGTCCGTACATCAAGCGCTTTACCTCGTCCGGTTTTATTGATGATTTGGCGCGCGGCGATACTTGCGTAACGATTGGCTTTGGCGGAGATTTGAACATTGCCAAACGTCGTGCCGAAGAAGCAGGCGGCAAGGAAAAAATCCGTGTGATGATGCCGAAAGAAGGCGTGGGGATTTGGGTGGATTCGTTTGTGATTCCGAAAGATGCCAAACATGTGGCCAATGCCCATGCGTATATCAATGATTTCTTAGATCCTGAAGTTGCGGCGAAAAACGGCAATTTTGTTACTTATGCGCCGTCCAGCAAACCGGCTCAAGAGCTGATGGATGAAGAGTTTAGAAACGACAATACGATTTTCCCGACTGACGAGGATTTGAAAAACAGCTTTATCATGGTGCCTATCCAACCGGCGGCATTGAAATTTATGGTCCGTCAATGGCAAAGCGTAAAAGCAGGGACATAAGCTGATTTGAACATATTAAGGCCATCTGAATGGTGTAACCGAAATCCTTGATTTCGTTTTACGGCTGTTCAGACGGCCTTTGGTTTGTGTCAGATTGGCTTGGATAAGGTTTAAACACAAAGGGCGTGTCTATCAATCACGCCCTTTGTGTTTGCTTCAGACGGCCTTAGAATTTCACGCCTTTATGCAGGGCGACGATGCCTGCGCTCATGTTGTGGTAATCCACGCTGTCGAAGCCTGCATCCAGCATCATTTGCTTCAAGGTTTCTTGGTCGGGGTGCATACGGATGGACTCAGCGAGGTATTGGTAGCTGTCGGCATCTTTGGCAATCAGTTTGCCCATAATCGGCAACAGTTTGAAAGAGTAGAGGTCGTATACGCCTTCCAAAGGTTTGTACACTTTGGAGAATTCCAACACCAGCAGGGTGCCGCCCGGTTTCAATACGCGGTACATCTCTTTCAGCGCGGCATCTTTGTGCGTCATGTTGCGCAGGCCGAACGCGACGGAAACCAGATTGAAATAGCTGTCGGGGAACGGCAATTTTTCAGCGTCTGCCAACGATACGGGCAGAATCATGCCTTCGTTGAGCAGGCGGTCGCGGCCGACCGTCAGCATGGAGGAGTTGATGTCTGTCAGCCAAACTTCGCCTTCTTTACCCACACGTTTCGCCCAGCCTCGGGACAAATCGCCTGTACCGCCGGCGATGTCCAATACTTTGTCGCCTTTTTTCAGGCGGGCGGTATTGATGGTGAAATGTTTCCAAACACGGTGCAGACCGCCGGACATTACGTCATTCATAATGTCGTAGTTTTTTGCCACGGAGTGGAAGACTTCGGCAACTTTGCCTGCTTTTTCGTCTTCGTCAACGGTAGAGAAGCCGAAATGGGTTTTGTGGTCGCTCATAGTGTCTGCCTTCTTAAAATAATACGGATTCAGATATCGAATACGTCGAAATCGCCAACCACTTTCGACGCGGGAAATATAGTTTGTGCCTGCTGCTCCAGCATCAGGCGTTGCTCTTCTTCGGTATAACGTGCGCTGATGTGGGGCAGGTAAAGTTGTTTCACATTGGCTTGCAAAGCCAGCTTGGCGGCATCGGATACGGTCGAATGGAACACTCGTTCCGCTGTCTCTTCATTGCCTGCCGCAAAGGTTGCTTCATGCACCAAAACATCTGCATTTTGCGCGGCGCGTACTGCTTGCAGGCAGGCTTTGGTATCGCCGAAGATAGCCACTACTCGTCCTTTTTGGGGCAGAGAGAGGAATGTTTTGCCGTCAATGATCCTGCCGTCGTCCAATGTTACGGTCTCGACTTTTTTCAGACGGCCTTTCCGCCGCAACCGCCGCTACCGCAGGAATGCGTGTGTTTGGGTTTCAAATCTTCGGCACTTGGCATTCTGGACGCACCGGCTTTCTCGAGGCGGTCGAGATAGTCTTGCCAAAGCGCATCTTGATTATGCGCCAGTCGGTAGAGATAGTCCCAATCGTAAAGGCCGCTGTTATGGCCGTCTGAAAAAGTAATTTTCAATGCGTATTGGCCGACAGGTTCTAAATCGGTAATGCTGACTTCGGCTTTGCCGGTTTGCAAAACATCTTGACCTGGACCGTGTCCGCGCACTTCCGCACTGGGCGAGTACACGCGCAGGTATTCGGCAGGAAGGCTCTTGGCACCGTCAACATAGACCAAAGTCAGTACGCGCCGATCTTGCTGGAGGCGGATTTCTTGTGGAATTTTATCGGCTTGGGTCATGTCATGCTCCGTTCTTTTTACGCAAATAGGCAACACGTACAGAAAAAATACCGCCAAGTACGGCAAACAGCACGATTGCGTAGAGTGAAAACCGTATCAGGCTCACTTGCGTGCCCGCCGTCAGCCCCAAAGGCAGTAACATGACGGCAACGAACAGTAAAAATGCGGCCAACATGGCGGCAATGCTGGCAAAGGCATAGCGGGTATTGGCTGCTGTTTGCGGATGTTTGGTCATATTGGATAGCTTGCCGTAGGGTGGTGAGGCGGTATTTTATCAGCTTTTTGGTGCTTCATGCCGTCTGAAAACGGCTTTATTTCCATAAATAAAGTGTAATGGCGCGCCTGTCTTCGCCTTCGGGCATTAAGCGGATGCTGCTGCCTTTGCTTCCGTTGACACGGATAATGATGCCGCCCGCCTGCCGCTCGATGATGTCGAGTTGGGTGTCGCGGTTCATGCGGTAGTTGTAGCGTTCGCATTGCTTCAAGCACCAAAAATCCTGCCAATGGATAAAATATTTTTGTCCGGACTCGATGGCCAGCGTTTCGCCGCCTTTGACGATGAAGTAAGGATAATCGGGTTTTTGTGTGCTGAATGTCCATTCGGCCGTTCTGTCTTTTCCGTTTTGACGGTATTCGAACACGGCACGGTAGTCGGTGTCGTATTCCAATGGCTGTAAAGGAAACAGCGCAAATTGGCGTTCGGTCAGGAGGCGGTTTGGGTCATTATCTTTATCTAAGATTTTGACGTCTCTGATTTCTTTTGTGCCCTGATACAGTTTGAACGAACGCATTTTGACCGGAGGCGATTGTTCTGAGAAGGCGATGCTGACCGGATTGCCGGTCATTTCATAATGCGGCATAGGGTCGGGACGTTCGCCATGGAAAACCGGCGAGGCAAAATTGCCTTGCGGATAGGTGATGTAAGGCCGGAATTTGCGGTTGGAGATTTCATCAGCATAAACAATGGCATGGCCATGACAGGCATCTTGATAAAACGAACGGCTGAGGTTGGATAGGGGGCGGTTTTTTTGGCAGAGGCTGTTGAATCTGCTGTCGCCTTGATTGATGCTCAACGCGATTTGTTTGCCTTGTGATTCAAATGCCGCTCCGGCCTCGTCGATATTTTGATCGAGCAAGGAGAGGCGGTGGTAAATCGCCGTCATCAGATTGTCCAGCTGATGTTGGGCAGGTAGATGGTCGTTGATTTTTTCGTTTGGCGGATGCTGGCCGGTACTGACGTTTTCATGCACGCCTTTATAGGCATAACCGGCTTTGTGCGTGCGGTCTGATGGGCGTGGGCCTGTATAAAAGGGATTGCGTGTATTTTTTTCGTCATGTCCGTCGTCAGGGTTTTGCAGCAGATAGCGGGCATGATTGCGCGCGGCGCGTTCGAGTGTGTCTGAGTGCGCCAGTGCGGGCAGATTGGCTGAGGAGCGGAGGAAGTTTAAATACGCCAAGGCATCAAAATCGGCAACGGCAGTACGATTTTGCGGCGGTTGGGCGTAGATAAGCTGGTCTTCGGAATAGCGATGGGTTTCGTAGTATTGGAATATGCCGAGGGCAACGGCAAAACCACCCAGCCAGTAAAGAATGTGTTTCATTATATGTACTGCGTTCAGACGGCCTTGAGTATGTAGATGTTTCCCCTTGAAACTCATGCCGTTAAATGATTATTTTGATAGCGGCTTGACTTGGAATGCTTCAGGATGGGATTTGAAATATTCGACAGCGATAAATCCGCCGCCAATAATAATCAAGAGGGCAATGGCCATGCCGATCATCGCTAAAATGAATTTGTCCATATGTGTCCGTTTGAATGAAGGCCGTCTGAAACACTTGAAAGCGTTCAGACGGCCTTAAAGTCAGGTTAATTAACGTTCGATTTGCGATACGTCGCGTACTGCGCCTTTGTCGGCGGAAGTCGCCATTGCGCCGTAGGCACGCAGGGCTGCGGAGACGTAGCGGTCGCGGTTTTCCGGTTTCCACGCTTTGCTGCCGCGTGCTTCCATTTCGGCGCGGCGTGCGGCAAGCTCTTCATCGGAAATGACAAGGTGGATGCTGCGGTTTGGAATGTCGATTTCGATGGTGTCGCCTTCGTGTACCAAACCGATTGCGCCGCCTTCTGCCGCTTCAGGCGAAGCGTGACCGATGGACAGGCCGGAAGTACCGCCGGAGAAGCGACCGTCGGTCAGCAGGGCGCAGGCTTTGCCCAAACCTTTGGATTTCAGGTAGGAAGTCGGGTACAGCATTTCTTGCATGCCCGGGCCGCCTTTAGGGCCTTCATAGCGGATGATGACGATGTCGCCAGCCACGATTTGGTTGCCCAAAATACCTTCTACTGCGTCTTCTTGGCTTTCAAACACGCGGGCGCGGCCGGTAAATTTGAGGATGCTCTCGTCCACGCCTGCGGTTTTCACTACACAACCGCGCTCGGCGATATTGCCGAACAATACTGCCAAGCCGCCGTCTTGCGAGTAGGCATGCTCAACATCGCGGATACAGCCTTTTTCGCGGTCGAGGTCGAGGGTTTTCCACATACGGTTTTGCGAGAACGCCTGAGTAGTGCGCACGCCGCCGGGAGCCGCTTTGAAACGCTCGATAGCGTGGGTGTTTTCAGGGTTGGTCACGTCCCATTTTTCAATCGCGTCTTTCAGTGTCGGCGCGTGGATGGTGTACACGTCGGTGTGCAGTTTGCCTGCTTTGTCCAGTTCTTTCAGGATGGCGAAAATGCCGCCGGCGCGATGCACGTCTTCCATGT
Source organism: Neisseria sp. P0019.S003 (assembly GCF_051957115.1). Taxonomy (NCBI): domain Bacteria; kingdom Pseudomonadati; phylum Pseudomonadota; class Betaproteobacteria; order Neisseriales; family Neisseriaceae; genus Neisseria; species Neisseria sp. P0019.S003. The sequence continues at coordinate 145,869 of NZ_JBQCWT010000001.1, read as the reverse complement.
AGTAGTCGTGGTTGTTTGGCGCGGTTTTGCAGATGCAAGGTACAACGCGGCTTAAGCGGTCGATGTCTGCCATTTTGAAATCCACGCCCGCTTCGTTGGCAACGGCGAGCAAATGCAGGATAGTGTTGGTGGAGCCGCCCATGGCGATGTCCATGGTCATGGCATTTTCAAACGCTTTTTTAGTGGCAATACTGCGCGGCAATACGGTTTCGTCGTCTTGCTCGTAATAGCGTTTGGTGATTTCGACGATCATGCGGCCGGCTTCGAGGAATAATTCTTTGCGGCCTGCGTGGGTAGCCAGATAAGAACCGTTGCCCGGCAGGGAAAGGCCGAGTGCTTCGGTCAGGCAGTTCATGGAGTTGGCAGTAAACATGCCGGAGCAGGAGCCGCAAGTCGGGCAGGCGTTTTGCTCGACTTCTTCGACTTGTTTGTCGCTGATATTGTCGTCTGCCGATTCGATCATGGCATCAATCAAGTCCAAACGGCGTTCGGGCTGAATATTGGCCACGCCGATAACTTTACCGGCTTCCATCGGGCCGCCGGAAACGAAGATGGTCGGAATGTTCAGGCGCATGGCGGCAATCAGCATGCCCGGGGTGATTTTGTCGCAGTTGGAAATGCACACCAGCGCGTCGGCGCAGTGGGCGTTGACCATGTATTCGATGGAGTCGGCAATCAGGTCGCGGCTGGGCAGGGAGTAGAGCATACCGCTGTGGCCCATGGCGATACCGTCGTCAATGGCGATGGTGTTGAATTCTTTGGCAATGCCGCCGGCTTTTTCGATTTCACGGGCAACCAGTTGACCCATGTTGTGCAGGTGCACATGGCCTGGGACGAATTGGGTGAAGGAGTTGGCAATGGCGATAATCGGTTTGCCGAAGTCGGTTTCCATGACGCCGGTTGCACGCCACAATGCGCGCGCGCCTGCCATATTGCGGCCGTGGGTAGAGGTTTTGGAGCGGTATTCAGGCATTTTTGTTCCTTTGTTTTATGCTGAGGCCGTCTGAAATAGGCTGGTTGGTTGGCGGCCCGTTGTAGAAATAACTCGGTATTTTATACCAATTACGAGCGATGAAGCACGCTATTTTGTAATAAAACTAAACTGTATTTGCTTCACCTGAATTTGCTGCTCACTTCTTCGGATGGCCTGAAGTTTTCTTAGGATGAAACGTTGTCTTTCTCATTTGCAAAAGATGTTGGCATCAAAAAGTGATATGATAGGGAACTTCTCACATTTCTAAGGATAAGACGATGAAAAAAATCATGTTTGCATTGTGTTCGGCCATGTTGGCTTCTGCTGCGTCTGCCGCTGTTTATAAAGTGGACGAATTTCATGCCAATGCCCGCTTTGCCATCGACCATTTCAACACCAGCACCAACGTCGGCGGTATTTATGGTTTGACCGGCAATTTGGAATTTGATCGTGCCAAACGCCAAGGCTCAATCGATATCGTATTGCCTTTGTCCAAACTGCAAACCGGTTCAGATCGCTTTACTCAACATTTGAAATCTGCCGATATTTTCAATGCAGACAAATACCCTGAAATCCGTTTTGTATCCACCAAATTCAATTTCAACGGCAAAAAATTGCTGTCTGTTGACGGCAACCTGACCATGAACGGCAAAACTGCGCCGGTGAAACTCAAAGCCGACAAATTCAACTGCTACCAAAGCCCGATGGCAAAAGCAGAAGTGTGCGGCGGCGACTTCAGCACCACCATCGACCGTACCAAATGGGGTTTGGATTATTTGGTAAGTGCCGGCATGAGCAAAAAAGTTAACATCAATATCCAAATCGAAGCAGTGAAACAATAATCCTGCTTGATTTTAAAATAAAGGCCGTCTGAACAGCTTAGGCAGAAATCGTTGATTTCGTTTATGCCTGTTCAGACGGCCTGATGATTAAAGGCGTTTAGGATTCTTTATTTTTATCGGCTTTGGCTGCCCAATAAGTTGCCAAGAGTGAGCCGGAGATATTGTGCCACACGCTGAACAATGCGCTGGGAACGGCAACAACCGGAGCGGCGGCAAAGTGTGCGGCGGCAAGCGCGGCGCCTAAGCCCGAGTTTTGCATACCGACTTCGATGGCCAGCGTTTTTTGTGCATCATAAGGCAGGCCGGTCCATTTAGCGGCAAAGAAGCCGAGCAGATAGCCGATGCCGTTGTGGAGTACGACAACCGCGAAAATCAGCAGGCCGCTTTCAATAATCTTGCCTTTGCTGGCACCGACGACCGCGCCGATAATCAGCACGATGGCGGCAACGGAAACCAGCGGCAGCGCGTCGGTCAGTTTTTCAGTTTTGTTGCCCAAGACTTTATGGACAATCAAGCCCAAAACGATGGGGAACAAAACCATTTTGACGATGGACATCAACATACTGCCCGCTTGGATTTCCAGCATTTCACCGGCAAGCATCAGGAAGATGGCGGGGGTCAGCAATGGGGAAATCAGGGTGGAAACCGATGTAACGGCAACCGACAAAGCCACATTGCCGCGCGCCAGATAAGTCATTACATTGGAAGCCGTACCGCCCGGGCAGCAGCCGACCAAAATCACACCGACTGCGATTTCGGCAGGCAGGTTCAACAGTTTGGCCAGCAGATAGGCGGTTGCAGGCATGATGGCGAATTGGGCAATCACGCCGATAATGACGGCTTTGGGATGTTTGAACAAAATGTCAAAGTCGGAGGGTTTAAGGGTCAAGCCCATACCGAACATGATGATGCCCAGAAGCCAAGGAATGTAAGGGCCGACCCATTTGAAGGTATCGGGTGCGAAAAAAGCGATACCGGCAAAGAGCGCAGCCCAAAGGGAAAATGTTTTTCCAATAAAGTTGCTGATTTTATTGAGGATACTCATGATAATATGTTGTGAAGTTGTTTTTAAGGGAAGTCAAGGATACACGCCTTAACCTTAATTTGCAAAATGACTTAAAAATAAACCAGGCCGTCTGAAAATAGAGATTGATTTTCAGACGGCCTGCAATTTGTATTTATGATATAGACGGTATTATTCTTTTGATAAAATATTGCGCAGCCATCGGGCGGCAGGTGCGATTTCTCCGGCGAGCATGCCGGTTTCGATTTGGCTGCTGTGTTTGATGACATCGGCTGCCGCTCCGTGTAGCCATACGCCGGCGCAGGCGGCTTGGAATGCCGGAATGCCTTGTGCCAGCAGGCTGCCGATAATGCCGCTCAAGACATCGCCGCTGCCTGCGGTGGCCAAACCGGCATTGCCGCTGGTGTTGGTATAGACCATGCCGTCTGCCGTGGCTACCAATGTATGATGACCTTTCAATACGACGGTTGCGCCATATTTACGGCTGATTTCGGTCACGGCTTTTTGCCTGTCGGCTTGAACTGATTGGGTATCGGTACCGAGTAGGCGTGCAGCTTCTGCCGGATGAGGTGTCAGGACGATATGTTTGTACGATTTGAGGCGTTCGGCCAATTCGGAAGAACGGGCCAGCAGTGTCAAAGCATCTGCATCGAGCAATAAAGGCCGGTCATGGTGTGTCGACAGGATTTTGGGCAGTAGCTGCTCTGATAATCTGTCCAAACCGAATCCGCAGCCGATTACCCGTGCGCTGACATCGTTGCGCTCCATCAGTTGGGTTGCAGTGGCGAGCATGATTTCAGGGCGTTCGGGAATGATGGCAAAAGGCAGCGTAGCTTGGTTGAAGCCTGCCCAAACCTTGCCGCACCCTTGATACATGGCGGCTGTGGCTGCCAAAACCACTGCGCCGCTCATCCCCGTTGCGCCACCGATAATGGCAAGCGTGCCGTATGTGCCTTTGTGCGATTCTTGGGCGCGGGGGCGGAATACGTCGGGAAATGCTAAGGCCGTCTGAAAAGCTTGAAGCGATTCGGGAAACGTGTAGATGGGCTGCATGGCGTAACCTTCCAAGATAAGAAATTTAATTTTAAATCAGAAAGTAAAAGGTAATGAAGCAAAAAATAAAAGTTTGGGACGCACCTACGCGCCTGTTCCATTGGCTCTTGGTGTTATTGATGGGATTCATGTGGTACAGCGCCACCCAAGGCGGCGATATGCTGATATGGCACTTGCGCGGCGGCTTGTTGATGCTGGCTTTGGTGGTTTTCCGCTTGTGTTGGGGGATGTGGGGCAGCGATACGGCAAAATTCAGCCGATTTGTGCGTCCGTTTTCCGAAATCCGCCGCTATACGCAAGGCCAAATGTCTGAAGACGAATTGGTCGGCCACAATCCTTTGGGCGCGCTGATGGTCATCGCTTTATTGGCTGCCTTGGTTTTTCAGACGGCCACAGGCTTATTTGCCGCCGATGAAAATACGTTTACCAATTCCGGCTTTTTGAATCATTTTGTCAGCGAACACGCCGGTAAGCTGGCGCGAAAAATCCATGTCAATTTCTTTAATGTCTTGGCTGTTTTGGTGGGCGTGCATATTGCGGCTGTTTTGCTGTATCGTTTTGTGAAAAAACAGGATTTGATTACGCCGATGATTAACGGCTTTAAAATCATTGATGCCCAGCAGCCTAAATTGGCCGGAATGGGACAACTGCTTGCCGCTTTGTTGGTAGCGATTGCGTTAGTGTGCGCAGTATGGATGTTGCGCGGCTAGTATTGAAGGGTTTTATGCAGAATTTGATATTTTTAAAAGCATGTTGAATATTGATAAGAATATAGTTAATTATGTGATTATCACAAGGAGAAAATTACTTAAACTTGTGTCTTTTTATCTTCAATTATCTATGAAAATATAAAATTCAATTGCCAACTTCATAAAAATAATATAAAGTGAGTGGGCTTAATACAATCTAACTCATTTTTGGTAAATAAGTGAATCTGTTATGTTGAATAAAACCATTTTGATGTCCCTCTTGTTGGCTGCTTTAACAGGCTGTGTTACCTACGGTGATCAACGTTTCTATCCTTCCCAAGAGCAAGAAGCTGCGATGCAGGCTAATTCTCGTAGAGTACAGGATGACGAACGTGTTGAGCGTGCTGAGCGCCGTCGTGAACGTCGTGAAGAAATGATGGATGAAGCTGATGCTATCAAACGTGCCTACGGCGATCGCAAAGTATATATCCTCCACTAACTTATGATTTAACGTAATTATTATTTCTTAGGTAAAAAAATATGAAAAAAACAATTGCTGTCCTGCTTTTATCCTCTATGGTAGTAACTGGTTGTGCTACCCAAGGAAACTCTGTTGGTGATATGGCAATCGGTGATGATTCCGCAGCCATCAAAGCCGGTCGTAATCGTGCTTCTGCACAATTGTCTCGTGCCGAGTTGGAGCAACATCGTCGTCAACGTGCTAACGTTTCTGAAGAATTGGCACTTGAGCGTGAGAAACGCGCCAACAAGCGTGACCAAGTTAATGGAGCAATGGGTACCGCAGCTGGGGCTGTTGGTTTAGTCGGTAGTATTGCTGGTACTGCTGCATTGCTTAAAGCATGGTTCTAATTTAATAGAACTTATAAAAACGGCCAATTGTGTATTGGCCGTTTTTATTTTTCTATATAAACAATTATGACCTTTATCTTAACTTTTACATTGGAAAACATCGATCCGCGTTGCGGCAAGGTAGATTACATCCAAACAGGCGGATGTGAGATTCAAACCGATTATGTGGTCAGCAATAACTTTGCTTTTGGCGGCGTCAATACTTCGCTGGTGTTCAAACGTTGGCAAGAATAATTATTGCTTGATATTATGATTAAAGGCCGTCTGAAACTTATCTTGAGTTTCAGACGGCCTGAGACCTTTGCAAAATTCCCCAAAATCCCCTAAATTCCCACTAAGACATTTAGGGGATTTTCCATGACCACCTTCTTTCAGCAAACCGCCCAAGCCATGATCGCCAAACACATCGACCGTTTCCCGCTATTGAAGTTGGATCAGGTGATTGGCAGCCGATCGAACAATACCTGAATCGTCAAAGAACCCGTTACCTTAGAGACCACCGCGGCCGTCCCGCCTATCCCCTGTTATCCATGTTCAAAGCCGTCCTGCTCGGACAATGGCACAGCCTCTCCGATCCCGAACTCGAATACACCCTCATCACCCGCATCGATTTCAACCTCTTTGCCGTTTTGACGAACTGAGCATCCCCGATTACAGCACCTTATGCCGCTACCACAACTGGCTGGCGCAAGACAACACCCTGTCCGAACTGCTGGAACTGATTAACCGCCAACTGACCGAAAAAGGCCTAAAAGTAGAGAAAGCATCCGCCGCCGTTGTTGACGCCACCATTATTCAGACCGCCAACAGCGTCAGGCCATAGAAGTCGATGAAGAAGGACAAGTCAGCGGTCAAACCACACCGAGTAAAGATAAAGATGCCCGCTGGACAAAGAAAAACGGCTTATACAAACTCGGTTACAAACAACATACCCGTACCGATGCGGAAGGCTATATCGAGAAACTGCACATCACTCCCGCCAATACCCATGAGTGCAAACACCTGTCGCCTTTGCTGGAAGGGATAGCCGAAGGTACGACCATCTATGCCGATAAAGGCTATGACAGTGAGGAAAACCGGTAACATCTGGAAGAGCGTCGGCTGCAGGATGGCATTATGCGCAAAGCCCATCGTAAACATCCGCTGTCGGAAGCGCAAACCAAACGCAACCGATATTTGTCGAAAACCCGTTATGTGGTCGAACAAAGCTTCGGTACGCTGCACCGTAAATTCCGCTATGCCCGGGCATCCTATTTCGGGCTGCTCAAAGTGAGTGCGCAAAGCCATCTGAAGGCGATGTGTTTGAACCTGTTGAAAGCCGCCAACAGGCTAAGTGTGTCTGTTGCCGCCTAAAAGGCGGCCCGGATGCCTGATTAATCAGGTATCCAAGAGGGATTAAGGGGGTATTTGGGTAGAGTTAGGGAGTGATTGGTGGGGAAACAGCCGAAAACCTGTGTTGGGGTTTCGACTGTTGGGGGAAGGGCTATTTTGCAAAGGTCTCGGCCTTTATTTTATTTAGAGCTTGAGATGCTTGCGAATTTTATTCGTTTGTTTTCTTCTGATTTAAATCCACCAGCCTTGTTCCGGCCAAGAAATCGTAGAGGAACTGGTGGTCGGGATGGAACAGGGCGAAGCCCCATGGCAGGATGAGCCAAATAAGCGCGGCGCCGAATGCGCCTTTGGGTGGGATATTGAGCAGATGGCGCAATCCGGCGTAGGCAAACAGGGGAATGAAGACAATAAAAATGCTTGCCCAAATAAAGCGCAGGCGCAGCTGCGACAGGGGCGGCTGGGTATCGTTTTTATCGGCCAAACCGATTTTCCATGTCTGCATGGCGAGGGTTTGGCCTTTTTTGTGCCAGTTGGCGCGGAAGTAGAGCCACCATGCGTAGAACAGAATCAGGCAGGTTGTCAGCATGGACAGGCGCGTGGAAACGGGATTGAGAAAGATGGCGATAATACCGGCTGCAAGGGCGGCAATGCTGGTAACGGCGCCGGTCAGCAGAAGTTCGTAAACCAGTGCGGCGAGGCGGCGTTTGAGTGGGGCAGTGGGAAGACGGGTCATAATGCGATGGAAACGGAAATGGGTTTGATGGAAATAAAAACAGGCCGTCTGAAACGGGATAGGATGTTCAGACGGCCTGTTACTGTCGGGATTAGCGATGTGGACGTTTTTGACCGCGTGCCTGTTGGGCAGCCATTTGGTTCATTTCCTGACGGGTCGGACGTTTTTTGAAGATGGCGTGCGCTTCATCAACGGAACATTTTTGTGACAGGCAAACCAAGGTAATCGCGTCTTTCTGATGTTGGCCGCCGCTGTGGTACATACGGCGCAGGTTGGCTTCGTTGATACGGCCTTTTTCCGGATCGATGTCGAATTTTTTCAGGCGCTCGAGGAATTGGCGTTGCTGACGGCGTGAAGTCCAAACGAAACCGCCTGCGGCAGCGGCCACGATGATGACGGCCAACAGGATGGCCAGCGGCCATGAATCGACAATCAGAACGATGATGAGGCTTAATACGGCAGTGGTCAGCAGGGCCAGACCGCCGATGCGAAGTTTGGTTTTATTATCCATATGGTTGGTGTTTCCTTGTTTTTTGCTGGAAGAGGCCGTCTGAAATGCGAGGTTCAGACGGCCTGAATTTAAGTTTACGCTATTTTACAGTATTTTCTGTTTTTGGGGCGTATTGCGTGCAAGTTTCTTGACACGTGGCAACGGTTTCAAGCGGCCAGCGAAGTGACGAGCTGTTTGAACTCGGTCCATGCATCGCCTTCTTCCGCGCCTTTGATGATGCGGTCGATTTTGGCGCAGGTTTTGAGCGCGTCGAGTAGGCGGTTGATGAAAATGCGTTTGGCCGCCATCGGTGCAAGGGTCTGCTTGTCGCCCCATAAGCGCAGGCTGTTGCGCAGGCTTTGGATGTTTTGGCCTTGCTTGAGTGCGGCAGTCAGGCGGATTAGGGTGCGGATGTCTTCGGCAACTGCCCACAACAGCAAAACCGGCTCTTCGCCTTCTTCTTCCAAGCCGTCCAGCAAACGGGAAACGCGCAGGGCATCGCCTTTCATCCATGCGCCGGCCAGTTGGAATACGTCGAAGCGGGCGACGGTGGCAACCGCAGCCTCTGCATCGGCAATATTGATCAAATGGCCTTGGGGATGTAGCAGGGCGAGTTTTTCGATTTCCTGACGGGCGGCCAAAAGATTGCCTTCGACGCGCTCGGCAAAAAGGGCGAGTGCTTCAGGTTCGATATCCAAACCTTGCTGTTTCAGACGGCCATGTATCCATTGCGGCAAAGCATGTGGCGCAACGGCTTTGGCTTCTAAGACGATGCCTTTGCCTGCCAATGCGGAAAACCATTTGGACTGGATTTGCGCCTTTTCAAGCTTGGGTAGTAGGATGAGCGTAACCGTATCTTCGGGCAGGCGTTCGGCGAAGGCTTGCAGGGCATCGCCTCCGTTTTTGCCGGGTTTGCCGTTGGGAATGTGGATTTCCAGCAGTTTCAAATCGGCAAACAAACCTGCGCTGCCGGCACTTTGCAACAGCTCGTTCCAGTCAAAATTGTTTTCGGCGGTATAGACTTCGCGGTTGAGATAACCTTGTTTTTTTGCGGCTGCGCGCAGCGTATCCAAAGCCTCGATGCGCAATAAATCCTCTTCGCCGTGAATAATGTACAACGGTTTAAGCGGCGTATCGGGGCGCAGGCTCTCAATGGGCGCGGCAGCCATTATTGCGCCTTTAGGAAAGTCAGGCGGCGGACGATTTGATCTGCGGCATCGATGCGCATTTCAGACCAAATGCTTTCTTCCTCTTCCTGTTTGCCCAAAGCTTCGCTGTCGGTGTAATTCATGGTGCGGTGAACTTTAACTTCCATCGGTTCGCCAACCGGCTTGCCGCTGCGGAAGGCTTGGGTTTTGACGGTCATGTCCAGCAGGTATTCGTTGATCACGGCGGCACGGGTGATGGTGTAGATGTCGCGGCGTTGTTGAAAGTCGACAACACGCAGAGTGATTTGTGATTCGGCTTCGCTAACCGGATGGCCGTCAGCACGGCGTAAGGCATTTTCCAGCGCTTTTTGCATAACGGCTCCGCCTTCTACATGCCAGTTTTGATAAGGCAGCGGCTGTGAAGTCGCGCCTGTACCCTTCAGGTGGAAACCGCAAGAGGCAAGCAAGAGGACGAGTGCAGGCAATAGGATTTTTTTCATTGGATATTCCTTCGTTGAAACCGGTTACGGTATCGTCGGATTATAACGAATAATGTTTAGGCCGTCTGAAACTGTAAACGAAAAGTATTTCAGACGGCCTTGTCTTTGATGGCGAAAATCTTATTTTTCTAACCAAATCAGGCTGACCATGCGGCCGGTTTGCCCGTCGCGGCGGTAGGAGAAGAAAGTATCGCGTTCCAAAACGGTGCAATGGGTGCCGCCATAAATCATGTTCACGCCTTCGCGGTGCAGAACCATGCGCGCCAAAGCGTAAATGTCGGTAAGGTATTTGCCGCCGCCGATGTCTTCAAACGCATCGACAGCTTCCGGCATAGGTGTGCAAAACGCATCAAATACATCTTGCCCTACCTCAAACGCATCAGGGCCGATGGCAGGGGCGAGATAGGCCATGATTTCCAACGGCTCGACATTCATTGCTGCAATGGTGTTTTGCAAAACGCCGCCGGCCAAACCGCGCCAGCCTGCATGAGCCGCTGCAACGACTGTACCTGCTTTGTCGCAAAACAAGACAGGCAGGCAATCGGCAGTCATCGAAGCGCAGGCGACCGTGCCCGTTGTATCCACCGAGGCATCGGCGTCGGGCGTATTGTCTAACGCTTCGGCTGCGTTCACAACAATGGTGCTGTGGATTTGATTGAGGTAGGCAACGGGCAGGCCGACTTGTTCCTGTACGATTTCGCGGTTGCGGAGCACGGCTTCCAGATTGTCGCCGACGTGCGAACCGACATTCAGGCTGCGGTATACGCCTTCGCTGACACCGCCGTTGCGCGTGGTAATAAGCGTTTTAACATTGGCAGGAGCAGGCCAGTCGGCAGTCAAAAAATTCTTGCCTTGCGGGGCGAGGTTTAGGGTATCTGTGATGGTTTTCATAATCTTTGAGTCGCTGAAATATTGGAACGGATTGATTTCAGACGGCCTGAAATAATATTTTAGGCCGTCTGAAAAATGGGTTTAATCCCTTACATAAACGACTTCGACATCGTAGTCGTCTTCATTCCAATCATCGTCATCGTCCATGCCGAATTTCTCTTGCCATTCTTCCTCGTTGCTTAGGGACGAATCCAAACCGGCTTCAAGACGCAGGACGGAAAGCAGGTGGTACATATCGTCAGGTATAGGCGCTTCAAAGGAAACGGTTTCGCCGGTTTTCGGATGGACAAAGCTCAAGCGGTAGGCATGCAGGGCTTGGCGTGCGCCGAGGGCTTTGATGGCTTCTTTAACTGCGTCGCTACATGGATGGCGCAGGTTGCCGTAAACAGGGTCAGCGGCCAGCGGATGGTTGGCTTCGCGCATATGAACGCGGATTTGGTGGGTGCGGCCGGTTTCGAGCGAGCATTCGATGTAGCTGTGCGCCAGATAACGTTCCAACACTTTGACGTGGGTAATGGCAGGTTTGCCGCCGAATTTGACGACTGCCATTTTCAGGCGGTTGTGTGGGTCGCGGCCGATTTGGGTTTCGATTTTGCCGTCAAAAGGAACAATGCCGTTGGCGACTGCGCGGTAAATGCGTTTGACTGTGCGCTCTTGAAGCTGTTGAACCAGTGAGTTTTGCGCCGGCAGGGTTTTAGCGACCACCATCAGGCCGCTGGTTTCTTTGTCCAAACGGTGTACGATGCCCGCACGCGGCACTTGGCTTAATTCCGTACAGTGCGCCAATAGGCCGTTGAGCAGGGTGCCGCTCCAGTTGCCTGCGGCAGGATGGACGACCAACCCAGCCGGTTTGTTGATGACGATGACGGTATCGTCTTCATAAATAATGTCCAAATCCATCGGTTCGGGCGTGAACGCGAGGTTTTCTTCGCTCGGACGTACCGTAACGGCAATCAATTCACCGCCTATCATTTTATCTTTGGGTTGAGCAGGCTTATCGTTTACAATGACTGCACCCTCTTTAATCCACGAACTCAGGCGGCTGCGCGAGTAGTCGGGCATGAGTTTGGCCAATACGGCATCCAGCCTTCCGCCCGCCATTTCGAGCGGAACGGTCAAATTAACACAACTTTCTGTTTCAGGGGATGACGGAAAGTCTAAATCATCGCTATAATCGGCTTCGTTATCAAAGGAAGTATTCTGCATGAAAAAAATTCTTTTAGTAGTTTCTTTAGGTTTGGCACTGAGTGCCTGCGCAAATAAAGGCACAATCGATAAAGACGCCCAAATTACTCAAGATTGGAGTGTGGAAAAGCTTTATGCCGAAGCGCAAGACGAATTGAACAGCAACAATTATACGCGAGCTGTCAAGTTATACGAAATTTTAGAATCCCGTTTTCCAAACGGCCGCTATGCCCAGCAGTCCCAGTTGGATACGGCGTATGCCTATTATAAAGACGATGAGCCGGAAAAAGCTTTGGCTGCCATTGCGCGCTTCCAACGCCATCATCCGCAACATCCGAATATGGACTACGCGCTGTACTTGAAAGGTTTGGTCCTGTTTAACGAAGACCAGTCTTTCTTGAATAAGCTGGCTTCCCAAGACTGGTCCGACCGCGACCCGAAAGCCAACCGCGATGCTTATCAGGCGTTTGCCGAGTTGGTGCAACGTTATCCAAACAGCAAATACGCTGCCGATGCAACCGAGCGTATGGCCAAGCTGGTGGACGCGTTGGGTGGTAACGAGATATCTGTGGCGCGTTATTACATGAAACGCGGTGCTTATGTCGCAGCGGCCAACCGTGCGCAAAAAATTGTCAGCCGTTACCAAAATACCCGTTACGTCGAAGAAGCTTTGGCGATGATGGAATTGGCGTATAAAAAACTGGACAAGCCACAACTGGCCGCTGATACACGTCGCGTTTTGGAAACCAACTTCCCGCAAAGCCCGTTCTTGCAACACGAATGGCGATCTGACGATATGCCTTGGTGGCGTTACTGGCGCTAAGCGTCGGGTTGTTCAGGCATGAATAAGGCCGTCTGAAAATGATGCAGCTATGCATTTGGTTTTCAGACGGCCTTTGTTTTTAATGTTTTTTACGGTCTCTGTAAACAGGGTGCAAAATTCGTTTTAATATGGTAAAGTCTGATTTTAATAACTCGACGGTTTGAAGCCGTTACTCAGGGGCTGTTTAAATTTAAAATCAGTTTTGTTGAAGCCGCATCAGATTTGCTATTGATGCATTCAGGAAAATTTCAGTCGTTAGGCTGATTTGGTTTTAAATTTAATCAGCCCTTTATGTTTACAAAAAAACAGAGGTAGATTCTCATGAAGTCTTGGCAGCTTCCTGAACACGTTGCCGACGTGTTACCGACCAATGCCCGACAACTGGAAAGCGCCCGTGAGCGGCTGTTGGCTTTGTTCCGCGTGCATGGTTATGAATTGGTGCAACCGCCATTGATGGAATACAGCCATTCCTTATTGACGCATATCGATGCCGGTTTGTCTTTGAAAACCATTTTGGTCGTTGATCAGCTTAGCGGCCGTCAGCTCGGTATCCGCGCGGATATTACGCCGCAGGTGGCGCGTATTGATGCCCACTTGCTTTCTGCCAACCAAGGCATCAACCGTTTATGCTATGCCGGTTCGGTGCTTCATGCGCGTCCTGACGGATTGCTCAATATGCGCGAACCTTTGCAGGCGGGTGCGGAAATGTACGGCTTGGAAGGCATTGAAGCGGATATCGAATTGATTGATTTGATGCTGAAAAGCATGAAGATTGCCGACATGGGCGAAGTTTTGCTTTCATTAGGCCATATCGGCGTATTCCGTGCTTTAGCAAATGCCGCGCATTTGGATGAGCAGCAATCGGCAACCCTGCTGTCATCGATGCAGGACAAGGATGCTGAGGCTGTCAGCCAGTTGGTCAAAGAGTGGAAACTCGACGGCATGTGGGCAAAAGCGTTTTCATTGTTGCCCCGACTGTACGGTGGTCGTGAAGTGCTGACTGTGGCTCGTGAGAAATTACCGGAATTGTCCGCAGTCAGTGCGGCCTTGGATGAATTGCAGGCAGTATGCGATGCGTTCCCAAATCAAAAAGTGCATATCGATTTGTCGGAACTGCGCGTTGACAATTACCACACCGGTTTGCTTTACGCGGCTTATGGTTCAAACCGTCATGATGCCGTGGCACGCGGCGGCCGTTATGACGGATTGGGTGGATACTTCGGGCGCGCGCGTCCTGCAGCCGGATTCAGTTTTGATTTGCGCAGCTTCATCGGCCGCCTTCCTGCTATTGGACGGGAATCCGTGGTGGCTGTCGATGTAAAGGATATGCCTGCAGCCCAAAAAGCGGTAGATGCTTTGCGCGAACAAGGACAATGTGTCGTTATCGATTACGGTATCGGCTATAACGGTTCAGAAGAGGTTACAGGCCGTCTGAAACAGGTAGACGGCGTTTGGAAAGTAATCGCTTTGAACGATTGAGTTTTATTTTGAAATTTTGTATCTGAAATAAGGTTAGATGGCTATGGCTAAAAATGTTGTCGTAATCGGTGCCCAATGGGGTGATGAAGGCAAAGGTAAGATTGTTGACTGGCTGGCGGAAGAAACCAGCGGTGTTGTACGTTTCCAAGGCGGCCACAATGCCGGCCATACTTTGGTCGTCGGTGGCAAAAAAACCATTTTGCGCCTGATTCCAAGCGGCATTTTGCATGAGACTTTGGACTGCTTCATCGGCTCGGGTGTTGTCGTTTCTCCTGAAGCATTGTTGGGCGAAATCGACGAATTGAACTCTGCCGGTGTGAAAAACGTTGAAGGCCGTCTGAAAATTGCGCCGACCTGCCCATTGATTCTGCCTTACCACATTGCGCTTGACCAAGCTCGCGAAGCTTCCCGCGGTAAAAGCAAAATTGGTACAACCGGTCGCGGCATCGGCCCCGCCTATGAAGATAAAGTTGCCCGTCGCGCGATTCGCGTGGTGGACTTGTTGCACCCTGAAAAACTGGTTGAGAAACTGGAAGCTGTTTTGGCTTATTACAATGTCCAGTTGCAACACCTGCACAATGCCGAGCCGGTAAAAGTTGAAGACGTGATGGCGGTCATTGAAAAAGTTGCACCGCGCATTACGCCGATGATTACCGATGTTTCCCGTGTTTTGAACGAGAAAAACCGCAAAGGCGAAAGCCTGTTGTTTGAAGGCGCGCAAGGTACGTTGCTGGACATCGACTACGGTACTTATCCGTTTGTCACTTCCTCCAACTGCTTGGCTGGTGCCGCTTCTGCCGGTGCAGGCGTAGGTCCGCAAATGCTGGATTATGTTTTGGGTATCGTTAAAGCCTATACTACCCGCGTAGGTTCCGGTCCATTCCCGACTGAATTGTTTGACGAAGTGGGCGCAGGTTTGGCTGAACGCGGTCATGAATTCGGCTCCGTAACCGGTCGTGCGCGTCGTTGTGGCTGGTTTGATGCGGCTGCTCTGAAACGCTCTATTCAAGTTAACGGCATTTCCGGCATGTGCATTACCAAGCTGGACGTGATGGACGGTATTGAAAACATCAATATCTGCGTAGGTTATGAATTGCCTGATGGCAGCAAAACCGACATTCTGCCTTGCGGCTCCGATGCGGTAGAAACCTGCAAACCGATTTACGAAACCATGCCGGGGTGGAGCGAGTCGACTTTCGGTGTGAAAGAGTACGACAAGCTGCCTGAAAACGCTAAAGCTTATCTGAAACGGATTGAAGAAGTGTGCGGTGCGCCTGTGGCCATTGTTTCAACCGGTCCTGACCGCGAAGAAACCATTGTTTTGCATCATCCGTTTGCTTAATTGATTAAGTGAATAAAAGGCCGTCTGAATTTTTCAGACGGCCTTTTATATGAAATGCAATAAAAATTTAGCCCTGAAGGACATCTGTCTTCAGGGCTGAATTTTGTATTTTACGCTGTTTTTAAGTACGAATGTTTGGAAAGTGAGATGTAGTGCCAAGTAACAATTATTCTCATTGACGTAAATCAAGAAAAACCAAATCTGTAATTTTATTTCACAAAAACCCCTGTAAATAAATGGGTATTGATGTTATCCTTTTAGAAAATTTACAGTCTATATTTTCAATAAAATTAGGAGCTTGATATGTCAAATGATGTTCAGCAACGTCCAGCCGCTTGGGAAGGTTTTGTCGGTGGCAACTGGGAAACCAACGTAGATGTTCGCGATTTTATTCAGAAAAACTACACGCCTTATGAAGGCGATGCCTCTTTCTTGGCACCAGCAACCGAAGCTACAACCAAGCTGTGGGCGGAAGTGATGGAAGGCATCAAGGTTGAAAACCGTACGCACGAGCCGTATAAAATCGACGCGCAAATCGTCTCCGGTATTACCAGCCATGCTCCAGGCTATATCGACAAAAATTTGGAAACCATCGTCGGCCTGCAAACAGACGAGCCTTTGAAACGCTCTATCATGCCGTTTGGCGGTTTGAAAATGGTGCAAGACGCGTGCAAAGTGTACAACGTTGAATTGAATCCCGAAGTCAGCGAAATTTTCACCAAATACCGCAAAACCCACAACCAAGGCGTATTTGACGTTTATACGCCCGACATCCGCCGCTGCCGCAAATCAGGCGTGATTACCGGTCTGCCGGATGCTTATGGCCGTGGCCGTATTATCGGTGACTACCGTCGTGTTGCATTGTACGGTATCGATTTCTTGATGAAAGACAAACTCAACCAGTTCAATTCACTGCAAGCCGATTTGGAAAACGGTGTGGACTTGGAAGAAGTGATTCGCCGTCGTGAAGAAATCAACGAACAATACAAAGCCTTGGGTCAAATGAAAGAAATGGCGGCTTCTTACGGCTACGACATTTCCGGCCCTGCAAAAAATGCACAAGAAGCCATCCAATGGACTTACTTTGCCTACCTTGCCGCCGTTAAATCTCAAAACGGCGCAGCGATGTCCTTCGGCCGTGTGTCTTCGTTCTTAGATATTTACATTGAACGCGACCTGAAAAACGGTGTGATTACCGAAACCCAAGCGCAAGAATTTATCGACCACTTGGTAATGAAACTGCGTATGGTCCGTTTCCTGCGTACGCCCGAATACGACCAACTCTTCTCCGGCGACCCGATTTGGGCAACCGAATCCATCGGCGGTATGGGCTTGGATGGCCGTACCTTGGTAACGCGCACCAACTTCCGCGTGCTGCATACCCTGTACAACATGGGTCCGTCTCCTGAGCCAAACATCACTGTATTGTGGTCAGAACAACTGCCGCAAGGCTTTAAAGAATTCTGCGCCAAAGTATCCATCGATACTTCGTCCATCCAATACGAAAACGACGATTTGATGCGCCCTGACTTCAATAGCGACGACTACGCCATTGCCTGCTGCGTCAGCCCGATGGTGGTCGGCAAACAAATGCAGTTCTTCGGCGCACGTGCTAACTTGGCTAAAACTCTGCTGTACGCAATCAACGGCGGCGTGGATGAAAAATCTAAAGAGCAAGTTGGTCCGAAAACCGAGCCGATTATGGACGAAGTTTTGGACTACGACACTGTCTTTGAGCGCATGGACAAATTCATGGATTGGTTGGCAACCCAATACGTTACCGCGCTGAACATTATTCACTACATGCACGACAAATACAGCTACGAAGCCGCGTTGATGGCGTTGCATGACCGTGACGTGAAACGTACGATGGCATGTGGTATCGCCGGTTTGTCTGTGGCTGCCGACTCATTGTCCGCCATTAAATATGCCAAAGTGAAACCGATTCGTGACGAAAACGGCATTGCCGTTGACTTTGAAATCGAAGGCGAATACCCACAATTCGGTAACAACGACGACCGCGTTGACGATATCGCCTGCGATTTGGTTGAACGCTTCATGAAAAAAGTGGCAACCCACAAAACTTACCGCAACGCCACTCCGACTCAGTCCGTACTGACTATTACCTCCAACGTTGTTTACGGTAAGAAAACCGGTAATACTCCAGACGGCCGCCGTGCAGGCGCTCCGTTTGGTCCGGGTGCAAACCCAATGCACGGCCGTGACGTCAACGGTGCAGTCGCTTCATTGACTTCCGTAGCCAAACTGCCATTTGAGTTTGCCAAAGACGGTATTTCTTATACCTTCTCCATTATTCCTGGCGCGTTGGGTAAAGACGAGCATTCTCGCGAACGCAACCTTGCCGGTTTGATGGACGGTTATTTCCACCATGAAGACGGTATTTTGGAAGGCGGCCAACACTTGAACGTCAACGTATTGAATCGCGAGACTTTGGAAGATGCAATGCACAATCCGGAGAAATATCCGCAGTTGACCATTCGTGTGTCCGGTTATGCGGTTCGCTTCAACTCGTTGACCCGCGAACAACAGCTTGACGTGATTACCCGTACATTCACAGAAACCATGTAATCCGGGTGGCGAAACAAACCAGAAGCCAAATTTGCATTTGGTTTGTTTTGAAACAAAGCTCCGAGGCCGTCTGAAATGTTCAGACGGCCTTTATTATCGTACAATCCATATAAGCAAAAACATTTTTTGAGCCGAACACTATGTCCACGACTTTTGCCATTACCCCCGAGCCGGAACTGAAAGACCTTGGCCACCGTCACTATAACGGCAAAGGCATTATTCATTCGATTGAATCTTGCGGTGCTGTCGATGGTCCGGGTTTGCGCTACGTGCTCTTTTTGCAAGGTTGCCTGATGCGCTGCCTGTATTGCCATAATCGCGATACTTGGGATTTGCATACCGAGCAGGCGCAGGAATTGGATGTGGCAACCGTGATGAAGCAGGTCATGACCTATCGCCATTATTTGCGCGCGACAGGCGGAGGCGTAACGGCAACCGGCGGCGAGCCGTTATTGCAATATGAGTTTGTACGTGATTGGTTTACGGCCTGCCGGGAACATGATATCCATACCTGTCTCGACAGCAATGGCTATGCTTTGCACTATGATTCGATTTTGGATGATTTGCTCGATCATGCCAATTTGGTCATGCTCGACTTAAAACAAATCGATCCTGAAATTCATAAAGTGCTTGTCGGTATCCCAAATACCAAAACGCTGAAATTCGCGCGCTATCTTGCCGAACGCAACCAGCCGACACGGATTCGTTATGTGGTTGTTCCAGGCTATACCGATGATGAGCGTTCAGCGCATTTATTGGGCGAGTTTATCGGTGATATGGATAATGTCGAAATGGTCGAGCTTTTGCCGTATCACGAATTGGGCGCACATAAATGGGCTTTGTGCGGCGACGAATACAAATTAAAAGGCGTACATCCGCCGCCTAAAGAAACCATTTTAAAAATCAAAGAAATATTAGAGAGCTACGGAAAAAATATTATTTATTAAAACAGAAAAAGGCCGTCTGAAACGAAATAATCAGTTTCAGACGGCCTTTTCATGATTGAAAAAGACTTAAGCGTTCAATGCAGCCAAAACCTTGGCGACAACTTCTGATACTGCAACGGCTTGAGTCTGATTGTCACGGCGCTCGGCATATTCGACATTGCCTTCTTTTAAGGCGCGATCGCCGATCACGATGCGGTGAGGAATACCCAACAGCTCGGAGTCATTCAGCAATACGCCCGCACGTTCGTCGCGGTCATCCAATAAAACATCCGCACCGGCAGCCAAAAGCTCGGCATAGATTTTGTCGGCGGCTTCGCGTACGGCTTCAGATTTTTTGTAGTTCATCGGTACGATAACGACTTCAAACGGCGCCATTGCTTTGGTCCAAACAATGCCTTTTTCATCATTGTTTTGCTCGATGGCGGCGGCAACAACGCGGGTAATACCGATACCGTAGCAGCCCATTTCCATGATTTGGGATTTTCCGTTGTTATCCAAGAAGCTGACATTCATGGCTTGGGTATATTTGTCGCGCAACTGGAAAACGTGGCCGACTTCAATACCGCGCGCCAGTTTCAGACGGCCTTGTTCATCAGGACTGATGTCGCCTTCGATGACATTGCGCAAATCGACAAATTCAGGCTCGGCAGCATCGCGACCGAAGTTGAAGCCGGTATAGTGGTAGTCATCTTCGTTCGCGCCGATAACCCAGTCTGCGCCTTTTTCGGTAGCGAAATCCGCATAGACTTTACCTTTGAAGCCGACAGGGCCGAGAGAGCCGCCGTTTGCGCCGAACTGTTCAATAATAGCGGCAGGGCTTGCCATGGTCAGTGGTGATTTTACGCCGGCCAGTTTTTCTGCCTTGATGTCGTTAAACTCATGGTCGCCGCGCAACAGCAGCAGGACGAGTTCGCCTTCGTTTTCGCCTTCAACCACGATGGACTTGAGGGTTTGTTCAACTGGAATATTGAGGAATTCAACCAAAAACTCAATGGTTTTGACGTTTGGCGTATGTACTTTGGTCAACTCGGCCTGAGCAGCGGCGCGTTCGCCTTTAAGCGGCAAGGTAGGCGCCAATTCGATATTGGCGGCGTAATCGGAAGTATCGCTGTATGCAATAACGTCTTCGCCGCTTTCAGCCAATACTTGGAATTCGTGAGAGCCAGTACCGCCGATGCTGCCGGTATCCGCGGCAACAGGACGGAATTCCAAACCCAAACGGGTGAAGATACGGCAGTAAGCGTCGTACATATCTTGATAGGTCGTCTGAAGCGAGGCATAGTCGGCATGGAAGGAATAAGCGTCTTTCATGACGAACTCGCGCGCACGCATCACGCCGAAGCGTGGACGCACTTCATCTCGGAATTTGGTTTGGATGTGGTAAAAGTTTTTCGGCAGTTGTTTGTAGCTGTTGACTTCTTTGCGCACGATGTCGGCAATGACTTCTTCACAAGTCGGACCCATGCAGAAATCACGGTCATGACGGTCTTTCAAGCGCAGCAGTTCTTTACCGTAAAACTCCCAGCGGCCGGATTCTTGCCACAGTTCGGCAGGTTGTACCACCGGCATCAGCAGCTCCACGCTACCCGCGCGGGCCATTTCTTCGCGCACGATATTTTCAACTTTGCGCAATACGCGCAGACCCATCGGCATCCAAGTATAAAGGCCGGATGCGTTGGCTTTGATCAAGCCGGCACGAATCATCAGCTTGTGGCTGGCAAGTGCGGCTTCAGCAGGGGCTTCTTTAAGGGTAGAAATGAAGAACTGGGAGGCTTTCATGGCGTATTTTTCTTTCTTAAAAATAAGTGCGTATTGTAACGCAAAATGTATGGCCGCGTGTCTTTTGAATGGCACCTGATGAAATCGGCCGTTGTTTCATGCAGCTTTTGATTCGGGGCGATTTTTAGGGATGTCAACCCTAATTTATGCACAAAGCCGCATAACCTTGTTTTACCTATAAATTTTCATTGTATGATTATAGTAAAATCTTATAAATATAACTATTTGATTTTATTACGTTTTATTTGATTAAATTTTAGTCAATTTAAGACTTGGTTTGTTCCTAAAGAAAATTTTACGATTACCCAAAGCTTATCAACAGATTTATCCACAGAGATTGTGTATAGATTTTAAATGCTGTCGGCGTAATGATTTCGCATGATTGGCAAGCCTTGTTTAAAGCAGATTTAGTTGCCTTAAAAAGATGGAGTAACAACACGATGGGTAGGTTTTGCGCTAACATTCTGCTTATTGTTGTTTCCTTACAAGGAATAAAATGAAAAATTCAGAATTGCATTTGCTGGAACGCAGAAAGATGTTTAACGGGCATCAGGAACGGTACCGCCATTTTTCTCAAACCTGCCGGACGGATATGGTATTTGATGTTTATCTGCCGCCACAAGTCTTAAAAGGCTATCCCGCGCCTGTTTTATATTTTCTTTCAGGCTTAAATAGTGATGGTTCTGAATTGGTTCGGCAAAGCGGAATCCAGCGTTTTGCGGCGCAATGGAATATTATTGTGGTTTTTCCGGATAGTTCACCACGCGGTCAGCATGTTGCCGGCAGCGAGGAACATTATCTTGGACAGGGTGCCGGATTTTATGTTAACGCAACTGAAGCACCTTGGGCGCAGCATTATCAAATGGAAAGCTATATCAGCCAAGAACTGCCTGATTTGATCGAGCATCATTTTCCGGTAACGAAAGAGCGCAGCATTGCAGGTTTCAGCATGGGCGGGCATGGTGCGCTGCATTTGGCTTTGAACTATCCCGGCCGATATGCTGCAGTTTCTGCCTTTGCACCTTTATGTCATCCTATCGATACGGAAGGCGGCAGGCAGGCGTTTTCAGCTTATTTGGGTCAAAACGTGGAAACATGGAAACGCTATGACAGTACCGAGCTGCTTCAGACGGCCTCGCATAAATTGCCTGTTTTGATTGATGTCGGCAGTGAAGATGCTTTGTATCCTGAAGTCCTGCAACCGGAAGGGTTCGTCCGCTCAGCACGCGAAAAAGGTTTCAATATCCAATATAAAGTACGCCTGAGCTATGGGCATGACTATTTCTTTATTGCCAGCTTTATCGATTCGCATATTGAGTTTCATGCCCAAGCATTGGGGCTTTAAGCAGCATTGAATAAAAGGCCGTCTGAAATCCGATTAATGGTCGGATTTCAGACGGCCTTTATTTGGTCTTTTTTAACCTTTTATTTCAAACAGACTTATTCCTCAGGACGTTCGCCGTCGGTATCGTCCAATTTGCCTTCGGTAATATCGACATTGATACCGACTGCCGCACGGATTTTGGCATCGATTTCGTTGGCAACATCAGGATTTTCTTTCAGCCAAACGCGTACATTGTCTTTACCTTGGCCGATTTTTGCGCCGTTGTAGCTGTACCATGCACCGGATTTCTCAACAATGTCATGTTTGACGCCCAAGTCGATCAATTCGCCTTCCCAGCTGATGCCTTCGCCGTAAAGAATATCGAATTCGGCTTGACGGAACGGAGGCGCAACTTTGTTTTTGATGACTTTGACTTTGGTTTCGTTACCAATAACGTCATCGCCTTTTTTAATCTGACCGGTACGGCGGATGTCGAGGCGGACGGAGGCGTAGAATTTGAGTGCGTTACCGCCGGTCGTGGTTTCAGGGCTGCCGAACATCACGCCGATTTTCATACGGATTTGGTTAATGAAAACAACCAATGTATTGGTGCGTTTGATGTGGCCGGTCAGTTTGCGCAAGGCTTGGCTCATCAGGCGGGCTTGCAGGCCGACATGGCTGTCGCCCATTTCGCCTTCGATCTCGGCTTTAGGCACAAGTGCGGCTACGGAGTCGACAACAACCATATCGATACCGCCTGAGCGTACCAATGTATCGCAGATTTCCAATGCCTGTTCGCCGGTATCCGGTTGGGAGAGATAGAGTTCTTCGACTTTTACCCCGAGTTTGCGGGCGTAAATCGGGTCAAAAGCATGCTCGGCATCGATGAATGCACAGATGCCACCATTTTTTTGGCATTGGGCAATGGCTTCGAGACAGAGTGTGGTTTTACCGGAGGATTCCGGGCCGAAAATTTCAACCACGCGGCCGCGGGGCAGACCGCCAACGCCGAGTGCCAAGTCCACGCCGAGGGAGCCGGTGGAAATAACATCAAGGTTTTCTTCCTGTTGGCTGCCGTCCATTTTCATGATGGAGCCTTTGCCGAAGTTTTTTTCGATTTGGGCAAGGGCGGCGGCTAAGGCTTTGCTTTTTTCGTCTGACATGTTTTCTCTCCGAAAGGAAATATGAATTGCTAAGAATTTATTTAGCTATTATCTCATAAATTAAGAAAAAGTATAGTTTTATTTTTATTTTTCAGACGGCCTGTGTTTTTTGTATACAACAGGCCGTCTGAAAATTTGAATAATCAATTAGTTGGTCAATGATGCAAAAACTTGGAAATAGTCGGGGAAAGTTTTATGCGTGCATCTCGGGTCGTTGATGATGACGGGGACGCTCAAAAGCGAAGCCAGCGAGAAACACATGGCCATACGGTGGTCGTCGTAAGTATCGATGACGGCATCGGGGGTAAGTGTTTCGGGCGGCGTAATATGGATGGCTTCGGCTTCTTCAACGACTTCTGCACCCAGTTTGCGCAGTTCGGTTGCCATGGCGGCGATGCGGTCGGTTTCTTTGACGCGCCATGAGCCGATATTGCGCAGGGTGCAGGGTTGTTTGGTGGCCAGTGCGACGATAGCCAGAGTCATGGCCGCGTCTGGAATATGGTTGGCATCCAAATCAAAAGCCTGAATCTTGCGCTCGGCAGGCCGGGAAATTTCAACAAAATTTCCGCCCCAAATCACATCTGCACCGATTTTCTCCAATTCACGCGCAAAGGCAACGTCGCCTTGGATGCTGTGCGCACCGATACCGGTTACGCGGATGGGTGTACCCGCAATCAGGCCTGCACCCAAGAAATAAGACGCGCTGGATGCATCGCCTTCTACATATAAATGTTCGGGCGCATGATATTTTGCACCGGCCGGGATTTTAAATACACGGTAGTCTTCATTGATGATGTCCACACCAAACTGCGCCATCAGCTTGAGCGTGATATCGATATAGGGTTTGGAAATCAATTCGCCTACCATGTGGATTTCAAAGGCTTGTCCGGTCAAGGGCAAAGCCATCAGCAGGGCGGTCAGGAATTGGCTGGAAACATTGCCTTTAATCGGAATAACGCGCTCGCCGTTGTCTTGGCGTTTACCGATCTGAAGCGGCGGATAGTTTTCATTGCCCAGATATTGTACTTCTGCGCCGGCGATGCGCAAGGCATCCACTAAATCGCCAATGGGGCGTTCGTGCATACGCGGCACGCCATGCAGATGATAGTCACCACCCAAAACGGCAAGCGCGGCAGTTAAAGGACGGAATGCCGTACCGGCGTTGCCTAAAAACAAATCGGCGGTTGGGTTGGGAAAGCGGCCGCCGGTGCCATGAACTTTCAGACGGCCTTCAGGTAAAGATTCAATTTGCACGCCGAGTTTGTCGAGTGCTTCAAGCATTCGGTCGGTATCGTCGGATTTGAGCAAAGAATGGATTTCGCAAACGTTATCGGAGAGTGCCGCCAAGAGTAGCGTGCGGTTGCTGATGCTTTTGGAACCGGGCAGGGCAACGGTCGAAGGCTTGAGTGTAGAAGCGGGCAGGCGGATGGATTCGGTCATGGCTGGACTAAGCTCATTTGAATTGTAAATAGACCGATATTATACGCAGGCAAAGGCCGTCTGAAAAATGAAGAGGGCGCAATTTATTTGTGAAAAAATGAATTTTTATATAGTTACGCTATTTTCCAATCATTTGTTTTGAAATTTTCTGCTTCAGTTTTATGTTTGCCGCTATAACTTATTTTGTTGTGGCAGGTATATAACCAAACACCATAAGAAAATCAGAAACCATTCTTTCCTATTTTTTCAGACGGCCTTTAATATCGGCGGACAATCATTGATAAAGCAAGAACACGACCATGAGCCATTATTCTTTGTTTGCCGATTTGAGAGACCGTCCTGTTTTACTGGCAGGTGCGGGTAAGGTTGCCGAGCGCAAGGCGGAAAGCCTGTTATCTGCCGGAGCGCACGTACGCGTTGTTGCGGAAACTTTGAATCCGCAGTTTCAGCAATGGGCGGACGAAGGGAAAATAGTTTGGATGGGCGGCTTGTTTGAAGAAGCCATGTTGGACGAGGTATATTTTGTTATTGCGGCGACGGATGACGGTATATTTAATCGCCGTGTTTTTGAAGCGGCGGAACGATGGGCGAAATTGTGCAATACGGTGGATACGGCGGACTTGTGTTCGTTTATCGTACCTGCCGTGGTGGATAGAGGACCGTTGAAGATCGCCATATCCAGCGGCGGTACTGCGCCTGTATTGGCGCGTAAATGGCGGCAGATTATCGAGACATTGATTCCGCTGCATACGGGCACGATGGCGCGTATTGCCGGAAAATGGCGCGAAAAGGTTAAGCAAGCGCTGAATAATGTCGAACAACGCCGTTATTTTTGGGAGAAGTTGTTTGACGGCCGTTTTGGTATTTTTGCGGCTCAAAACAATATCGAAGCGGCAGAGCGTGAATTGATCACTCAGTTAAACCGGGAAACGCCGTTTGGCGGCGAAGTGGTTTTGGTGGGCGCAGGGCCGGGAGATCCGGGTTTGCTGACCATACATGCTTTGCAGGCAATTCAGGCTGCGGATACCGTGTTTTACGATGCTTTGGTGTCGGATGAGATTTTAGCGATGGTGCGTAAAGATGCGGTGAAAATCAGCGTGGGCAAACGCGCCGGTGCGCACCATGTCCAGCAGGAAGAAACCAATCGTCTCTTGGTTGAACACGCTCAAAAAGGCGAGCGTGTGGTAAGGTTGAAAGGCGGTGATCCTTTTGTTTTCGGGCGCGGTGGGGAGGAAGTGCAAACCCTGCATCAGGCTGGAATCACTTACCGCATTGTGCCGGGCATTACTGCTGCGCTTGGAGCTACTGCTTATGCCGGTATTCCGTTAACCCATCGCGATTGCGCCCAAAGTGCTTTATTTGTGACTGGCCACAGTAAACACGAGGGTAGCCAGCCCGATTGGCAGACTTTGGCTTTAAGCCGCCAAACGTTGGTAATCTATATGGGCACGCTTAAAGCGGCTGAGATTGCGGAAAAGCTGATGGCTTATGGCAGACAGCCTTCTACACCTGTTGCCGTGATTTCCAATGGGACTTTACCGAATCAAACCGTGCGGACAGGCCGTCTGAAAGATTTGGGCTTGCTGGCTGCCGAAGCAGAGCGTCCCGCTTTAATGGTAATTGGCGAAGTGGTTGCCCTGCGCGATGAGATGAAATGGTTTGGAGAATTTGTCGAATGCTATGAAGAAGCTGCATAAAGAGGATTGATCAAACAAGGCCGTCTGAATATTGGTTTTCAGACGGCCTTGCCTTATTTAAAAGCTTGGCAATATTGCTGATAACGTTCTGCCAGTCCATATAGGATGATTGCTGTCAGCCCCCAAATGTCGTAGTGCCGAAAAGGCAGGGCGGGGAGGGCGAGGGTTTGATTGTTGTGATGAAGGTGACGGAATGTGTAGTTTTGCAGGTTTAAGGCGGAATCCAAAGGCAGATAAAAAATTTCAGCTACTTCGTCGGGATTGGCTTTTGGGTTGACGGGCTGGGTGCAAATTGCCGGAACAGGCGTAACACGGTAGCCGGAAGGCGTGTCATAAAAGGGTAGCGGCGCAAAAGTCTGCCATGCGGCAATCGGAATGGCGGTTTCTTCGTAAGCTTCTCTTAACGCCGTTGCCGTTAGGCTGTCGTCTTGAGCATCTTTGTGGCCGCCGGCAAAGGCGATTTGCCCTGTGTGCTGTCTTAAGGTTTCGGCCCTTTTGGTCAGTAAAATTTGCCACGCTCCTTCATGCACGGCAATGCCGACCAAAACGGCTGCTTCTTTGACCGTTTGGGCGGTAACTAATTGATTGCGCTCTGCTTGCATACGGCTGCTGAAGTATGAAGCTTGAGTTAGGAAATGGATAAGTTGGTCGGTATTCATCTTTAATGCTGATCGTTTTATGCAGATGAGGATTACACAAGGTTTACGGTTAGCGTGTCAACAAAATAGGGTGCGTGTGTTACAGTTATGCCTGAATGATAAATAAAGCTTTGCGTCTGTTTTGCAGATGCTTAGGCCGTCTGAAAATGCCGGCAGGTTCTCAAAAAGGATAGTTATGTTGTTTTCCCCATCCCGTATTCGAGTAGCAGCTGCGGCTGTCATGATGTTGTTTGCTACACAAACTTTTGCCGCGCCCGGCGATTCAAATACAGTTTTTGAATCGGCTAAGATTATTAAAAAGAAAAGCCGTGCCGACCGTTTTTCTCCTGAAGAGCGCGAGCAGGAGCGGATACGTCTGTTGGGTATACAAAACCGCACTTCGCAGGTTTTTACTTTGTTAAATTCAGAACTGGCCTTGCAAAAGGGTGATGCGGCTTCTGCTTTGTTTACTTATATTTTGACGTTGCATCGCACTAAATCTCCCGAAGTGGCCGAACGCGCTTTGGAGATGGCGGTTTCTTTAAACGCATTTGAACAGGCTGAGGCCATTTACCAAAAATGGCGCGAAATCGAGCCGGAGCCTGGTGAAACACAAAAGCGCATGACTTGGTTGCGCAATTTGCTGCTGGGCAAAGCCGATAAGAACTTGAGCGGATTGGACAAGGTGATTACCGGCGGTAGTGAAGACGAGCAAAAGCGCGTGTTCCTGCTTTTGGCACAAACCGCAGCCCAACAGCCGAATCTGACCAGCGATGCGGTCAAGCAAGTACATAAAACAGCATTGAATTATAAAGACTTTCCAGAAGCGGCGATTGCGGATGCAATTTTTAGTGCAAAAGACGGTCAAAAGAAACACGCCATTGCGGCATTGCAGCGATTGGCCAAGTTGGACAACGAAATTCTGCCGCCGACTTTTGTTACCCTGCGTCTGATGGCGCAACGGCATCCTGATATTCTGGACGGCTTTTTCAAAGAGACAGACACCAAAACCTTATCTCCGATTTGGCAGGAATTGGATATCGCCAATTTGATCGCCCATGGCCAAAATGATAAGGCTTTTAAGCGTTTGCAGACTTTGTTGGAAGAAAATCCAAACCCTGATTTGTATATTCAGGCCGCCTTATTGTCCGCCAGCAAGACGGAAAATATTTCTGCGGTAAACAGTTATCTGGAAAAGGCTTATAAAGCCGGTACGGAGGAGCAGCGCAGCCGTGCGGCGTTGATTGGCGCGGTTTCTTATAATGATGCCGAGGATTTTGCCAAAGCCAAACAATGGCTGGATAAGGTAACGGCAACGGCTTATACATTTGATAAAATCATTTTGGCTGCATCCATCGAAGCCAAACAGGGCAACCATAAAGAGGCTTGGGCATTGGTACAACGCGCACAAAAAATGCCCGAGCAAAGAGGACGTTATTTTGAAGCCAGTGATTTGCTAAATACGGCTTTGTTTGTATTGTCTAAAAACACCAATCTTCAAGAATCGTTGAACGCTTTGAACAGCTTGGTAAATTCCACCGAAAAATCCTTAAAAACCCAAGCTTCTCCGGAGTTGCTTGCCAATGTGTTGTATCAGCGTTCGATGGTTTATGAGAAGCTGAATCAGCCAGGCAAGGCGATTGCCGATTTGCGTCGAGTGGTAGAGCTGTATCCGGACAATCCGCACGGTTGGAATGCTTTGGGCTATACCTTGCTGTCCAACGGCAAGGATTTGGAAGAAGCGTTTAAAATGGTTCAGACGGCCTATCAAATGGAGCCGGAAAGCGCAGCCATTAATGATAGTGTAGGCTGGGCTTATTATCTTAAAGGCGATGCCCAAATGGCTTTGCCGTATATCCAATATGCCTATGAAAAAGAACCTGAAGCCGAAGTCGCCGCGCATTTGGGCGAAGTCCTATGGACGCTTGGAGACCAAGACAAGGCCAAAGAAATCTGGAATGACGGCTTGAAACGTGGAAGCAATCTCCGAGTATTAAAAGAGACAATGTCCAAATTCGGTATAACGTCCAGTAAACCGCATACTCAAAAACACAAATAAAACCAAAAGGCCGTCTGAAAAGCGTTTAATTTCAGACGGCCTGTGAAGGAATATCCATGAATTTAAAACAATTATCATCGGTTGCAGCCTTATTGCTTTTAGCTGCCTGTGCGCAGCCAAACTTACCTCAGCAAAACAGTTGGCAAGCAGCAGAGCAGGTACAGGATTTTAGCGCAGACGGTCGATTAGCTGTCAAAGTGGAAGGAAAAGGCTCTTATGCCAATTTTGACTGGACTTATCAGAATGCGGTTCAAACCATTGATGTGAATACCCCATTGGGCAATACCGTAGGCCAGCTGTGCCAAGACAGTGAAGGTGTATTGGCAGTAGACAGTAAGGGTAAGGTTTATCAGGCGGAAACGGCTGAGGAATTGAGCAGACAGCTTTTGGGCTTTGCTTTGCCGGTTCAATATTTGCATATTTGGGCTGATGGTAAACGCGTTGCCAATGCGTCATACAAAATTCTGCTTGATGGCCGTCTGGAGCAGTTTGACTGGACGATATCGCGCACTTTAAATAGTTCAGGACAGCCCAAGACGCTTCAACTTGAAAATGCCAAGTTTAATATCCGCTTGGTGTTTGACACGGTAAATCACTCTTTGGATAAGAATGGACAAACCCGATGCGCAGCACGCAAATAGAGGAGGCCATGTCTGTTTCAGAGAAAATCCAAGCCTTTCCTGCCCCGGCCAAATTAAATTTGGATTTGAGGATTACCGGCCGCAGGAGCGATGGTTATCATAATTTGGAAAGTATTTTCTGTTTGATCGGCTTATATGATACCGTTCATCTGAAAATACGTACTGATGGGCAGATTATTCTGCATACGCCGGTCGAAGGGCTTGAACCCGAACAGGACTTGACTTATCGGGCGGCTAAATTATTACTGCCATATGTAAGCGTGGCGCATGGTGTCGAAATCTGGTTGGATAAGGTGATTCCGACCGGAGGCGGATTGGGCGGCGGCAGCTCTGATGCAGCCACGGTTTTAATGGTTTTAAACCAATGGTGGCAATGTGGTTTGAGCAGGCAGCAACTGATTGATTTAGGCGTAAGTCTTGGTGCAGATGTTCCTTTTTTTATTTTTGGCAGAAGTGCTTTTGCCAAAGGCGTAGGCGAGAAGCTGGCTGAAATAGATGTCCCTAAACAATGGTATGTTATCGTTAAGCCCCCCGTTCATGTGGCAACAGCTAAAATTTTTGCACATGAAGGCTTGACACGGGATTCCAAACCCAGCATAATGCCGACTTTCCAATCGTTACAGCCGTTTCAAAATGATATGCAGGCGGTTGTGTTTCAGGAATATCCTGAAGTTTGGAAGGCTTATGTTGAGTTATCCCAATATGGTCATGCATTAATGACCGGTTCTGGGGCTTGTTTGTTTATAGCAAGTGAATCTCATCAAGAAGCAAATACAATTTACCAACAGGTTTCTCAATCATATGAAGCTTATTGTGTGGAAGGGTTAGATATTCATCCGCTGTTTCATATGATTTAGTAAGTTGGGGAGTCGTCAAGCGGTTAAGACACTGGATTTTGATTCCAGCATGCGAAGGTTCGAATCCTTCCTCCCCAGCCAAACCCTTTGTTGGGGAGTCGTCAAGCGGTTAAGACACTGGATTTTGATTCCAGCATGCGAAGGTTCGAATCCTTCCTCCCCAGCCAACACCCTTTATTGGGGAGTCGTCAAGCGGTTAAGACACTGGATTTTGATTCCAGCATGCGAAGGTTCGAATCCTTCCTCCCCAGCCAAATAAAAGCGTGTAAGTTTTCTTACACGCTTTTTTACGCTAAGAGCAAAATAACGCTGAAAAACTTTTTTTTACCCGTTTTTACGAGTATAATCGCATAATTAGTGTCTTAGACATGGGGCAGAGGGAAGCGTAATGTTTTCTGAGCGTAAATCAAATCTAGAATCAGGTGAAGATATGGCTGCTTATGACAGTTTAATGGTGTTTACCGGTAATGCAAATCCGGAATTGGCGCAACGTGTTGTCAAACATTTGGATATTTCACTCGGTGAAGCCACCGTTTCCAAATTCTCTGATGGCGAAGTAGCCATTGAATTGTTGGAAAATGTGCGTGGTCGCGACGTGTTTATTTTGCAACCTACCTGCGCACCAACCAATGACAACCTGATGGAAATTTTGACTATGGCCGATGCACTCAAACGTGCTTCTGCCGGTCGTATTACTGCCGCGATTCCTTACTTTGGCTATGCACGTCAAGATCGTCGTCCTCGCTCTGTTCGTGTACCAATTTCTGCTAAATTGGTAGCGAATATGTTGTATTCAGCAGGTATCGACCGCGTATTGACTGTTGACTTGCATGCCGACCAAATTCAAGGTTTCTTCGATATTCCGGTAGATAATATTTACGCTACCCCGATTTTATTGAACGACATTAAACAACAACGTATCGACAATCTGACTGTTGTCAGCCCTGATATCGGTGGTGTTGTACGTGCACGTGCTGTTGCTAAATCTTTAAATGCTGATTTGGCTATTATTGACAAACGTCGTCCTAAAGCCAACGTGGCTGAAGTGATGAACATTATTGGCGATATTCAAGGCCGTACTTGCTTGATCGTAGATGATATGATCGATACAGCAAACACCTTGTGTAAAGCAGCCGTTGCCCTGAAAGAGCGCGGTGCAGAACGTGTACTGGCATACGCCAGCCATGCAGTATTCTCCGGCGAAGCAGTGAATCGAATTGCTTCTTCCGAAATTGACCAAGTAGTTGTGACAGATACGATTCCGTTGTCTGAAGCAGCTAAAAAATGTGAACGCATCCGTCAAGTTACCATTGCCGGTTTGCTGGCTGAAACGGTACGCCGTATCAGCAATGAAGAATCCGTCTCATATCTTTTTAATGAAGATGTGATGACTGGCGGCATGTTGCTGCCATAACCCGATGTCGTCTTAAGCTGGTCGCGGCCGATGACGACGATTTTATCTAAATTGGAGTATTAAACATGACTTACGAAATTCAAGCCTCTGTTCGCGAAGCCCAAGGCACTGGTGCGAGCCGCCGCCTGCGTCGCGAAGGCCAAATCCCCGGCATTCTGTACGGTGAAGGTCAAGAGCCTGTTGCTATCGCTGTAGACCACAAAACTGTATTCTATGCATTGGAAAAAGAATCTTTCCATACTGCTTTGATTAAACTGTCTTTGAACGGTGAAACTAAAGACGTTATCGTGCGTGACTTCCAAATGCACCCATTCCGTCGCGAAGTTCAACACATCGACTTCCAAGCTGTAAAAGCTGATCAACCTGTACGCATCCGCGTTCCTCTGCACATTGTTAACGCTGAAAACTCTCAAGCTGTTAAATTGCAAGGTGGTCGCGTATCTCTGTTGAACACTTCTGTTGAAGTAGTTGCTTTGCCTGCAAACATTCCTGCTTTCTTGGAGCTGGATTGTGCATCAGTAGTTGCCGGCGATATTCTGCACTTGTCAGACATCAAATTGCCAGAAGGTGTTGAAAGCGTTTCTCTGAAACGTAACGAAAACCTGGCTGTTGCTACTGTTACCGGTAAAAAACGCTAATAGTTAGTTAATATAAGAAAACCGTATCAGATAAATCTGATACGGTTTTTGTTTGATGTAAGCGGCGATAAATTCAAATAATGGAGATAAATCCAAAGTATCTTATAAAGTCATTTGCTATAAAATTTGGGTATAGCGTAAAGCGATACGTTTTATAAGATTGAAGCAATTTCATTGCGAAGCTTATTAAGAAAGCGCCCATGCCGTACCCATTGTGCGGCCGATTCATAATCTTGTTGTTCAAATGCTTGTTGCAAATCTTGATATAGGTTGCTTTGTACTTCTTGGATTTCTTGATCCAGCGATCGGATGGCATCATGGTTTTGTTCCATTTGAGCATCCATCAATGTTTCCCGCCATTCCATCTGCTGCATGAGGAATTCTGGTGAAAACGAAGTGTGTTCAGGTGCATCAGCATCGATATTTTGGCTTTTCAAGAGATAAGCGGCCCGATCAATAGGGCTTTTTAATGTGCGGTAGGCATCATTAATTGTAGAAGACATCATAACGGCTTGTTTCTGCTCAAAAGCTGAAGCAGAAGCAAATTTATCAGGATGAAATCGGGCTGCTAAAGTACGATAGGTCTGTTCGAGTGCTTCAGTATCAATATTGAAAGATGGCTCAAGCTGGAAGAGGTTGAAGTATTGAGACATGATATTAAAGGAAAAAATCTAAAGAAGAAGATTATTTTACGATATAATCCAGAAACTGTTTATACGAAAGGAAAACAATATGACCGGTAAGGTACAGCACAATAAAGGCAAAATACGAGATAATGCCTTAAAAGCCTTAGTCAAATCTGATTTGTTCCGACACAAAGTAGAACGAAAAAGAAAAGGCAAGAGTAGCTATAATAGGCAAGAAGCCAAAAAATGGCGGGATGGTTTTGATACTTTCCCGCCATTTTTTATATTTTAAACGTGGAAGCTCTCACCACAACCGCAGGAGTCTTTAACGTTTGGGTTTTCAAATTTGAAACCTTCCTGTAATCCTTCTTTGGTGTAATCAACTTGTGTGCCGTCTAGATAAACCAAGCTTTTTGGGTCGATATAAACGCGCGCGCCGTGTTCTTCAAAAATCAGGTCATCCTCGTTCACTTCATCGACAAATTCCAGGTTGTATGCCATGCCTGAGCAGCCACTGGTTTTCACTCCCAAGCGCACGCCCAAGCCTTTGCCGCGTTTGGTCAGATAGCTGTTGATGTGTTTGGCTGCGTTTTCTGTGATGGTAATCATGCTTTTTTCCTCATTTCGCAATCATTTTCTGTTTTGCCTGCTTTTTTATTTCAGACGGCTTCTTGAACTATCAGGCCGTCTGAAAACGCTGTTTTGCCCACTCTATTGCGGCGGTAATGGCAGCTTTAGCCTGCGGACTATTTTTCCAACAGGTTGAGCCGGTTAATTATGCGCCCTGTTCCAAAATATCGTCTAAATCCGCAACCGCCAGAGTGGCAATATCATCAATCCCATTTGCTGCAAACTCTGCAATATGGTTTTACCTATGCCTTTGACAGCAAGTAGGGATTGGATTTCTTCATCGGTAAAAGGCATATCGCCCTCTTTGATTTTACAGGTACAGGCGCACTTATATGGCAAGTTGGACCTATCAAGCCGATTTAGGCATTAATATCTACAAACTAAGTATCTGGCAAACAAGATTATTTGTTTTCCTGACGTTTGCGATAGTCGGCAACGGCTGCTTTTACCGCATCTTCAGCTAAGATGGAGCAGTGGATTTTAACTGGAGGCAATTCCAACTCTTCGGCAATTTCGCTATTTTTGATTGCCAGTGCATCGTCAAGGCTTTTGCCTTTAACCCACTCAGTGATCAGGCTGGAAGAAGCGATGGCGGAGCCGCAACCGTAAGTTTTGAATTTTGCATCTTCGATAATACCCTCATCGTTTACTTTGATTTGCAGGCGCATGACGTCGCCGCAGGCGGGCGCGCCGACCATGCCGGTACCGACAGATTCGTCGTTTTTATCGAAAGTACCGACGTTGCGGGGATTTTCGTAGTGGTCGATTACTTTATCGCTGTATGCCATGATGTGGTTTCCTTTGTGTTTTTAATGGTGTAAATGGTTTGTTTACGAATATTCAGACGGCCTGAAGTTTAGATTTTGCATGCGCCACCTTCGCAGCCGTCATCATTCTCTGAATCAACGCCGCCTTCTACGGTAACACCGTCAAAATCTTCGAGCAGGTTGTCGAGATTGTCGAGGTCGAGTTCTTGTTCGTCCATAGTTTATGTCTTTAATCTGAAAGTTATGCCTTAGTGGGGCTAGGGGATCAAATGAAATCTATATATAGGTCGTCTGAAAAGTTTTGTTGATTTTCAGACGGCCTTTTATAAATGCGGATTAATGCGCCGCCCATTCAATCGAGTTCAAATCGATACCTTCTTTAAACATTTCCCACAGCGGAGACAGTTCACGCAGTTTGCCGATTTTGGATTTAATCAGTTCTGCTGCGAATTGGACTTCTTCTTCGGTGGTCATGCGGCCGAAGGTGATGCGCAGGGAGGAATGTGCCAACTCGTCGTTGCGGCCGAGTGCGCGTAAAACGTAGCTTGGCTCAAGGCTTGCGGAAGTACAGGCGGAGCCGCTGGATACGGCGAGTTCTTTCACCGCCATAATCAGGCTTTCGCCTTCGACGAAGTTGAAGCTGACGTTCAGGTTGTTTGGAGCGCGGTGTTCGAGGTCGCCGTTGATGTAGACTTCTTCGATGCCTTCGATACCTTTGAGGAAGATATCGCGCAGTTTCAGGTAGTGTGCAGTGTCTTGTGCCAATTCTTCTTTGGCAATGCGGAAGGCTTCGCCCATACCAACGATTTGGTGGGTCGGCAATGTGCCTGAACGGAAACCGCGTTCGTGGCCGCCGCCGTGCATTTGGGCTTCGAGGCGGACGCGTGGTTTACGGCGTACATATAGGGCGCCGATGCCTTTAGGGCCGTATACTTTGTGGCCGGACATAGACAACAAATCAACTTTGGCAGCTTCAACGTCAACAGGCACTTTACCGCATGCTTGTGCTGCATCAACGTGGAAAATGATTTTGCGTTCGCGGCAGATTTCACCGATGGCAGGAATATCTTGAACTACGCCGATTTCGTTGTTTACCCACATTACGGAAACGAGGATGGTGTCTTCGCGGATGGCGGCTTTCAGTACGTCTAAATCAACCAAACCGTTTTCTTGTACATCCAAGTAAGTCACTTCGTAACCTTGGCGTTCGAGTTCGCGCATGGTGTCGAGCACAGCTTTGTGCTCGGTTTTTACGGTGATGAGGTGGTTGCCTTTGGATTTGTAGAAGTGCGCCGCGCCTTTAATGGCGAGGTTGTTGGATTCGGTCGCACCGCTGGTAAAAACGATTTCTTTGGAGTCAGCGTTAATCAGGGCTGCAATGTCTGCGCGTGCTTTTTCTACCGCTTCTTCTGCTTCCCAACCGAAGCTGTGGCTGTTGGAAGCTGGGTTGCCGAAAATATCGGACAGGTAGGGAATCATTTTTTCGGCAACGCGGCGGTCAACGGGAGTGGTGGCGGCGTAGTCGAGGTATACGGGGGTTTTGACGGTCATGGTTTGCTCTTTCGTTTGGTCATCTGCCTGCGGTCTTTGCCGTAGGTCGGTTTAATGAATGTGTGTAAAGGTAACGACATGACTGCTGTCGCTGCAGTTTTTTTGTTCAATGATGCTTTGCAGCGTAACGCCGCTGAGGTAATCATTGATGGTTTTGTTTAAGTTTTCCCAAAGGTCATGGGTCAGGCAGGGGGCGCCGTGGTGGCAGTTTGCTTTGCTGCCGCATTGTGTGGCATCCAGTCGGTCTTCGGCTGCGGAGATGATTTGTGCAATATTGATTTGCTCGGCGGGAGCGGCAAGGATGTAGCCTCCGCCGGGGCCGCGTAGGCTTTCAACCAATCCGGCACGGCGCAGCTTGCTGAATAATTGTTCGAGGTAGGAGAGCGATATGCTTTGTCGTTCGCTGATGGCACTGAGTTTGACAGCACCGGTTTGCGCGTTCATCGCCAAATCTATCATGGCGGTTACTGCAAATCGCCCTTTGGTAGTCAGTCTCATGGTGTGGTTGCCTGTGTGGGGCGTTTTTATTAGTGGGGGAATTGTCTAATATCTGAGTGTTTCAGTCAAGTATGTGGCGGCTCGGTTTGATTGTTTGTTTAAATGGTGGCATTGGCTGATTTTTAAATCGGAAAATATTTTCTTTATTTTTCTGTAATTTGGATTTAAGGCCGTCTGAAAAAAGGCTATCAACCCTACAAATATCAGGGTTAAAATGTTTTGATTTAATATTGATACTGATATAGATTATCAAAATTATTCTTAAAATTTAGTTGTTTCGATGGAGTAAAATAATGAGGTGTTTGAAATGTTCAGACGGCCTTGACCATCCATCTTTACTTGAACAGAGGCAATCGACAATGAAATGTGATTTAAGCAAAATAACCTGTATCGAAGACTTGCGTCTTGTTGCCAAACGTAAAATGCCGCGTATGTTTTATGACTATATTGACTCAGGCTCTTGGACGGAAACCACTTATCGTGAAAATACTTCGGATTTTAAAGACATCCGTTTCCGCCAAAAGGTATTGGTTGATATGGAAGGACGCAGCCTTGAGACCAAAATGATCGGTCAGGATGTGAAAATGCCGGTGGCGATTGCGCCGACCGGTTTCACGGGCATGGCGCACGCTGATGGGGAAATCTTGGCGGCACGGGCGGCGGAAAAATTCGGTATCCCGTTTACGCTTTCAACCATGTCCATTTGTTCGATTGAAGATGTGGCTGAAAACACCAGCTCGCCGTTTTGGTTTCAGCTTTATGTGATGCGCGACCGCGAGTTTATGGAAAACCTGATTAAGCGTGCGAAGGATGCTAATTGTTCGGCTTTGGTATTGACCGCTGATTTGCAGGTTTTGGGTCAGCGCCACAAAGACATTAAAAACGGCCTGTCTGCGCCGCCGAAACCGACCATTGCCAATTTAATCAATTTGGCGACCAAACCGGAATGGTGTATGAAAATGCTGAACACGGAACGCCGCACCTTCCGCAATATCGTCGGTCATGCGAAAAACGTGGGCGATTTGTCTTCACTGTCTTCATGGACTTCCGAACAATTTGACCCGCGCCTGAGCTGGGATGATGTGGCGCGCATTAAGGATTTGTGGGGTGGCAAGTTGATTATCAAAGGCATTATGGAACCCGAAGACGCGGAAAAGGCAGCGAAAAGCGGCGCGGATGCATTGGTCGTTTCCAATCATGGCGGCCGTCAGCTTGACGATACCGTGTCCGCCATTAAAGCTTTGCCTGATGTGGTTAGCGCGGTGGGCAGCGACATCGAGGTTTGGATGGACAGCGGCATCCGCAGCGGTCAGGATATTTTGAAGGCTTGGGCTTTGGGTGCGAAAGGTACGATGATTGGCCGGGCGTTCCTGTATGGTTTGGGTGCGTATGGTGAAGAAGGCGTAACCCGTGCGCTGGAAATCCTGTATAAAGAAATGGATATTTCCATGGCGTTTACCGGTCATCGCAATATTCAAGATGTGGATTCCAGCATTTTGCGTTCTACACATTGGGCTCAAGATGAATTTTGATTTCTGAACATAAGAAAAGGCCGTCTGAAAATCTGTTTTCAGACGGCCTTTTTATAGACGGCTATTTCTCGTTTTTGCGATACCATTCGATGAAGGCATCGGGTTTGACGAAGCCTAATAAGGCTTCGCTATGACTGCCGTCGGCGTGGACCACAAACACGCCCGGAGGGCCGAAGAGGCCGTATTCTTTCAGTAAGGCCTGATGGTCGGGAGTGTTGGCGGTTACGTCGATTTGGAAGAAGCGCTGCATATCGACTGCTTCGTGTACCTGCGGCTGGTTGAGCGTGTAGGCGGCCATTTCTTTGCAGGATACGCACCAGTCGGCGTAGAAATCAATCAGCACGGGCTTGCTAGGATCGGCTTTCAAAGCGGCATCCATAGCGGCTTTGAGTTCGCCGACATCGGTAAACATCTTGCCGTGGTCGGTTTCTTGTCCGGCTTCGGATGGCGGAACCAACGTTAAGAAGTGGTGCAGGGTGGTGGTTTGTTTATTGAAGCTCTGCCAGCCAAACCATGAGCCGCCAATCAGCAGTAAAAAGCCCAATACGGCGGTAACTGTTTTTAGACGACCTTTTTGTTTGCCGGATTTCGCCAAAAGCATAAGGGCAGGAACAATCATCAGCAAGGTGTAGAGGCCGACTACTGCGAAATAAGGCAGATGCGGTGTAGCAAGGTATACGGCAACGGCCAGCAAGATGAAGCCGAATGCGTATTTGATGCCGTTCATCCAGTCGCCTGCTTTAGGCAGGATATGGCCGCCGAATGTACCGATGATGATGAGCGGTACGCCGGTGCCGAGCGCTAATGCATAGAGCGCAAGACCGCCCAATACGGCATCGCCGGTCTGGCCGATATAGCCCAAAGCAAATGCCAGCGGAGGCGCAACGCAAGGGCCGACAATCAGCGCGGACAAAATACCCATGATGAAGACGGAAATGATTTTGCCGCCGGAGAGTTTGTTGCTTTGGTTTTGGAAATAGGATTGGACGGAGTTTGGCAGCTGGATATTGAAGAGGCCGAACATGGACAGCGCCAATACCACCATCAACGCGGCGGCGGCAAGTACGACCCAAGGCTGTTGCAGCCATACGGTCAACAGCGCGCCGGTCAAACCGGCAATCACGCCGACCAAGGTATAGGTCAATGCCAAGCCTTGTACATACACCATAGACAAGGTGAACGCGCGGCCTTTGCCGGCTTTTTTATCGCCCACGACAATGCTGGAAACAATCGGCAGGAGCGGATACATACAGGCTGTAAAGCTTAAGCCCAAACCTGCGACAAAAAACGCCAACAGGTTGGCGTTTAAAGTATCCCAAGAGAGCTTGAAGCGGCTGCTGTCGGGATTGTTTGTAGCGGGCTGCGTGGGCATTTGGCCGTCTGAAGAGGCAGATGGTTGTAAAAAGCGGTCTTTGGCAGAAACCGGCTCATCGCTTTGCGGTTGGTAAACTCCGTTGCCTTTTACGTCAAACTCGGTGTCCACCGGCGGATAACACACACCCACTTCGGCACAGCCTTGATAAGTCAGCGTCAGTTTGTATTGTGGCGCGGCTTGTTTG
This sequence comes from Neisseria sp. P0019.S003, assembly GCF_051957115.1. Classification (NCBI taxonomy): domain Bacteria; kingdom Pseudomonadati; phylum Pseudomonadota; class Betaproteobacteria; order Neisseriales; family Neisseriaceae; genus Neisseria; species Neisseria sp. P0019.S003. Next base: position 106,146 of record NZ_JBQCWT010000001.1, on the reverse strand, counting down.
TAAGGCAGGTCAACCTGTGCGGTATGGTGGTAAACCGTTTGTTTGCCGAAGAATTCGTCTTCTTTTTCTTCGCCTTTGCTGAATTTGGGTTCGGCCAAGACTTTGTCAGGATTAGTCGCTGCAACGATTTTGGACTGGTACATATAGTAGCCGTCAGCGATTTTGAACTGCACGCTGATGCCTTGATTGGTTACATTGACTTGAGGCACAAAGGCTTGCTCTGGAGGCAGCAAATCATTGGCATCTACTGCGAATGCGAAGCTGCTCAAGCCTAAAAATGCAATGAGGAAATAAAGGAATTTTTTCATAATATCCACGGATATGCCGTTGAGAAACCGTCATTATAAATGATGGGGAAAACAATCGGCTTAATTTAAGTTAAAGATTACGCGAGTTGTCTAATTCTTTTGAATTATATCGGATTGCAGTTAACCGTACATGAGCGATAGTCTCATGTTATCGTTCAATTTATGCCAAAGGCCGTCTGAAATGTTCAGACGGCCTTTGTTTCTATTCGGCTTGGCTTTTAAGGATAAGCGATATAAGCGTAAGCGGAATGGTTGTGTATCGATTCGAAGTTTTCGCTTTCGACAACAAACGACTGGATGCGTTTATCGGCAATCAGCGCAGTGGCCACATCGCGAACCATGTCTTCGACAAACTTCGGATTTTCGTATGCTTTCTCCGTTACATACTTCTCGTCAGGGCGTTTGAGCAAACCGTAGAGTTGGCAGCTTGCCTGCGCTTCGACGTAATCGATGATTTCTTCAATGCCTACATCCGAGTTTGCAATCAGGCTGACCGTCACATGCGAACGTTGGTTATGCGCGCCGTATTGGGAAATTTCTTTGGAACACGGACACAAGGAAGTAACCGGAACCATCACTTTCAGGCTGTGGCTGTATGTACCGTTTTTGATTTCGCCGGTCAGGGTAACATCATAGTCCAGCAGCGATTGGATGCCGGAGACCGGCGCGCTTTTCTTGCGGAAAAACGGGAAGGAAACGCTGATTTTTCCGGAATGGGAATCCAGCAGGGCAACCATGTCGGCAGTCAGCTTGTGCAGCGTATCGAAATCCAAAGCATCGGTTTGTTTTTCCATCAGGGCGACAAAGCGCGACATATGCGTGCCTTTTTGGTCGGCAGGCAGGAAAACCGTCATGGTCAGGCGGGCGACGGTGGATTGTTCGCCTTCTTTGCTTTTGAGCGAGATTGGAAAGCGCAGGTCTTTGATGCCGACCTGATTAATCGGCAGGTTGCGTAAATCGCGGCTGGATTGCACGTCTGCAATGGCGTTCATGCGTGGTATGTCCTTCATGATGGGATTGTTGAGATGCGTGTAGGGGAATCGGCTCGTATCGGCCGATTTGCAAATGCGAGATTATATCACTTGCTTTATCTGCCTGCATTGATTGTTTCTATTTTTCAGATAGTGATAAAATCTTTGATTATTCACATCTACATAGGCAGAGACCAAATGAAATTCGCCACGAAAGCCATCCATTCCAGCTACGATTGCGACGAACACAACCGTGCGCTGATGCCGCCGATTTATCAAAACAGTATGTTTGCGTTGCACGAGATTGGCGAAAATGTGCCTTACCGCTACTCGCGCCTGAGCAACCCGACCCGTCAGGTATTGGAAGATACCGTTGCCGATTTGGAGCACGGTGCGGCCGGCTTTGCATTTTCCAGTGGTATGGCAGGGATTGATGCCGTATGGCGTACTTTCCTGCGCCCGGGCGATACCATTGTCGCCGTCGCTGATATTTACGGCGGTGCTTATGATTTATTGGTCGATGTTTATCAAAAATGGGGTGTGAACGTTGTTTTTGCCGATTTGGGCAATCCAGATAATTTGGACGAGCTGCTCAAAGCGCACAATGTCAAACTGGTTTGGCTGGAAACGCCGTCCAATCCGCTTTTGCGCTTGGTAGACATCAAAGCGCTTGCCGCGAAAGCCAAAGCGGCTGGCGCGCTGATCGGTATTGACAACACCTTCGCCACGCCGTATCTGCAACAGCCGTTGGATATGGGTTGCGATTTTGTGTTCCATTCCGCTACCAAATATTTGTGCGGCCATTCCGACGTATTGATGGGCGTAGTCGTTGCCAAAACCAAAGAGCTGGCTCAGCCTTTGCACGACATGATGGTGCATACCGGCGCGATTGCAGGCCCGATGGACTGCTGGCTCGTGTTGCGCGGTATCAAAACGTTGGCTCTACGTATGAACGCCCATTGCCAAAACGCACTCGAAATCGCGCGCCGTTTGGAAGCCCATCCTGCCATTGAAAAAGTGTTCTATCCCGGCCTGCCGTCGCACGAACATTACGAACTCGCCCAAGCACAAATGCCCAAAGGCATTGGCGGCGTGGTTACGGTTTATCTCAAAAACGACACGCGTGAAGCAGCCAATAGCGTGATTAAAAACATGAAACTGGTCAAAATGGCTTCCAGCCTCGGCGGCGTGGAAAGTCTGGTCAATCATTGCTATTCCCAATCCCACAGCGGCGTGCCGCATGATGTGAAAATGGAAATGGGCATCAAAGTCGGCCTGCTGCGTTTCTCTGTCGGTATCGAAGATGTGGACGATATTTGGAACGATATTTCCAAAGCATTGGATACGACTTTGTAAATAAGGCTTAAAGGCCGTCTGAAGGAGGATAGTTTTTCAGACGGCCTTTAGCAATAATTAAGGAATGGATATGAAAACATTATTCGGTGCATTGATGAGTATGGTAGTTTTGGCAGCTTGTACATCTCCTTCAGCATCTCAGACTGAACAAGCCTCTAAAGCGCAGGTACAAACTCAACAAGCTGCGCAACCTACTTTAGCCGCCAAATGGCGTGTTGTCGCTTTCAATAAATTCACTGAAAAAGAATTGGCAGATAAAAACGCCTATTTGGATTTCAGCAAAATGCCTAAGGCTTATGGCAATATGGGTTGCAACGGTATGATGTTTCAAGCGAATGTAATCGGAGCGGGCAAAATTGATTTTGGCCATATTGCGGTAAGCATGATGCTGTGTGAAGACATGAAGCTGGAAGATACGTTTTTGCGCAAACAAAGCGTGTGGAACTATCGTTTTGACGGTAACGATTTGATTTTGGAACAAAAAGGCATCAGTATCCGTTTGCGCCGTGAATAATCTTAAAGGCCGTCTGAAAATAAATATTTCAGACGGCCTTTTGAATCTTTATAATAAGCCCTATTTGAAACTGATACCGAATATCAAGGAAACCTATTATGGCAGCTTCTCCAGAAGCCAAGTTTACCGAAGAAAAAGTCTTGTGGATCAAACACCATACGCCCAAGCTGATGACTTTTGCCATCAGCCGTCCCGAGTCCTACCGTTTTTCGGCAGGGCAGTTTTCGCGCCTTGGTTTCCGTGACGGCGAGGGCTTTATTTGGCGCGCGTATTCCGTCGTGTCTGCCGAATACGCCGATACGCTTGAGTATTTCGCAGTGTTAATCGAAGGCGGCCCGATGTCGGCGCGTTTTGCTGCGATGAAAGAGGGCGACACTATTTTATTGGATAAAACGGCTACCGGTTTCCTCTTGCCCGAGCGTTTCCCTGACGGAAAAGATTTGGTCATGCTCTGCACGGGTTCCGGCATTGCGCCTTTCCTCTCCATTATCGAGCAGCCTGAAATTTGGCAGCGTTTCGACCGTTTGGTTTTGGCGCATTCCGTCTCTTACGCCGACGAGTTGATTTTCAACCAACGCCTTGCCGATTTGAAAGAGCATCCGCTGATTGAAGAATATTTCCATAAATTCACTTTTGTTCCGGTTACCACGCGTGAGGAAACAGAAGGCGCATTGAGCGGTAAACGGATTCCCGAATTGTTGAAGAATGGCGACTTGGAAGAAAAAGTCGGCTTCAAGTTCACCAAAGCCGATACGCGCTTTATGGTCTGCGGCAATCCGGCAATGGTCAAAGACACTTTCCAAGCCCTGATGGATTTGGGCTACGCCATGCACCGCAACCGCATCCCCGGCGAAATCATGATGGAAAATGGTTTTTAACAGATAAATAGTCAAAGGCCGTCTGAAAGTTTCAGACGGCCTTCAATATTAAATATAAACCGAAAATCAGAGAAAATATGAATATCAAACAAATTATCCAAGCCCTGCCCAAAGCCGAGTTGCACGTCCATATCGAAGGGACATTCGAGCCGGAGTTGATGTTTGAAATCGCCAAGCGCAACCGTATAGCGATTCCTTATGAAAATGTCGATGCGGTACGGCAGGCTTATGATTTTCACAATTTGCAGTCGTTTTTGGATATTTATTATGCCGGTGCCGGCGTATTGTTGCACGAGGAGGATTTTTACGATTTGACCCGCGCGTATCTTGAGCGTTGCCGAGAAGACAATGTCGTGCATACGGAAATATTTTTCGATCCGCAAACCCATACTGCGCGTGGCGTGGCGTTTGAAACCGTGATTAACGGCATTGTCCGCGCCTGCCGTGAAGCCGGGCAGCAATGGGGCATAAGTACGCGTTTGATTATGTGTTTCCTACGCCATTTATCGGAAGAAAGCGCATTTGAAACCTTAAATCAGGCTTTGCCTTATAAAGAACACATCATCGGCGTAGGCTTGGATTCGAGCGAGCAGGGGCATCCGCCGTCTAAGTTTGAACGCGTATTTGCCCAGGCGCGGGCGGAGGGTTTGTTGACAGTGGCGCATGCCGGAGAAGAAGGCCCGCCGGAATATGTTTATGAGGCTTTGGACTTACTGCATATCCGCCGTATCGATCATGGCGTACGGGCGGAAGAAGATGAGGCATTGATGGCGCGTTTGATTAAAGAACAAATGCCGTTGACCGTTTGCCCGTTGAGCAATTTGAAATTAAAAGTGTTCCCTGAAATGGCGAAACACAATTTGCGCCGTATGTTGCAACGCGGCGTCTTGGTAACCGTCAATTCCGATGATCCGGCGTATTTCGGAGGCTATATGAACCGCAATTTTGAAGCGCTTGCCGAGGCTTTGGATTTGAGTGCGGAAGAAATCAAAATCTTGTGCGCCAATTCGTTCCGCGCTTCGTTTTTGAGCGAGGCGGAAAAGGAAAAATGGATAAGGAAGATTGAAAGTTTTAATGTTGAATAACGATAAAAGGCCGTCTGAAAAAGTTTCAGACGGCCTTTTATGATGATGGTTAATAGTCGACTTTGATTTTAGGCGTTTCCTGCGCGGCTTTGTATTCTTCTTCCAATTCAAAGCGCAGCGGATACAAATTCAATTTTTCCATCAGCAGGCGGTCGCCGTCTTCGTCCGGATTGCCCGTAGTCAGCAGCTTGTCACCGTAGAAAATCGAGTTTGCGCCAGCCATGAAACACATGGCCTGCATGGATTCCGGCATATTGCTGCGGCCAGCGGACAGGCGGACGTAGCTGTGCGGCATGGTAATGCGCGCGACGGCGATGGTGCGGACAAATTCCGTCCAGTCCAAATCTTCGGCATCGGCCAGCGGCGTGCCTTCCACTTTAACCAACTGGTTAATCGGCACGCTTTCGGGCTGAGGGTCTAGGTTGGCAAGGCTGGCAATCAGGCCTGCGCGTTCGGCGCGAGTTTCGTTCATGCCGACAATACCTCCGCAGCAGACTTTCAAACCGGCATTGCGGACTTTGCCCAAAGTATCCATGCGGTCTTCGTGTTGACGGGTGTGGATGATGTCGTTGTAGCGTTCGGGGTCGGTATCGAGGTTGTGGTTGTAGTAGTCCAAACCGGCTTTTTTGAAGTCTTCAGCCATGCCGTCTTCGAGCATGCCGAAGGTGCCGCACACTTCCATGCCCAAGCCTTTCACCGCGCTGATGATTTCGGAAACGACAGCCACGTCTTTGGGTTTGGGGCCGCGCCATGCCGCGCCCATGCAGAAACGGCTGGCGCCACGCGATTGGGCAATTTTGGCTTTTTCGACGATTTCGTCCACATTCATCATTTGCTCTTTGCCCAGATTGGTGTTGTGGTGTGCCGATTGCGGGCAGTAGGCGCAGTCTTCGGGGCAGCCGCCGGTTTTGATGGAGAGCAGGGTGGAGAGTTGGATTTCGCGCGGGTTGAAGTTTTGGCGGTGGATTTCGGCGGCTTGGAAAACGAGGTCGAGGAAAGGCAGTCCGAACAAGGCCTCAACATCGCATTTTTTCCAATAACGCGCAGTCGGATGCGGCTTGCGCTCGGTTTGACGGCGCAAGGCTACGGGAGATACGGTCATAGTGTGTTCTTTCGTGTTTACAGCGACGCAGTGTCGCTGACGGCTTGACTGCCGGCGCAATGACGGCAGCAGCAGGTTTGAAATCAATATAAAAGGCCGTCTGAAACGGCGCAGCAAGTGTAACGCTTTTGATAATGTAGGGCAAATGTTTCAGACGGCCTGAAATATGGTTTGCCCGGGTTTGCTATAATCGCATTTTTAATTTTTCCGTTTTCTTATGAACGCGCCCAAAGCCTTCGCCGTACTCGGCCCGACCGCCGGCGGTAAAACCGCACTGGCCTTAAATATTGCCCAATCGCTGCCGGTGGAAATCATCAGTTTGGATTCCGCACTGGTGTATCGCGGCATGGACATCGGTACGGCCAAGCCGACTGCCGAAGAGCTTGCCGCCGTACCGCATCATTTGATTGATATTATTTCGCCGCTGGAAAGTTACAGTGCGGCAGATTTTGTCGGCGACTGCGTGCGCTTGGTGAACGAAATACATGCGCGCGGTCGCTATCCGCTGATTGTCGGCGGCACGATGATGTATTTCCACGCGTTGACGGAAGGTTTGAACGACTTACCTAGCGCGGATGCGGCAGTGCGCGCACAACTTCAGGCAGAAAAAAACGAACACGGTTTGGCAGGCCTGTATTGCCGTTTGCAGGAAATTGACCCGATTACGGCAGGCCGTCTGAAAGCCAATGACAGCCAGCGTATTGAACGCGCTTTGGAAGTCTATCTTTTGACCGGCAAGCCTTTGAGCGAACATTTTACAGAGCAGAAGCAGGCCGCGCCTTTATTAGATTTATGCACGGTTGCCCTGATTCCTGAAGACCGTCATTTGTTACACCAGCAAATCGAAAAACGCTTTTTAAATATGCTGGAACACGGTTTCCTCGATGAAATGCACGCTTTACGCCGCGATTATCCGCAGCTGCATGCCGATATGCCGTCTATGCGCTGCGTGGGCTACCGTCAGGCTTGGGATTATCTCGAAGGCGAAACCGATTATGACACCTTTGTCGAAAAAGGCATTGTCGCCACGCGCCAGCTTGCCAAACGCCAGTTGACCTGGTTACGGAAAATTCCTTTGGCGCACACGTTAGATCCTTACGCAGACAGCGATTATGTTCAGACGGCCTTAGCCTTGGCGCGTCAGCATTTTCAGGAATAATCCATGCTGACCACGCCACCACTTGCGCCTAAGACATTGGCCGCGCTAAAAGAATTGGGTATTTGTACACTGGAAGATCTACAGGAAATCGGCGCAGTCCGCGCATTTCTATTGCTGAAAGCGTCGGGTTTGACCGTAACCAAAAGCACCTTATGGCAACTGGCTGCGTTGGTTTCAGGAGTGGATGTCCGGCATATTTCCGAGGAGAGAAAGACGGAGCTGGGCGAGGCATTAAAAAACCATCCGCCTGTTGCCGTTTTCCCTTCGCAAAGCGATATGGAAGCCTTTATGCGGCTGGCGATAGAACAGGCCAAACAATCGGCGGCATTGGGCGAAGTCCCCGTTGGCGCGGTCATCGTATATCAAGGCAAGGCAATGGCTGCGGCACACAATACCTGCATTGGCGACCACAATGTCAGCCATCATGCCGAAATCAACGCGCTTGCCGCCGCCGGAAAAGCCTTGCAAAACTATCGCTTGGAAGATTGCGACGTGTACATCACCTTAGAGCCTTGCTCCATGTGCGCCTCTGCCTTGATGCAGGCACGGGTCGGGCGCGTGATTTATGGTGCGGCCGAAGCTAAAACCGGTGCGGCAGGCAGCGTGGTCGATTTGTTTGCCGACAAACGTCTGAACAAGCATACCGCAATTTTGGGCGGCATATTGGCAGAAGAATGCCAAAGCGTATTGCAGGATTTCTTTGCGGCCAAACGTAAGGCCGTCTGAATTTCAGACGGCCTGTCAGCAAAAACACTTTATTTTAAATTTTCGGATTTCCCATGTCAGTCAATCATTATGAAAACTTCCCTGTCGGCTCCATTGTGCTGCCGCGTCGTTTGCGCAAGCCGGTTCACGCCGTTTACGCTTTTGCACGGACGGCGGACGATATTGCCGACGAAGGCAATGCCGAAGCAGCCGAACGTCTGCGCCAACTGGACGAACTGAAGGCAGAGTTAGACTGCATTGCACAAGGCGGGAAACCGCAAACGGCTTTAATGCAGCGTTTGTACAACGAAGCGATTGAGCCGTTTCAATTACCGTTGCAGCCGTTTTATGATTTGCTGGCGGCGTTCAGTCAGGATGTGGGCAAAACCCGTTATGAAAACTTTGGCGAATTGATTGCCTATTGCCGCTTGTCCGCCAATCCGGTGGGGCGCATTATGCTGCATTTATACGGGCAAACCGATGAAGTGAGCATGGCGCAAAGCGATGGTATTTGCACTGCCTTGCAGCTGATTAATTTCTGGCAGGACGTGGCGGTGGATTGGCAGAAAGGGCGCGTGTACATCCCCCAGGAAGATTTGCAGAAGTTCAAAGTTAGCGAAGAACAGATTGCGGCCGGTAAAGCCGACTTTGCTTTTCAACGATTGATGGCGCACGAGTGCCAACGTGCCTTTCAAATGCTGAAGGCCGGCTCGCCGTTGGGCAAAACCCTCAAAGGGCGAATCGGTTTTGAGCTGCGCATGATTATTGTCGGCGGCCAGTTGATTTTGCAAAAGCTGGACAGTTGCAAATATGACGTGTTTAACCAGCGCCCGCTGTTGGATAAGAAAGACTGGATGATTATCATCAAGCGGGCTTTGATGAAGAAATAAAAAAAGGCCGTCTGAAATTGATGTTTCAGACGGCCTTGATGTTTTTCGATTAGCGGTTTTTCAAACGGCTGATGCGGTTGTCCAAAGAAGGATGGGTACTGAACCAAGAATCTTTGGCTTCGCTGGCAATGCCCATTGCAGTCATGGTTTGCGGCAGGTCGCTGGGGTTGCCTTTCAAGCGTTGCAGGGCGGCAATCATTTTCGGCGCACCCACCAGTTTTGCAGCGCCTGCATCGGCGCGGTATTCGCGTTGGCGGCTGAACCACATCACGATGATGCTGGCGAGGAAGCCGAATACAATCTGCAATACCATGCTGACCATGAAATATGTACCTTGCGACGTACTGCCGTCATTGTTACGCGCCACCATGCTGGAAACGATACGCGCCAAGAAGACGACAAAAGTATTCACAATACCTTGAATCAGCGTCAGCGTTACCATATCGCCGTTGCCGACGTGCGCCATTTCATGCGCCAAAACGGCTTCGACTTCATCGCGGGTCATGTGGTCGAGCAGGCCGGTGCTGACGGCGACGAGCGAGCTGTTTTTGGTTGCGCCGGTTGCAAAGGCATTAGGCTCGGGAGAGTCGTAAATGGCGACTTCCGGCGTTTTCAGATTCCATTGGCGGGCTTGCGCTTCAACAGTTGCCAACAGCCAAGCTTCTTCTTCGCTTTGGGGCTGGTCGATGACGACGGCGCCAACCGAATGTTTGGCGATGGTTTTTGACATCAGCAGGGAGACAATCGAGCCGCTGAAGCCAACGACTGCGGAATAAGCCAACAGGCTGCCGACTTGGTCGGTACTGTTGATGCCCAAGATGGCCAAAATAACACGGATGACAACCAGAACTGCGATATTGGTTGCGATAAATAAGAAAATGCGTTTCACCGATTATTCCTTTTTAGTGTGGTTTGTGAGGTGATTTTTATATGGGCGCATTGTCTCAAAAACTCTATAGAGATGAAACAGCATGATAGGCAAAGGTATGCAAATTCAAAGCAATTGAAGCAAAGGCCGTCTGAAAAGGTAGTCTCAACCAGTGAGAATCGCTTTTCAGACGGCCTTTGATAGGTAAAACTATCTGCCGGCTTCTTCCAGCCAGTTGCGCGGTATGAGGAATTGATTGAGGCGTGCTTCGGGTGAACCTTCTTCCGGCACATATTGATACTCGAAGCGTACCAAAGGCGGCATGGACATCAAAATGCTTTCCGTACGGCCGCCGCTTTGCAGGCCGAACAGCGTGCCTCTGTCCCAAACCAAGTTAAACTCGACATAGCGTCCGCGACGGTAGAGTTGGAAATCGCGTTCACGTTCTCCATAAGGCGTATTTTTGCGTTTTGCCACAATCGGCAGATACGCGGCGATATAGCCTTCCCCGACTGCCTTGATAAAATTCAAGCAGGTATCGAAATCCCAGCGGTTTAAATCGTCAAAAAACAGGCCGCCCACGCCGCGTGTTTCGTTACGGTGTTTCAAATAGAAATATTCGTCACACCATTGTTTGAATTCAGGATAAACCGATTCGCCAAATGGCGCGCATACGTCCCGAGCCACTGTGTGCCAATGCACGATATCTTCTTCAAAAGGATAAAACGGCGTCAAATCAAAGCCGCCGCCAAACCACCAAACCGGCTCGGCATTTTCAGGGTAGGCAATAAAAAAGCGCACATTGGCATGGCTGGTCGGGACATAAGGATTTTTCGGATGAATGACCAGCGACACGCCCATGGCTTCAAACGTTGCGCCTGCCAATTCCGGACGATGGGCAGTGGCAGAAGCCGGCATTTTTGTTCCCTTCACATGAGAAAAATTCACACCGGCCTGCTCGAATACCGCGCCGTTTTTTAATACGCGGGTTTCACCTATGCCCAGTTTCCCCGTCCATGCTTCATGCACAAATTCGGCTTCGCCATCTTCTTGCTCCAACGCGGCGCAGATTTGGTTTTGCAGGGTTTTGAGGAGGTTTAGAACGGATTCTGTGTGCATGATATTTCCTTGATGGTGTTTTGTTATGGACAAATTTTTGCACAGGCCTATCTTGTAACCAAGCTTCATTCATCAGTAATAGGTTGAAAGGTATCGATGATGTTGCGATACCTTTCAGACGGCCTTGATTTATTCAGTAAAAAAGGTATGTGCGCCCAAATAGTTTTTGGCGTAAAACGGGGTGGAAAGTTTTTCGGTTTTGATGGTTTTGCCGCTGCTGGGGGCGTGGATGAATTCGCCGTTGCCGATGTAGAGGCCGACATGGGAATATTTGTGTGCGCCGCCGGTGTTGAAAAAGACCAGGTCGCCGGCTTTTAATTTGTCATCGGAAATTTTACGGCTGGCTGCGGCCATATCGCGCGCGGTGCGTGGCAGGTTGACGTTGAGGGCGTTTTTATAGACGAATTGGATCATGCCGCTGCAGTCAAAGCCTGTGGCTGTGGTACTGCCGCCCCATTTGTAGGGCGTGCCGATCAGACCCATGCTGTGAAGCATTAATTCCTGCGAACCTTGTGTGCGGTCGATATGGGAAATGCGGACAGGTTGGACTTTTCTGGCAGTTGTTTGCGGCTTGTGGGATTTATGCTTGCCGGTAGTGCCGCAGGAGGCCAACAATAGGCTGGTGGTACAAACAAATAGGGTTTTGCAGATGAGTCGAGACATGGTGAGTTCCTTCGGCCGCATGATTTCCGTTTTCAGACGGCCTCTATAATAATCCTTCTATGGGCAGAATGGACAGGATTTTTGAAGTAACCCGTTTCCAGAATTTGGCTTCTGGTTCTTGTGCGTAAGTTCGTTTTTCACTTGGGTCATACCAGTATAGTTTATTGTAATTACCAAGCGTTACCTGATAGGCGTAGTTTGGGGTGGTCGTGACGAGGGTGCGCTGCATTTGGCCTGCGATTTCGGGACTTTCGATGACGACACCCATTTCGGTATTGAGCCGTGCGGAACGTGGGTCGAGGTTGAATGAGCCGATGAAAATGCGTTTCTCGTCCACGATGAATGTTTTGGCATGCAAGCTGGTGGCGGAGCTACCGGTCAAGCCGCGGTCTTTTGTAGTTGGCACGGCATGGTTGGGCTGGAGCTCGTAAAGTTTGACTCCGGCTTTAAGCAAGGGTTTGCGGTATTTGACGTAGCCGGAATGGACGGCGGCAACGTCGGTCGCCTGTAGGGAGTTGGTCAGGACGGTAACGTCCACGCCGTTGTGTATCAGTTTTTCTATGGCTTTGACACCTGATTTTGTGGGCACAAAATAGGGGGAGACAAGGTAAACGCTTTTTTCAGGTTGCTTGAGGGCGTCTTGCAGGCGTTCGGAAATAGGCGGTTTGTGCCGGTCGCGGTCTAAGCCTTTAGCCGGGTCATCGCTGATCAGGCGTGTGCTGACACTTTGCCACTCCATAAGGTTGCTCTGCATTTTTTGATAGAGGTTGGAGTGTTCGATGCTTTGACGGTAGCGGATGAGCGTTTGATTTTTATCTTGGTCGGTGTAATCAAGCTCTGCCAATCCTTTTTGCAGGTTTCCTCGTTTGATGATGCTTGTTGCGTTATAAGCGGAATGGCTTGCCCAATAGCGGTCGAAGTCTTGGGAAACTTCGGTTACGACGCGGCCTGTGGCGAGGATATCGAGGTCGGCAAAGATGGTATCGTCGTTAACCTTAAAATATTCGTCGCCGATATTGCGTCCGCCCAAAATGGTGGCACGGTTGTCGGCGGTAAACGATTTGTTGTGCATTCGGCGGTTAAGTCGCGGGAAGTCGGTAACATAGCCGAGTGCACGCCATTTTCTGAAAATAAAGGGATTAAATAGACGGACTTCAATATTGGGATGATTGTCGAGTGCAAGCAGGAGATCATCCATGCCGTTGGTGTTGTTGTCGTCCAGAAGCAAACGCACACGGACGCCGCGTTCGGCCGCGCGATGAATCAGGTTGAACAGAAGCTTGCCGGAGATGTCGTTGTGCCAGATATAGTACTGCAAATCGAGGGTATGGTCTGCAGCTTCAATTAAGGCTGCTCGGGCGACAAAGGCTTCATGGGCATCGTTCAGCAGATAGATATGGGAAATATCGGTCTTGGAGGATGTAGAAGGAATGCCTAATGCGCTATCCAGCCGCGGCGTTGAAGGGATGTCAAGATAACTGCTTTGGGTGCGTTCGTCCAGTGATGGCAAAAACGCGGCGCAACCGCCTAATAGCAGGGTATAAAGAAAGGGAAGATGAAATTTCATGGGAAACCGGTACAAACAATCCCTACCTGAATGACATTTAGGCAGGGATTGAATTGAAATTAGGTTGCTTGAATCAGCTTAGAAGGCAACATAATTTGCCGGATTGACCGGTTTGCCGTTTTGACGGATTTCAAAGTGCAACTGGGTACGAGATGCATCGGTATTACCCATGTGCGCAATGGTTTGACCGCGTTTCACGGTTTGGTTTTCATTAACCAGCAGGCGTTGGTTGTGGCCGTATGCGCTCAAGAATGAGGAGTTGTGTTGGATGATGACCAAGTTGCCGTAACCGCGCAAGCCTGAGCCTGCGTAAACGACTTTACCGTCTGCCGCTGCAACAACAGGCTGGCCTTGCGTACCGGCGATATCCACACCTTTGTTGCTGCCGCCGAAGTTGGCAATAACGTTACCGGTAGTCGGACGCTGCCATGTGATGCCGCTGACGTTGCGGCTGCTGCCGGTAGATACGGTTGGTGTATTGGCAGGAGTGCTTGGGGCCGGAGCAGTGGTTGTAGTTGTTGGCGTAGAAGGTTTGCTTGCAGAAGCTGCAGGTGCAACGTAGCCTTCAGGTTTTACGCGCAGGGTTTGACCAATGCTGATGGTGTTGTCGGCCAAGTTATTCCATGCACGCAGATTGTCTTGGGTAATGTTGTAGCGTTTGGAGATGTTGTAAACGGTATCACCACGAACAACAGTATGTGTCGCTGCATTAATATCAACAGGCGCATAAGAAGGCGTGTAAGTGCCGGTGCTGCCGCTGTTGTACGTTGGAGTAGGTGTATTTGCCGGCGGAGTGTATGGCGCATCTGCCGCTGGGCTGGTGTTGGTATTGTAAGGCGCTGCACCGTAAGGATTATCAGCGGTAGAACTTGTTGTTGCCCCACCGCTTTGTGTGCCGACGACTACAGGAGCCGGTTGTTGGCTGGCACAGGCTGCAAGTAATAAAACCAAAGCTGCCGATCCGGCATAAGATACACTTTTTTTCAACATGTTAATGACTTTCGTATTCGGGTAATTGTTCTCATCGAGGCATATCATAATAAAAATATGCTTGTTTCTCAAGTGTTCGGCTGTTAGGGACTGTTAAGTCGCAGGGATTTCTGACCAAAAGGAAGCGGTTTGCTCCATTTGTCCGTAGGCAGTCAAATCGACTTGCAGGGGGGTAATCGTGATGAAGCCGGACGCGCATTCGCCAAAGTCGGTACCTTCTTCGCTGTCGGAAACATCGCCGACCGGCCCAATCCAATAAATTTGTTCGCCACGTGGATTATACATGGGAACAATGCTTTGTTCATGATGACGACGGCCAAGCCGTGTAATTTTTATGCCTTGGATATCCTCAGGTGCGACGGCAGGGATATTGATGTTCCATAAGATGGGTTTGGAAATAGGGCGTTTGAGAAAGTAGGAAAGCAGTATCCAAGCGGCTTTTTCCGCGGTTTCCCAATAACGGCCGCTGGAGTCGGCAAGCGAAAAGGCAATAGCGGGAATGCCCATCAGATAAGCTTCCGTTGCGGCGGCAACCGTACCGGAATAAAGCGTATCATCACCCATGTTTGCTCCGTTGTTAATGCCGGATAAGACTAAGTCGGGTTTAAAATCGGCAAGGGCGTGTTGGCCGACATGAATGCAGTCGGTGGGCGTACCATTCACATAGTAAAACCCGTTTTCTGCCTGTTTTAGTTGTAAAGGACGGTCTAAAGTCAGGGAATTGCTGACGCCGCTGCGATCGCGTTCGGGCGCAACCACCCTGACATTGGCAAATTCTGCACACACTCTTGCCAAAACAGCCAAACCAGGCGCAAGATAACCATCGTCGTTTGAGATTAATATGTTCATGTGACAATATTGTGTCTATCGGTAAGATGGGCCGTATTGTACTGGTTTGCTTGAGCGATTGTCCACGAATCGGCAACGTTTGGGCGGAAAGGATAATAATGAAACATTATGAGTTAGACCCCAAAGCTTTATTGGGCGGCGTGATTGCTTCAGACGGCAATCAGGAGATTGTTCAGCTTTCACTGCAGAAGAATAATGAAATTCCGGCATATGAGGCGGATGCGATTATTTTGCTTTTGGTTTTAAACGGCAAAGCCGAAATCAAAACGGTGGACGAAGTTTTGCAAACCGAAGGCTTGCAAGTTATCCGTCTTGAGCCGATGGAAGCACACAGCATTCGCGCGTTGGCCGATAACACCAATATTTTGGTTATCAAACAATTAATTCACGAAACAGGTCTCAGTAAACGTTTGAGATTTGGAAGTTGCTGTCTGTAATGGCAATAAAGGCCGTCTGAAAAGTTTCAGACGGCCTTTTTAAAATCAACTAGATTTATTTCAAACCTTTTTTCACCAAGTCTTCGTAACCGCCATGGTTGGTTACGTTGGTGTAGCCGGCTTTTTTCAGCTCAGTCAGCGCGGCTTCTGCACGTCGGCCGCTGCGGCAGTAGAGGTTGACCGGTGCATTTTTATCCGGGCTAACGGATTTGATGCGGTCAACGATTTGATCGTGCGGAATATTGAGTGCACCTTGCAAATGGCCTTCTTTAAATTCTTCGGCAGAGCGGACATCAATCCAAACGCCTTTTGCTTTTGCAGGTTGTGCCGCGCTTTTTTCAACTTTTGGCATAGAGGCTGCGGAAGCGGCCAAAGGAGTAGCCACAGCGGCGGCAAAAAGTACGGCGGTCAGCAGTTTCTTCATGGTTCAATCTCCTATTAGACAGAAAACAATATGATAACTTTATCAGTTTAGCATTTCATCAGGCCGTCTGAAAGGGGAGTCGGCTTTCAGACGGCCTGATTTTACAAACCGGTTAGCGTTGGGTTTCTACTGCTTCCAAAGCACGCAAAGCGTATGTATAAGCGGCACCTGCGTTCAGGGCGATAGCAGTGGCCAATGCGCCGGCGATTTCGCTTTCGGTTGCACCTGCTTTGGCTGCGGCGGCGGCATGCACGCTGATGCAGCTTTCGCAACGTGTGGTAATGGCAACGGCAATGGCGATCAGTTCGCGTGTTTTAGCATCCAGTGCTTCGGCAGCAGCTGCTTGATCCAGTGCGCCGTAGGCTTGCAGCATTTTAGGATGGTTTTTACCCAGTTCACCGAATGCTTTTTTTACCAAGGCGGTATGTTCAGGCCAGTCTTTAAACATGATATGTCCTTTCTTAATGTAAGTGGATAAGATAAAAAATCCTATCCGTTTGTGTTTGGTGTGTGTATTATTGCAATAATTGGAAGAATAAAATCGTCAAAACATCTCATTTATTGGTAAAAAACACTATGGATATTTTGGATAGGCTGGTCGAATTGGCGCAGGTAAAAGGCAGCGTGGATGTTCAATGTCTGTTTCAGGGGGAGTGGTATGTACGGCATGAATCAAAGCGTGCGCATGGTTTGGTTCATATCGTCACTGCCGGTTCGGGTTATATCCGAATTGATGGGGAGCAAGAGCCAAGGCTGCTGAGTGCGGGGGATATCATTTTTTTTCCGCGCAGCGTAGGGCATACTTTGAGCAGTGATAGCAGTTGTGAAAATTTCGGTGTCAGCGTGCTGACGAGTGAAAAAGGCGCATTTAAAGTCAAGCAGAGTCATGCAGGAGGCGATGCGGCTTTGCATCTTTTCTGCGCGCGGTTTGAATATGAAGCGCAGGCAGATATTATGGCGGGGCTGCCTGACACGGTTTTGCTGAATATCAACCATCCTTCTTTGCAGTATTTGGTGGCGTTATTGCAGTATGAGAGCGGTCAGGCTTTGTCCGGCTCGGTAGCGGTTGTGAACGCATTGGCTTCGGTGTTGTTGGTATTTCTGCTTCGAGCCAGCCTAGAGAAAAATGGGGAAGCGCAATTAAGCGGTTTGCTGAATGGTTGGCAGGATAAACGCCTGCGGAATCTGCTTCAGGCAGTAGTGGATAAGCCGGAAGAGGAATGGAATATCGAGAAAATGACCGCGATGGCCAACTTATCTCGCGCCCAGTTGATGCGAGTATTTAAGCAGCAGACGGGAACCAGCCCGCATGCCTTTGTAAACAGTATCCGCTTACAGCAGGGGGCATTATTGTTGAAACAGACGGCGGATTCGGTTTTATCGGTTGCGCTCTCGGTTGGTTTTCAATCGGAAACGCATTTTGGCAAGGCATTTAAAAAGCAATATGGGATATCGCCGGGGCAATATCGTAAAAGTGATCGCGCTGATGAAGCAGCAGTACAAGCGGAAGAAATGCCGATTTATTTTATTTGAACAGATGATAAAAGGCCGTCTGAAAGTGTAAAAATGAAATCTAGGATTTCTAAAACACTTTTCAGACGGCCTTAATTTTAAAATGCGTCAATCAGACGGGATTAGTCCAGTTTTTTGAAATGACGGCGACGTTCCAATTCGCTCAGGTAGCGTTTACGCAGGCGGATGGATTGTGGCGTAATTTCAACCAGTTCGTCATCGTCGATGAACTCAACTGCGCCTTCCAAAGTCAATTTGATCGGCGTAGTCAGGCGCACGGCTTCATCTGTACCGCTGGCACGGACGTTGGTCAGTTTTTTACCTTTCAGAGGGTTTACCACCAAGTCGTTGTCGCGGCTGTGGATACCGATAATCATACCTTCGTAGACTTTGTCGTTTGGAGAAACGAACATACGGCCGCGGTCTTCCAAGTTCCAAAGGGCGTAAGCAACGGCTTCACCTTGCTCTTGAGAAACCAGTACGCCGTTGTGACGGCCGGGCATATCAGGTTTAACCGGAGCATAGTCGTCAAAAACGTGGCTCATCAAGCCGGTACCGCGGGTCAAGGTCATAAATTCACCTTGGAAACCGATCAGGCCGCGTGCAGGAATGTGGTACTCCAGACGGGTACGGCCATTGCCGTCGCTTTCCATATTAGTCAATTCGCCACGGCGACGGCCAAGCTCTTCCATAACGGCACCTTGGTTGTCATCCGGTACGTCCACGGTCAGGTTTTCGTAAGGCTCGCATTTTTGACCGTTGATTTCACGGAATACCACGCGCGGCTTACCGACTGCCAATTCAAAGCCTTCGCGGCGCATGTTTTCCAACAAAATGGTCAGGTGCAATTCGCCACGGCCGGAAACGCGGAATACATCAGCGTCGGCAGTATCTTCAACACGCAGGGCAACGTTGGTCAGCAATTCTTTTTGCAGGCGGTCGCGGATTTGGCGGGAAGTCACGAATTTGCCTTCAGTACCGGCCAAAGGAGAAGTATTGACCATAAAGTCCATGGTCAGGGTCGGTTCGTCCACGCTCAACATAGGCAAGCCTTTAGGATTGTCTTTATCAGTAATGGTTACACCGATACCGATGTCTTCGATACCGGAAATAATCACGATGTCACCGGCTTCAGCTTCTTCCAAAGGTACGCGTTCCAAGCCTTGGAAGCCCAACAGCTGGTTGATGCGGCCTTGGGCGACTTGTTCTTCATGATTCATAACGGCAACGACTTGGCCGGGTTTGATACGGCCGTTCAGGATGCGGCCGATACCGAGGCGGCCGGTGTAGTTGTCATAGTCCAGTTGGGAAATTTGCAGTTGCAACGTTTCGTCCGCGCTGCCGCTTGGTGCAGGAGTATGTTTTAAGATGGTCTCAAACAGAGGACGCATATCGTTGCTCTCGTCGGTTTCTTCCAATTTGGCAAAGCCGGAGAGGCCGGAAGCATAAACGATAGGGAAGTCCAATTGTTCGTCTGTTGCGCCCAGGTTGTCGAACAATTCGAATGTTTGGTCGATAACCCAGCTTGGACGGGCAGACGGTTTGTCGATTTTGTTGATAACAACGATAGGTTTCAGACCCAAAGCCAAGGCTTTTTTGGTCACGAAACGGGTTTGCGGCATAGGGCCTTCTTGTGCGTCAACCAACAGTACGACGCAGTCAACCATGCCCAATACACGTTCCACTTCGCCACCAAAATCGGCGTGTCCCGGGGTATCTACGATGTTGATGTGGTAGCCTTCGTATTCGATGGCGGTATTTTTAGCGAGAATGGTAATGCCGCGTTCTTTTTCAAGATCGTTGCTGTCCATGACGCGTTCTTCGACTTGCTGGTTGGAACGGAATGTACCGGACTGGCGCAGTAATTGGTCAACTAATGTGGTTTTGCCATGGTCGACGTGGGCGATGATGGCAATATTGCGAATTTGTTTCATGATAATTTATGTGTTTCAGCTAGGTGCTTAAAAAAAAGATAACTGGCAATTATAGCACGATTCGCAAGTGATGACGGAATGGATGATTCAAAAAAACCAGGCAAAAGCAGTTGAGAATAATTCATAATTAAATTTGATTGATTTTGCCGGATTATTTGCTTTTATTTATGGTTAACGAATGTAAATGTTTTTGAATAATGCAATGGATTCTTAATACCAATGTCAAAAAATTATTATTAAAAACAGTTGGTTAATTTTTCAGACGGCCTTTTAGGCGGGTTAAATTTTTTGATAATTGTTTGTATTTTAAATAGAAAATTTGTCAAAAGTGCTACTTGTGCATACAATTACCTCATTCCATAACAACACACGAATCTTCATTTCGTGATTATCAACTTTTAAAAGAAAGAGAAAGAATTATGCAAGGCAACCAAGCAGTTATTGATTACATGAACGAATTATTGTCTGGTGAGTTGGCTGCTCGCGACCAATATTTTATCCACTCTCGCCTGTACTCTGAATGGGGTTACACCAAACTGTTCGAACGTTTGAACCACGAGATGGAAGAAGAAACCACTCACGCCGAAGACTTCATCCGTCGTATCCTGATGTTGGGTGGTACGCCTAAAATGACCCGTGCCGAACTGAACATCGGTACTGACGTAATCTCTTGTCTGAAAGCAGACTTGAATACTGAATACGAAGTACGCGATGCGTTGAAAAAAGGCATCAAATTGTGCGAAGAAGCTCAAGACTATGTTACCCGCGATTTGATGATTGCCCAACTGAAAGACACTGAAGAAGATCACGCTCACTGGTTGGAACAACAACTGCGTCTGATCGAATTGGTCGGCGAAGGCAACTACTACCAAAGCCAACTGTAATCTAGCGTATAACATATAAGGAGCTGAATATGAAAGGCGATCGCTTAGTTATTCGCGAGCTGAACAAAAACTTAGGTTTGTTGCTGATTACCATCAACCAATACTTCCTGCATGCCCGCATTTTGAAAAACTGGGGCTTTGAAGAATTGGGCGAACACTTCTTCAAACAATCTATCCGCGAAATGAAATCCGCAGACGATTTGATCGAGCGTATTTTGTTCTTGGAAGGTCTGCCTAATCTGCAAGAATTGGGTAAACTGTTGATCGGTGAATCTACCGAAGAAATCATTGCCTGCGATCTGAAAAAAGAGTATGAAAAACATGATGCTCTGGTTGCAGCCATCGCTCTTGCAGAAGAGCAACAAGACTACGTCAGCCGTGATTTGTTGGAAAAACAAAAAGACATCAACGAAGAACACATCGACTGGCTCGAAACTCAGCAGGAATTGATTGGCAAAGTCGGTTTGCCAAACTACCTGCAAACAGCGGCGCAAGAGGACTAAAACACAAACCACTGCCAAATATAGCAGTCCCTGCTCCCATCAACGGCATATCTTTACAGATATGCCGTTTTCTTTTATAGAAATGCTTAAAGGCTGTCTGAATGTTCAGACAGCCTTGATTTTATATCGCTTTTAAACGGTACAGATAAGTAGTTTCCTTGTTTCTGGCAAATGCCAAAGGATCAGATTCATCTATTGCTTTTTTGTGTTGCGGTTTGGTTTTCAAAATATCGACTACATTGAGCGAGGCCGTCTGAAAGCATTGGTTTAGAAAGTCTTTATCGCGCAAATGCAAGTGTTCTGCCAAATCTGAAATAATCAGCCAGGCTTCACCGTTTAGATTTAAGTGCTTGCGTACGCCATTGAGGAACGCAGTCAGCATGGCATGATTGGGGTCGTAAAGGGCAGTCTCAATAGCGGAGGTCGGTTTTGCCGGCAGCCAAGGCGGATTGCAGACGATAAGGTCGGCGCAACTTTTGGGAAATAAATCAATCGATTGAATGCTGACAGCTTTATTCAAACCTAGGCGTTCGAGGTTTGCTGTGGCGCAGGCAATTGCTTTGGGGTTGGTGTCTGTGGCAATAATGTCGGGTATACCTCGTTTGGCGAGAATAGCGGCAATCACGCCTGAGCCGGTGCCGATGTCAAAGGCAGTCTGAATATTGGGAGCGAGTGGTGTTTGGCTGATTAAATCCAAATATTCGCCACGCAGGGGAGAGAATACGCCGAAAGGAACATGGATTTTTCCGTCTAGCTGCGTAATGTCTATGCCTTTTTTGTGCCACTCGTGCGCACCGATAAAGCCCAGTAATTGATTCAGCGGCAAAAGAAACGGTTTGTCGTTTGGTGTGTCGTAAACATCGCGAAGGGTAGCGTAGATGTCGGGTGCGCGTGCATTATCCAGTTGAAAATTTGGTTGGATTTCAACGGCAAGCATATTGAGCAAACGGCTTTGTTGCGCCTGTTTCATACGGTGGGCATGAAAGGCCGTCTGAATATCGGCAGGTGCGCCTTTCTTTTTTTCAGATGGCCTGCGGATACGTTTTTTCATTGCAGATAAGACTTGCTTGGCATTGTGAAAATCGCCAGTCCAAACGGTTGCAGTTTGCGCGTGGGCATTTTTTAAAATTTCTGCTGCACCTGCTTCTTGTATGTAAACCGCCTGCTTAGGCGGCTTTTGTGTGCTTTCGTTGCGCCATTCGATGTCGGAACGGTCGGTAGGGATAGTGTGGAACATAATGTGTTTCAAATCAGGGAAATAGGGAATTAGTTTACTATATTTAGGATGTGTTCGGTTCGAGAGGGGCTGTTAATAGTCTAAATTAGACAAAATGTATAAAATTTTTTAGGTTTTAAAAATTATACCAATATTTTGATAAAAATAGATTGTCGTTTTGTCTAAAATGAGTATAATGCAAAACCAGAACACAATAATCTTAATCAGATTTGGACAAGGAACATCATGCAATTAGACATTGACCGTTTGGTTGCCTATTTTGGCGGCGTCAACGCGCTGGCCGAAGCCCTGAAACAGCACGACCCGGAAAATGCTGCGACCACTGCGGCTATCTACAAATGGCGTACACGCGGTTCCCTGCCTTTGGCTCAGTTGCAAAAACTGACCGCTTTGGCGGAAGTGCAAGGCAGACCGCTTGATTTGAATGCTTTTTTACAAAAAAACGAATCTCTGGAGAGAACAGAAATGACACAAACCAACCGCGTTATCATTTTCGATACCACCATGCGCGACGGCGAGCAGTCGCCCGGTGCATCCATGACTAAAGAGGAGAAAATCCGTATTGCCCGCCAGTTGGAAAAGATGGGTGTCGATGTGATTGAGGCGGGTTTTGCCGCCGCCAGTCCGGGCGATTTTGAATCGGTTAATGCGATTGCCAAAATCATTACTAAATCTACAGTTTGCTCATTGGCGCGTGCCGTTGAAAACGATGTGCGCAAAGCAGGCGAAGCTGTTTCCCCTGCGCCGAATAAACGTATTCACACTTTTATCGCCACCAGCCCCATCCACATGGAGCACAAACTGAAAATGAAGCCGCAGCAGGTCATTGATGCGGCGGTCAAAGCGGTAAAAATTGCCAAAGAATACACTGATGATGTGGAATTTTCTGCCGAAGACGCAGTGCGTTCGGATTTGGACTTCCTTGCCAAAATTTTTACGGCGGTTATCGAAGCGGGGGCGACTACTATCAACATTCCCGATACTGTCGGCTACTCCATCCCTTCCGTGTGGTACGAGCGTATCAGCAACATCATCAAAAGCGTGCCCAATGGCGACAAAGTAGTTTGGTCGACCCACTGCCATAATGACTTGGGTATGGCGGTTGCCAACTCATTGGCTGCTGTTCAGGCAGGTGTGCGCCAGGTGGAATGTACCATCAACGGTTTGGGCGAACGCGCGGGCAATGCCAGCCTTGAAGAAATCGTGATGGCGTTGAAAGTGCGTCATGATTTGTTTGGCTTGGAAACTGGCATCGATACCACGCAAATCGTGCCGGTATCCAAACTTGTGTCCACCATTACCGGCTATCCGATTCAGCCAAATAAAGCAGTAGTTGGTGCAAATGCCTTTGCACACGAATCAGGCATTCATCAGGACGGCGTGTTGAAACACCCTGAAACCTATGAAATCATGACTGCCGAATCAGTCGGCTGGTCAACCAACCGCCTGACTTTGGGTAAACTCTCCGGCCGTAATGCTTTCAAAACCAAGCTGGCAGATTTGGGTATTGAGTTGGAAAGCGAAGAGGCGTTGAATGCGGCATTTGCACGCTTCAAAGAGCTGGCGGATAAGAAACGCGAAATCTTTGATGAAGACTTGCACGCTTTGGTGTCTGATGAAATGGGCAGCCTGAATGCTGAAAGCTACAAATTCATCTCTCAAAAAATCAGCACCGAAACCGGCGAAGAACCTCGTGCCAATATTGTGATCAGTATTCGCGGCGAGGAAAAACACGCTACCGCTACCGGTTCCGGCCCTGTTGACGCCATCTTCAAAGCCATTGAAAGCGTGGCACAAAGTGGAGCGACCTTGCAGATTTACTCTGTCAACGCGGTGACGCAAGGTACAGAAAGCCAAGGCGAAACTTCTGTCCGCTTGCAACGTGGCGATCGTGTGGTCAACGGTCAAGGCGCAGATACCGACGTGTTGGTGGCGACTGCCAAGGCTTATCTGTCTGCACTGAGCAAATTGGAATTTGGTCAAGCCAAGCCAAAAGCGCAAGGTAGTGGCATGATTTAATTTATTAAAAAAGTAAAGGCCGTCTGAAATCGTAGTGATACATTTCAGATGGCCTTTTTTATTTGGTCAAAAAATAGTTTGTTTATTGAAGTTTAAGCAGTCGGTCTTGTTCAACAGACAATACGCCGTTTACTTTTTTGAAATAGGCAATGGCATCTTCAATATTGGTCTTGGAAGCCGGACGAATAGCAATACCGTGCAGGTTTTTGTATTCGTAAACCAAAGTTGCACCAGAGGTTTTCACTGCTTTTAGCAATGGCGCGGAACCGGTTTGGGCATCATAGAAGATAATCAGATTGCCGGTTGTATCTTGGGCTTGTTGTTGAGATGGAATGGCAGTTGATTGAGCGGAAGTGCTTGGGCTTTGGCAGGCACAAAGCAGGGTGGAGAGTAGGACGAATACTAGGGTTTTCATAGTATTAATTCAATTTAATAAAAGAAAAAAGGCTGAGACCTTTGCAAAGGTCTCAACCTGTCTGAAAATTCCAAATAGTTTTTATTTTTTTGTACAGTTACTTATAGTTTTTTTAACCAAGCTCTTGTACTTGACAGATTACCAGAATCAAAGGGTAAAGCAATATTTCTACGTTTAACTTCTTCATGTAATAGAACAGAACGCTCAAGTTCACTATTTGTATTATACAAATTATCAGTAAAGCGTCTGAGTTCTTCAGGATTTAAGTTTAACTCTGTTTTCGACAAATTAATTAAATAATCATCTAAAGATAGGTTGATTTCTTTTAGATTTTCTAAAACGTTATCATAGCGATTTTTTAGATTATTTAAGTAATTCCAGACCTTCTGCATCAGATCACTATGTTCAAGAAAATAGCTCATGCCTAAAGTCATCAAACCTACAGCTAATGCACTAAGAAAGGCAGCTAATGAGTCACCAAAGGGAAATGTTAATAAAGTGGAAAGATATTGATTCAAAATTGTACCAAGCGAAGTAGCAACAGCTAGGCCAATTATTTTTGATAGCTCCTTCATTAGGTCGCCTAAGGCTAACTTATCTGGGTTAAAGAAAATCAATTTGGCGGCCTGCACTAAACTACTCCAAGTTTCACGAATCAGCTTGATAATATTTCCACCAATTGTTTGAAATGCATTCCACAAAGTACTCGTCAAGCTACCCAAAATACCACCAATTACACCGTCTTTAAATGACAGTAGTAAATTATTAAATCGAAGCTGAATTCGTTCCCAAATATTTTTTAATGTATTTTTAATATGAGATACAAAATTATCTAATGTAAAATTAGTTTTTACACTTTGATAAATCCTCGGGATAGCTTCTTTTAGTTCAAACCATAGTTCTGCCAATACTAAACCTAATGCTTGTCGAAGGCCCATACATAAGCCAGCCTTACCAGCTTCAGAAGCGGAATTTTTAAAGAATTTACTACTTGTATAGTAGTTCCAATTGACTTGGCTATTGTAAGCTGAACGTGCTTTTTTATCTGCTGCTAGCATTGTGTCTTTATTAACGCTTTGTAAAGCATCAATATGTGATTGTTCGTTTCTTATTTTATCTTCTAGTTTTCTTCGATTATCCTGTTCTTCAGGGGTATTGTTTGGTAAAAATGCTAATTTGGCTTTATTCTTTTCTAAACTATTTTGCTTTTCTTGTATTGCGGCTGGAATAGATGCCACAAATTCTTCAACACTTTTATCACTTTTTTTGGTATTAATATATGCTAAGGTAGAAGATAAATTTGAGTCCTGATTTGCTAATTTTACACCATCTAGTTCTGCTAAAATTCTACCAGCATCCTGCTCAATCTCATGGGCAGAAATAACATGATCTAATTGCCTTTTCTCATTTTGTTTTAGTGTACTATTTCTATATGTATCAGTTAATGTACCTTGTTGATGTTTTGCTTTGTCAGATTTCCCTCGAGCTTTATAATTGGGATCCTGATGATACAAATCAGAGTTGTACTTCCCTTTTTGTAAATATCTATTTTCTTCAATTTTTGTTGCGTAGACACTATTTCTTGCGTTATGAATAGTATCTACATTACCACCGAGCTTATCATTAAATAATAAAAAATCTAAACCAAATGATGTGGTTAAGCTTTTTATTACTGTTTTTTCTAATTCTGCAGCCCAATCAAATTCTTTTTGTATAACATTAGTTGACATTTTAATCTTTCAGCTTAATTCGAGATAGCGGAAATTACCGATATCTCGAAGTTTTTATTAGTTAATCATTAAATCTTTTCAGATCTAAGACAAAGAAGGAATTTGTGCTGATGTTGCTAATACATTTTCCAAAGCTTCTCGATTAATTTCAGGCAATTCGGTCTCCTCTTCTTGTGCCTTAAAAACAGGTGTACATACGATATCTGTCAAAATTGCTGACAATTGGTAACCATTGCTGATAATCAATAATGTCTCTTCTTCAATTTCGTCCATGTCTCCGCCATTTTCAATAAATTGATTCATGTTTTTCAATTCATCGAAATAACTTTGGAAGACTTCATAGAGCCTTGTTGTTTCGGCAATAGTATTTAATACATAGCGATTGGTTTTGCAAAGTGCAACAATAATCTCACCGATCTTATCTAAAGCCATTCCTGTATCTGAACGAATTTGATTTGCCTTTGCAAGTGCTTCTGATGCATATTTAGAATAGAAACTTGATGCAAGTGGAATGATAGAACAAACAGTGATAGCTGCACCACGCAACCATTCATCCATCAATTGTTCACCACTTGAACGTATCAAATTCCTTTTAAACTGTGAATCTGGTAAATTAACTGTTAAGGATTGAATATCATGTTCCCCCATCTTTTTAACTAATTCATGGGCAATACGAGCAAACTCTTTGAAATCTTCATTAATAGTGCTCCGTTGCTGGTTAAGCATTTCTAATAATAAATTAGTACGTGTATTTGAAAATGCCAAATATTGGTTTGCTGCTCCTAAATCATATTGGGATTGTTGAGTCAGGCTGTCCGCTAATCGCGTTTGACGAGCAGCATTTACACCAATGATACTATACAAAGTATCTAAATATTGATTATCTTCTTTTTCAGCTTCCGGCTCACCTAGAAATTCAAAAATAATTGATTCTTGACTTGTTTCATTTAAAGTACCGTATCTAAATTGTAAAGCATTATTTGCTGCAAATGCCTCCTGGAAGTGCCACGTTCTATATAGCCCATCTTTTACATTGTGGAATATATTTTCGAAAAAATTTCGATTTTTTTCAGCTTTTTCACGTTGTTTTTTGTCTTCTTGAGTTTCATAAATAGGGACTTTTTTTGCAGCATCCGCTGTAACTTGATTAAGCAATGAAATAGTGGCTTGTTTGCTTGGATACGTTTCATTTAAGACTGATAAGATATTGTGTTCATTGAATTTCTGTTTAAAACTAAGATCTCCCAAACCAAATGAACCACTGTTTCTAAGTAAGTATAATAAGTCTTCGTCAGTAGCTTTTAGTAACAAGCGAGTTGCTGTGGCAGTATTTAAAGCAATACTTTTATGGGAAGTGACAATTTCTACCAGTGATATTGCATTATTTTTTATATTATTCATTGCCTGAGAAAAAAGCGATTTATTTTCATTTGCTTCCTCCTCATTTATAATGTCATTATTTTGTTTTGATGTTTCAGTTTTATCCTCTAAATGAACAGATTTTAATGCCACAACATCTCGTAAAAATTGCATGTTATATTCACGAATTTGATTTTTATTTTCTACTTGATGCATCATTGTTTGAAGATCATCAAGCGTAGACTCTACTTGCGATATAGTCCAGTTAGTCACCATATCATCCAATTTATTTGTAATACTATTCCACCAGCCCATTTAATACTCCAAAAGTAATTTAGTTTATTCAATATGTTGAATTATAACTTATGTAAAATAGATTAAACAATAGATTAGTTAACAATATGTCAAACCGGCAAAACAGATTGAAATCGATACGGGTGATGAGGCTGTGTTCGAGTTCGGGATCGGAGAGGCTGTGCTATTGGCCGAGCAGGACGGCTTTGAACATGGACAACAGGGGATAGGCGGGACGGCCGTGGTGGTCTCGAAGGTAACGGGTTTTTTGACGATTTAGGTACTGTTCGATTGGCTGCCAATCGAACACCTGATCCAACTTCAATAGTGGGAAGCGGTCGATGTGTTTGGCAATCATGGCTTGCGCGGTTTGCTGGAAAAAGGTGCTCATGGAAAATCCCCTAAATGTCTTGGTAGGAATTTAGGGGATTTAGGGGAATTTTGCAAAGGTCTCAGGCCGTCTGAACAATTGTAGAACGAAATCAAAGTTTCCCTTTACAACTTTCAGACGGCCTTAGTCCGTTATGCTTCGGGCAATTCCATGGCTAAAACGGTTTGCTCTTGTTTGGCACGGAAAGCGGCCAGTTTTTCAGCCAATTCAGGATTTTCGTTGGCCAAAAGTGAAATGGCAAACAGCGCTGCATTGGCCGCGCCTGCTTCGCCAATGGCAAATGTGGCAACTGGAACGCCTTTGGGCATTTGCACAATCGAAAGCAGGGAGTCTTCGCCGCGCAGATATTTGCTGGGAACGGGAACGCCCAAGACGGGAACCGTGGTTTTGGCAGCGACCATGCCCGGTAAATGCGCTGCTCCGCCTGCGCCGGCAATGATGGCTTTGATGCCGCGTTCGCGTGCAGTTTCGGCGTATTCAAACATCAAATCAGGCGTACGGTGTGCAGAGACGACACGCGCTTCGTATTCAACGCCGAATTCTTTGAGAAATTGTGCTGCCTGCTGCATCACCGGCCAATCGCTGTTGCTGCCCATAATAATGCCGACTTGGATCATGAGGAGTTCCTTTTGCTTGAATGGATTAGGGTAAAAAAATATTCAGACGGCCTTAGGGATGACAAGGCCGTCTGAACGTTTATCTTTGTTTGAGACTGATAGAAGCACGTTTTGCTGCTTCGCTGTTGGGGAAGCTTTGTATTAGTTTGCGCCATGTGCTGCGAGCGATGTCTTTTTGTTGCAGTTTGTATTGGCACTGGCCGATGCTGTACATGGCATCGGGAGCTTGCGGGCTGTTGCGGAATCGGTTGGCGTAGCGGTTGCCGATTTCGATAACGGATTCGCAGTTGCCTAGACGTTGTTGGCTTTGCAGGAGCAGGTACATATTGCGGCGGGCAATTTCGCTACCGTTGCCGCCGTCGGCTTCTTTTAGAATGGCTACTGCAGCAGAGAAGTTGTTACGCTGGTAGTATTTTTGCGCCTGATTATAAAGGCGAAATTCGTTTTGTGCGGCTGAGTCTGTTTCAGACGGCACGCTGCCGCCATTTGCCAAATAGTTCATTTTCAGCTTGCGGTCGTCTAATCGCTGGGCTTTGGGGTTGGAAGCCGAAGTAGTCGGACGTTTGATGTTTCGTTGTTGTTCCAATGTGTGCAAGCGTTGATTTAATTCTTCAACCGTACGTTCCAGTCGGGCAATTTGTATGCCCAAGTGGTCAATCTGGGTTTGTTCGTCCAAACGCGGATAGGGGATACTTTTTTCATGTAAAGGCTCACGCGGAATATCCGGCAGGACAAAGTTGGGATTGTCGGCAGGTTGGGGAGGATGGGAAACGGCGCATGATGCGGCAAATAGAGTAAGCGGCAAAAGAAACAGGGAATGTGATAATGTTTTCATCGGATTGTGTCGTTTTATTTTTTTAGTAGCAATGTCAAACCGTCACCGACAGGCAGGGTGATGGGAATAATGCGTGTATCGTGCGGCAGATTTTGGTTGAAATGGCGCAGGATATCCAAGCTGGGCGGATCGTTTTCGGCAGCTTCATTCATGACGCGTCCTCCCAACAAAATATTGTCGATGGCAATTACGCCGCCACTCCGTACCAGTTGCAAACAGCGTTCGAAATATTGCGGCGTAGGCGGTTTGTCGGCATCGATAAGAGCCAAGTCGTAGCTTTCCGATTCGCCTTGCGCAATCAAATCGTCCAAAGTCAGCAAAGCCGGCTGCAGATGAAGCGAGATTTTATGCGCTATGCCTGCCGCCTGCCATGTTTCGCAGGCAATATCGGTAAAGGTGACATTAATGTCGCAAGCCGTGATTTTGCCGTCTTCGGGGAGGGCAAGCGCCATGGAGGTGCTGCTGTAACCGGTAAAGACGCCAACTTCCAAATATTTTTTGGCATTCAATAATTTGGCCAACCACACCAACATGGCTGCCTGCTCTTGGGCGATGGCCATCTTTCCCAGACGATGTGATTGGGTACGCTCACGCAATGCGGTCAAAACGGGATGTTCGTGCTGACCGATGCTGTTGAGGTACTGCTGTAACGCCGGATCGGTATTGTGGGTGTTGGTCGTCATGCCGATACGGTTTAGTCTTGATAGTAGGTGTAAGGTTTTTTGTTGACTTTGGCCGCTTCAAATTCGGCCTGTTCGGCCGGATTAAGGGTTACATCCCACAGTAAATGGCGGTTTTCGAGGCGTTGCGCTTCTAATTCGGGATGGTCGGTCATGAGTTTGTCGAGGAATTGGGTAGCTTCGGATTTGTAGTGGTACATGATGTTCTGCCTGAATCGTTGTCAGACCGTCATTATAGCCGATATTTTTTGTCAATACGCTAATTAATCGAACTTCCATAAGGTATAATGGCACGTCTTTTTTAGGCTGTCTGAAGCCTTTGCTCAATGTTTTGTTCTTTCTACGGCAGGATATTGTGCAAAGGCTTAAGCCGGACAAGTTTCAGACGGCCTTTTTTATTGTGAAAAGAGCTGCTTATGTTAAAAAAATGGCTGCATAAAGTGTTGCCTAAAAAACACGTCAAGTCTTTGCCCGAAAAGGAGATTATTCCGCTTGAGCAACATGGTATCCATGCGGATATGTTGAGCTTTGCCGCTGAGAAAATTGCCAAACGCCTGCATGAAGCCGGTTTTCAGGCTTATGTTGTAGGGGGAGCCGTTCGGGATTTGTTGCTCGGGGTTGAGCCCAAAGATTTTGATATTGCAACCGATGCAACACCGGAGCAAATCCGTAAAATATTCCGCCGCAGCCGCATTATCGGCCGGCGCTTTCAAATCGTTCATGTGATGATTGGTCCTGAAACCATCGAAGTGACGACGTTTCGGGGTGGCGATAAGGTTCAGCAAAATGCGCAAGGCCGCATTATGAAGGACAATACTTACGGCAGCATTGAAGAAGACGCCATGCGCCGCGACTTTACGTGCAACGCGCTGTATTACGACCCGATTAAAGAGGAAATTTGGGATTTTCATCAAGGCGTGGCTGATGTTGCCGATAAGAAATTGGTGATGATAGGTAATCCTGCCGAACGCTATCAGGAAGATCCCGTCCGTATTCTTCGCGCGGTCCGTTTGTCGGGCAAGTTGGGCTTTGAAGTGGAAGAGCAAACGGCTTTGCCGATTGCCGAATACGCAGGCCGTCTGAAAAATGAGCCGGTGGCCCGTCTTTTTGACGAAATCATGAAAATCCTGTTTTCCGGCCATTCCCGTGGCTGTTTGAAACGGTTGAACGAGTTGGGTATTCCCGAAGGCATCCATCCGCTTTTAGATGCCTTGAAAACTGCCGAAGCAGCCGACAAACGTATGATTATGTTGGCTTTGAAAAATACCGATGAGCGTCTTCGTGCGGATAAGTCCGTTTCTGTCGGTTTTGTATTGGCGGCGGTATTATGGCCGACACTAAACGCTATGTGGCAACGCAATCAAAGCCATGGTCAAAAACCTGTCCCTGCGCTGATGGATGCGATGAACACCATGCGCGATACGGTGGAGAAGGGTTGGGGCGTACCGCAAAGATTCTCCGCAACCATGCGTGAAATCTGGCAATTTCAGCCGCAATTCGACAATATGCGTGGCGCGCGCCCGTATCGTCTGTTGGCGCAAGCCCGTTTCCGTGCCGCTTATGACTTCCTGATTTTGCGTAGCGAAGTTGGCGAGGTTGATAAAGAGATGGCTTCTTGGTGGACGACTTTCCAACATGCCGATGAAGAAACTCGTCAGCAAATGACTGCGGCCAATGATCACAAGCGTCAGAAACAAAGTGGATCAACTGATGGCAAACCCAAACGTCGCCGCCGCCGTCCGAAAAAGAAAACCACTGAGGCTGAATAAAATTTAAGGCCGTCTGAAACGATTAAATCTTTTGAGATTTGGTTTTCAGACGGCCTTTTTACATTCCAATAAAAACCGCAGGTCTTTCAACCTGCGGTTTGCTTTTACGATTTGTTTTCTTCGCTGTCGAGGAAGCTGCGGAGGCGGTCGCTGCGGGTAGGATGACGCAGCTTACGCAGGGCTTTGGCCTCGATTTGACGGATACGTTCGCGGGTTACGTCAAATTGTTTGCCGACTTCTTCTAAAGTGTGGTCGGTATTCATATCGATACCGAAACGCATACGCAACACTTTGGCTTCGCGAGGTGTCAGGCTTTCGAGGATTTCTTTGGTTACTTCGTGCAGGCTGGTGTACATCGCAGCTTCTGCCGGCGCAACGTTGTTGGCATCCTCGATGAAATCGCCCAAGTGCGAATCGTCGTCGTCGCCAATCGGTGTTTCCATGGAAATCGGCTCTTTGGCGATTTTCATGATTTTGCGGATTTTGTCCTCCGGCATTTCCATCAACTCGGCCAGTTTGGCAGAATCAGGTTCTTCACCGGTTTCTTGCAGGTATTGGCGCGAGATACGGTTCATTTTGTTGATGGTTTCAATCATGTGAACCGGAATACGGATGGTACGCGCTTGGTCGGCGATGGAACGGGTAATCGCTTGACGGATCCACCATGTGGCATAAGTAGAGAACTTGTAGCCGCGGCGGTATTCGAATTTGTCTACCGCTTTCATCAGACCGATATTGCCTTCTTGAATCAAATCAAGGAACTGCAAGCCGCGGTTGGTGTATTTTTTGGCAATAGAAATAACCAAACGCAAGTTGGCCTGAATCATTTCCTGTTTGGCGGCTGAGGTTTCTTTCTCGCTCAATACCATGTTTTTGTTGATTTCTTTCAATTCTTCGATGGAAATGTGGGTTTCAGCTTCCATGTTTGCCAATTCTGTTTGTTTTTCGAGGATGGCGTGGCGGAAACGATCCAACGCGTTTGCCCATACACGGCCTTTGGCTACTTCTTCTTCTACCCATTCCAAATCGGTAATGGCAGGCAGGAAGTTTTCGATGAAGTAGTCGCGCTCCATACGGACACGGTCGATACAGATGTCACGGATTTCGCGTTCGAGTTTGCGGATGTTTTCAACGCGGCTGCGCAGGCTGCTGCTCAGGTTTTCGATTTGACGTGTGGCGAAACGGACTTCTAACAGTTTGTTGGCAATGGCATCGCGGTGCTTCAGGTAGTTGGCATGCTGACTGCCGTGTTTTTCCAACTGTTTGATCATTTTGCCGTATTCGCTCTCAATAAAGGCGAAGTGTTCCAAAACTTTTTGTTTCAGTTCGGCCAAATGGGCGGCGGATATAGCTTCAGAGTCGCCGCCAGAGTCATCTTCATCTTCCTCGTCGCTATCTTCATCATCGCTATCGGTTTCGCCTTCTTCGTCGTCAGGTTTGGCATTTTCCAAATGACCCAAGCCTAATTCGTTCAACAAGACTTCATTAGGGTCGATGATGGCTTCAACCACTTCATCCACACGGATTTCGTCGTTGCGGACTTGTTCGATCAACGCCAGAATTTCGGCAATCGAGCCTGGGCAGGCGGAGATTGCCTGCACCATGTTTTTCAGTGCATTTTCGATTTTTTTGGCGATGATGATTTCGTCTTCACGCGTCAACAGATCGACTTGACCCATTTCACGCATATACATACGCACAGGGTCGGTTGTACGGCCGAATTCTGAATCTGCGCTGGAGAGTGCTGCTTCGGCTTCTTCAACGGCATCGTCGTCGGTCATGGCGGCGGCGTTGTCGCTCAAGAGGATGTCTTCAGCATCGGGGGCTTGCTCGGTTACTTGGATGCCCAAGCCGGAAATCATGCTGACGATGTTGTCGATTTGCTCGGCATCGGACATATCGTCGGGCAGGGCGTCGTTAATTTCGGAATAAGTGATGTAGCCGCGTTCTTTACCCATGATAATGAGTTGGCGCAGACGCGCACGCTGCTCTTCGATACTCAAGGGGCGGTTGTCGTCTTGGTCTTGGTATTCTTCGTAGTTTTGATTTTTAGACATGGATTGCTCTCTAGGTTGATAGGATGCCGACGGTTTACGGTGATGTGGCCGTACCTGAAGGCGGAGCAGAGCTTTTTGTTGTGAAATCAGATTTCACTTTAATACTCTGAGGCCGTCTGAAAATATTACGGATGGAGTGTTCTGCGTGTCATGCTTCGCAGCGTGTGTTTAGATTGTTCAGACGGCCTGAGGGGTTAGTTTTGCTTTGCCGTCAAAAGCGACAGCAATAGTTTTTTTTCATTTTCGGTCAAACCAGTTTGAATACTTTTTTGCTTTAAAGTTTCGATTTGACTGTATTTTAATTCATTTAACAACTTTTTCATGCCGATTTGGAAACTTTCGCAATCTTCTTCGTTATCCCCTTCCATTTCTTCAGAATGAAGGGTCGATAAAAAGATTTGATTGACGGTTTCCTCATAGGGCGAACCGCGCATATATTCAAGCACTTGTGCGGTTGCAGGAGTCGTATCGTGATGCTTGATGGTTTCGGCCAAATTGGCAAGGCAGGCGAAGTCGCCGCTTAAAGCCAGATAATCGGGCAGGTCTATATATGAAGCCCAAGCCGGATTTATCAAGAGGCTGCGTATCTGTCTTTGAACCAGCGTCAGCATGGTTGGCTGTTTGACAGAAATAGGCGGCAGTTTGTAACTTTTTTGTTTGACGTGCCGCTTGGGCGCTTCTTGTCCGAGTAACTGGGCGAGGTTGTCAGGATCAATACCTACCAACTCGCTTAGTTTTTGTTTCAGGAGATAGCCTAATGCCGGCGCGGTAATCTGAGCCAAAAGCGGAGAACTGGTTTTGACCAATTCTGCTTTGCCTTCTTGCGTATTGAGGTTGAGGCCGTCTGAAAGATGTTCCCAAAAGTATTCGGATAGAGGCTTGCTTTGGTTTAACAAGGCATCTTCAAATTGAGTCTTGCCGTAGGCGCGGATGTAGCTGTCTGGGTCGTGTTCTTTGGGTAGGAACAGAAAATGCAGCGATTTATCATCTTTTAATTGCGGCAACGCATTTTCCAGCGCGCGCCAAGCCGCTTTACGTCCTGCGCTGTCGCCATCAAAACAAAAATAAATACTGTCTGCCTGACGCATCAGGATTTTGATATGTTCCGCCGTGGTTGCCGTGCCCAAAGCCGCTACGCCGTAGCCGACGCCGAACTGCGCCAATGCGACCACGTCCATGTAGCCTTCGACCACCAAAATCCGTCCGGCCTCTTTTACGGCGGCACGCCCTTCATATAGTCCGTAAAGGTTTTTCCCTTTGTCAAACAAGGGTGTATCGGGCGAATTCAGGTATTTGGGTTTGGAGTCGTCCAACACGCGTCCACCAAAGCCAATTACCTGCCCACGCGGATTACGGATAGGGAACATAATCCGATGGCGAAAGCGGTCGTAATGTTTGCCTTCGTTGTCGATGACCATGCCCGTATCCACCAACGCAGTATTCGGATAGGGTTGGAACACTTGTGCCAAAGGTTGCCAGCCGTCGGGCGCATAGCCCAAACCATAATGCGCGATGACTTCCGCACTCAAGCCGCGTTTGTCCAAATAGGCCTTCGCAGCAGGATTAAATTTCAACTGTTGCGCATAAAAATCTGCTGCCGCTGCTGTCGTTTCTTCCAAAGTCT
This sequence comes from Neisseria sp. P0019.S003, assembly GCF_051957115.1. NCBI lineage: Bacteria > Pseudomonadati > Pseudomonadota > Betaproteobacteria > Neisseriales > Neisseriaceae > Neisseria > Neisseria sp. P0019.S003. The sequence goes on along the minus strand of NZ_JBQCWT010000001.1, from coordinate 70,401 downwards.
GTTGTTTTTTCTTACGTTCGGCACGGATTTCGGGGTTGTCTTCCTGCCCACGAACTTTAGGTACCGTCATGCCGACGCGATCAGCCAAAAACTGCACCGCCTCCGGAAACGACAGCCCCTGATGTTCCATCACAAAACCAATCGCCGAACCATGAGCCCCGCAACTGAAGCAATGGTAAAACTGTTTGGTCGGGCTGACTGAAAACGACGGCGTCTTTTCCTTGTGAAACGGACAGCAGGCCATATAGTTTGCCCCGCCTTTCTTCAGCGGAACCTGTTCGTCGATAATATCGACAATATCGACTTTGGACAAAAGCTCGTCAATGAAATCAGATGGAATCATGGTTCGGCAGAAGAGGAAGGACGGAAAACATTTCAGACGGCCTTATAAACAGACAAAGGCCGTCTGAAAATGGAATTTCGAATGAAGGTTGAAATGAGTTTTGTATTATAGCAAATTGTTGTAATACATGTGTCTTATCCTTTTGAAGTAGAGTATTAATCATCGTATTTCATTCGTTATATAAGATAGATATGATGTAGCTAAAGCAAAGGCCGTCTGTAAGATATTCAGACGGCCTTTGATGTTGGTTTATTTTTTGATTTAGTTGCACTTTGATGGTATGAATATGATAATGAACGTATATCCTCGGTTTTAGAAAGGTCGTTTCTCATGAAAGATTTTGCCCGTTTGCTCAAGCATCCAGATATTTCCTTTTCTCCGATTCCAGATGCCATTAGAGTTGATAACCCTGCAACCGGTGAGGCTTTAGCGTTTGTCCGTAAGACTGATTCAGACGGCCTGAAGCTTTTGATTCAAAAGGCAGAGGCAGCACAAAAATTATGGGTGGCAAAAACTGCGTTGGAACGCGCCGATGTGTTGTGGCGTTGGTATTTTTTAATTAAAGAAAACAAAGAAGACCTGGCGCGTATCATGACGATGGAGCAGGGCAAAAGCCTGACTGAGGCGCGTGGTGAAATCGATTATGCGGCTTCGTTTGTGCGCTGGTTTGCGGAAGAGGCTCGGCGGATTGACGGCGATGTGCTGACGAGTGTGAAAGCATCGCAAAAACTGGTTGTATTGAAGCAGCCCGTCGGCGTTACCGCTGCGATTACGCCGTGGAATTTCCCGTCTGCGATGATTGCGCGCAAGGCTGCGCCTGCTTTGGCGGTTGGTTGCGCGATGATAGTCAAACCTGCATCGCTCACGCCTTTGAGTGCGTATGCATTAGTCGTTTTGGCTTATGAAGCGGGCGTACCACAGGATTTGTTGCCTGTTGTCAGCGGTAGTGCTTCGGAAATCAGCCATGAATTTGCCACGAATCCGACTGTGCGCAAAATCAGCTTTACTGGCTCAACCGAAGTCGGCGCGAAGATTTTTGCCGACAGCGCGGCAGACATTAAAAAACTCAGCTTGGAACTGGGCGGTAACGCGCCGTTTATCGTGTTTGACGATGCCGATTTGGACAAAGCCGTCGAAGGCGCCCTGGCGAGCAAGTTCCGCAACAGCGGTCAGACCTGCGTCTGCACTAACCGCGTGTACGCTCAATCCGGCATTTACGACGAATTTTGCCGAAAATTAAGCGAAAAAGTGGCCACGCTCAAATTGGGCAACGGCTTAGATGAAGGCGTGAACCAAGGGCCGCTGATTGAGGAAAAAGCGGTGGAAAAAGTCGAGCAGCACATCGCCGACGCGCTCTCAAAAGGCGCAAGCTGCCTGACCGGCGGCAAACGCAGCGCATTGGGCGGAACGTTTTTCGAGCCGACTGTCTTAAGCGGCGTAACGGCACAAATGGCAGTAGCGTGCGAAGAAACCTTCGGACCTTTGTGTCCCGTGTTCCGCTTTGAAACCGAAGCCGAAGTCATCGCAGCCGCCAACGATACGGAATACGGTTTGGCGGCCTACCTTTTTACCTCCGACACCGCCCGCCAGTGGCGCGTTGGCGAAGCCTTGGAATACGGCATGGTCGGCATCAATACGGGCTTAATCAGTAATGAAGTAGCACCGTTTGGCGGCGTGAAACGCAGCGGACTGGGACGTGAAGGTAGCAAATATGGTGCGGATGAATATCTGGAATTGAAATATTTGTGCATTGATGTAGCGGAATAAGGCTGCACAGTAAAGGCCGTCTGAAATTTGGTTTTCAGACGGCCTTTGTTTTAGAGTAGATCCTGGATGGCTGAACGTTCTTCTTCTAATTCGGCCAGCGTGGCGGCGATACGTTTTTGGCTGAATTCGTCCGACAAATCCAAGCCTTGGACGATGCGGTAGCTGCCTTTGTCGCAAATGACGGGGAAGCCGAAAATCAAACCTTCGGGAATGCCGTAAGAACCGTCGGATGGAACGCCCATGGTTATCCATTTACCACTGCTGCCGAGCAACCAGTCGCGCAGGTGGTAGATGGCGGCATTGGCGGCGGAGGCTGCAGATGATGAGCCACGTGCGGCAATAATGGCGGCACCGCGTCCGGCGATTTTCGGCATGAAAACTTCGGTGTTCCAGTCGGGTTCGGTAATCATGTCTTGGACGGACTCGCCGTTGCTGGTGGCGTAGCGGTAGTCGGCGTACATGGTCGGGCTGTGGTTGCCCCAAACGCACATTTGCTCGATGGAAGTAATCGGGCGGTTGATTTTTTCGGCAATTTGGCTGACGGCGCGGTGATGGTCAAGACGCATCAGGGCGGTGAAATTTTCCGGCGGGATGTCGGGTGCGGATTTCATGGCGATGTAGGCGTTGGTATTGGCCGGATTGCCGACGACGAGGACTTTAACGTTGCGATTGGCAACTTTGTTTAACGCCGCACCTTGTACTTTGAAAATTTCGCCATTCGCGTGCAGCAAGTCGGCGCGCTCCATGCCTTGTGTGCGCGGGCGCGCACCAATCAAGAGGGCAATGTCGGCATCTTTGAAGGCGACTTCGGGGTCGTCTGTCGCGAAAATGTCGGCAAGGAGCGGGAAAGCGCAATCCTGCATTTCCATAATCACACCGCGCAAAGCCTGCTGCGCTTGTGACAGGTCGAGCAGCTGCAGGATAACGGGTTGGTCGCGTCCGAGCATGATGCCGCCGGCGATACGGAAAAGGGTGGCGTAGGCGATTTGGCCAGCCGCGCCGGTAACGGCGATTCGGACGGGTGGTTTGAGGGACATATTTTTCCTTTTGAAGTCGTTGTTTTACTTGATTTTCGGATTATAGCAGTATTATGGGGCAAATGATGTAGAAAGGCCGTCTGAAATTTAATTTTCAGACGGCCTTAAGTGTTTGAAAAGATTATTCGTCGTTTTTCTTTTCAGCTTGTTCTTCGGCAGCTTCATAGGCTTCGACGATTTTCTGCACCAAAGGATGGCGGACAACGTCTTCGCTGGTGAATGTGTGGAAATACAGGCCTTCTACATTGCGCAGTTTTTCGCGTGCATCTTTCAAGCCGGATTTGATGTTGCGTGGCAGGTCGATTTGGCTGATGTCGCCGGTAATGACTGCTTTGGCACCAAAGCCGATACGGGTCAGGAACATTTTCATTTGTTCGGGCGTGGTGTTTTGTGCTTCGTCCAAAATGACATACGCGCCATTTAAGGTGCGGCCACGCATGTAGGCGAGCGGCGCAATTTCAATCAAACCTTTTTCCATCAGTTTGGTTACGCGGTCGAAGCCCATTAAATCATAAAGCGCATCGTAAAGCGGTCGCAGGTAGGGATCGACTTTTTGTGCCAAATCACCCGGCAGGAAGCCTAATTTTTCGCCTGCTTCGACTGCAGGGCGAACTAAAACGATGCGTTCGATTTGGTGTTTTTCCATGGCATCGACTGCGGCGGCAACGGCAAGATAGGTCTTACCCGTACCGGCAGGGCCTAAGCCGAACACGACATCGTGGTTGAGCAAGGCGCGGATATAGCCGTTTTGGCGCGGGGTGCGACCACCGATGCTGCCGCGTTTGGTGCGGAAATAGTATTGTTGGTCGTGGTGTTTTTCTTCGTGTTTTTCATCTGCGGTTTTTGCTTCGACGGCCGCTAGGCTGATGGCGTTGTCGTCCAAGTCGCCTTTTTCTGCGGCTTCGGCAAGCGACAGCAAGGCACGGCGGCCGGCGTGTGCCAGTTCGCCCATGAAGGTGAAATGTTCAAAGCGGCGGCTGATTTGGATATCAAGGGCTTTGCCTAAGGCTTCGAGATTGCTGTCGAGCGCACCGCACAGGCGTTGCAACACGGTATTGTCAATTTCTTCAAACTGAAGATGGACGGTGTGGGTCATATCGGTTTCCGTAAATAAATCTAATTTTTCCGTATTATACCCTTGTTCAGACGGCCTGATTTATAATACGTCGCTTCTTTTTAATAAACCGTTTCAATCAAAATGAATCACACTGCTTCTCCTCAATCGGAATTTCTGCGCGGTATCAAAGAATGTTCCCCCATGCTGATCGGCTTGTTGCCGTGGGCGCTGATTTTGGGCATGCAGGGCGGGCAAAAGGGCATGAGTTGGCTGGAAATGCTGCTGATGACGGGCATGAACTTTGCCGGAGGTTCGGAATTTGCCGCAGTCAATTTGTGGGCAAATCCCTTGCCGACACTGCTGATTGCAACGGTTACGTTTATGATTAATTCGCGCCATATTCTGATGGGGGCGGCGATTGCGCCGTATATGAGGGATATGCCGCTGAAAAAGGCGATGCCCGCGCTGTTTTTTATGTGTGATGAAAGCTGGGCAATGGCGTTTGCTGAAATTCAAAAGCGTAAGGCGGCAGGTTTGCCTGCATTCAATATGCCGTTTTATGCCGGCGTGTGTTTTATTTTGTATGTAACGTGGATTGCTTTTGCGGCATTTGGCGCGGCAGTCGGACCGATGTTCGGCGATGTGGCGGCTTGGGGCTTCGGCATGGCGTTTCCTGCGGTGTTTTTGGTGTTGCTGCGCGGGATGTGGAAGAGCTTTGCGGCTTCGCGCCCTTGGTTTGTCAGCCTGATTGTGGCGTGCGCAACCTATTTGACCGTGGATGGCGCATGGTATGTTCCGGCCGGAACGTTATCGGGTTTATTGGTGGCGTATTTGTGGGGAGAGCAAAAATGAAGGATTTGTTGTCGCTGCAATCGTTTTTGCTGTTTTTAAGCATGTTTGCCGTTACTTATTCAACCCGTTTAATCGGCTTTTTTGCCTTGCGCAACCGTACGTTGAGCCGTCGCGCGCAAGTGGTTATGGAGGCTGCGCCGGGCTGCGTGTTGATTTCTGTGATTGCGCCTTATTTTGTATCGGACAAGCCGCATGAGCTGATTGCCATTGCTTTGACGGTATTGGCCGCCAGCCGGTTTTCGATGTTGGTGACGGTATTAATCGGTGTTGGCACTTCGGGCATACTTGGTTATTTGATGAAATAAAAAATTTTCAGACGGCCTTACTTGTTATAATGGCCGTCTGAATTTTTCGATAAAGCAAAAACATGGCAAACCAACGACTCATCTATGGCTTTCACGCCGTCAATGCCCGTTTGTGGCAAAACCCGAAATCGATTACCGAACTCTATATCCAAGAGGGCAAATCCGATGCGCGCACCCACGATGTATTGGATAAAGCGGCCTCTGAAAACGTACGCGTGCATTTTGCCGATGCCGACCGCCTGAATGCCATCAGCAAAGGGGCGCGCCATCAGGGCGTAGTCGGGTTTATCGATGCCTCCAAAAACCATGTTCACTTGGAAGATGTGTTGGAAAACCTGAGCGAACCGCCGTTTTTGCTGGTATTGGACGGCATTACCGATCCGCACAACCTCGGCGCGTGCCTGCGTACTGCCGATGCGATGGGCGTGCATGCCGTAATTGCGCCCAAAGACAAAAGCGCCGGCCTGAATGCGACCGTCAGCAAAGTTGCCTGTGGCGCGGCGGAAACCGTGCCGTATATTACCGTAACCAATCTTGCCCGTACTTTGCGTGAGCTGAAAGAATACGGCATTTGGATTGTCGGTACGGACATGGGCGGCGACTCCGACCTTTACCACTGCGACTTGCCCGACAGCGTGGCCTGGGTAATGGGCAACGAAGGCGAAGGCATGCGCCGCCTGACGCGCGAACATTGCGATATGCTGATATCGATTCCGATGTTTGGTACGGTAGAAAGCATGAACGTTTCCGTCAGTGCAGGCATGGTATTGAGCGAAACCCGCCGTCAACGGGTGTTGAAATCTGAAAAATAAAAAGTTTAATTAAAAGGCCGTCTGAATGTTTTTCAGACGGCCTTTTTCAGGTTTTATTCTTTAACCAAAGGACCTGATTTCTTTTCGCTACCGGCGGCAATGCGAACCAATTGGAGAAATTCTGATTTCAGTTCAAACGGATCGTCGCCTTGGACTTTCTGTACCATTTTTTCAATGTCGCTCCAGCCAAGTTTACCGTTGTATTCGCCGCCGCGCAGGGCTTGGGCATAGGAAGCTGCGGCCAGGGCGAGCAAGGTGTCTTTATCGGCTTGCTCCAGCGGTTTGCTGCCAACGGGAATTGCTTGTTCCATCAGCTTACTGTCTTTTTCCCCAGGCAGTTTATAGCGTACTTTGACAAAGGCGTATTCGTTTTTACTGCCTTTGACGGCAGGGGTTTTTTGATAGCGTGATTCGTTCAGCCAGCCTTGTTTGCCCTGCGGGATGATTTCATAGATGGCGGTCACGCTGTGGCCTGAGCCGATATCGCCCGCATCTACTTTGTCATTGTTGAAGTCTTCATTGCGCAAGGTGCGGTTGGTGTAGCCGACCAAGCGGTATTCTTTAACAGTGGCAGGATTGAATTCGACCTGGATTTTGACATCTTGTGCAACGGTGGCAAGCGTGGAAGTCAGTTGTTGCTGTAGAACTTTTTTCGCTTCTTTTTCGTTGTCGATATAGCTGTAATTGCCGTCGCCTGCATCGGCAATTTGTTCCATCATGTCTTCGTTGTAATTGTCTGTACCGAATCCTAGCGTGCTGAGTGAAACGCCGGTTTTACGTTTTTCGGCAACCATGGATTTGAGCGTTTCGGTATCAGATACGCCAACGTTAAAGTCGCCATCGGTCGCCAAAAGGATACGGTTGATGCCGTTGGGTACAAAGGCTTTTTGCGCTTCTTCGTAGGCCATGCGTAAAGCGGATTCGCCCGAAGTCGAGCCTTCGGCTTTCAGTTTGTCGATGGCCTTCAGGATGGTTTCTTTATCTGAACCTGATGTAGGCGGAAGTACCAGCTCTTCGCCTGAAGAATAGGTAATCAGAGTAACTTTGTCCTGAGGACGTAATTGTTGGGTCAAGATACGCAACGTTTTTTGAACCAACGGAAGTTTATTTGCTGAAGACATACTGCCGGATACGTCCACGAGGAACACAAGATTGGCAGGCGGCAGGTCTTTCTTTGCCGTGTCTTGTGCTTGGATACCGATTTTGATCAGCTTGGCTTCCGGTTGCCATGGAGAATCAATGGTTTCAGTATGAACGGCAAATGGACGACTGTCAGTAGGCAGTGGATAGTTATAAGGGAAGTAATTGACGATTTCCTCAATCCGTACAGCATCTTTAGGCGGCTGTTTGCCGCTGTTCAGAAATCGGCGGACGTTGGCGTAGCTGCCGGTATCGACATCGATGCTAAATGTGGAAACAGGTTCTTGAGCAACGGATTTGACCGGTTGGTCAGGTTGTTCTTGGTAGCGTTCGGTGTTTTCTGTAAGAGACAGATTTTCTTCAGCAACGGCAGCAGCAGGCAATGCTGAGTCCGGTGCACCCTGAAGATTTTCGGTTGACGAGTCTGATCGGTCGAGAGGGCCGGAACACGCAGTCAAAGCTGCCAAAGTGAGTATGGAAACGGTTTTCAGGAAGAAACGGGGCATGATTTAAGCTCCTGGGAAATATCACATGCTGATTATTAAAAGTGTTGATGGCAGTGTATTGGCAGAGTTAACGCTGGCGCTGAGTCACTTTTTTTGAATTTTAATGTGTGAATAGTGGGTTAAGTTTAAATCAGGACAAGGCGGAGCAATGCGGTACTGGTTTAAACTTAACCCACTATGTTTATGACTTATGCAAGATTTTGTCGGGCTGAGACGATTTTGTAAAGGCCTCAGCCCCGATTTATCTTACATTAACTTTTCTTCCGGCGACGTTCGCCCGGCAGCAGCATATCCGCCCATTTGATGATGTTGGCGACTTCTGCCGGATTGAGTTCGTAGAACTGGCCGCGTTTGAGGCGGTTTGGCAGGCCGATGGGGCCGAAGCCTACGCGGACGAGACGGCTGACGGTGAGGCCTTGGCTTTCAAAAATGCGGCGTACTTCGCGGTTTCGGCCTTCTTTGATGACGACGTTGTACCATTTGTTTGCTCCTTCGCCGCCTTGTTCGTAGATGCGTTCTACTTTTGCTAGACCGTCTTCGAGCATCACGCCTTCTTCGGTTAGGACGCGCATTTGTTCGGTGGTCAACTCGCCCAATACGCGCACGGCGTATTCGCGTTCGACTTCAAAGCTGGGGTGGGCAAAGCGTTGAACGAGTTCGCCTGAAGTGGTCAGGATCAAAAGGCCGCTGGTATTGATGTCCAAACGGCCGATGGCTACCCAGCGGCTGCTGGCTGCTTGCGGCAGGCGGTCGAAGATGCTGACGCGGCCTTGCGGGTCGTCGCGGGAAACGATTTCGCCTTCTTGTTTGTAGTAGAGGATGATGCGTGGTAGGCGGTCTGCCCATTTGAGTTTGATGATGCTGCCTTTGACGGTAACATGATCGTCGGGCGTGACTTTTTCACCCAGTTGGGCTACGCGTCCGTTGACTGTTACCCAGCCGTTGCTAATCCATTCTTCCATTTCGCGACGTGAGCCGACGCCGGAAGCGGCCAGGACTTTTTGCAGGCGCTCGGGTTCGAAGCGGGAAAGGTCGCTGCGGCGTTCTTTCAAATCGCGGGCGTGTTCCATGATTTTTTGGTTGGGATTGCGGACAACCAGTTTTTTGGCTTTGGCGGCACGTTGTTTTGGGGCGGTATTTTGAGCTTTGGGGCCGTCTGAAACTTTTTGGCCGTAAGGTTTGCCTGATGTTTTTCGCTCGTCGTCGGGACGTTTTTTATTGGCAAAGGATTTGGCCGGTTTGGAAGGTTTTTTGGCGGTAGACGATACGCCGTCGCGCCATTGGCGTTTGCTGGAAGGCTGTTTGGACATGATTTTTCCTAACTCGCTTGAAAAGCGGTTCTTCTGCGGCGGTTGCGGCAGGGGTTGGATTGGGGGAAAAGGCCGTCTGAAAATCAGATTCAGACGGCCTGCCGATGAAAGGCTGTATTGTAACTCAACCAGTAAATTTTTGTTTGAAAATCCGAAAATTATGGCGAAAGGCGTTCGCGTATCCAGTTGCCGTCAACCAAGCGGTATTGGATGCGGTCATGCAGGCGGCTGGGGCGGCCTTGCCAGAATTCGATACGGTCGGGAATAACAAGGTATCCGCCCCAATGCGGCGGGCGAGGGACATGTAAGGGATGTTTGACACCGACGGCCGCGGCTTTGGCTACCAATACGGCTTTGCTGGAAATCACTTCGCTTTGCGCGCTTGCCCATGCGCCGATACGACTGGTATATGGGCGGCTTTCAAAATATTCGTCTGAAGCGGCTGTGTCGAGTTTTTCAATGCGGCCTTCAACACGCACTTGGCGTTCGAGTTCCGGCCAGAAAAAAGTCATGGCGGCAAAGGGGTGTGCCGTATAGGAGCGGCCTTTGCGGCTGTGGTAATTGGTAAAGAAAACAAAGCCTTTTGGGTTGACTTCTTTCAGTAGTACCATACGGCTGTTAGGCCTGCCGTCTTCGCCTACGGCGGCAACGTTGACCGCGGTCGGCTCGTTGACTTCGGCGTGAATCGCTTCGTTCAGCCATTGCTCGAATTGGACAATCGGGTCGGCGTAGCATTCGGCTTCCGACAGCTCGCGTTTGCTGTAATCTTCGCGGATATTGTGCAGATCCATGATTTTTCTCCTTAGGTCTGACTGAATCATACTCCGTTTTTTCAGACGGCCTCAAGGGCATTTGTGTATAATCGTAGCCCTTTCCAATATAGAACAATACGGAGTCCCGTCATGCAAACCGAAGTCGAACTGAAAATCTTAAATCCGAAAATGGCCGATTCCCTGCCTGCTTATGCGACGCCTGGTTCTGCCGGTTTGGATTTGCGTGCCTGCCTGGATGAAGCCGTTGTGTTACAGCCGGGCGATGTATATCTCGTTCCGACCGGTTTGGCGGTGCATTTGGCCAACCCTGCTTACGCAGCCGTTTTGTTGCCGCGTTCCGGCTTGGGTCATAAACACGGTATTGTTTTGGGCAATTTGGTCGGTTTGATTGACTCGGATTATCAAGGCGAATTGAAGGTTTCTCTGTGGAACCGTGGTAAAGAAGCGTTTACCATCGAGCCGATGGAGCGCATCGCGCAAATGGTGATTGTGCCAGTTGTCCAAGCCGCGTTTAAGGTTGTGGACGAGTTTGCCGCCAGCGAGCGCGGTGAAGGCGGATTCGGCAGTACCGGCAAAGCCTGATGATTTAAAAGACCGTCTGTAACATGATAAATTGAAATATTCGATTTCGGTTTGCCGCTGTTCAGACGGCTTTTTTGTTGTGCCAACCTTTGCATAATTACACACAAGATTGCATTTTTATATCTTGCCTGCATGGCCGACGCACCCAATAATACAGGCCATCTGAAACCTTTACGGAGCGTTGTTATGTCCCGCCCCTCACTTTTTCTGCCTTTGTTTTTGATTATCTTTGGTGCGATTTGGTTTTTACGCGCTACGGATATTTTGCCTGCGACATCGACAATGATTGCCGGTGCATTAATTATTTTGGGCTTTGCCGTGTTGATTATGGACGGCATCAACAAACAGTCCATCGTCTCCGGCCCGATGTTGGTTTATATCGGCACAGCCATTTATCTGCACATGAGCTACTGGATTTACCTCTCGCCGCTGCTGGCCATCGGCATGGTCGTGTTGGGTTGCCTGCTGTTGCTCTCGCGCAGCGATATGATTCCTGAGAAACACACAAAATAGAAAGATGAGAGATTTGGGTTTTGCCCTATAAAGGCCGTCTGAACAATGGTATAATCCGCCGATTCAGACGGCCTTTTTATTGTGGTTTAAATTTGAAATTTACCCTCCCGGCCGCACCGTTTTCTTACATTTTGCAAAGTTTCCGCCATGACCCAAGACAAAATCCTTATTCTCGACTTCGGCTCGCAAGTTACCCAGCTGATCGCCCGACGGGTGCGCGAAGCCCACGTTTACTGCGAACTGCATTCTTTCGACATGCCTTTGGAAGAAATCAAAGCCTTTAATCCGAAAGGCATCATCCTCTCTGGCGGCCCTAATTCCGTTTACGAATCCGATTATCAAGCCGATACCGGTATTTTTGATTTGGGCATTCCGGTTTTGGGCATCTGCTACGGCATGCAATTTATGGCGCACCACTTGGGCGGCGAAGTTAGCCCGGGCAACCAACGCGAATTCGGTTATGCGCAAGTTAAAACCATCGACAGCGAGCTGACACGCGGCATTCAAGACGATGCGCCTAATACGCTCGATGTTTGGATGAGCCATGGCGATAAAGTTTCCAAACTGCCTACCGGCTTCTCTGTTATCGGCGACACCCCGTCTTGCCCGATTGCCATGATGGAAAACGCTGAGAAACAATTCTACGGCATCCAATTCCACCCTGAAGTGACCCACACCAAACAAGGCCGCGCGCTGTTGAACCGCTTTGTCTTGGATATTTGCGGTGCACAACCAAGCTGGACCATGCCGAACTACATCGAAGAAGCCGTTGCCAAAATCCGCGAACAAGTCGGCAGCGATGAAGTGATTTTAGGTCTGTCCGGCGGCGTGGACTCTTCCGTAGCGGCCGCGCTGATTCACCGCGCCATCGGCGACCAACTGACCTGCGTGTTTGTTGACCACGGTCTGTTGCGATTGAACGAAGGCAAAATGGTGATGGATATGTTTGCCCGCAACTTGGGCGTACGCGTGATTCACGTTGATGCCGAAGAGCAGTTTTTGGCGAAACTTGCCGGCGTGACCGATCCGGAGAAAAAACGCAAAATCATCGGTGCGGAATTTATCGAAGTCTTTGACGCTGAGGAGAAAAAACTCACCAACGCCAAATGGTTGGCGCAAGGTACGATTTACCCTGACGTAATCGAATCTGCGGGTGCAAAAACCAAAAAAGCCCATGCCATCAAATCCCACCACAACGTCGGCGGCCTGCCTGAAAACATGAAGCTCAAGCTGCTTGAGCCGTTGCGCGATTTGTTCAAAGACGAAGTACGCGAATTGGGTGTGGCTTTGGGCCTGCCGCGCGAAATGGTGTACCGTCATCCGTTCCCAGGCCCGGGTTTGGGTGTGCGCATCTTGGGCGAAGTGAAAAAAGAATATGCCGACTTGCTCCGTCAAGCAGACGATATTTTCATTCAAGAATTGCGCAATACTACCGATGAAAACGGTACATCTTGGTACAACCTGACCAGCCAAGCCTTTGCTGTATTCCTGCCTGTGAAATCCGTCGGCGTAATGGGCGACGGCCGCACATACGATTACGTCGTAGCTTTGCGTGCCGTGATTACCAGCGACTTTATGACTGCACACTGGGCTGAGCTGCCTTACTCGCTGCTTGGCCGCGTGTCCAACCGCATCATCAACGAAGTCAAAGGCATTAACCGTGTGGTTTACGATGTCAGCGGCAAACCGCCTGCCACGATTGAATGGGAATAATCCCTAAATAATAAAGGCCGTCTGAACAGATATTGTTCAGACGGCCTTATTCTTTGGGAACTAAGCCCAATTAAAATTGATTTTTTAATTCACGCAAAGCGGCGAAGACTTCGAGTTCGCTGTTTAATTTTCGTCCGCTCAATTCTTCGGCGCGTGCCTGAACTTGGGGCAGGTGAACGCGTAAAAAAGGGTTGACTTTGCGTTCGTGCGCCAGGCTGACAGGCAGCGTCGGCGTGTGTTCGGCTGCAGCCAAGGCCGTCTGAATGTCGGCATTGTCCGGCTCGATATGCTGAGCAAAGCGCAGATTGGAGGCTGTATATTCGTGCGCCGGATAAAACAGCGTTTCTTCGGGCAGTTGGTTGAATCGGTGAAAACTGTCGTAAAGCTGCTCGATTGTGCCGGTAAATACGCGGCCGCAACCGGCGGAGAACAAGGTATCGCCGCAGAAAACGTGCAGGCCGTCTGAATTTTCCAGCAGATAGCTGATGTGGCGGTCGGTATGGCCGGGGGTTGCCCAAACGGTAACCAAGCCTTCGCCAAACGGGAACTGCGTGCCTGCAGTGACGGTATGTGTCGCCACTTCGATGTCGCTTTCACCATAGATTGGGGATTCCAAAAAGCCGTGGAACAGGTTTTTTGCGCCGCCGGTATGGTCGGGGTGCGGATGGGTAATCCATGTTTGCGCCAGCATCAGGCGGTTGTGGACGAGGAATTTCAAAACGGGCGTGGCATCGGACGGATCGACGCAGGCGGCATGGTTGCCTTCTTGAATCATCCAGATGTAGTTGTCGTTTAGGGCTTGGATTGGCGTGATTTTCATATGCTTTCTTCTGGTTTGGAGTTTCAGACGGCCTCTAGATAATCTTTGATATTCGGGCTTTGGCCGAACACGGCTTCATGGGCTTGATGGATGCACAGTCGGTTGAACAGCAATCTTTGGGTTTGGTCGCCGTCGATAATCCGCACTTGGCCTTGCAGTTTGGGCGCATCGTGATGAAAGGTGTTTTTAAACGCGTGCCAACGGTCGGTTTGCAGGTGCACGATGGCAAACATGTCATGCGAGATATTAACGCCGACGCTGAATAGTTTGGTCGAGGCTTGCAGGCAGAAACTACTGTCGCCAAACAGGCACAGCCCCGTGTTTTCCGGATAGCGGAACAATTCGATTTTCACGGCTTCGGGTTCGGCAAAGATGTTGCAAAACAGCCGTTCAAACAACGACGGCTGTGCCACGCCTTCGCTCAACATACCGTAAAGCCCGCCCAGCCAATCGACATAGCCGAGAAAAGTGAAACGGTAGTCCTGCATAATGGCTTCGATGCGCTTGGGGTCGCGTTTGCTGATCAAGCGGACAAATTCAAAACCGACTTCCGGCAGACGCGCTCGAAGCGTTTGGTGCAGGCGGTGGGCAAACAGGTTTTTATGGTTGTGCGGATTGCGCAGGATACCGAGGAATTTCAGCCGCAATATCCGCCACAAGGCATCCGGTACTTTGACGGTATCGGCATTTGCCGTAGTTGTTTTCAGACGGCCTGCAGGTAAGGTGCGCAGATGATTGCAGGCCTCTTCGTAGCCGCTTTCATGACGGTTGAACCAGCCTTCCAGATTATATTGGTTGGCGGAGTCTTCGACAAAGGTCAGCGTATAGAGGTTTTTCGCGGCCAAGTTGCCGATGATGTTGACGCTTATCGCTTCGCTGCGGTTTTGTTCTTTGCCGCGGGCTTTTTCGCCAGTATGGAATATGGACAAAGGCAGCTTGTAAACATTCTGATTCTGCAGGCTGACCTGCGGATTATGTGCGTGCTGCCGTTGCTCGGTCTGGGCGACGAAGTGGTGTTCCTTCGTCGGATTCGCGGTCAACAGGGCGTAAGGCTTTTCGCCGCATTCGGGAAATTCGCAATCGCTGAGGATAAAGGCTTGTCGAGTCATAATGTCGGGAAAGGCCGTCTGAATATGTCGATTATAGTTTAAAAGAGGGAAATACAGAATGACGGCAGCCGGTTTCTATAAATAAAGTAAACTTAAAGGCCGTCTGAAAACAGGAGGCGGAAAATTTTGCCTTTCCTGTTTCAGACGGCCTTGCTTAAAGCCTGATCAAATCAAGCTTTCCATTAGCCCAAAGCTTTTCTTGCTCCGGCAAAGAGGCGGTACCAACCGGACAATTCCGTCCAGTCTTCTGGTTTCCAGCTCATTTGCGCTGCGCGGTACACGCGTTCCGGATGCGGCATCATGATGGTAACGCGGCCGTCGGCGTTGGTCACACCGGCGATACCTTGAGGCGAGCCGTTAGGGTTGAGCGGATAAGTTTGGGTCACTTGGTTTTGACCGTCCACATATTGCAGCGCAATGCCCAAATCGGCGGAAATATTGCCGCCGTGAAGCGTGAAGTCGGCGCGGCCTTCGCCGTGGCTGACTACGACAGGCAGGCTGGAGCCTTGCATTTCATTCAGAATCAGCGATGCGGATTTCGGAACATGAACCATGCTCAGGCGCGCTTCAAACTGTTCGCTCAAGTTGCGTTTGAATTTAGGCCATGCTTCTGTACCCGGGATAATCTCGGCAAGGTTGCTGACCATTTGACAGCCATTGCACACGCCCAATGTCAGTGTGTTCGGATCGGCAAAGAAGGCGGCAAATTGGTCGCGCAGAGCAGGGTGGAACAGAATCGATTTCGCCCAGCCTTCGCCTGCACCGAGTACGTCGCCGTAGCTGAAGCCGCCGCACGCCGCCAGCATTTTGAAGTCGGCAAGGTGGACGCGGCCTGCCATCAGGTCGGACATATGCACGTCGTAAGCATCGAAACCGGCTCGGGTGAACGCGGCGGCCATTTCGATTTGTCCGTTTACGCCCTGTTCGCGCAGGATGGCGATTTTGGGTTTCGCACCGCTGTTGATGAATGGCGCGGCGATGTCTTCGTTCACGTTGAATTTCACGTCGGCAAACAATGCGCTGCGTTCGTTGTCGTCAATCAGGGCGAACTCGCTATCGGCGCAGGCAGGGTTGTCGCGCAGGCGTTGGATGGCGTGGCTGGTTTCCTGCCATGCGCGTTGCAGGTCGGCGCGGTTTTGTTCCAATACGATGCCTGCTTGATTGCGGATAACGATTTTTTCGTCAGTACCGATGGTCGCAACGGCATGCAGTGCCAAATCAGCTTCTTTAAACAAGGCTTCTACTGCCGCAACATCTTGTTTGGCAATTTGAATCACTGCGCCCAGCTCTTCATTGAACAATGCGCGAATGCTGGCTTCGTTGACGTCGGCTTGGTTGGCAACCAGTGAAGTCAAATCCACGTTCAAGCCGCATCGTGCCGCAAACGCCATTTCCGCCAGCGTCGCGAACAAACCGCCGTCGCTGCGGTCGTGGTATGCCAAGAGTTTGTCTTCGGCGACAAGCTGTTGAATCACATTGTAAAACGCTTTCAGATGGCCTGTATCGTCCAAATCAGGCGCGTCGCCGGTCATATTGTTGTACACCTGACCGAACGCGGAGCCGCCCATACGCGCTTTGCCGAAGCCCAAATCGATAAACAGCAATACGCTGTCTTCGACGTTTTTCAACTCAGGCGTAACAGTCTTGCGTACGTCTTCCACTGGCGCAAACGCGGAGATAATCAGGCTCAACGGCGAAACCACGGATTTTTTCTCTTCGCCATCCTGCCACACGGTTTTCATCGACAAACTGTCTTTGCCCACGGGAATGCTCAAATCCAATGCCTGACAGGCTTTGGAAACTGCTTCAACGGTGCGGTAGAGTTTTTCGTCTTCGCCCTCGTTGCCGCATGCCGCCATCCAGTTGGCGGAGAGTTTGATATTGCCGATGTCGCCGATGTTGACCGCCGCGATGTTGGTGATGGCTTCGCCGACGCACATTCTGCCCGAGGCGGGCGCGTCAAACAGGGCGACGGTCGGTTTTTCGCCCATAGACATCGCTTCGCCGCGATAGGTGTTGAAGCCCATCATGGTAACGGCGCAGTCGGCTACGGGGGTTTGGTATTTGCCGACCATTTGGTCGCGGTGGGTCATGCCGCCGACGCTGCGGTCGCCGATGGTAATCAGGAAGTTTTTGGCGGCTACCGTAGGCAGACGCAAAACGCGGTAGGCGGCTTCGGTGATGTCGATATCGCCCGCGTTAAACGGTTTTTCAGACGACCTCACGGTTTTGTCGCTGCGCGTGGTTTTGGGCGGTTTGCCGAGCAAGACGTTCAGCGGCAAATCGACGGGATTGTTGGAGAACAAATCGTCGCGCACTTTCAAATGGCCGTCGTCAGTCGCCGTGCCGACCACGGCAAACGGGCAGCGTTCACGTTCGCAGATGGCGCGGAAGGTGTCCAAATCTTTTTCCAAAATCGACAACACATAACGCTCTTGCGATTCGTTGCACCAGATTTGCAATGGGTTGAGGCCGTGTTCTTCCAGCGGGACTTCGCGCAGCTTGAATACTGCGCCGCGTCCGGCATCGTTGACGAGTTCGGGGAAGGCGTTGGAAAGGCCGCCCGCGCCGACGTCGTGGATGGAGATAATCGGGTTTTTGTTGCCAAGCTGCCAGCAGCGGTCGATCACTTCCTGCGCGCGGCGTTCGATTTCAGGGTTGCCGCGTTGTACGGAGTTGAAGTCCAAAGAGGCGTCGTTCGTGCCGGTATTCATGGAAGAAGCCGCGCCACCGCCTAAACCGATAAGCATGCCCGGGCCACCCAGTTGGATCAGCAACGCGCCTTCGGGGATTTCGTCTTTGTGTGTTTGTTGTGCCTGAATGCTGCCCAAGCCGCCGGCAATCATAATCGGTTTGTGATAGCCGCGGACTTGACCGTCAAATTTTTCTTCAAAGGTGCGGAAGTAGCCCAAGAGGTTCGGGCGGCCGAATTCGTTGTTGAACGCTGCGCCGCCAATCGGACCTTCAATCATGATGTCTAAAGGGGAAGCAATATGGCCGGGTTTGCCGTAGGCTTGTTCCCAAGGCTGCTCCAAGCCAGGGATATTCAGGTTGGAAACAGTAAAGCCGGTCAAGCCTGCTTTCGGACGTGAGCCTTTGCCTGTTGCGCCTTCATCGCGGATTTCACCACCCGCACCCGTTGCCGCGCCTGCAAACGGCGCAATGGCGGTCGGGTGGTTGTGCGTTTCCACTTTCATGATGATATGGGTGTCTTCTTCGTGGAAACGGTAGCCTTGGTTTTCCGCCGCATTTGGATAGAAACGCTCGACTTTTGCGCCTTCGATCACGGACGAATTGTCTTTATAGGCAACGACTGTGCCTTCGGGATGCGCATTGTGTGTATCGCGAATCATGCCGAAGAGCGATTTCGGTTGTTTTTCGCCGTTGAGGATGAAGTCGGCGTTGAAGATTTTGTGGCGGCAGTGTTCGCTGTTTGCCTGAGCGAACATCATCAACTCAACATCGGTCGGATTGCGGTTTAAAGCCTGATAGTTTTCAACCAGATAATCGATTTCGTCGGCAGAAAGCGCCAAACCCATTTCGGTATTGGCTTTGACCAATGCCTCTTTACCGCCGCCCAATACATCTACGCTGGAGAAGGTTTCCGATTGGATATGGTGGAACAGTTGCGACGCTGCATCGATGTCGGTCAACACGCTTTCGGTCATGCGGTCGTGCAACAGGGCTGCCCATTGTTGTTTTTGCCCGTCGGTAAGCGCACCTTCCAACCATACGGCCATGCCGCGTTCGATACGTTCAATGCCTTCCAAACCGCAGTTTTCCGCGATATTGGTTGCTTTGGAAGCCCAAGGAGAAATGGTGCCCAAACGGGGCGTTACCAAAAATAAATGCAAGCCCTCGCGCGCTTTGGGCGTTTGTTCAACGCTTTGCGCTGCCAGTAAGGCTTGCAGTTTTTCGACTGTCGCGGCATCAAGTGTTTTTTCGCTACCGACAAAATACCAAAATTCGCTGCTTAATTTAACTTCGGGCAGGCCGAGGGCGGCTGCTTTTTGGAAGAGTTTTTCAACACGGAAATCGGAAAGGGCGGTTACACCGCGCAAGGGCAGAACAACAGACATGGATTCAGCTCACAAAATGCAGTTGGGGAATCCGTTATTATACCTGAAAAATGCAATTTTGCTTGTGAATTTATACTTCAAGTGTTGACAATTTTTGCTTGTAAATTGAAGGGGGATAAGGCAATCGGGTCACCTGCTTTTTTTATTTTGTAGCTGATTATTCGATTATTTTTGTTTATTTTTGAAGAATCGAGAGAAGTGGGAACGGATAGGCGTAACGATATAAAGTGAAAATTATTTGATTGTCGTCTTTGACATTTTGCTGACAATAAGGCCGTCTGAAACCTTACTTTCAGACGGCCTTGCTTTATCCTTTTCTTTTGTTTCCCAGCATATCCAGCAATCCTGCCAGATTGCTTTTTCCTTCTTCCTTGCTCACAATCGGCTCTCCGCCTTTGCGGCCTAAAATCTTGATGTCTTCCTGCGGCATTTCGTCTATGAAGCGGCTTGGCTCGGGGAATTGCCATGTGCCTTGTTTTTTGCGTTTGAGGCAATGAGTCAGCGTAAGCTGGCGTTTGGCGCGGGTAATGCCGACGTACATCAGGCGGCGTTCTTCTTCGACATTGTCTTCTTCGATGCTGTCGTTGTGCGGCAAGATGCCTTCTTCGCAACCGACAAGGAAAACGTAGGGGTATTCCAAACCTTTGGAGGCGTGAAGAGTGGAGAGTTTGACGGCATCGACTTCTTCTTCGCTTTTGCCCTCTAAAAGCGTCATCAGGGCGATGGTTTGGGCAAGCTCGATGATGTTTTTGCCGTCTTGCTCGCCTTTGCGTTCCAGCCAGCCGGTCAGGTCGGTAACGTTACGCCATTTGATTTCACCTGCTTTGCCTTCCTCATTGACCAGCAAGTGGTTTTCGTAGTCGATTTCTTTTAGCAGGTTATGGATAAGCTCGCCTGCTTCGCTGGTTTCGGCTTTGGTGCGGTAGTTTTTAATCATATCCATGAAGGCTTGCAGGTGTTGGCGGTTGGTATGGTTCAATAGGGCAAGCGCTTCTTCGGTTTGCGCGGCTTCATATAGGCTGCATTCGTGTTCGTGCGCGTAGGTGTTGAGCTTGCCCAGTGTGACGTCGCCGATGCCACGTTTGGGCGTGGTGACGGCGCGCAGGAAGGCGGGATCGTCGTTGGGGTTGGCAAGCAGGCGCAAATAGGACAAAACGTCTTTGATTTCGGCTTTGTCGAAAAAGCTTTGCCCGCCGGAAAGTTGGTAAGGGACGCGCGCACTGCGCAAGGCTTCTTCAAAAATCCGCGCCTGATGGTTGCCGCGGTATAACACGGCAAAATCGGCGTATTGGGTTTTGTCGCCACCGACCAGCTTTTGCTTGACGATTTGGCTGACGACCCAGTCGGCTTCGTGTTGCTCGCTTTGGCAGGCAACGACTTTGACGATTTCGCCTTCGCCGAACTGCGACCAAAGTTTTTTGGTAAAGAGTTTGGGGTTGTTTTCAATCACTTTATTAGCGATTTTGAGAATCCGCGCGGTGGAGCGGTAGTTTTGCTCCAGCTTGATAACCTTCATCTGCGGATAGTCTTCCTGCATTTTGCGCAGGTTTTCCATGTTTGCACCGCGCCATGCGTAGATGGACTGGTCGTCATCGCCGACGGCGGTAAACATGCCTTCCGCGCCGGTCAGAAGCTTCATCAGGGTGAATTGGCAGGTATTGGTGTCCTGACATTCGTCAACCAACAGATAACGCAGCCGCCGCTGCCATTTGTTGCGCACTTCGCTGTTTTGCTGCAACAGCACGGCAGGCAGGCGAATTAAGTCGTCGAAGTCCACCGCCTGATAGCTTTGCAGGGTTTCCTGATAGCTCGCATACACGCGCGCTGTTTGCTCTTCCCACACATTAGCGGCCGTCTGAACTACTTCTTCAGGCGTCTTTAAATCGTTTTTCCAAAGGGAAATTTGATGTTGCGCTTTGAATATGGCTTCTTTGCCCGTACCGCCCAAGAGTTCGCCGATGATTTTTGCGCTGTCGGTAGAGTCGAGAATGGAAAAGTTTTTTTTATAACCGATATGGTTCGCTTCTTCGCGCAAAATCTTCATACCCAAAGAGTGGAAGGTGCAAATCGTCAGCCCGCGCGTTTGCGACTTGGGCAGCATTTTAGAGACGCGCTCCTGCATTTCCGTGGCGGCTTTATTGGTAAATGTAATCGCTGCAACGGTATGCGGCAGATAGCCTATATTGACAATCAAATGCTTGATTTTTTGCGTAATCACACCGGTTTTGCCGCTGCCTGCGCCGGCAAGGACGAGCAGGGGGCCGCCTAGATATTTGACCGCGGCTTGCTGTTGGGGGTTGAGTTTCATTGAAGGGGAAGACGGGTAATGTGGGGAGCAATTATACAACAAGGCCGTCTGAAATTTTCAGACGGCCTTGGGCGTTTTTTAGAGTAAACCTTATTCAAAATATTTCAATTTGCCTTTGAAGTCTTCCAGCTTCTCATAGCCTTTTTGCGCCATGATGGCTTTTAATTCAAGGGAAACCCGTTCAAAAATACCGACGCCTTGCTGGTGTAGCGCCGTGCCGATCTGCACCATGCTTGCGCCGCACAAGATGTGTTCAAACGCATCACGGCCGCTGTAAACGCCGCCGGTTCCGATGACTTGGATAGACGGATCCAGTCTTTGATAGAACGCGTGGACATTGGCGAGCGCAGTCGGTTTGATGTATTGGCCTCCAATGCCGCCGAAGCCGTTTTTCGGGCGGATGACGACGGATTCGTCTTCGATATACATGCCGTTGCCGATGGAGTTGACGCAGTTGACGAGTTTTAGGGGATAGCGGTTGAACACTTTCGCCGCTTGATCGAAATGGGCAATATCAAAATACGGCGGTAGCTTGATGCCCAATGGCTTGTCGAAGTAGGTAAAGGCATTATCCAAAATCATCTCGGTTGTTTCAAAGTCGTAGGCGATTTGCGGTTTGCCGGCGACGTTTGGGCAGGATAGGTTGAGTTCGGTAATGCCGTTAAACCCGCTATTTTGCACTTTTTCCAACAGGATATGTGTTTCGCCGGGAGACAGACCGACCAGTGATAGGAAAAATGTCCGTTCCGGCTGAGACTCTTGAAGGGTAAGCAGGTAATCCAGATAGTAATCAATGCCTTGATTCGGCAAACCCATCGAATTGATGCTGCCGAGAGGCACATCTCGATAACGCGGCTTGGGGTTGCCTTGACGAGGGGTAAGCGTTGCGGTCTTGGTAATGAAAGTGCCTGCCGAAGACTGTCTGACCACTTCCAATTCCTCAACAGTCATACATGACACACCAGCGGCGTTCATCAGGCAGTTGTCAAAAGAAAAACCGGCGATTTGGGTTTCCAATGATACCATCTCCTGCTCCTTTTCTTCGCAAAATCAAATTGTTTGCCAAGCGTAACACGAAGAGGCGGTACGATTTTTAACAAACATCAAATGACAAAGCATGTAGGCGGATGTTGTTTTCAATATTGAAAAAAAGGCCGTCTGAAAAACTCAAAATAGTCTTTCAGACGGCCTTTACTAGATGGCATTAATAGAATCAAAAGCTGTCGGCTGATTTGGATATTGGGTTTTAAAAATCAGGCCAACCATTCGGCCAAGGCCGCTTCAAAACGTTTCAAGCCTTCGGCCATGTCTTCATCGTTCAACAGCAGGCTGGGGGCGAAACGCACCACATTGGCGCCGGCAACCAGTACCATCAGACCGTGTTTTAAAGCGGCGGCGGTGATTTCAGATGCCTTGCCTGCGTATTTGTCTGCCAACACGCAGCCGAGCAGCAAGCCCATGCCGCGGACTTCTTTAAATACGCCGGTCTTTTCACCCAATTCACGCAAGGCCGTCTGAAGTTTTTGGCCTTGTTGTTTAACGTGTGCCAATGTTTCGGACGCATTGATGATGTCGAATGCACGGCTGCCGACGGCGCACGCCATCGGGTTGCCGCCGAAGGTCGAGCCATGTGTTCCGGGGCCGAAGGTTGGGGCGATTTTATCGGTGGTCAGAATCGCGCCAATCGGGAAGCCGCCGCCCAAGGCTTTGGCGGAGCTGAGA
The DNA here is from genome assembly GCF_051957115.1 of Neisseria sp. P0019.S003. Taxonomy (NCBI): domain Bacteria; kingdom Pseudomonadati; phylum Pseudomonadota; class Betaproteobacteria; order Neisseriales; family Neisseriaceae; genus Neisseria; species Neisseria sp. P0019.S003. The sequence goes on along the minus strand of NZ_JBQCWT010000001.1, from coordinate 47,653 downwards.
ATATCGGGTGTCACGCCGTAATGCTCGTAGGCAAACAGTTTGCCCGTATGGCCCATGCCAGTTTGCACCTCGTCCAAAATCAGCAATGCGCCGTGTTTGTCGCATAAACGGCGTGCGGCTTGCAGATATTCTTGGGTGGCAGGCAGGATGCCGCTTTCGCCTTGAATCGGCTCGATAATCACGGCGCAGGTTTTGTCGCCGACGGCCGCTTCCAATGCGGCAACATCATTGAAAGGAACATGGGTAATGCCGGCCGGCAGCGGCGCGTAGTCTTTGCTGTATTTGGTCTGGCCGCCGACGGATACTGTAAACAGGGTGCGGCCGTGGAAGCTGTTGAGGCAGGAGATGATTTCGGTTTTGTGTTCGCCAAAATGATCGCGACCGTATTTGCGCGCCAGTTTCAGCGCGGCTTCATTGGCTTCTGCGCCGGAATTGCAGAAAAACACTTTGTCGGCAAAGGTGTTTTCGACCAGTTTTTTGGCCAATTCTTGCGCCGGTTGGGTGGTGTAGATATTAGAAATGTGCCAGAGTTTTTGCGATTGTTCGGCCAAGGCTGCGACCAAATCGGGATGGCAATGCCCCAGCGCGTTTACTGCAATACCGCCTGACAGGTCAATGTATTCTCGTCCTTCGGTATCCCAAACCTGGCTGCCGAGCGCACGTTCCGGAATCATGGGAGCGAATGAGAAATTGGGCGTCAGGTAGTTTTGCATGTTCTTTTCCTTTTGATATTGTCAACAATTTCTTGAATTATGCGCCTATTGATTCAGAGATTCAATATGGCAATCAGGCCGTCTGAAAACTGGCTTTCAGACGGCCTGATGCTTATTTATGCTTGATTTCCCAGCATTGATGGATTTTTTTGTTGCGGAAATCGTCGGGAACGGACTGTTTGGAAATGTCTTTGACAGCATATTGTTCCGCGACCAAATCGTCCAACACAAAACTGCGCAGGTTGTTGGAGAAATACAGAATGCCGTCTGAAGCGAGCAGGCTCATTACGCCGTCAATCAGCTTTTTATGGTCGCGCTGGATGTCGAGGATGTCGAGCATCTTTTTGCTGTTGGAAAAGCTGGGCGGGTCCATGACAATCAGGTCGAACTTTTTGCCTTCGTCTGCGGCATTTTGCAGATATTGGAACACATCGGCGCGGACGATTTTGTGTTGTTCGGGGTTGATGCCGTTGAGTTCAAAATTGCGTTTTGCCCACTCGAGATAAGTGTTGGATAAATCGACGGTCTCGCTGGATACCGCGCCGCCGGTTGCGGCATAGACGGTAAAGCTGCCTGTGTAGGAAAACAGGTTGAGGAAGCGTTTGCCTGCTGCGGTGTCGCCGACTTTTTTTCGAGTGTTGCGGTGGTCGAGGAAAAGGCCGGTATCAAGGTATTTGTCGAGGTTGACCCAAAACTTGCGGCCGTTTTCAGTAATGGCGAAATCGTCGCCGGTTTTGCCGGTTTTCTCGTATTGCTGCAAACCTTTTTGACGTTCGCGACGTTTGAGGTGGATTTGTTCGGGCGCAAAACCAGTCACAAAACCGATGGCTTCCAATACATCGGCAAGCCATGCTTCATACTCTTCGGGCTGCATCAGCCAGCCGGTATCGTATTCCTGAAGATGGATTTGGTCGCCGTAAACATCGACGGCAAAGGGAAATTGGGGAATATCGCGGTCGTAAATGCGCCAGGCTTCGATATTGTTGCGTTTGGCCCATTTCATAAGATGTTTGATGTTTTTGCCCAAGCGGTTGGCAAAGGGGGTAATGTCGGTCATGGTTTTCAGACGGCCTGAATAAGTATTAGGAAGGGGTTGGATTTTAACGCACTTGATGTCTTTTTGCTTGACTGTTATCCATAAAATCTATATTATCCGCCGTTCGCCTTTTGATACGAAGCCATCGTCATCCAACCTAAACCGCCGTTTCGGGCGTGTTTCTTTTATTGCTTGCATATTTGCAAAGCCTTTTCTGTGCAGGTTGTCGTCGATGTTAACCACAAGCAAGATGCTTGCGACAACCCTGTAACTTCACATTTTCCGTATCGTTACTTTCCTTTGCTTCAGGTCGTCTGAAATTGTTCAGGCGTGCGCGTTGTTGTCTCTTAGGATAGATATGTCTATTAAATTTGCCGATTTGAACCTTGATAAAAACATTTTGTCTGCCGTACGCAGCGAGGGTTATGAAAGCCCGACCCCGATTCAGGCGCAAGCGATTCCGTTTGCTTTGGACGGCCGCGACATTATGGCTTCGGCGCAAACCGGTTCAGGCAAAACCGCAGCCTTCCTGCTGCCGACTTTGCAAAAACTGACCAAGCGCAGCGAAAAACCGGGCAAAGGCCCGCGCGCTTTGGTCTTGACCCCGACCCGCGAACTGGCGGCTCAAGTGGAAAAAAACGCGCTGGCGTATGCTAAAAATATGCGTTGGTTCCGTACTGTCAGCATTGTCGGCGGCGCATCTTTCGGCTATCAAACCCGAGCTCTGAGCAAACCGGTTGACCTGATTGTCGCCACTCCGGGCCGTCTTATGGACTTGATGCAGAGCGGCAAAGTTGATTTTGAACGTTTGGAAGTGCTGATTCTGGACGAAGCCGACCGTATGTTGGACATGGGCTTTATCGATGACATTGAAACCATCGTGGAAGCAACGCCGAGCGACCGTCAGACTTTGTTGTTCTCTGCCACTTGGGACGGCGCAGTGGGCAAACTGGCGCGCAAACTGACCAAAGACCCTGAAGTCGTCGAAGTCGAGCGCGTGGATGACCAAGGCAAAATCGAAGAGCAGCTGTTGTACTGCGACGATATGCGCCATAAAAACCGCCTGCTCGACCACATCTTGCGCGATGCCAATATCGATCAATGTGTGATCTTCACATCCACTAAGGCAATGACCGAAGTCATCGCGGATGAATTGTACGAAAAGGGTTTTGCCGCCAACTGCCTGCACGGCGATATGCCTCAAGGCTGGCGTAACCGCACGCTGATGGACTTGCGCAAAGGCCGCTGCAAAATTTTGGTTGCTACCGATGTAGCCGCACGCGGTATCGACGTACCGACCATTACCCACGTGATTAACTACGACTTGCCGAAACAGGCTGAAGACTACGTTCACCGCATCGGCCGTACCGGCCGCGCAGGCCGTACCGGTATTGCGATTACTTTTGCCGAAGTGAACGAATACGTCAAAGTACACAAAATCGAAAAATATATCGGCCGTAAATTGCCTGAACTGACCATCGAAGGCATGGAACCAACACGCAAACGTAAATCTGCCGGCGGCAAACCGAAAGGCAAAGGCGGCTGGGGCGATCGTAAATCCGGCGGTTGGCGCGGTGATAAAAAACCGGCTAAAGAAGGTTTCGGCGGTAAAGCTCGCAGCGAAGGCCATAAAAAAGACGGTTTCAAGAAAGATGGCTTTAAGAAAGATGGTTTCAAAAAAGCTGACGGTTTCAAAAAAGGCAGCGAAGGCTTTAAAGGCAAGCGCAAGTCTAACGACAGCTTTGGCGGCAAACACAAAAGAGGTTGATTGCTTCAATCTTAAGGCCGTCTGAAATAAGACGAAAGGGCGTGTGAAGACACGCCCTTTTTTATGGTTTAAAGTTTTCGCATATAAAAAAGCGCGGGATTGATCCCACGCTTTTTTCAGACGGCCTCTTACAAAGCGGCCAATACGGCATCGCCCATTTCGGAGCAGGAAACCAGTTTGGTACCTTCTTCGTAAATGTCGCCGGTACGCAAGCCTTGTTGCAGTACTTTTTGTACGGCGTTTTCAACTTGTTGCGCGCGTACTTCGTCGTTCAGGCTGTAACGAAGCAACATGGCAAGAGACAATACGGTTGCCAGCGGATTGGCTTTGTTTTGACCGGCAATGTCGGGAGCAGAGCCATGGGATGGTTCGTACAGGCCTTTGCTGTTTTCGTCCAAAGAAGCGGAAGGCAGCATACCGATGGAACCGGTCAGCATGGAGGCTTCGTCGGAGAGGATATCGCCGAAGATGTTGCCGGTGGCAATCACATCAAATTGTTTGGGCGCACGCACGAGCTGCATGGCGGCGTTGTCGACGTACATATGGGAGAGCTCGACATCAGGGTATTCTTTGCCGATTTCTTCAAAGATTTCGCGCCACAGTTCGGTGGTTTCCAAAACGTTGGCTTTGCCTACGGAGCAGACTTTTTTGCTGCGTTTTTGGGCGGATTGGAAGGCAACGTGGGCAATACGGCGGATTTCGCTTTCGCTGTATTTCATGGTGTTATAACCTTCGCGTTCGCCGTTTTCCAAAACACGGATGCCGCGCGGCTCGCCAAAGTAAATATCGCCGGTCAGTTCGCGTACGATAAGGATGTCGAGGCCGGCTACGATTTCCGGTTTCAAAGTAGAAGCATTGGCTAGCTCTTTATACAAAATGGCAGGGCGCAAATTGGCAAACAGATTCAAGTCTTTACGGATGGCCAACAAGCCGCGCTCAGGGCGCAGCGGACGGTCGAGATTGTCGTATTGAGGAGAACCGACTGCACCAAGCAGTACCGCATCGGCTTTACGGCAAAGGTTTTGCGTGAATTCTGGATAAGGATGGCCGTATTCGTCATAGGCTTCGCCGCCCAAAGGCGCGTATTCGTAGCTGACATCCAAACCTTGTTCGATAAGTTTGTCGAGTACACGGACGGTTTCTGCAACGATTTCAGGGCCGATGCCGTCGCCGCGCAAGATAGCGATATGTTTGGTCATTTCGGGTTTCCTTATGGGAAGGTTTTAGGTAAAGGGCAGGTCGTCTGTTTTTCAGACGGCCTTAAATCAATTTGCTCTGAAAACGCTGATTGTACCATTATGATACTGGTAAAGCTGGGTAGAAATTGCGTAGGCAGAGTCTTCAAATGCCTGCAGGGCGATATTCGCCATTGCCTGCAAAGCCTCTTCATCGGACGGGCTGCAAACGAGCAGGGCATTGCGTGCCGGGACTGCAAAAACAGGGTTGGCCGGCAGCATAGGATCGTCTTTAAGTACTTCGTCCAAAAGCAAAATCAGGGAAGCATCATAGTCGTTGTCCAAATGGATTTGAGCCAATGACCAACCTTCGGCATGATGAATTTGAACACGTCCATTCATTCGTTGGCGCAGATTATCCATGGCGGTACGATACAAGGCGTCCTCATCTTCAATACCGGCCTCTTTCATATGCTCACGATTGAGCGTATACATGGATTCTTCCGTATCTACCATATAAAGCACCATGATATCGCCCACAATCGGTTTGTATACCAGGTAATCGGCAGGTTCGGTTTCGTCCGTATTTGTAATCAGTCTGGCGTTTTCCAGATAAATCGTATTTTTAATTGTCGGAAGAATTTGTTGTGCTGAAACACTGGCATCAGTGTCTTGAATCTTATCGATAACCGCTAAATTGGCAGCAACAATCGCCTCCAAGGCCTCGGGATTTTGCAGATAGCTTGTGTAATGGTTGCTCAAATATGTGCTGAACGATGCTTCATCGTCTTCGGAAAAATGGACAATGATAGGTGAAGACGCAATAGTTTCGCCCCAGTCGATTTTCGCCTCAAGATCCAATTCTTCTTGAATGCGACGGGCAAAGTATTCGACAAATTCCTGCCAAGTCATTAATTTAGGTTTGGAGCGGAACAACCTGCTGAAAAAAGACATATTATGTCCTGAATTAAGAGGATAAGGCCGTCTGAAAAATTATAGACGTTCGGTTTCAACACGGATTTTAAAAACGACTTTGCGTATGTTCGATCTGTCGCCGACCAATGGAGCATGCGCATCATTCGGGAAAAATAGCGCAAATTCGCCGGGCTCCAAGGTCAGCCAGGTTTCCGGCTCACAGTCGAAAAATTCGATATCGCGCTTTTCGTCGTAGCCCAAACCGTTTTTCAGACGACCTCTGTCTATCCAGCCGTAGGTTTCTTCCCCGCTGATGGGGACTTGGATGTCGATATGTTTCAAATGCGCTTCGGGCTTGGCATCGGCTTTGCTCCTCATTGGTTCGCTGCCGATAAAGAGGCGGATGTTTGGGTTTTCACACGGCACTTGTCCGTCGGGCAGGGCGGCGAAATCCAGCGTTTGCAACAGGCGGACGGCGTCGGCGAAGTCTGGGTGTAGTGCGGCGTAGCGGGTGGCGTTGGTGATGGTGTCGGTGATCATGTTTTGCAGGATGGGACGAAAAAAGGTCGTCTGAAAATTAAACCTCAGGGTGTAGCGAAGCCAATACGTTCTTTAAGATGCCTTGCCGGAAGACAAATAAGACTTCAGTATAGGCGGCACCATCTCCGATGACGGTCGTTAAGAAAAGGGTATCGTCTTTAGCGCGGTAGTAACAGTGGCTCAGTTGTGTATTATCGCCTGCCTTTTCAAAATATGGGTTGAACAGGTGGTCATATTGGGCTCGGGGAGCGATTTGTGTTTTACCGTTGCGGAAAAAGGCAATTTCACGATAGTGGCTGAATGGAATTGTACCGTCAGTGCCGAACATTTCTTTTCCGCGATAATGGGAAAGTCCGTATTGATCGTGTGTAAACAGATGTTTTTCTTTCTTATAGTTGAAACGTTCCGATTTAATGCGCACGCCCATACCGTTTTTTTGGCAGGTAAAGCCGTCTGCAGTGGCCGTAACGGGGATGCTTTCATAACGCGACAACGGAATCAGTCGCGAAGTATGCACCCAGCCATCTAGCCTTTTTTTGCCGCGCAAATCGTAGGTCATCTGCCAACCGTGTTCTAAATAAAGCTTTCCGTCCATCTCGGGGGTATAAACATGGGTACCGTTTGGAATTTTGGTCAGGATTCGGCTTTGGGCGTTCGGTTTTTCGCGTAAGTTGCTGTATCCGTCAGGATCTTGAATTTCTGAGAATTCCGCATGTGCGGCGAGGCTGATAAAAAGTATAGGGAGCAGGATAATTTTTTTCATGGTGTTGTGTGTGTGAAATTGTTGGGTATGTTTTTCAAATATGATGGTAAAGAGTAACGACCTGATTGTGTGTTAATAAAAGAGGTCGTCTGAAAATTCGTTACGCTCGTTTTCAGACGACCTCATCGTTTATCAACCGTTAAACAGCCAAGGCTGGCTTTGGCGGCGTTTTTCTTCAAAATCGCGGATTTCGTCGGCATGTTGCAGGGTCAGGCCGATTTCGTCCAAGCCGTTTAAGAGGCAGTGTTTGCGGTGTTCGGTAATATCGAATGTGAATGTTTCGCCGCTAGGTGTGGCCAGGGTTTGCTCGGCAAGGTCGATGGAGAGCTGATAGCCTTCGTTGGCTTCAACTTCTTTAAAAAGCTGGTCCACCTGTTCTTCTGTCAAAACGATAGGCAAAAGGCCGTTTTTGTAGCAGTTGTTGAAGAAGATATCGGCAAAGCTGGGGGCGATGACGGCGCGGAAGCCGTAGTCGTCCAATGCCCAAGGGGCGTGTTCGCGTGAAGAGCCGCAACCGAAGTTTTTACGCGTCAACAGGATTTGTGCGCCTTGATAGCGTGGTTGGTTCAGGGAGAAATCAGGATTTAACGGGCGTTTGCTGTTGTCCATGCCCGGTTCGCCGTGGTCGAGGTAACGCCATTCGTCAAAGGCATTGGGACCGAAACCGCTTCGTTTGATGGATTTCAGAAATTGTTTGGGGATGATGGCGTCGGTATCGACGTTGCTGCGGTCGAGCGGGGCAACGATGGCGGTAATTTTGGTAAAGGCTTTCATGTTCTGTACTTTTTGTTTTGTCGAGGATTTATAAATGCCCCGATTTTCGGGGCATTTATGTTTAAATTTGTTTAGTAGGTTTTGACATTTTCGGCAGTATTGCTAACAGCAGTACCGGCAGCGCTGACATCTTTAGCTACACCTGAAATGGTATTGCAAGCAGAGAGCAAGGTAATGGTAGCCAGTGCGATAAGTGCAAATTTTTTCATAATATGAATTCCTACGTGAAATTGGATTTTAGATTAGTAATTTTTTACAGACTCAGCAGAACCGCTGACAGCATTACCGGCGGCACTAACGTCTTTGCCCATGCCAGAAATAGTGTTGCAGGCGGACAGTAAGGTCATGGCAGCCAAAGCGATGAGGGCGAATTTTTTCATTTGAAGCTCCTTATAGTTTGAAAAGTACAGTCTTTTTACTGTGTCTCTAATAATATTCGGCATCTTCACAAAAGGCAATAGCCCGTATAAATGAAAAAATGCTAATGATCTGAATAAAAGTAAGGATTTTATTAACGATCTTTATAGTTTATTCATGGTGGTTGTGTGTCAGGCTGCCTGAAAATATATTTTTAGGCAGCCTTGTTCAAAGAAGGTAAGTTTATTTGGTTGCTTCTTCGATTTTTTCTCCAACATGGCTCATGCCGCGGCCTACTGCATTGCCGCCTTTTTTAACGGCTTCACCGGTTTTATCGGCTACGCGCTCAGCAGTCTCTTTGGTTTTGTCCCAATTGCGGTTGGTATCGTCTTTTGCGCCGGACCAAGTGCTGGAACAAGCTGACAGGATAAGGGCTGCGGCAGCCAATGCAAACAGTTTTTTCATACTAGATTCCTTTCAAGTTATCAATGATTAAGAAGGTTTTCGGACGTTTTTCGCAATATAATAAGAAAACTTGCTTGAGCAAGGTATTGTTTCAGACGGCCTGATGAATAAAGGCCGTCTGAAAATACTTTAAGCCATAGTGCGGATGTCGGTAAAGTGGCCGGTAACCGCAGCTGCGGCTGCCATGGCAGGGCTGACGAGGTGGGTGCGTCCGCCGTTGCCTTGACGGCCTTCAAAGTTACGGTTGGAAGTAGAGGCGCAACGTTGTCCTGGGGTTAGGCGGTCGGCATTCATGGCAAGGCACATAGAGCAGCCCGGCTCGCGCCATTCAAAACCGGCTTCTATAAATACTTCGTGCAAGCCTTCTTTTTCGGCCTGTTCTTTTACCAAACCTGAGCCGGGAACAATCAATACGCGTTGTACATTGTCCGCTTTTTTACGGCCTTTGGCGATGGCGGCGGCTTCGCGCAAGTCTTCGATACGGCTGTTGGTGCAAGAGCCGATAAAGACGATATCGACAGGGATTTCGTTTAATGGCGTACCGGCTTCCAAACCCATGTATTCAAGGGCGCGTTCCATACCGCTGCGTTTGACCGGATCGGCTTCTTCGGCAGGATTAGGTACTTTGCCGCTGATGTCCAAAACCATTTCAGGCGAGGTGCCCCAGGTTACTTGAGGCTCGATGTCTTCGGCTTTGAAGTGGTATTCTTTATCAAAAACTGCTCCTTCGTCAGACACCAGCGTACGCCAGTATTCGACGGCTTTGTCCCACGCTTCTCCTTTAGGTGCGAAAGGTTTGCCTTTTACATAGTCGATGGTGGTTTGGTCGACGGCAACCATGCCTGAGCGCGCACCGGCTTCGATCGCCATATTGCACAAGGTCATGCGGCCTTCCATAGAAAGGCTGCGGATGGCTTCGCCGCCAAATTCAATGGCGTAGCCTGTACCGCCGGCCGTACCGATTTGGCCGATGATATAAAGCGCTACGTCTTTTGCGGTAACACCGGGTTTCAGACGACCCTCAACGGAAATCAGCATGGATTTGGATTTTTTCGCGGTAATACACTGGGTTGCCATGGTGTGTTCGACTTCGGAAGTGCCGATACCGTGCGCTAATGCGCCGAATGCGCCGTGGGTAGAAGTATGAGAGTCGCCGCAGACAACGGTCATGCCGGGCAGGGTGGCACCTTGTTCCGGGCCCATAACGTGCACAATGCCTTGACCTTTATCCATGAACGGGAAGTAGGCGAGTGCGCCAAACTCTTTAATGTTTTTGTCCAAAGTATCGACTTGCAGTTTGGAAATCGGGTCTTGAATACCTTTGTCCCAGTCGCCGGTCGGGGTGTTGTGATCGGCTGTGGAGACTACGCTGTCGATACGCCAGAGTTTGCGGCCGGCCATTTTCAAGCCTTCAAATGCTTGCGGGCTGGTTACTTCGTGAACCAGGTGGCGGTCGATGTAAAGCAGGACAGTGCCGTCTTCTTCTTCGCGGACGACGTGGCTGTTCCAAAGTTTATCGTAAAGGGTTTGTGCGCTCATGATGAGTATTCTTTGCTATTGGTAGGTATGAATGATGGTTTGCGTTTATGGGCGGATTTTAGGCTTTTTATAGGGGCTGTGCAATAGGAATTTGTCCAATTTTTAAAATTTGTTGCAAAGTTTCAAAAACACTTGTCAAAAATTAGACAAATTGTAGAATTGTTGACAAAAAGATTCATCTTATCTGAAAGAATGCTTGTCGAAATGCACTAAAAAGTTCTATCATTCTCACTCAACATCCACACTTACCAAGAGGTATAGAGAATGAAATTACCGGTAATGGCTCCTGAGCATCTGACTCAATTACGGGAATTTGAGAAAAAAGTCCTTGCCAATCATGCCAAAATCGAAGCATGGTTCCGTTCGCATTGGAACGAACACCGTCCGCCATTTTATGGTTCGGTTGACATCCGTAATGCCGGTTACAAAATTTCATCTATCGATATGAACCTGTTTCCGGGCGGCTTCAATAATTTGAATCCCAACTTTATCCCGCTGGCGGCGGTTGCCGCGCAAGATGCGGTACAGCGTGCCTGTGAAACGGCAAAATCCGTATTGATTATTCCTGAAAACCACACACGCAACACATTCTATCTGCAAAACGTTTACGCACTCAGCGAGATTTTGCGTTCGGCAGGATACGAAGTGCGCTTGGGCAGCTTGAATCCTGAAGTGACTGAGCCAACCGAGTTTGAAACCGCATTAGGCGACAAAATTTTGCTTGAGCCTTTATTGCGCACCCGTGAGCGTGTACATCTTGCAGACGGTTTCTCACCTTGCGTTGTTTTGTTGAATAACGACTTGTCTGCCGGCGTTCCTGATATTCTAAAAGGCATCAGCCAAACCGTATTGCCTCCATTGCACGGCGGCTGGACGACTCGCCGTAAAACCGAACACTTCGGCGCGTACAACCAAGTTGCAGCCGACTTTGCCAAGTTGATTGACATCGACGAATGGCAAATCAATCCTTATTTTGAAAAAATCAGCGGTTTGGATTTCCAAGAGCGTGAAGGTGAGGATGCGTTGGCAGGCGCGGTAGAGCGCGTATTGGCGAAAATTCAAGCCAAATACGATGAATTGGGCATTACCGACCAGCCTTTCGTTATTGTGAAAGCCGACGCAGGTACTTATGGCATGGGCGTGATGAGCGTTAAATCCGCCGATGAAGTGCGCGGATTGAACCGCAAAAACCGCAATAAAATGGCGAAAGTCAAAGAAGGTTTGGAAGTCAGCGAAGTCATTGTCCAAGAAGGCATTTATACTTATGAAACCATGAACGGCGCCGTGTGCGAACCTGTCGTGTATATGATGGACCGTTTCGTAATCGGTGGCTTCTTCCGTGTTCACGAAGGCCGTGGTGCAGACGAAAATCTCAACGCCGGCGGTATGGTATTTGTGCCACTGTCCAACAGCATCCCCACCGGCAGCGGCGACAATTCCCAAGAAGCCCCCGAAGCCTGCAAGCGCGTATTTGAACAATGGGACTCGCTCGGCATGCCACGCTCTGAAAAAGACTGTGATGTGGACAACGAACACAACCGCCTCTACGTTTACGGCGTAATGGCGCGCCTGTCCTTGCTTGCCGCTGCATTGGAGTTGGAGAAAACCGCGCCCCAAGCCTAATAAAGCGTTGATCGATATTGTCAGGCCGTCTGAAAATTAGTTTTCAGACGGCCTTTTCTGTCTGTACAATTCATTCTAACTAAAAAAACATGATTTATTTTTATGAGTAAACCAGCCAATCCAGTTGAAATAACCGACAATCTGCCAGACCAAACCATACAGCGCAGCAATACCGACAATGCGCCGCGTTCTGCTATCCATCAAACCTTGTATTCCGCCGATACCTTTGCTCAGCATGATTATCTTGCCGGAAAAAACTTGCCCGATATTGCCCGCCCGCAAGAAGGTCAAATTGACTGGCTGCATTTTGTCGGCATTAATGATGTTACCTTGCTCAAACACGCGCTTGAGCCTTACGGCATCCATGAGCTGGTTATTGAGGATATTCTCAGCCGCAAGCAGCGTCCGAAAATCGAAGACTACGGCAGCTATGTTTTTACTGCCGCACAGGTTTACCACTACACCTCCACAGGCAAGCTCCATTCCGACCAAGTGTATGTGATTATCGGCAAAGATTTTGTGTTGTCTTTCCAACAAAAACCATTGGGCTTGTTCAGCCATCTCCGCCGGCAGATGCACGAAAATCCGCACAATATTTTGAACAAAAATACAGCGTTTCTTGCTTATTGCCTGCTTGACCGTATTGTGGACGACTATTTTATCGTCTTGGAAGAGTACAACAACCGCGTCGAAGCCATAGACAAATCCTTGTTTAAAAACGAAAACAGCGATATTCTCGGCAAAATCCACCGCCTCAAGCGCGATGCCGTTCGTCTGCGACGCACGCTTTTGCCATTGCGCGATGTGTTCTACCAACTGGCCGTGCGCGGCGATTTTGCCATTTTCAAAGGCGAATCGACCGTCTATCTGCGCGATGTGTACGATCACAATATGCAGCTTATCGAATCGCTTGATGCCTCGCGTGATATGGTGTTGAGCATGATGGACATCTACCTTTCCTTCCAGTCCAACCGCATGAACCAGCAAATGCGCGTGTTGACGGTTATTACCATCATCTTTATGCCGCTGACCGTCATCACCGGCATCTACGGTATGAACTTCGACAATATGCCCGAGCTGCATTGGCATTACGGCTATTTCATGGTTTTGGGTGTGATGCTGTGCATTATTATCGGACTGCTGATTTTCTTCTCACGTAGAAAATGGCTGTAAACAGGAAGGCAATGGGTTGAAATTCAACGATTAAAAACGGTAGAATGATTTTGCACACGTGCAGTCTGAAGTTTTCAGACAATTTTAAAATAAATATCAAAAGGAGAATAAACGATGAAACCGGAACGCCAACTACCTTCCCATGAACTGATTATGTCCGAGCTGATGATGCCTTATACGGCAAACTTCAGCGGCAATGTTCACGGCGGCGATCTTTTGCGCCTGCTTGACCAAGTGGCATATTCCTGCGCCTGCCGTTACAGCGGAACCTATTGCGTTACTCTGTCTGTTGATAAAGTATTGTTTAAAGAGCCTATTCATGTCGGTGAGTTGGTAACCTTTTACGCCAGTATCAACTACACCGGCCGTACTTCTATGGAAGTCGGTATCCGTGTGGAGGCGCAAAACATCCACACCGGCGAAGTGCGTCATACCAACAGCTGCTACTTCACCATGGTTGCCGTTGAAGACGGTAAGCCGGTTCCTGTACCGCCTTTGGAAATCAATACACCGCGCCAACGCTGCCGTTATGAAAGGGCTAAAAAGCGCAAAGAGTTGAGTTTGCAGGCTGCGAACGAAGATTCTGGCTGCAACTAAATTAAATTTATTAAATAATGAAGGCCGTCTGAAATCCTGTTTCAGACGGCCTTCACGCAAAAGCCATAAACCGCTTGTTTTGTGGTAGAATCAACAAGATTTTTGCCATACGAAATTACAGATAATCATGACCGACGCAACCATCCGCAACGACCATAAATTTGCACTCGAAACCCTGCCTGTCAGCCTTGAAGACGAAATGCGCAAGAGCTACCTCGATTACGCCATGAGCGTAATTGTGGGGCGAGCCCTGCCGGATGTCCGCGACGGTCTCAAGCCGGTACACCGCCGCGTGTTGTACGCGATGCACGAGTTGAAAAACAACTGGAATTCCGCCTATAAAAAATCGGCGCGTATCGTCGGCGACGTTATCGGTAAATACCACCCTCACGGCGATACAGCTGTTTACGACACCATCGTCCGTATGGCGCAAGACTTCTCCATGCGTTATGTACTGATCGACGGTCAGGGCAACTTCGGTTCTGTCGACGGCTTGGCCGCAGCAGCCATGCGTTATACCGAAATCCGCATGGAAAAAATTTCCCATGAAATGCTGGCGGATATTGAAGAAGAAACCGTTAATTTTGGCCCCAACTATGACGGCAGCGAACATGAGCCGCTGGTATTGCCGACCCGTTTCCCTGCGCTGCTAGTCAACGGTTCGTCCGGTATTGCCGTCGGTATGGCAACCAATATCCCGCCGCACAATTTGGGCGATACCATCAATGCCTGCCTGCGCTTGTTGGATGAGCCTGAAACTGAAATCGACGAGCTGATCAACATCATCCAAGCGCCCGATTTTCCAACCGGCGCAACTATTTACGGCTTGAGCGGCGTGCGCGAAGGCTATAAAACCGGCCGCGGCCGTGTAGTGATGCGCGGTAAAACCCATATCGAGCCTATCGGCAAAAACGGCGAACGCGAAGCCATCGTTATTGATGAAATCCCATATCAAGTAAACAAAGCCAAGCTGGTTGAGAAAATCGGCGAGTTGGTACGCGAAAAAACGTTGGAAGGCGTATCCGACCTGCGCGATGAGTCCGATAAATCCGGTATGCGTGTCGTGATTGAATTGAAACGCAATGAAAATGCCGAAGTCGTTTTGAACCAACTCTACAAACTGACCCAGCTGCAAGATAGCTTCGGTATCAACATGGTGGCCTTGGTTGACGGCCAGCCGCGTTTGCTGAACCTGAAACAAATTCTGTCCGAGTTCCTGCGCCACCGTCGCGAAGTCGTTACCCGTCGTACCTTATTCCGCCTGAAAAAAGCGCGTCATGAAGGCCATATTGCCGAAGGTAAAGCAGTTGCCTTGTCTAATATCGACGAAATTATCCGTCTGATTAAGGAATCTGCCAATGCGCCGGAAGCCAAAGAAAAACTGCTGTCCCGCCCATGGCGCAGCAGCTTGGTTGAAGACATGCTCAGTCGTACGGATTTAGACCTGCACATGATGCGCCCTGAAGGCTTGCCAGAGAATTTGGGTCTGCACAGCCAAGGCTATTATCTGAGCGAATTGCAAGCCGATGCCATCCTGCGCATGAGCCTGCGCAACCTGACCGGCCTCGATCAGGAAGAAATTGTCGGCGAATATAAAAACCTGATGAGCAAAATCATTGATTTCGTGGATATTCTTTCCAAACCTGAACGCGTTACCCAAATCATCCGCGAAGAATTGGCAGACATCAAAGCCAACTTCGGCGATGAGCGTCGCAGCGAAATCAATCCGTTTGGTGGCGATATTGCAGATGAAGACCTGATTCCGCAACGCGAAATGGTCGTTACCCTGACTCATGGCGGCTACATCAAAACCCAGCCGACAACCGATTATCAGGCGCAACGTCGCGGCGGCCGCGGCAAACAAGCAGCGGCAACCAAAGATGAAGACTTTATCGAAACCCTGTTTGTTGCCAACACGCATGATTATTTGATGTGCTTCACCAATTTGGGCAAGTGCCATTGGATTAAAGTGTACAAACTGCCGGAAGGTGGCCGAAACAGCCGTGGTCGTCCGATTAATAACGTTATCCAATTGGAAGAGGGCGAAAAAGTCAGCGCGATTTTGGCCGTCCGCGAGTTCCCGGAAGACCAATACGTCTTCTTCGCCACTGCACAAGGCATGGTGAAAAAAGTCCAGCTGTCTGCGTTTAAAAACGTCCGCAGCCAAGGCATCAAAGCCATCGCGCTTAAAGAAGGCGATTACTTGGTCGGCGCAGCGCAAACCGGCGGTGCGGACGATATTATGTTGTTCTCCAACTTGGGCAAAGCCATCCGCTTTAACGAATATTGGGAAAAATCCGGTAACGATGAAGCAGAAGATGCCGATATCGAAACCGAAAACGAAGATTCAGACGGCCTGGATGATGACAATGCCGAAAATGCATTGCCAAGCGGCAAACACGGTGTCCGTCCGTCCGGTCGCGGCAGCGGCGGTTTGCGCGGTATGCGCCTGCCGGCCGATGGCAAGATTGTCAGCCTGATTACCTTCGCCCCTGAAGCCGAACAAAGCGATTTGCAAGTATTGACTGCTACCGCCAACGGCTATGGCAAACGCACCCCGATTGCCGATTACAGCCGTAAAAACAAAGGCGGCCAAGGCAATATCGCCATCAATACAGGCGAGCGTAACGGCGATTTGGTTGCCGCCACTTTGGTCAGCGAAACTGACGACCTGATGCTGATTACCAGCGGCGGCGTCCTGATTCGTACCAAAGTTGAGCAAATCCGCGAGACCGGCCGTGCTGCCGCAGGCGTGCGCCTGATTAATCTGGATGAAGGCGAAACCTTGGTCAGCTTGGAACGCGTAGCCGAAGAGGCTGAAGATGAAGCCGCTTTAGAAACCGATGCAACCAAAAACCAAGTGGTAGAAGCTGAAGATACTCCGTCTCAAGAATCTTAAACGTCAATGAAAAAGGCCGTCTGAAAAGTTTTCAGACGGCCTGCTTATTCCAAAAGAAAATCCCGTGAGCGCAACCGAACCGTTCGATTTACCACTTTTTCTGAAAAATCTGCCCAATCTTCCGGGCGTGTACCGTTTTTTTGACGAAGACAACAATGTTTTGTATGTCGGCAAAGCGGTCAATCTCAAGCGGCGTGTTTCCAGCTATTTCCAAAAAAACGACCATTCGCCGCGCATCGCATTGATGGTAAAACAGGTTCACCATATCGAAACCACCATCACGCGTTCCGAAGCCGAAGCGCTGATTCTCGAAAATAACTTCATTAAAGCCCTGTCGCCGAAATACAATATTCTTTTCCGCGATGACAAAAGCTACCCTTATTTGATGCTCAGCGGCCATCAATATCCGCAAATGGCGTATTACCGCGGCACGCTGAAAAAGCCAAATCAATATTTCGGCCCGTATCCCAACAGCAATGCCGTGCGCGACAGCATTCAAGTGTTGCAAAAAGTCTTTATGCTGCGTACCTGCGAAGACAGTGTATTTGAGCACCGCGACCGTCCTTGTCTGCTGTACCAAATCAAACGCTGCACCGCGCCTTGTGTCGGCCACATCAGTGAAGAAGATTATCGCGACAGCGTGCGCGAAGCCGCGACTTTCCTCAATGGCAAAACCGACGAATTGACGCGTACCTTGCAACACAAAATGCAAACCGCCGCCGCCAATCTGCAATTTGAGGAAGCAGCCCGTTACCGCGATCAAATCCAAGCGCTCGGCATCATGCAGAGTAATCAGTTTATCGACAGCAAAAATCCGAACAATCCCAACGATATCGATTTGCTTGCGCTGGCGGTTTCAGACGGCCTGGTTTGCGTACACTGGGTCAGTATCCGAGGCGGACGGCATGTAGGCGATAAAAGCTTTTTCCCCGACACCAAAAACGATCCCGAGCCAAACGGACAAGATTACGCCGAAGCCTTCGTTGCCCAACACTATCTGGGCAAAAGCAAACCCGACATCATCATCAGCAACTTTCCCGTTCCCGATGCGCTGAAAGAGGCTTTGGAAGGCGAACACGGCAAACAAATGCAATTTGTCACCAAAACCATAGGCGAACGCAAAGTCTGGTTGAAAATGGCGGAGCAAAACGCACAAATGGCGATTGCCCAACGCCGCCTGCAACAAAGCAGCCAGCAACACCGTATTGATGAACTGGCCAAAATCCTCGGCATGGATTCAGACGGCCTCAACCGCCTTGAATGTTTCGATATCAGCCACACGCAAGGCGAGGCCACTATTGCGTCCTGCGTTGTGTACGATGAGCAAAACATCCAGCCTTCGCAATACCGCCGCTACAACATCACGACCGCCAAGCCCGGCGACGACTACGCCGCCATGCGTGAAGTGTTGACGCGCCGTTACGGCAAAATGCAGGAAGCCGAAGCCAACGGCGAAAGCGTCAAATGGCCAGATGTCGTGTTGATTGACGGCGGCAAAGGGCAAATCGGCGTAGCCGTATCAGTATGGGAAGAACTCGGGCTGCACATTCCTTTGGTCGGTATCGCCAAAGGCCCTGAGCGCAAAGCCGGTATGGAAGAACTCATACTGCCTTTTACCGGTGAAGTCTTCCGCCTGCCACCCAACAGCCCGGCCTTGCATTTATTGCAAACCGTACGTGATGAATCGCACCGCTTTGCGATTACAGGCCACCGCAAAAAACGCGACAAAGCACGCGTTACTTCCTCACTCAGCGAAATCCCCGGTATCGGCAGCAAACGCCGCCAAGCATTGCTTACCCGATTCGGCGGTCTGCGCGGTGTGATTGCCGCCAGCTGTGAGGACTTGGAAAAAGTTGAAGGCATCAGCAAAGCCTTGGCGGAAACCATTTACGAGCATCTGCACTGATTGGCTTGAACAGCAAAAAGGAACAATATGAAACCTGTCATCATCAAAAATATCGAGATCGGTAACGGTCTGCCTAAAATTGCCGTACCGCTGGTGGCCGCCAATGCGCAGGAATTGGAGCAGGCTTTGCGCGTATTGAAAGAGACGGCTTTTGACATTATTGAATTTCGTGCAGATCTTTTTCAAGAAGCGCTTGATGCCGATTTTATTGCCGAACAATTAGGTATCGCTCGACAGGCTTTTCCTGACAAGCCTTTGCTGTTTACGTTTAGAAGGGCGCAAGAGGGCGGTAATACGCCTTGTTCGGATGACTATTATTTTGAATTATTGGAAAAAATCATCCGTTCCAAACAAGCCGATATTATCGATATTGAGCTTTTTGCCGAGGAAAGCGGCGTAAAACAAACCATTGCTTTGGCGCATGAGTATCAAACTACCGCCTTACTTTGCAATCACGATTTCCAAGCCACGCCATCTTTGGCAGACATTACAGGCCGTCTGAAAACAATGGCCGAGTGGGGCGCGGATATCTGCAAAATTGCCGTCATGCCGCAATCGCCGCAAGATGTATTGACCTTATTACAGGCAACATATGATGTTTCACAAATTATCGACCGCCCGATTATTACTATGTCTATGGGTAAAACCGGAGCCGTCAGCCGCTTGGCTGGCTCGATTTTCGGCTCGGCCGTTACCTTTGGTGCTGCAGGAAAAACGTCGGCCCCCGGCCAAATTGATGCCAACGAATTAAGGGAAATCTTGGCAATTTTGGGATAGTTTAATTATTAATATTTAAGGCCGTCTGAAAAATATTCTTCAGACGGCCTGATTCTTTTAAATTTATTTCTTTTAATTTTAAATAAAATAGGTAACAATAGGTTTCCTATTTTAATAACCAGAGGAGAAATAAAATGACTACTACTAAAGAAAACCTGGCAAACCCAGGTCCAGTAGGCCTGTGCGGTTTTGCATTGACAACTTGGTTGCTCAGTCTGATTAACGGCGGCTTTTTTACTGCTCAAGAGGGTGTCGGCTTAGTTTTGGGCATGGCTCTCGCCTTTGGTGGTATCGCCCAAGTTATTGCCGGTATGTTTGAGTTCAAGAAAGGCAATACGTTTGGCTTTACCGCTTTTATCAGTTATGGCGCATTCTGGTGGACATGGGCTTTGTTTACCATCTTTTTTAAAGGTGAAACAGCCCCGGCATTTATCGGCTGGTATCTCTGTGCATGGGGTATGTTTTCGCTGATGATGTTTGTGTCAACCTTGACTAAGCCTAAAGTATTGAGCGGTATTTTCTTTTTCTTGACACTGACTTTCTTTGCTTTGGGTATTGGCGATGGCATGGAAAATCATAGCATCGTCCATATCGGCGGTTGCTTAGGCTTGGTAACTGCACTTGGTGCGTTCTATTTGGCAGCGGCAGAGGTCATCAACGAATCTTTCGGCCGTACTGTTTTGCCGGTTGGTGAACGTAAATAAGGTTGCTTAAACAAAATGCCGTCTGAACGGTGGAAATGAAATCAAAGATTTCGGCCACAATGTTCAGACGGCATTTTTTATTTGTCTTCAAATAAATCGACATCAAATAAATCCGGCTCTTTGATGCGCTCCCGACAATCAAGCTTGATGTCTTCAGTAACCCGACAGCAGCACGGCAAAATTTCTCCGGGCGCGACAAAAGCGAGCGGAAAATTATCATAAGAGACTTTCCCATCCAAGATTTTGACCCGGCATGAACCGCAATAGCCGCTGCGACATTGGTATTCAACCTCGTGTCCGGTGCGCTCCAAGCCCTCCAATAAGGTTTCGCCTTGTTGGAGTTGGAAGGTTTTGTCGTGTGTACTGATGAGTGCCATATGATTTGTTTGGATTGGAAAGGCCGTCTGAAACGGTGTAAAGACGAAATCAAAGATTTCTGCACACCGTTCAGACGGCCTTGATCATAAAACCGAATGTTCGATTACAGCTCGAAATCGCCCAAATCGTCGGCATTGACTTCCGAATCAATCTGACCAATCAGGTAAGAGGAAATTTCCACTTCCTGCGGCGCAACCTGTACATTGTCAGAAGACAGCCATGCGTTGATCCAAGGAATCGGATTTTGGGTCGCACCTTCAAATCCGGCAGGAAGGCCAACCGCCTGCATACGCAGATTGGTAATGTATTCAACGTATTGAGCCAGAATTTCCTTGTTCAGGCCAATCATTGAGCCGTCTTTAAACAGATAGGCCGCCCATTCTTTTTCCTGCTCGGCTGCTTTTTTGAAGAGGTTGAAACACTCGTCCTGCAATTCATTGGCAATTTCAGCCATTTCAGGATCATCGGCACCGGCACGCATCAGGTTGAGCATATGCTGGGTGCTGGTCAGGTGCAGGGCTTCGTCGCGGGCAATCAGCTTGATGATTTTGGCGTTGCCTTCCATCAATTCGCGTTCGGCAAAGGCGAACGAGCAGGCGAATGAAACGTAGAAGCGGATGGCTTCCAATACGTTGACGCACATCAGGCAGAGATAGAGTTTTTTCTTCAGCTCACGCAAAGACACGGTAACAAGCTTGCCGCCGATATTGTGCGTGCCTTCGCCCAACAGGTTGTAATACTGGGTGTATTCAATCAAATCATCGTAATAGCAGGCGATGTCTTCAGCTCGGGCGATGATGTATTTGTTTTGCACAATATCATCGAACACGACCGAAGGATCATTCACGATATTACGGATGATATGAGTGTAGCTGCGCGAGTGGATGGTTTCGCTGAAGCTCCACGTTTCAATCCAAGTTTCCAACTCCGGAATCGACACCAAAGGCAAGAAAGCAACATTCGGGCTGCGGCCTTGGATCGAATCGAGCAGGGTTTGGTATTTCAGATTGCTGATGAAAATATGTTTTTCATGTTCGGGCAGATTGGCGTAGTCGATACGGTCGCGCGACACGTCGATTTCTTCCGGACGCCAGAAGAAAGACAATTGTTTTTCGATCAGTTTTTCAAATACTTCGTATTTCTGCTGGTCATAACGGGCGACATTTACCGGTTGACCAAAAAACATCGGCTCTTTCAGCGCGTCGTTTTTGGTTTTGGAAAAGGTGCTGTATGACATGGTTAGGTGTTCGCAGGACATGGGGAACTCTTTTTAGATTAACTTAAAATGGTAATATTAATATTGTGAAATTTATCTCTTTTATCTAAAACATACTTATAAATTATTAAAATCTTTAATATTTTCAATTAATTCGAAGCTCTTATTAGCTAACTCTAAAATCCCCGTAAAACAGGTAACTTTTTTTGCAATTTCTCCCATTTTAGAAAGGAGATTCTTACCAGTTTCTGTATTGCTCATGAATTCTTTATATTCATGGTTGAAATACATATGACCAACAGTATTTTCTAGGACTTCGATAATAGCTTCAGAACCAGTAATTGCATATTGATCAATGGATTCAATAAGACGCAAAAGATATTTTAGAATAGAAGACTTAACATTGTCTTCTATATTTTCAGAAATTAATATGTCCTGATATATACTTTTTATAGAATTATTTATTTCAATTAGTTCACTTTCATCAATTTTTCTCAAAAATGAAAGTTGATTTTTTTCAAAATTAGCATCAATAATCTTAACAGAAGAATAAAGATATGAAGTCATATTTTCATCTAAATAATAAATGACATCACCCCATTGTCTATCTAACTCTACCGATTTACCAAGAAAAAACAATATGTTTTCCATCCAATTCTGACAATGCTCGATATAGTCAGGTTCATTTACTTGGAAATAGTTATTAATCTCCTCAATTAAATTTATAACTTTGCTAATCGAAAATAGAATATTACGATCACTAGCTTCATCATTAGTTAGATTTAAAATCTCCATCCACGCACCTCTTGAAGTACGAAGTGATGAAACTCCTTTAGCTTTTTTAATAATTTTCAATAATCTTTGTGCTGGATTATCATAATAAGCATTAGACACTTTCTTCCATCCTTTGTTTTATTTTCAGACGACCTTTTAAACTCTAAAGATCGTCTGAAATCTCCCATTGTCAAATCTTACAAGCCCCACCAGCGCAGCCGTCATCTTGAATATCGGCCTGCGTATCGTCCGCGCCGTCGCGGGTGTTATGGTAGTACAGGGTTTTGACACCGTATTTATAGGCGGTCAGCAGGTCTTTGAGCATTTGTTTCATGGAAACTTTGCTGCCTTCAAATTTGTTCGGGTCGTAGGCGGTATTGGCGGAAATCGATTGATCGACGAATTTTTGCATTACGCCGACAAGTTTCAGGTAGCCTTCGTTGCCGGGAAGCTGCCACAGAGTTTCGTAGGCGTCTTTCAGGGTTTCAAACTCCGGCACGACTTGTTTCAAAATACCGTCTTTCGATGCTTTGACCGTTACCAATCCGCGTGGCGGCTCGATGCCGTTGGTGGCATTGGCAATTTGCGAGCTGGTTTCAGACGGCATGAGTGCGGTCAGGGTAGAGTTGCGCAGGCCGTATTTGACGATGTCGGCGCGCAGGCTTTCCCAGTCGTAGTGCAAAGGCTCGCTGCACACGGCATCCAAGTCTTTTTTGTAGGTGTCGATGGGCAGTTTGCCTTGCGAATAAACGGTTTGGTTGAAGAGCGGGCATGCGCCGTATTCTTTGGCAAGGTTTACCGATGCTTTGAGCAGGTAATACTGCATGGCTTCAAAGGTGCGGTGGGTCAGGCCGAGGGCTGAGTCGTCGCTGTAACGTACGCCGTTTTTCGCCAAATAGTAGGCGTAGTTGATGACGCCGATGCCGAGTGTGCGGCGGTTCATGGTTGCGGTGCGTGCTGCTGCAACCGGATAGTCTTGATAATCCAGCAGGGCATCAAGTGCGCGTACGGTCAAATCGGCAAGCTCTTCCAGTTCGTCCAAGTTGTTCAATGCACCCAAGTTGAAGGCGGACAGGGTACACAAGGCAATTTCGCCGTTCGGATCATTGATGTTGTCCAGCGGTTTGGTTGGCAGGGCGATTTCCATGCACAAGTTGGACTGATGAACAGGCGCAACGCGCGGATCAAACGGACTGTGCGTGTTGCAGTGGTCAACGTTTTGGATGTAGATACGACCGGTACCGGCGCGTTCCTGCATCAGGGTGGAGAACAATTCTGTTGCCGGCAAAGTACGTTTGCGGATGTTTGGATCTTGCTCGTATTGAGTGTAGAGGCGCTCGAATTCGTCTTGGTCGGCGAAGAAGGCATCATACAAACCTGGAACTTCATTCGGCGAGAACAGGGTAATGTTGCCGCCTTTGATCAAGCGGGTGTACAGCAGGCGGTTGATTTGCACGCCGTAGTCCAGTTGGCGGATACGGTTGTCTTCTACGCCGCGGTTGTTTTTCAATACCAACAGGCTTTCGGCTTCAATGTGCCACAATGGGTAGAACAAGGTTGCCGCGCCGCCGCGTACGCCGCCTTGCGAGCAGGACTTAACGGCCGCTTGGAACATTTTGAAGAATGGGATACAGCCGGTGTGTTGTGCTTCGCCGCCACGAATTTCGCTGCCCAAGCCGCGGATACGGCCGGCGTTGATGCCGATGCCTGCTCGTTGGGAAACGTATTTTACAATCGCGCTGGTGGTGGCGTTTATGGAGTCGAGGCTGTCGTCGCATTCAATCAACACGCAGCTTGAGAATTGACGGGTAGGCGTACGCACGCCGCTCATGATAGGCGTAGGCAGCGATACTTTGAATGTGGAAACAGCGTCATAAAAGCGTTTGACGTAATCCAAACGGGTCTCTTTCGGATATTTGCTGAAGAGACATATGGCCACCAAAATGTATAAAAACTGCGGCGTTTCATAAATTTGGCGGGTAACGCGGTTTTGAACCAGATATTTGCCTTCCAGCTGTTTTACGGCAGCATAAGAGAAGGTCATGTCGCGGCTGTGGTCGATATAGGCATTCAGCTCGTCGAATTCTTCGCGGCTGTAATCTGCGATGATGTGGCGGTCATATTTGCCTGCTTCGGTCAGTTTTTTAACGTGATCGTAGAGGTGAGGCGGCTCGAATTCGCCATAAGCGATTTTACGCAGATGGAAAATGGCGAGGCGGGCAGCCAGATATTGATAATCGGGCGTATCTTGTGAGATTAGGTCGGCCGCGGCCTTGATGATGGTTTCATGGATATCGTCGGTACGGATACCGTTGTAAAACTGAATATGAGATTTGAGCTCGACTTGCGATACGGAGACGTTTTGTAAGCCTTCTGCCGCCCAAGTAACAACACGGTGGATTTTGTCTAAATTGATATCTTCCAAGCGTCCGTCGCGTTTGGTTACTTTAATATTCGTTGCTGCATTCATTGTTCAGTCTTCCCATTAAAAAACACAAGATACGGTATGTGATTGCTTTGAACGGCACAATATAATGTATTTTTCTTTGTTTAACTAGACTTGACAATGCGCTTTTTTCGGGGTGTGGATTAGGGGATGGGAGGCTTAAACTAGATTTTATGTGGCTTTGTGGCGATTTGGCATTATTTTGCGTTTGCATCACATTTGGCCAGACATTGGCTAGAGGCTTATGAAATAAAGAAATTTATATTCAGGTTTCGTCTAAATGGAAGGAGTGTTAAATTTTGCAAAGCAAGTAGTATGATGTAGTAATTAACCACATTTTTGTCATGTAAAAAATGGGCGTTTTGCCGGTGCCCTGGCGAAACATATAATGGAAAAACTATTTAGGAGGCGAATCATGTTAATGTTGAAAAATTTAGGTTCCGCACTGGCGGCGGTTGCCGTATTGAGCTTGGATACTTATTCTGCCGAAGCGGCGGCCAAACCGCATGGCCATCATGTGAGCAAACACCAACAGGCGAAGAAAAACAAATTGCATCCTGCTTGTAAGAGATACCTTGAGCGCCGTGCCGCTTGGTATCGCTACAAAGGCAACAAGGCCGAATTGAGGGAAAACCGTAAAGCGGCAAAAGCATTCCGCGGTTTGCCTTATGCCGAGCAAAAAATTCAATGCCAAGCTGCTTATCAGGCATTTGATGATTTTGATCACGGTAAATTCCGCCGCCGTTAATCATCTGATTTAAACAAAGGCCGTCTGAAACATTCAGACGGCCTTTGATATTTATTTCTCAACAATGATTTTGTTTTCGGCTTGAGGCTCGTATTGTGTGGATTCATCACCGTAATACAATACGCCCAGCTTGATGGGGATGCGGCCTTGCGATTTGCGGTGGGCATTGGAGTCACGCAGGGAGTAGGCGCAACCGCAATATTCTTGTTGGTAGAAATGCTCACGCTTGCTGATTTCAATCATGCGTGCGCTGCCGCCGCCTTTGCGCCAGTTAAAATCCCAATAAACCAAGTCATCATACGGCTCGGCGGCGCGATGGCCGCAGCCGTTGATCTGTTTCATGTCTTTCCAGCGTGAAATGCCCAGTGAGCTGGTGAAAACATGGAAGCCGTTTTCATGAGCGTATTGGGCCGCTTTTTCAAAACGCATATCGAAACACATGGTGCAGCGGATACCGCGTTCGGGTTCAAATTCCATGCCTTTGGCTTTGGCGAACCATTCTTTGCGGTCATTTTCGTAGTCGTCGTCTTTATCGACAAAGGGAATGCCGAATTTGTCCGCAAAGCGCATATTTTCTTCTTTGCGCAACATATATTCTTTGTGCGGATGGATATTGGGGTTGTAAAAATAAATGGTGTAGTCGATGCCGCTGGCAAGCATGGCTTCCATCACTTCGCCGGAACATGGGGCGCAGCAGGAATGCAGCAGGACTTTTTTATGACCGCCCGGCGGAACGAGGATAGGGCGGTCAATATCAGTAACGATAGGTGTGGTTTTTTCGGTCATGGTTTTATTCTATTTTTGATATTTTTTTCAGACGGCCTTTATCTCTGAGGCCGTCTGAAGGGGTTGAAATCTATTTGTCTATTTTAACAGAGCAATACTTTATGGA
The DNA here is from genome assembly GCF_051957115.1 of Neisseria sp. P0019.S003. Taxonomy (NCBI): domain Bacteria; kingdom Pseudomonadati; phylum Pseudomonadota; class Betaproteobacteria; order Neisseriales; family Neisseriaceae; genus Neisseria; species Neisseria sp. P0019.S003. Next base: position 21,475 of record NZ_JBQCWT010000001.1, on the reverse strand, counting down.
ACAGATTGTTTCTGTGTTTCTTTTTCGTTTAACGGTTTGAAATCTTTAGCGTCCGGCGGCGGTTCGGCAAAGATGGCGTCGGGATTGTGGTGCGCTGCAAATTCTGTCAGCAGGTTGCGGTAGTCCAACGATTGCTTCATCAGTTCGGCAGCGGCGGTACGCAGGTTGTCCACATCTTCCGGCGGCAGATAAAAACTGGTCGGAATGTTCAATACTTTTTCCCTCAACTCGGAAGGAGGGAGGTCTTTGAGGTTGAGGCTGACGAAGGAGAAGCTGATACCGTCGGTTTGTTTGTCTTTATTCCACTGATCGACGAAGGCACGGAAACGGCGCAGGGATTCTTGCGAGTTTTGGTCAATGGGGATATTGACGATAGAGGAGACGACATCGCGGAAACCGGGAACGGCCGCGGTTTTGTCCAAATTGCTGCTGACTTGGTTTTGCGCATTGACGTTGATGACGACGATATGGCGGATATTGTTTTGCAGGATTTTGTTTGTCAGGATTTTTTCCGGGTACATTTCCGTCATATCCAAAAGGCTGCGCATACCCAGATTATCGGTCAGGCCGCCGTCTATCAGGTGGATGTAGGGTCGGTTTTTCCCATCTGCGTATTTTTGGAAGCGCTCGTAAAATTCTTTTATGGTGCGACTTTGTTGTCTGCCTGTTTCGCTGCCGTCTGCATCTTCGATTTTGATCGGCGGCGTGTAGCTGCAGCGTCCGCCGTTGTTGTTTAGGGTAATCGGTGCAAATACCATAGGCACGGAGCTTGAAGCTGCGACAGCGCGGGCAAGTCGCAAGTCGCCCAAGTCGATACACATCGGGTCGAAATATTCCTGCGTGAAATTGAAACGCTCGCCTATGCCCATATCGGTGGCGGAAATGATGGCAAACGGGCCTTTGGCATTTTTTTCCAAATCGCGGAAAGTAGTTTTGCCGAAAAGGTAGTTTTCAAACTGCTCCTGCAACAGATCGCCGCGTCCGTATTCAGGTGAGGCCAGTCGGGGCAGGTTGGACATGGAAAATGCTTGTTTAACGACTTGGCGTTGGAAGTTTTGGTGTAGGAAACGTTTATAAAACAAGGGAATGGTTTCTTCACCCTTGAGTGCAAAATAAGCCGCTAAAACCGAGCCGCCGGATACGCCGACCACCACATCGACATTCGACATCAGAGATTGTTTTTTGCCGCCGATGGTAATCTGTTGCTTATGAAGCTGCTCCAACACGCCATAACCTAAGGCTGCCGCGCGCGTACCGCCGCCGGAGAACATCAATACAATAAGCGTATCGTCTTCGTTGTTGCGCTGAAGTTGGCTGGTTTCAAAGCGGTAGCCACGTTGCAGGTCGACCGTATCAATACCGGCGATAGGTTGATATTTTACCAGCGAGCAGGCAGATAATAGGGCTGCGGAGAGCAGGGAAAGGGCAGATTTAAAAGGGAATTTCGGCATAAACACAGGAAAGTCAGTTGTTCATTCAAAACGGATTATAAAGGTTTTCAGACGGCCTTTATAGAAGGCGGATTTTCAGACGGCCTTTTTGCGTCGATTTTCCGTTATAATCGACACAATCTTTATCTTTCCAAACCCTTATGGCGCAACCAAACCGCATCAACCACGAACCTATCTTTCTGCTTGCTTCCGCCCCGTGGCGTGAGAGCAGCTTGTGGGTGGAGGCTTTCAGCCGCCGTTATGGGCGGGTCGCTTTGTTGGCCAGAAGCGCGCGCAAACGGCAGAGCGAATTGCGCGGCGTGTTGGTGCCGTTTGTGCCGGTGAGCGCGTCTTGGTATGGCTCGCAAGAGTTGAAGACCCTGCATCGCGCCGAATGGATAGGCGGTTGGCCGCAGCCTCAGGGCAGGGCTTTGTTCAGCGGATTGTATGTGAACGAGTTGATGCTGAAGTTGACCGTCCGCGAAGACCCGTTGCCCGAGCTTTACGATGTTTTGGCGGAAACCATGAAAACCATTTGTTGCGAGGCCAACCATATTGCCGCTTTGCGCCGTTTTGAATGGACGTTGTTGACACGCTTGGGCTTCGCCCCCAATTTGTTTCATGATGGCAACGGCAATGAAATCAATGGCGAAGAAACTTATTGGCTCACGCCGGAAGAGGCTGTGGTTCCCCTGTCCGAGGCCGACCGTTTCCATGCGCTCAATAAGGGCGTGGCCGTATTGGGCGCGACCTTAATCGATTTGAGGGAAGGCAGCTTCGTTCATCAGGAAAGCCTCGGTCAGGCTTTGAAAGTGACACGGCTTTTGATTGACAACCTTCTGCCTGAGGGCATCAAGTCTCGGCAGGTTTTGCAGCAGTTGCAGCAGTTTGGTTTGGGCAGTTGAATTTTTTCAGACGGCCTTTGTAGGTAAAGGCTTAGGCCGTCTGAAACCTTAAAGAAAGGACATTATTATGTTGTTAGGCGTAAACATCGACCATATTGCCACCGTCCGCAATGCGCGCGGTACGATTTATCCCAGCCCTGTCGAAGCGGCGCTGATTGCGGAAACCCACGGCGCAGATTTAATTACCATGCACTTGCGTGAAGACCGCCGCCATATTAAAGATGCGGATGTATTTGCCGTTAAAAACGCTATCCGCACGCGTTTGAATTTGGAAATGGCGCTGACGGAAGAAATGCTGGAAAACGCGCTCAACGTCATGCCGGAAGACGTGTGCCTCGTGCCTGAAAAACGTCAAGAAGTGACTACAGAAGGCGGTTTGGACGTATTGGCGCAACAGGATAAAGTGGCAGAGTTTACTAAAATCCTGACCGACGCAGGCATCCGCGTGTCCTTGTTTATCGATGCCGACAACGCGCAAATCCAAGCCGCTTATGATGTCGGTGCGCCCGTTATCGAGTTGCACACCGGCGCATATGCCGATGCGCACAGCCACGCCGAGCAAATGAAACAATTCGAGCGCATTCAAAACGGCGCGCATTACGCCAGCGATTTGGGTTTGGTCGTCAATGCCGGACACGGCCTGACCATTCACAACGTAACGCCGATTGCTCAAATTCTTGCCATCCGCGAGCTGAACATCGGTCATTCGCTGATTTCCCAAGCACTCTTCCTCGGCCTGCCTGAAGCGGTCCGCCAAATGAAGGAAGTCATGTTCAGAGCCAGAATGCTGCCTTAACGGCATCAGCCATACCGGCTAAAGCGGTTTGCTTTGGTCGGTATTCACACTTTCAGACGGCCTGACTATTTAAACAAGGAGCAGACCCATGATTTACGGAATCGGTACAGACATTGTTTCTCTCAAACGCATTATCCGCCTGAACAAAAAATTCGGACTGGCATTTGCGCAACGCATTCTCAGCCCGGAAGAGCTGTTGGAGTTTCCACAGGCAGGCAAGCCGGTCAACTATCTTGCCAAACGCTTTGCCGCCAAAGAAGCTTTTGCCAAAGCCGTCGGTACGGGCATACGCGGCGTGGTGTCTTTCCGCAATATCGGTGTTGGACATGACGCACTGGGCAAACCTGAATTGTTTTTTGCACCGGTTTTGAGCAAATGGCTGGAAGAGCAGGGCATCCACGGCTGTCATCTCAGTATGAGCGATGAAGAGGATACCGTCATGGCTTTTGTCATTGCGGAAAAATAAGGCCGGATTTAAGTATTCTGAAATAGAGCATCCTTTTCAGACGGCCTGAAGAGTTAGGTATTTGTCAAAGGTCGGGCGTATAGGCCCGACATCGTTTTTTTACGCATAAATCGGTAGGTGTCGCCGCCTGCCACATATTAAGAATAATCTCATGATGACTGAAGACACACGTCCATTGGTGCAAGTGGTTGCCGGAATTTTGCTCGACCAAAACGGCCGCTACCTGCTCAGTTCCCGCCCCGAGGGTAAACCGTATGCCGGTTATTGGGAATTTGCCGGCGGCAAGGTAGAAGCCGGTGAAAGCGATTTTCAAGCCTTGCAACGCGAGTTTGAAGAAGAACTCGGCATCCGTATCCTCGCCGCTACGCCGTGGCTGACCAAAGTCCATTCCTACGAACACGCACATGTACGCCTGCATTTTTTATGGGTAGAAGCCGACCAATGGACAGGCGAAATCCAATCGAGGGAAGGGCAGAAATGGGCATGGCAAAAGGCAGGGGATTTTACCGTTGCGCCGATGTTGCCTGCCAATAGCGCATTATTACGCTCCCTATCCATTCCGCGCCAGCTTCAAGGCCGCCTGAAAAGTGGCTTGAGCGGCCAAAACAGCATGGGCGAATATCATGTTGTGCCATATCTATCGGCTCAGCATCAAACCGCCTCTGCCGTATTGTTGGAATTTGCCGATTGGCAGCAAGGCAAGCCGATAGAAGCGTCTAGCGCATGGCCAATCATTGAAAATGCCGAACAATGGCAGCAGGTGCAAAATGCGGATACTGTCGTGTGGAAAGTGGCGAATGAAGTGGCAGCCAAGCAAGTTGTCGATATTTTGGCACAAGGCGTGGCTATGCCGTTGATTACGGCAGCTCCGGAAAGTATGGTTTCCATTTATCGCGAACAGTGGCGGAGCATAGGTGCGCATGCCGTTGTGACCGATAATGACATTGAGGCCGTCTGGAATGAGTAAAAATCAAAAACTACTGATTGCCGCTGTTTTACTGATTGTGTTTGCGGCGGCCAAACTGCTGCTCTTGGATTGGTGGCAGCGGCAACAGATAAAAGCGAATGTAGTCGAATGTAGTCTGACACAAGGCTGCGTCCTGCCTGACGGTTCAAAAGTGCGTGCGACCTCCATCAATACACACGAGCCTTTTGATATTGTGGTGGAGAATGTGCCGAAGAATACGGGTGCGGTCAGTATCAGTTTCAGTATGAAAAACATGGACATGGGCTTCAACCACTATAACCTGACGCAACAATCGCCGCAAAGTTGGCAGGCTGCGCAAATCCGCTTGCCGTTTTGCGTCGAAGGCCGCCATGATTACACTGCCGACATTACCATTGACAAACAGACTTTTCAGACGGCATTTAGTGCAGAGTAGTCATCATGCAAAGGCCGTCTGAAAATTTAAAGGCAAAAATTTTAATTTTTTCAGAAGGCATATTTAAAAGTTCCTTATAAATGAATCAATTATAAATTATTTTTAGATGGATTGTTTACAATTATTCTGACTATCAGCCAAAAGTACAAAACGGACAGAAGCTAGGCCACACAAGGGTTTGATGTGGTACAGCCTGTCCGTTTTTTACATTTGTTGCAAAAAAATCGTTTATTAATAACTGAATTTTTTATAATTTTTTTGAAAAAAGTGTTTGACAAGACCGGTTTTATTTTTTAAATTTGTTTCCATAAATAAAAACTACATCGCACTACAAAGGAACATCATCATGAATCTGTATCAAACCACTCTCTCTTGTTATAGATTTTCCCCTCTCTCCGCCGATCCCGTCGTCGTCTGCTTATTGCCAGTCGCGGCGGTCTGAAGGCTCTCAACCCGAATCCAGTTTCCGCATTCCTTCAAACACTTCGGGTTTTAAAACTTCTTTCCCCTGTTGCATTCATATACTGATTAATAATATTTAAAAAACAAACGCCTCCGCTTCAGCCTTATTATATTTATTGGTTTTGATAACTATTTGTTTTTATTAATTTTAAATTTTTAGATGGTTGATAATGGAAATTTTATAGGCCGTCTGAAAACAGTTTTTAGAACGATTGTTTCTTTTTAAACGGTTCGTTTCAAGTTGTGAAAAACTGAGCCGTCCGATTAATACTGAAAAAAGTCTATAAAGGAGAAATATGATGAGCCAACACTCTGCCGGAGCGCGTTTCCGTCAAGCCGTGAAAGAATCAAACCCTCTTGCCGTAGTCGGTTGCGTCAATGCTTACTTTGCACGATTGGCCACCCAAAGCGGTTTCAAAGCGATTTACCTGTCCGGCGGCGGCGTGGCAGCCTGCTCTTGCGGTATCCCTGATTTGGGCATTACCACAATGGAAGATGTGCTGATCGACGCACGACGCATTACGGACAACGTGGATACGCCTCTGCTGGTGGACATCGATGTGGGTTGGGGCGGTGCATTTAATATTGCCCGTACCATTCGCAACTTTGAACGCGCTGGTGTTGCAGCGGTTCACATCGAAGATCAGGTAGCGCAAAAACGCTGCGGCCACCGTCCGAACAAAGCCATCGTTTCTAAAGATGAAATGGTCGACCGTATCAAAGCTGCCGTAGATGCCCGCGTTGATGAGAACTTCGTGATTATGGCGCGTACCGATGCGCTGGCGGTAGAAGGTTTGGATGCCGCTATCGAACGCGCTCAGGCTTGTGTCGAAGCCGGTGCAGACATGATTTTCCCTGAAGCCATGACCGATTTGAAAATGTACCGCCAATTTGCAGATGCAGTGAAAGTGCCTGTATTGGCCAACATTACCGAGTTTGGTTCCACTCCGCTTTATACCCAAAGCGAGCTGGCTGAAAACGGCGTGTCGTTGGTGCTGTATCCGCTGTCATCGTTCCGCGCAGCAAGCAAAGCCGCTTTGAATGTTTATGAAGCGATTATGCGCGATGGCACTCAGGCCGCAGTGGTTGACAGTATGCAAACCCGTGCCGAGCTGTACGAGCATCTGAACTATCATGCCTTCGAGCAAAAACTGGATAAATTGTTTCAAAAATAAGTAACCGCTTTCAGACGGCCTTTCAACAAATCCGCATTGGCCGTCTGAAAAATAAAACCCACAAAAATACAAAGGAGAAATACCATGACTGAAACTACTCAAACCCCGACTTTCAAACCTAAAAAATCTGTTGCGCTTTCTGGCGTTGCGGCTGGTAATACCGAATTGTGTACCGTTGGCCGTACCGGCAACGATTTGAGCTATCGCGGTTACGACATCTTGGATTTGGCACAAAAATGCGAGTTTGAAGAAGTCGCCCACCTGCTGATTCACGGTCATCTGCCCAACAAATTCGAGCTGGCCGCTTATAAAACCAAGCTCAAATCCATGCGCGGCCTGCCTATCCGTGTGATTAAAGTTTTGGAAAGCCTGCCTGCACATACCCATCCGATGGACGTGATGCGTACCGGCGTATCCATGCTGGGCTGCGTTCATCCTGAACGTGAAAGCCATCCGGAAAGTGAAGCGCGCGACATCGCCGACAAACTGATCGCCAGCCTCGGCAGCCTCCTGCTGTACTGGTATCAATATTCGCACAACGGCAAACGCATTGAAGTTGAAAGCGACGAAGAGACCATAGGCGGTCATTTCCTGCACTTGTTGCACGGCAAACGCCCAAGCGAATCACACATCAAAGCCATGCACGTTTCACTGATTCTGTATGCCGAACACGAGTTCAACGCTTCTACCTTCACTGCCCGCGTGATTGCCGGTACAGGCTCTGATATGTACTCCAGCATTACCGGTGCAATCGGCGCGTTGAAAGGTCCGAAACACGGCGGTGCGAACGAGGTGGCTTACGATATTCAAAAACGCTACCGCAATGCCGACGAAGCCGAAGCAGACATCCGCGAACGCATAGGCCGCAAAGAAATCGTGATCGGTTTCGGTCATCCGGTGTACACCATTTCCGACCCTCGCAACGTTGTCATTAAAGAAGTGGCACGCGGTTTGAGCAAAGAAACCGGCGATATGCGCCTCTTTGACATTGCCGAACGTTTGGAGAGCGTGATGTGGGAAGAGAAAAAAATGTTCCCGAATCTGGACTGGTTCTCTGCCGTTTCCTACCAAAAATTGGGCGTACCGACCGCTATGTTCACACCGCTGTTCGTAATTTCCCGTACAACCGGTTGGAGCGCACACGTTCTCGAGCAACGCAAAGACGGCAAAATCATCCGTCCGAGCGCAAACTACACAGGCCCTGAAGATTTGGCATTCGTGGAGATTGAAAACCGCTAATACGCGTAACAGCAGGGTGGGCCGCCTGCCCACCCCATCTCGAAATGCCGTTTGAAAACAATGAATAAATGATGTTTTCGTTTTTCGACGGCCTAGTGCAGTATGCGAGAGAGAGAGCCGGCCGTTTGGAAAACATGCTGCTCTGCTGTCGTCATTCCCATACAGGCAGAAATTCAAAAGTTGAAATGTTCTGCTGTAAAGAGTGCTGAAAGATTTAAGTTTGGATTTCCGTCTATACGGGAATGATGGTAGCGGAGCAGCAATTTTTTTTCATACCGCGAATAGATTTCAGACAACAAGCAATAACACAGAATTTATGGTTTCAGACGGCCTTAAGGTCCGAATCAACAGGCCGTCTGAAACCCCAAAACCAAAAAAAGAATAGATTTAGGAGAACCGACATGACTGCCAACCAACGCTACCGCAAAGCTTTGCCCGGTACGGATTTGGAATATTACGACGCGCGTCAGGCGTGTGAAGACATCAAACCAGGCTCTTACGACAAGCTGCCTTATACAAGCCGCATCTTGGCTGAGAACTTGGTCAACCGCGCAGACAAAGTCGACCTGCCTACGCTGCAAAGCTGGTTGGGCCAACTGATTGAGGGAAAACAGGAAATCGACTTCCCCTGGTATCCGGCGCGCGTGGTGTGTCACGATATTCTGGGTCAGACAGCGTTGGTGGATTTGGCAGGCCTGCGCGATGCGATTGCCGAAAAAGGCGGCGATCCTTCCAAAGTGAATCCTGTGGTGCAAACTCAGCTCATCGTCGACCACTCTTTGGCCGTTGAATGCGGCGGTTACGATCCTGATGCCTTCCGCAAAAACCGCGAAATCGAAGATCGACGCAACGAAGACCGTTTCCACTTCATCAATTGGACAAAAACCGCATTTGAAAATGTGGATGTGATTCCGGCGGGCAACGGCATTATGCACCAAATCAACTTGGAAAAAATGTCGCCGGTTGTCCAAGTTAAAAACGGCGTGGCATTCCCTGATACTTGTGTGGGTACTGACTCACATACGCCGCACGTCGATTCATTGGGCGTGATTTCCGTAGGCGTGGGCGGTTTGGAAGCCGAAACCGTGATGTTGGGCCGTGCATCCATGATGCGTCTGCCTGATATTGTCGGCGTTGAGCTGACCGGCAAACGCCAGCCGGGCATTACTGCCACCGACATCGTGTTGGCACTGACCGAATTCTTGCGTAAAGAGCGCGTGGTTGGCGCATTTGTCGAATTCTTCGGCGAAGGTGCAAGAAGCCTGTCCATCGGCGACCGTGCCACTATTTCCAATATGACCCCTGAGTTCGGCGCAACCGCCGCGATGTTCGCTATTGATGAGCAAACCATTGATTATTTGAAACTGACCGGCCGCGATGATGAGCAGGTGAAATTGGTAGAAAACTACGCCAAAACCGCAGGCTTGTGGGCAGATGCCTTGAAAAACGCCGTTTATCCTCGCGTATTGAAATTTGATTTGAGCAGCGTAACGCGCAATATGGCAGGCCCAAGTAACCCGCATGCCCGTTTTGCGACCGCCGATTTGACAAGCAAAGGCTTGGCTAAACCTTACGAAGAGCCTTCAGACGGCCAAATGCCTGACGGTGCAGTGATTATTGCCGCGATTACTTCGTGTACCAATACTTCCAATCCGCGTAACGTTGTCGCCGCCGCATTGTTGGCACGCAATGCCAACCGTCTCGGCTTGAAACGCAAACCTTGGGTGAAATCTTCGTTTGCCCCGGGTTCAAAAGTAGCCGAAATCTATTTGAAAGAAGCAGGCCTGCTGCCTGAAATGGAAAAACTCGGCTTCGGTATCGTTGCCTTCGCATGTACCACCTGTAACGGCATGAGCGGCGCGCTGGATCCGAAAATCCAAAAAGAAATCATCGACCGCGATTTGTACGCCACCGCCGTATTGTCAGGCAACCGTAACTTCGACGGTCGTATCCATCCGTATGCAAAACAGGCTTTCCTCGCTTCGCCTCCGTTGGTCGTTGCCTACGCATTGGCAGGCAGCATCCGTTTCGATATTGAAAACGATGTACTCGGCGTTGCAGACGGCAAAGAAATCCGCCTGAAAGATATTTGGCCCACCGATGAAGAAATCGATGCCATTGTGGCCGAATATGTGAAACCGCAACAATTCCGCGACGTTTATATCCCGATGTTCGATACCGGCACAGCACAAAAAGCACCAAGCCCGCTGTACGACTGGCGTCCAATGTCCACCTACATCCGCCGCCCACCTTATTGGGAAGGTGCACTGGCAGGGGAACGCACATTAAGAGGTATGCGTCCGCTGGCGATTTTGCCCGACAACATCACCACCGACCATCTCTCGCCGTCCAATGCAATTTTGGCCAGCAGTGCCGCAGGCGAATATTTGGCGAAAATGGGTTTGCCTGAAGAAGACTTCAACTCTTACGCAACCCACCGCGGCGACCACTTGACCGCCCAACGCGCAACCTTCGCCAATCCGAAACTGTTTAACGAAATGGTGAGAAACGAAGACGGCAGCGTACGCCAAGGTTCGCTGGCACGCGTTGAACCAGAAGGCCAAACCATGCGTATGTGGGAAGCCATCGAAACCTATATGAACCGAAAACAGCCGCTCATCATCATTGCCGGTGCGGACTACGGTCAAGGCTCAAGCCGCGACTGGGCTGCGAAAGGCGTACGCCTCGCCGGTGTGGAAGCGATTGTTGCCGAAGGCTTCGAGCGTATCCACCGCACCAACTTGATCGGTATGGGCGTGTTGCCGCTGCAGTTCAAACCGGGTACCAACCGCCACACCCTGCAACTGGACGGTACGGAAACCTACGACGTTGTCGGCGAACGCACACCGCGCTGCGACCTGACCCTTGTGATTCACCGTAAAAACGGCGAAACCGTCAAAGTTCCGGTTACCTGCCGCCTCGATACTGCAGAAGAAGTGTTGGTATATGAAGCCGGTGGCGTGTTGCAACGTTTCGCACAAGACTTCTTAGAAGGAAATGCAGCGTAAGGTAAATCGGGCATAGTTAAAATGTCTGGGCTACGCTCAAAAAGGTTTTCAGACGGCCTTGAATATTTGAGAGGCCGTCTGAAAAAACCATACTAGAAATACAAAGGAGAACTCGAAATGCCGCAAATTAAAATTCCAGCCGTTTACTACCGCGGCGGTACATCTAAAGGCATTTTCTTCAAACGCACCGATCTGCCGCCCGCTGCGCAGGAAGCAGGCGAGGCACGCGACAAAATCCTCTTGCGCGTACTCGGCAGTCCAGACCCTTACGGCAAACAGATTGACGGTTTGGGCAACGCCAGTTCGTCCACCAGTAAAGCTGTGATTTTGGATAAATCCGAACGCGCCGATCACGATGTCGATTACTTGTTCGGACAAGTTTCCATCGACAAACCTTTTGTCGATTGGAGCGGCAACTGCGGTAATCTGACCGCCGCCGTGGGCGCATTTGCCATCGAACAAGGCTTGGTCGATAAAGACAAAATCCCTTCAGACGGCCTGTGTACTGTCAAAATCTGGCAGAAAAACATCGGCAAAACCATTATTGCCCATGTACCGATGCAAAACGGCGCAGTTTTGGAAACCGGCGATTTTGAGCTCGACGGCGTAACGTTCCCGGCAGCCGAAGTACAAATCGAATTTCTTGATCCGGCCGACGGCGAAGGCAGTATGTTCCCAACCGGCAATTTGGTCGATGAAATTGATGTGCCGAATATAGGCCGTCTGAAAGCCACGCTTATCAATGCCGGTATTCCAACCATTTTCCTGAATGCCGCAGATTTGGGCTATACAGGCAAAGAGTTGCAAGACGACATCAACAACGATGCCGCGGCTCTGGAAAAATTTGAAACCATCCGCGCGTATGGTGCGCTGAAAATGGGTTTGATCAGTGATGTATCCGAAGCCGCCACCCGCGCCCATACTCCGAAAGTCGCTTTTGTCGCCCCTGCGGCCGATTACACCGCTTCAAGCGGAAAAACCGTCAAAGCTGCCGACATCGACTTATTGGTACGCGCGCTGAGCATGGGCAAATTGCACCACGCCATGATGGGCACCGCTTCAGTTGCCATCGCTACCGCCGCCGCCGTGCCCGGTACGCTGGTCAACCTTGCAGCCGGAGGCGGAGCGCGTAAAGAAGTCCGCTTCGGTCATCCGTCAGGTACTCTGCGTGTCGGTGCCGCCGCCGAATGTCAGGACGGACAATGGACGGCCACCAAAGCGGTCATGAGCCGTAGCGCACGCGTGATTATGGAAGGACAAGTCCGAGTGCCGGAAGATTGCTTTTAAGTTTTCAGACGGCCGCAGTATTAAACAATGCCGTCTGAAAACCAAATAAGCAGATTTTAATCAGGTAGCGATACCTGCAATGGAAATTAGGATTGGGCATGAAGCCTGACTTAAACATCAAACCAAAGGCAATCTGAAAAGCTCTCAAATGTTTTTGCTCTTTTCAGACGGCCTGAAGCCAAAAAAACAATCAAAAATTCAAAGGAGAAACACCATGTCCAACCAACTCATTCTTGTTCTGAACTGCGGCAGCTCTTCACTCAAAGGTGCCGTTATCGACCGTAAAAACGGTAAAGTTCTCTTAAGCTGTCTCGGCGAACGTTTGGGTACGCCCGAAGCAGTCATTACGTTCAGCAAAGACGGCAAAAAATGCCAAACAGCCTTGACCGGCCGTAACGACCATGCCGGTGCAGTAGGTATGCTGTTGAAAGAGCTTGAAAAACACGGCCTGCACGACCGCATTAAAGCCATCGGCCACCGCATCGCCCACGGCGGCGAAAAATACAGCGAATCTGTTTTGATCGACCAAGCAGTAATGGACGAACTCAATGCCTGCATTCCGCTCGCTCCGCTGCACAATCCTGCCAATATCAACGGCATTTTGGCTGCGCAAGAGCATTTCCCGGGCCTGCCCAATGTCGGCGTGATGGATACTTCGTTCCACCAAACCATGCCGGAGCGTGCCTACACTTATGCCGTTCCGCGCGAATTGCGTAAAAAATACGCTTTCCGCCGCTACGGTTTCCACGGTACCAGTATGCGTTACGTTGCCCCTGAAGCCGCACGGATTTTGGGCAAACCTCTGGAAGACATCCGTATGATTATTGCCCACTTAGGCAACGGCGCATCCATTACCGCCATTAAAAACGGTAAATCCGTTGACACCAGTATGGGCTTCACGCCGATCGAAGGTTTGGTGATGGGTACGCGCTGCGGCGACATCGACCCGGGTGTATACAGCTATCTGACTTCACACGCCGGTTTGGATGTTGCCCAAGTTGATGAAATGCTGAACAAAAAATCAGGCTTGCTCGGTATTTCCGAACTCTCCAATGATTGCCGTTCTTTGGAAATCGCTGCGGATGAAGGCCATGAAGGTGCACGCTTGGCTCTGGAAGTAATGACTTACCGCCTTGCCAAATACATTGCTTCGATGGCTGTGGCTTGTGGCGGCGTTGACGCACTCGTGTTTACCGGCGGTATCGGCGAAAACTCGCGTAACATCCGTGCCAAAACCGTTTCCTATCTTGATTTCTTGGGTCTGCACATCGACACCAAAGCCAATATGGACAAACGCTACGGCAACTCCGGTATCATCAGCCCAACAGGTTCTATGCCGGCGGTTTTGGTGGTACCAACCAATGAAGAGCTGATGATTGCCCACGATACTGCTCAGTTGGCCGGCTTTATGGAAGAAGTAGGCTAGGGCGAAGATTTTCCTAGACCATAAACAATAAAAAGTGCGGATTCATCATCCGCACTTTTTTAATTACATCTCAATCAAGCCACTTGGGTTTGATGTTCGTCACCGTTGCGCTCACGAACTGCGCCCAAACGGTAAACGGTTTCGCCTTGTTCGCTCAAGAATGCCTGTACTGCATCGGCATCTTCTTTGGCAATGATAACGACCATGCCGATACCGCAGTTGAATGTACGGTACATTTCTTGGGTTTCCACATTGCCTGCTTTTTGCAGCCATTGGAACAGTTTAGGCAATTCCCAAGCTTTGGCATCGATTTGTGCAACGGTATTTTCAGGCAAAACGCGAGGTACGTTTTCGGTAATGCCGCCGCCGGTAATGTGAGCCATGCCTTTAATGGTAAATTTTTCCAAAGCGGCAAGGATAGGTTTCACATACAGGCGGGTAGGGGCGATGATGGCTTTGCGCAAGGTTTTACCGTTGTCGAATTCCGCATCCAAATCGGGATTGTCGCGCTCGATGATTTTGCGTACCAACGAATAGCCGTTGGAGTGTGCGCCGTTGGAAGCCAAGCCCAAAACAACGTCTCCGGCCTGAATGCTGCGGCCGTTGATGACGCGTTCTTTTTCAACCACGCCGACGGCAAAACCTGCCAAGTCGTATTCGCCTTCGGGATACATGCCCGGCATTTCGGCAGTTTCACCGCCAATCAAAGCGCAACCGGATTCTTCGCAACCTTGGGCAATACCTTTAATCACATCAGTTGCGCGGGCAACGTCCAGCTTGCCGCAAGCGAAATAGTCCAAGAAAAACAAAGGTTCTGCACCTTGAACCAAAATGTCGTTGACACTCATGGCAACCAAATCGATGCCGACGGTATCGTGTTTGTCCCAGTCGAATGCCAGTTTCAGCTTGGTGCCGACACCGTCCGTACCGGAAACCAATACCGGATTTTTGTATTTTTTACCGATTTCGACCAAAGCGCCGAAACCGCCCAAATCACCCAACACTTCAGGGCGCATAGTACGCTTGGCAAAAGGTTTGATGTTTTCGACCAGTTGATCGCCTGCGTCGATATCCACGCCTGCGTCACGATAGCTCAAAGAAGTGCTCATTGGATTTCCTTATTCGGGTATGGGTAGATTGTCGGAGCGTATTTTATCTTAAATTAGAGGATTCAGGCTGATTTTTTTAGCATTATTGTCAACAATTTTTATTTTATCTTGATAGCCGTCACGCGTTCAGACGGCCTTTGTGAATCTGTTATACTGCTTATTTATTTCGAAAACCTTAAACATCAATTGGGAAATACCTTTTTATGTATCAAAAGAAAGCGCGCAGTGTAAAACCGTGGATTATTATGGCTTGCGTTATCGCGGCCTTTATTTGGCTTTTATATGCCTTAGGCAATGTTTTGACGCCGTTTATTGTGGCTGCCGTTTTGGCCTATGTTTTGAATCCCTTGGTCGAATGGCTGCAATTGAAGCGTATCCGCCGCGCGCCGGCCTCCATGATTATTATGGCGTTTGCTTTGCTGATATTACTGGCGTTGATGCTGATTATTATACCTATGCTGTTAAATCAGTTTAATAATCTGGCCGAACACCTGCCGCAAATCGTAGGCTTTGTTCAAAACAAACTGCTGCCGTGGCTCAACAGCGTCAGCGGGGATTATATTCAAATCGATCAAGAATCGATTATTGCATGGTTGCAATCGCATACGGATGAGTTGAGCAATACGCTCAAAGAATGGATTCCAACCTTGATGCGTCAAAGCGGCAACGTGATCAGCGGCGTCAGCAATTTGGTGTTGTTGCCTTTGCTGCTGTATTACTTCTTGTTGGATTGGAAACGTTGGTCTTCCGGAATCAGCAAATTGGTTCCACGCCGTTTTATCGAGATCTACACGCGTATCAGCGGCAATATGGATGAAGTTTTGGGCGAGTTTCTGCGCGGCCAGCTGATGGTTATGATGATTATGGGCTTGGTTTATGGCTTGGGCTTGATGCTGGTCGGTTTGGATTCCGGCTTTGCCATCGGTATGATTGCCGGTATTTTGGTATTTATTCCGTATTTGGGTGCATTTACCGGTCTTTTACTGGCAACAGTTGCCGCGCTTTTGCAATATGGCTCATGGCAGGGTTTGTTGATGGTCTGGGCTGTATTCGGTGTCGGCCAATTCTTGGAAAGCTTTTTTATTACACCTAAAATCGTCGGCGACCGCATTGGTTTGTCGCCTTTCTGGGTGATTTTCTCGTTGATGGCTTTCGGACAACTGATGGGTTTTGTCGGTATGCTTGCCGGCTTGCCGCTTGCCGCCGTCACGTTGGTTTTATTACGTGAAGGTGCATCTGCCTATTTCGGCAGCCATTTCTACAAACATAAATAAATCGATAATATTAAGGCCGTCTGAAATCCAAGTTTCAGACGGCCATTGATAACAAAGGAAGTCTATATGTTAGCCATTATCGGCGGCAGCGGTTTGACCAAACTGCCGGAACTCGAAATTACTGAGCGAAAAATCATACGCACTCCATACGGCTTAACCAGCAGCCCTATTTTATTCGGCAGGTTGGGGCGTTTGGACATTGTTTTCCTCGCCCGACACGGCTTCAGCCATACCATCGCGCCGCATGAAATCAACTACCGCGCCAATATCTGGGCGTTACATTCTTTAGGCGTTGAAAACATTATTGCCATTTCTTCAGTTGTCGGTATCAACCCCGATTTTGAAAACGGCAGTTTGGTGTTGCCGGACGATTTGATCGACTATACCTATGGCCGCAAAGATACCTTTTTTGAAGGCCAAGAATGTCCGGTTGTCCATACCGATTTTTTCAACCCTTATTGCAATGAATTGCGACAAAAGTTGTTAAATATCACGAAAGCGCACAATGTGCCGATTTACGATTCCGCCGTTTATGGCTGCCTGCAAGGCCCGCGCCGTCCAACCCGCGCTGAAATCGCCCGTTATCGCCGTGACGGCGTAGATGTACTCGGTATGACCGGTATGCCTGAAGCCGTTTTGGCCAGGGAGTTGAAAATGGCCTATGCCCACTTTTGCAGCGTCAGCAGCATTGATTGCTTTGATAGCGGAGTAGGGACTGATGGCTGTGACGAACAGACTTCTATGGCGATGACGAAAATCCGACAATTATTGAATGGTTTGTAACTGATAATGCCGTCTGAAATGATGTTTCAGACGGCATTGTTTTATTTAAGAAGCCGTTTCACGCGCCCAATGGGGCAGGGAGGCTTTTTGTTTGCGGAACGAGGCAAGTTGCATACCCCGGCATTTTTCAAAAATCAATTCGACCCCGCTTTGTAGTTGCAAAATTAAGTTGGTATGCGTTTCCGTTTTAATAAAGTCAATATTGCGTTGCACCAAGCGTTGAATAACAGCATACACATCAATGCAGCCATTTGCAAAAAACCACGGATTCAACTTTACCCAACGGCCACCACTTAATCCAGTATCAGGCTGAAAATCAGCACGAATCTGTGTCAAACGATTGTCGGAGAAATGCAGTTCGATATCGCCATAAAGCCAAATATTCCAGCCTTTTTGCACCAACAAGCCTTTAGGGACGCAATCAGGTGCAGGAAACATCTGCAAAATAGACTCTGCTGATTGTCCGATTTCCAGATAATCAAACCGGCCAGTATACAAAAAATCATAAATATCAACGGCAATAGGAAAGTGGTAACGCATGGCAATAACCATAGAAAAGCAATTAACCAAGCTATCTTAAACTTAAAACATAATGAAATCAATTCTTATTACTATTTATCAATATAAGAAAGGCCGTTTGTTGTTCAGACGGCCTTGTAGCTTTGGCTTAAACCGATATTTTGGTTTACTCTGCCTTTAAATCAGCCACGCATTGCTTATCGCGAGCCTCAAAAGCTTCCGCGCCACCCAAGAGCTTGAGTTGCTCCTCAGGGCTGATTTTGCCGAAGTTTCGGATTTGCTCGTCAGAGAGTTTGCTTAAAGGCTGATCCCACATGCAGACACAATAGTCTTGAGCCAATTTCTCGTTTTGCGCATCCAAACCTTTTGCCTTCAAATCAGCTTGCCATTTTTCAGCAAAAGGAATGTTTTTCACGCAAGATTCCACCACATTTTGTTTCATCTGCGGTTTGTTCATGGCGCATTGTGAGAGCAGGGCAGTCAGAGCCAGCAAAGACAAAATAATCCATGCCCAAATGCGGATGGTGCGGATTTTTGCCTTGGCTTTTTTTCTGGCTGCCAGTTGCTCTTCAGACGGCCTTTCCGTTTGTTGCTCAGTCATGCAGGCTTTCCATGCGGATCATGGTGATCGGAGCATCCACGCAGCTCAGTGCTTCAATCGCTGCGATAGCGCGTTTAACATTGTGTTCCACCGTGGTGTGAGTCAGAATCACGATTTCAGCAGTGCTTTGATTAATCACGCCTTTTTGAATCAAAGCCTCGATAGAAACATTTTCTTTGGCCAAGAGGGCGGCAATTTGACCCAAAGTGCCCGGTTCGTCAGTTGCTTGAACGCGCAGATAGTAGCTGCTGGTGATTTCATCCATAGGCAGAATATTTTGCACTTGAACTTGTGAAGGTTGGAATGCCAAGTGAGGAACACGATGGTCAGTTTCCGCTTCAATTAGGCGGGCAATATCAATGATGTCGGCAACCACGGCAGAGGCAGTCGGCAATGCACCGGCACCTGCACCGTAATACAAGGTTTCACCAACCATATCGGCATTGACGCGGACAGCATTCATCACGCCGTTAACGTTAGCCAGCAGACGGCTTTCAGGAATCAGAGTAGGGTGTACACGCAACTCGATGCCTTTGTCGGTTTTACGGGTAATACCCAACAATTTAATGCGGTAGCCAAGTTCTTCAGCGTATTTGATATCACGGCTGTCGAGTTTGCTGATGCCTTCCAAATAGCAGGCAGAAAAGTTCATCGGCGTACCAAATGCCAATGCGCTCATAATGGTAATTTTATGGCCGGCATCATGACCTTCGATATCAAAAGTAGGGTCAGCTTCTGCATAGCCCAAAGCCTGAGCTTCTTTCAATACGTCTGCAAACGCGCTGCCTTTTTCACGCATCTCAGTCAGAATGAAGTTGCTGGTACCATTAATAATACCGGCAATACTGCGGATTTGGTTCGCAGCCAAGCCTTCACGCAAAGCCTTGATAATAGGGATACCGCCGGCAACAGCAGCTTCAAATTGTACCATGACATTTTTTTCTTCTGCCAAAGGGAAAATTTCATTGCCGTATTCAGCCAGCAGTTTTTTATTGGCAGTAACAATGTGTTTGCCGTTTTCAATCGCTTTCAATACCGCATCTTTGGCAATACCGGTGCCGCCAAACAATTCAACAACAACATCAACATCTTGATGTTGAACCAGCTCAAACGGATCTTTGATAAAAGCAGCATTCGGGCAAATTTGTTTGGCTTTTTCTTCGCTCAAATCACAAACAGCAGAAATACGGACTTCACGTCCCAAGCGGCGGCTGATTTCCGCAGCGTTGTCCTGCAATACAGTAGCCGTACCGCCACCGACTGTACCCAAACCTAAAAGACCGATATTTACTGGCTTCATTGTGTCTCCTTTTGAGCCGATACTTTAAAATAATCACGAAAAACCAAGGCTTGTTATAATCGCTTGCAATCGTAAATTCAGAGCAAAGCATCAATGCACAAGGTCAAACGTTGAATCCTACCTGATATTGCTTGATTTTGCACCTTTTTTTGCAAGTTTCCCAAGGCTGTCTGAAAATCGTTCTACCATAAAAACAGGAATTGCCATGAAAATCACAGAAAACTATATCGATGAAGCCACATCATTTTTTTCATCCTCGCAAGGCATATTGCAAATCGGTGAACAAACATACTCAGAACCCATTTGCTGGCAAGATGGTAAAGTGAGCATCATTCCTCAAACAACCATCGAAGAATTAAATGAACAAATTTTTATATCAGCAATTGAAACAGCAGAAAACCGTCCTGAAGTCATTATTATAGGTACAGGAGAAAAACAAAAATTTCTGCATCCTAAAATTGCAGCAGCCTTATCAGCCTACGGAATCGGCTTCGAATGCATGAATACAGCTTCAGCTTGTAGAACTTTAGTTTTACTGCAAGGAGAAGAACGAAGCACATGGGCTTGGTTGTGGCCATAATTTGTAGAAACATCATGCCAGTTTAGATTCGCATAATTTATATTATGTTAAATTCATAATGCTAGTATTTTAATTTGCTAATTCCTGTTTTTCTCAGTAGTACAATCACTTACAATATTCAAAAACAAAAAAGGCCGTCTGAAAATTTCAGACGGCCTTTTTGTTTATATTCCTCAGCCTTTTTCTCAACAAATCCCTTGTGAGACCTTTGCAAAATTCCCCAAAATCCCCTAAATTCCCATCAAGACATTTAGGGGATTTTCCATGAGTACCTTCTTCCAGCAAACCGCCCAAGCCATGATTGCCAAACACATTGACCGTTTCCCACTGTTGAAGTTGGATCAGGTGATTGATTGGCAGCCGATCGAACAATACCTGAATCGTCAAAGAACCCGTTACCTTCGAGACCACCGTGGTCGTCCCGCCTACCCCTGTTATCCATGTTCAAAGCCGTCCTGCTCGGCCAATGGCACAGCCTCTCCGATCCCGAACTCGAACACAGCCTCATCACCCGCATCGATTTCAACCTGTTTTGCCGTTTTGACGAACTGAGCATCCCCGATTACAGCACCTTATGCCGCTACCGCAACTGGCTGGCGCAAGACGACACCCTGTCCGAATTGCTGGAACTGATTAACTGCCAACTGACCGAAAAAAACCTAAAAGTAGAGAAAGCATCCGCCGCCGTCATTGACGCCACCATTATTCAGACCGCCGGCAGCAAACAGCGTCAGGCTATAGAAGTCGATGAGGAAGGACAAGTCAGCGGCAAAACCACACCGAGCAAAGACAAAGATGCCCGTTGGACAAAGAAAAACGGCCTCTACAGACTCGGTTACAAACAACATACCCGCACCGATGCGGAAGGCTATATCGAGAAACTGCATATTACCCCCGTCAATGCCCATGAGTGCAAACACCTGTCGCCTTTATTAGAAGGGTTACCCAAAGGTACGACCGTCTATGCCGACAAAGGCTATGACAGTGAGGAAAACCGGCAACATCTGAAAGAGCATCGGCTGCAGGACGGTATTATGCGCAAAGCCCACCGCAAACATCCGCTGACGGAAGTGCAAACCAAACGCAACCGATATTTGTCGAAAACCCGTTATGTGGTCGAACAAAGCTTTGGTACGTTGCACCGTAAATTCCGCTATGCCCGGGCAGCCTATTTCGGGCTGAGCAAAGTGAGTGCGCAAAGCCATCTGAAGGCGATGTGTTTGAACCTTTTGAAAGCCGCCAACAGGCTAAGTGTGCCTGCTGCCGCCTAAAAGGCGGTCAGGATGCCTGATTATCAGGTATCCAAGGGGGATTAAGGGGGGATTAAGGGGGGATTTGAGTAGAATCAGTGGATATTTGAAATAAAAACAGCCGAAAACCTGTGTTTAGGTTTCGGCTGTTTGGGGAAAGGAATTTTGCAAAGGTCTCAAGCCGTCTGAAATTTCAGGCAGCCTTTTTCATAACAAAGAGTGGTCAGGTTTCAGGTATTTTTGCAAATTCTCTTTAAACGATGATCGCTTATCAATCTAGCCTCACAGTCTCCCCGTCTTCCGGAACGTTCACACGGCTTTCAATGCCTTGACCGCGTATAAATTTACGCATATCGGCGCGGCTGACGGCGGTATGATTCACGGTATCCATGTGTACGGTGATGATTTTGGCTTTAGGCATGACTTGGCTGGCTTTTAATACATCAGCCGTCCCCATAATAATGCCGTCTGAAATGCCTGAAA